>NZ_JBLWVT010000006.1:0-329873 GCF_048268305.1 Pseudodonghicola sp.
GCCTCCTGCTCCTTGATCATCCCGATTATCTGCGCCTCGGTGAAACGGCTCTTTCGCATTCGTCTGCTCCTTTAAGGTTGGCGCAGACTCTACATCATGGTGAGGGATTTCGCGGGGGGCAGGTCACACCCCGAATATTGAGGAAATTTCAGACTTTGTTATCGAGCACCACACGAACAGCCAACTGGAACGATTTGGCAAGCTGAAAGAAAGAATCCGTGAATTGGTTCGTGATGCGATACTAGGGGGGGAATATCCGGACATATCAAATCAAGTAGATTTTTTGAAAGGATTAAAGCCCGGGCATTTGATCGCGCAACTGATATTTGGGTTTTCACCACAAATTATGATCTCCTTTTTGAAGATGCTTGCGCAGAAGTCGGATTGAAGTTGGTTAACGGGTTCATGGGTGCAACGACCCGCTGCTTCGCGGAACGAGATTTTTCTATGGCTTCTGGAACGATTTCTGGGGGCCGCTTTTCGCAGGACGCAGGATTGACTGTGCGATTAGTCAAACTTCACGGCTCTGTGTCTTGGTTCCGAAAAGGTGAACGAAGATTTGAATCAGCTCCTAGTGCCATAGACGAAGCCGAGGCAAGGTGCATGGTTCTTCCGCGACGCACAAAGGTTCTCGAAACCCTATCCCCCCCGTACGACCGACTCTTTCGACTCTCCAGCTCAGTTCTTGGAGATAAGTGCAAGCACCTAGTTTGTACTGGTTTCAGCTTTGGCGACGGCCACATTAATGAGACCTTAGTCACTCCAAAAGTAGAATCTGGCGCAATCGCTTTTTTCAATTTTTGCCACGATGAGCCAAAGAATCTTGAATCGTCACGGGCGCGACCGAACATTTGGCATTTTTGCAAGGACAAGACAGTAAATGGCGGGCGCGAAACAGAAGCGTCACACGAGACCTGGAAATTTAGCGAGTTCGTAAAACTCTTCTGAAAGTCAGTCTATGAAACATAAAATTGGAAAAGTGGTCGAGGTCAAGGGGGACCAAATAGTAGTCTCTCTGGCAGAGTATGATGGAGACAAAAATTTTGGCGTGCCTGAAGAAATGGCTGTTGATGTTTCGACTCCAGATGGACCGGAGAACATTTTAATTTGCTAACCCGGATCGTTTGTCGAACTTTCCTTGCCTAACGGTACCCTGCTTTGTTTGGTCACAGAAACTCGGATGAGAGAAGCATCAATAGGGGCATCCGATCTTAGACTGGCCGCTGCCGCTGGAGAATTTGTGATTGAACCAGTCACGCGGCAACTTGTGACGATACCGGTTGGGACGCTGGCAGCGGACGGAGAATTTGAGCGTGGCACAACTATTTTGCCGACTGTCAACACTCCAGTTTTCGCTGTACTTCCCAAGACGATCAACGACGTCTATACAAGCTTCGCGGAGGGCGATTTTTCAATAGGAAAACTATCGTTACTCCCAGAACAAGATGCCAAGATGAACTTGGACGCTTTCCTTGGTCGCCACGCCGCCGTACTGGGGCAAACAGGTGGGGGAAAGTCGTGGACAGTTGCGTCTATTTTGCAAAAAATCTCTGCGTTCCCGCAGTCTACGATTGTGCTGCTGGATTTGCACGGCGAGTACTCTCAAGCATTCGGCGACGAAGCAGATATCATCTCCGCGACCGACATTGAAATGCCATACTGGCTGATGAACGCCGAAGAGCTGTTAGGATTGATGATTGACAGAGCCGAGTCTAGCGCCCCTAATCAAAATGCCAAGTTCAAAGAACTCCTACAAGCGGCAAAGGAAAATCACCCAGAGAACGCATCGCTTGGGCTGGAGAAAATCACTATTGATACGCCGGTCTACTTCGACCTTGATGCGATAATTCAGGATTTCCGTAACCTAGATACTCAAATGGTCCTAGGCTCGTCGGGAAGGGACGTCAAAGGGCCGCTGCATGGTCAGTTTACTAGGTTACTGATGCGGCCTGAATCGCGTCTGAACGACCGACGCTACGACCTGATCTTTAAGCCAAAGACATACAATACCAGTGGGTCCATGGATGACCTATTCAGAAAGATACTGGGAGAAGAAGCATCAAATCGGAAGAAGGTTGTAGTTCTCGATCTAAGCCCCGTTCCTTTCGACGTCAGGGGTTCGTTGATATCGCTTACGTTGAGGTGCCTTTTCGATTTTTCTTATTGGCATAGCCGTGTGAAAGGAGCGCGATTTCCGATTGAGATCTTTGCTGACGAAGCACACATTTATTTGAGTGATGCGAGTACTGATCAAGCACCACGCGAGTCCGCAGAACGAATTGCGAAGGAAGGTAGGAAGTATGGAATTAGTCTCACGGTGATAAGTCAGCGACCAAGGGAGATGTCGTCTACAATTCTGTCGCAGTGCGGAAGTTTCTTGTGTCTAAGGATATCCAACCCAGACGATCAGGCCTACGTTCGTAATCTATTGCCGGATTCAGTGCGTGGAATCACATCCATGTTTTCCTCGTTAAGACGTGGCGAAGCAATATTAATTGGCGACTCTATGATGATGCCGACACGTATCAAGATCGATCCACCTAATCCAACGCCAGATAGCAATGATGCTTCGTTTTCAAAATTATGGGGCGAGGAACTCAGCGACTTGGACGTGGCTACTGTCTTAAGTGCGTGGCGAAATCAAAAAGTTGTTGAGTAACAGGTATCCCCTGGCAGCAAGTCTAGTCCGTTTTGCAAATGGCAGCTTTGGCGGGCCGCGATGCAGCATCGGATCACCACGTGTAAGGCCGCTTCGGGCCGGTGCGGCGGCGCCCGGTGCCGGGCTCGACCGACCGTTTAAGCCCAGGTTCGACGTTCCCAACCGGAGCGCGGCCACCTTTTCCGACGTGGCCTCGCCTGTCGCCCCCCCTACCCACAGCTGTGCTTCACGATACACGAGCTCACCGCAAACAGTCGCCAGAACCCCAAAACCGGCGTTTGTGACTCCGATGCGTCATTTCGGACATCGGAAACCCCGTTTTCGTGCTTTTTATGGCCCTCTGTTCACAAACCGCAAAAGCGCGCCTTACTCCTCCAGTTCCGCATCCCAGTAAAGAAAGTCCATCCAGCTGGCGTGCAGGTGGTTGGGCGGGAACTTGCGGCCGGTGTTGCGCAGCTCCTCGGCGCTGGGGCGGCGCGGTGGGCGGAACAGCGACATGCCGGCCTGACGCAGGCTTTTCGACCCCTTCCTCAGATTGCAGGGCGAACAGGCGGCGACGACGTTCTCCCAGCTTGTCACCCCGCCCGAGGCGCGCGGCACCACGTGGTCGAAGGTGAGATCGCCCTTGGCGCCGCAGTACTGGCAGTGGAATTCGTCCCGCAAGAAAAGATTAAAGCGCGTGAAGGCCACGCGCTTTTGGGGTTTTACATAATCTTTCAGGACGACGACGCTGGGCATCTTTATCCTCGTCGTGGGGCTTCGGACGTATTCGTCGTATTCCGCCACGATATCGACCCTGTCGAGGAAGGCCGCCTTGATCGCCTCCTGCCAGGACCAGAGCGACAGGGGGTAATAGGACAGCGGCCGGTAATCCGCGTTCAGCACCAGCGCGGGGTGCTGCTTGAGCGCCCCTGGTTCGCGTACAAATTCGGTTCTGAAATCGCCGTCCATCTGCGTGACTCCACCTTCGCCCTGTGTGCCGATCGGCGCCAGGGCGGGGAACCCGCCCCAGCCATGATTTAACTATATATCGTGGTCGACCTCTGACAAGTCCATAGATCCACCGGATGTCGCGGCAACCGATACGCCGCCCAGATGACAGGCAGATGACGTTATCCACAGCCGTGCCAGTTTCCCTTGCCGTGCTTTTGCGTTAGGAGGCGCGGCATGACCCGGCTGATCCGCTTTAACAAACCCTTCGACGTGCTGCCGCAGTTCACCGACCGCGGCACCGAAGGGTCCGCCCGCCGCACCCTGTCGGAATTCATCGACATTCCGCGCGTTTACCCCTGCGGCCGGCTGGATCGCGACAGCGAGGGGCTGATGCTGCTGACCGACGACGGCCAACTGCAGGCGCGGATCGCCGATCCCAAGCACAAGATGGAAAAGACCTATCTGGTGCAGGTCGAGGGCATCCCCGACGAGGCGGCGCTGAAGACCCTTGCAGAAGGCGTCGATCTGAAGGACGGGCGCACCCGCCCTGCCCGCGCCCGGCGGATTGACGACCCCGACACGCTCTGGCCACGGACGCCGCCAATCCGGGTGCGGAAATCCATCCCCGACGCCTGGATCGAGCTGACCATCCGCGAGGGCAAGAACCGCCAGGTGCGCCGCATGACCGCCGCCGTGGGCCATCCCACCCTCAGGCTGATCCGCTGGCGCATCGGCGACTGGAGCCTTGACGGGCTCGCACCAGGCCAATGGGACGACCTGCCGCCGCCGGGGCCTGACAGACGCCCGCGCCGGTGATATCCTCAAAGCCATGACCCTGCCCCCCGCCCCCGTTCCCGGCGCGATTCTTGAAGCCGCGCTCTATGTCCGCGATCTCGACGCGGCAGAGGGGTTTTATGGTGCTCTGCTGGGGCTGGAGAAGATCACCCGCCATGGCGATCGGCACGTCTTCTATCGCCTCGGCCCCGGGGTTCTGCTGATCTTCAACCCCGAGGAGACGGTGAAACCACCGCATCCCGGCGCCCTGCCGGTGCCGCCGCATGGGGCGCAGGGCCCGGGGCATGTCTGTTTTGCGATGGCGCGGGAGGATATCGCCGCGCTGCGCGCCCGGCTGGTCGCCGCCGGCGTGACCATCGAGGCAGAGTTCGACTGGCCGAATGGCGCCCGCTCGCTCTATGTCCGCGACCCGGCGAGAAACTCGGTCGAATTCGCCGAGCCCCGCCTCTGGGCCTGAAACGGTCTCTGGGGGATCAGAACCCCAGCTTGTCGCGCAGGAAGGCCAGCGCCACGCCCAGACCGTCGGGCGCGATGCCGTGGGCGGTGCCCTTCTCGATATGGGCAAAGACTTCCTTGAAGCCCGCCTGTTGCAGCGCCTCGGCCGCCTCGGGCAGCGATTGCACCGGCACCACATCGTCCTGATCGCCATGGATCAGCAGGATCGGCATCCGGCTGACCACCTCGTCCTTCAGCGTTTCCGGGCTCAACAGCCGGCCGGAGAAACCGACCACCCCGGCGATCGGGTCCTCGCGCCGCGGCGCGACATGCAGGCTCATCATCGTGCCTTGCGAAAAGCCCACCAGAGCCACCTGTTCGGGCAGCAGATCCTCATCCACCATCAGCGCGTCGAGGAAGGCGTTGATATCGGCGGTCGCGGCCTGCATGCCGCGTTCGGCGGCATCCTCGGACGATCCGTCAAGCCAGGGGATCGGGAACCACTGAAAGCCGAAGGGCGCGCCGGCGCAGCTTTCCGGCGCATCCGGGGCCACGAACAGCGTGTCGGGCAGATGTTCGCCCAACGGATCGGCCAGCCCCAGCAAATCGGCCCCGTTGGCACCATAGCCATGCAGAAACACCACCGCCGAACGGATTTCGCCCGAAACCGGCTCAACCCGGCCGGCATTGAGAACACGAGTCATCTAGCGACACCTTTCAAGCTCCAGTCGTAGCGGTTGTGCCTGTTAGAGGGTCCAGTTGCAAGCTGCGGCTATCTTCCCCAAGATGTCATCCACGCCGGTCAGAGAAAACTCCATATCCATGATGGTCGACCGACCCTCCAACCGCAGTGTCAGTGTCGATTTCCCCTCCAACGATTTCATGAAAGGAATAGCCGTACTACCTCCCCAAAGGCCAGCTGCCTTGTGGTCGGAAGAGGTAGAAAACCGTTTAACCACATGCTGCCCTCCATCCAACCGATAGCTGGCGCTCATAGTATCGTTCACCTCATACTCACCATGAACAATGTAAGCAGAGGTGGTGTTCCGCTGACAACGTAGAACAAGACTTGGGTAGGAAGTATTCCCGAAATTGTCCCTGATTGCTTTGGATGAATCCAAAATCGCATAGACATTCGGTTGATCTGTAATATCATCCTTTTTCTCAGACACCACCCATTTGCTGTCGGAATCTCTAGCCGTTGGGCCATCGCCAAGCGACCCACCTTTAATCAGCAAGAGCAATTCGCGCCCCGTCGTGGCTCCCTGCACCGTCAGGATACGCCCCAAGGACGCTTGTTCAATGTCGTCCCCATTCGCACGCGCCACCTGCTCGCAGTCACGGGCAAGAAGGATGCCTTCAAGCTGGTCGAGGTCTAGCTTTCCGGCATTGTTCTTCTCCAGAGCAACATCATAGCCATCAGGAGTTCTCACGATGCTGATCCAAGACAAGTATTCACTTCGAATCTCTCGAACCAACTGGTCTTGACGAATCCACAACTCACCATCGTGACGGCAGAACGCCCAGGCACTCGCCCCTCTCTTTTGCCCTAGGGGAATTTCCGCATAGGTGATTTTCCCAAGTTCTTTGCGGGCATCTTCCAAAGAAAGATCGAAACTGAACCCAAGCTGCTCTGGCCCAGAAACCTCTCCAAGAGATGTTTCCTGCGCGGCGGCTGGAACCACCAAACAAACAAGAGAAAGCAACCCGATTGCAGAAAACTTGCTCCCCATTCACTCCCCCAAAATTCTAAATTTGACTTGATCCTACGGTGACTAGCTCAGAAAATTCAATGCTTTTGGAAATGGAATGGGAAGCACTTCCCCCAAAACCGCAAGTCGGCATTTTGTCAGGCCTGCTCCGAAGATTCAGAAAAAGTAAATTAAACAATCCCTTCCCTGTCCTTTGCCACCCGGTAATAGGCCCAGAGCAGCCGCGCGGCAACAGACCTCCAGGGCGCCCAGTCCTCGGCCATCTGCCGGAACGCCCTTTCGCGCGGCCGCTCGGGCAGATCGAACAGAATTCGCGCCGCCTCCTGCAGCGCCAGATCGCCCGGGGCGAAGACATCGGCGCGGCCGAGCGAGAACATCGCATAGATTTCGGCGGTCCAGACGCCGATGCCCGGCACCTCGGTCAGGGTGGCGATCACCTGATCGGTCGGCGTGGTCCTGAGCGCGCCATAGTCGATCCGCGCCTCGGCCAATGCGCGGGCATAGCGGATCTTCTGCCGGCTGAGGCCCGCGGCGCGCAGATCATCGTCGCTCGCCCAGAGGATCTTGCGCGGGCCGGTGAGGCGCGCGTCCTTCATCCGCCCCCAGATCGCATTGGCCGAGGCAACGCTGACCTGCTGGCTGACGATGGCGGAGAGAAGCTGGGCAAAGCCGTCCGGCCGCCGGCGCAGGGGCAGCGGCCCGGTCTGATCCAGCGCGGTCGCCAAGCGCGGATCGCAGGCCGCAAGCCAGCGCGCGCCTTCGGCGACACAGTCGGGGGTTTCGATGATACGGCCAATGGTCATGCGCAGAACCATAGGAAATGTACCGATACAGGCAAGCCATCTTGTCGCAGGATATATTCGCGGATAGGCATTCGATATGTATGAAATTGACGACAGCAAGGCCCGGCGCAACGTGGCCGTTCTGGTTGCCGCCCAAGCCTTTCTGGGCGCGCAGATGCCGATGATCTTCACCGTCGGGGGGCTGGCCGGGCAATCGCTCGCCACCAATGCCTGCCTGGCCACCCTGCCGATCTCGCTGATCGTGCTGGGCTCGATGCTGGCGGCGACACCGATCTCTGCGATCATGCAGAAATGGGGCCGCCGGGCCGGCTTCTGGCTTGGCACGCTGGGCGGCGCCCTGGGGGGCAGCATCGGTGCGCTCGGGCTCTATTACAGCTCTTTCCCGCTGTTCCTGCTCGGCTCCTTCTGCACCGGCTTTTACATGAGCGCGCAGGGCTTCTATCGCTTCGCCGCCGCCGATACCGCCTCGGACGCCTTCCGCCCCAAGGCGATTTCCTATGTGATGGCCGGCGGGCTGCTGTCGGCGCTGATCGGGCCGCAACTGGTCAAGGTGACCTCGCAGGCGATGGTGATCCCCTTCCTGGGCACCTATCTGGCGGTGATCGGGGTGAACCTGATCGGCTCGCTGCTGTTTCTCTTCATCAATATCCCGAAGCCCAAGGCCCCCGCCGCCGACGCGCCGCGCGGCCGCACGCGGTGGGAGCTGATCACCACGCCGCGGATCGCCGTCGCCGTGATCTGCGCCATGGTCTCCTATGCGCTGATGAACCTGGTGATGACCTCCACGCCCTTGGCGGTGGTCGGCTGCGGCTATAATCAGGGCAATGCCGCCGATGTCGTCTCAAGCCACGTGCTGGCGATGTACATCCCGTCCTTCTTCACCGGCCATCTGATCGCCCGCTTCGGGGTGGAAAAGATCGTGGCCGCCGGGCTCGCCATTCTCGCCGGTGCCGGCGCCGTGGCGCTGAGCGGCGTGCAGCTTGAGAACTTCTTCCTTGCGCTGATCCTGCTGGGTATCGGCTGGAACTTCGGCTTCATCGGCGCCACCACCATGCTGGCCGGCGCCCATGCGCCGGAAGAGCGCGGCCGGATGCAGGGGCTGAACGACCTGCTGGTCTTCGGCGGCGTCACCATGGCCTCGCTCGCCTCGGGCGGGTTGATGAACTGTTCGGGCGGCACCCCGCAAGAGGGCTGGACCGCGGTGAACATGGCGATGGCGCCACTGCTGATGCTGGCCGGCGCGGCGCTGCTGTGGCTGATGTTCCAGCCCGAGGAAGGCCGCGAAGACACGGTCTGACCCCCGTGCCCCCAAGACAAGACCGGCGGCTCCAGGGCCGCCGTTTTCTTGTGACCTACCAGCGGCCCGAAGCCGCCCGCGCCATCAGCGCCAGGCGTTTGCGCGCATCGCTCTGCCCCAGGGTGGCCTGCGCCACCCGGGCGGGATCGCGGCGTGCCTGTTTCAGGATGGTGCCGGCCTCCCACCCCGCCAAGAGCGCAGGCCGCGCCGCAGGGCTGACATCCTTGCGCCGCGCCCGCGCGTCCGACAGCCGATCCAGCGCCTTTTCCGCCAGCGCCTGCACCCCCTTGGGGGTGCCGTCGATCAGCGGCACCCTGCCGCGCGTCTCAAGCTCGGGCACCGCGCGCAGCCAGTTGGCGATACCGGCGGCATAGCCCAGATCGCGCGCAACGCGTTCCTCCGCCTCCCCCAGCGCGGCGGCACCGGCCCACATCAGCCCCCCGGCGCTTTGGTCGATATAGCGGTCGAACTCGGCTTCATCCTCGAAGGGATCGCGATAGATGTCCCATTGCCTGACCGCCACATAGTCGTCCAAGCCCTGGGCCTGCGCCGCCGGCAGCACCGCCGCCAGGGGCGAGACCACCTCGTGCCGGCGCACCGCCCCCCCCTTGGCGATCTCTTCCAGCGCATCGCGCCACCATTGCAGCCGCATCTCGGCGATGATCGCCTCCTGCGTCACCCAGGGCGCACGCGACACCTCGACATTCATCGCGTAGAGCGGGAACAACACCCGGCGCGCCGCCACCGGCGCCGCCATCGCCGCCAGAAAACGGTCGGGGTCGCCGCGCCGGACCAGATCGGCGCAGGCGTTCAGATCGGCGGTGGAGGCCTCTGGCATGGCTCAGACCGCCTCCGCCGGCGGCAGGCTGCCCGGCACCTCGCCCGGCGCCACATCGCGCACCAGCTTCCAGCGGATCGCATCCAGCAGCGCCTCGAAGGAGGCGTCGACTATGTTCGGACTGACCCCCACGGTGGACCAGCGCCGGCCCTGCCCGTCGATGCTGTCGATGATGACGCGGGTCACCGCCTCGGTGCCGCCTTGGGTGATCCGCACCTTGAAGTCGGTCAGCCGCATGTCGTCGATTATGGCGGAATAGCGCCCCAGATCCTTGGCCAGCGCCTTCGACAGCGCGTTGACCGGGCCGCGATCCGAACCGCTCTCGTCGACGCTGTCAGAGACCGACATGTGCTTTTGCCCGTCGACCTTGATCACCACCACCGCCTCGGAAAAGCTGACCATGCGGTTGCGCTTGTTCTTGCGCCGCTCGACGGTGACGCGATAGCGCTTGACCTCGAAGAACTCGGGCATCTGCCCCAGCTCCTCCCGCGCGATCAGCTCGAAGCTCGCCTGCGCGGTGTCATAGGCATAGCCCTCGTCCTCGCGCGCCTTGACGCGGTCGAGAATGCGGCCGAGCGCCGGATCGCCGGGCGCGACCTCAAGCCCTGCCTCGGCCAGACGGCGGCGCAGGTTCGACTGGCCGGCCTGGTTCGACATCGGGATGATGCGGGTATTGCCCACCTCGCCCGGGTCGATGTGCTCATAGGTGGTCGGGTCCTTGAGAATGGCGCTGGCGTGCAGCCCGGCCTTATGCGCGAAGGCCGAGGCGCCGACATAGGGCGCCTGTTTCATCGGCACCCGGTTCAGGATGTCGTCGAGCATCCGCGAGATCCGCGTCAGCCCCTTCAGCGCCTCGTGGCTGATGCCGGTATCGAAGGCGCTGGCGAAGGGCTCCTTCAGCAACAGCGTCGGGATGATCGAGGTCAGGTTGGCATTGCCGCAGCGTTCGCCCAGCCCGTTCAGCGTGCCCTGCACCTGTCGCACCCCCGCCTCGATCGCGGCGAGCGATCCGGCGACGGCGTTTTCGGTGTCGTTATGGGTGTGGATGCCAAGATTTTCGCCCGGGATCCCGGCGGCGATCACCGCGCGGACGATGCGGGCGATCTCCTCGGGCAGGGTGCCGCCGTTGGTGTCGCACAGAACGATCCAGCGGGCGCCGGCAGCATGCGCGGCCTTGAGGCAGGCCAGCGCGTAATCGGGATTGGCCTTGTAGCCATCGAAGAAATGTTCCGCATCGAACAGCGCCTCGCGGCCTTGGGCGACCAGATGGGCAATCGAGGCGGCGATATTCTCGAGGTTCTCCTCAAGCGTGATGCCAAGGGCGGCGGTGACGTGGAAATCATGGGTCTTGCCGACCAGACAGACCGCGCCGGTGCCGGCGTTCATCACCGCCGCCAGAACGTCGTCGTTTTCGGCCGAGCGGCCGGCGCGCTTGGTCATCCCAAAGGCGGTCAGCCGGGCGCGGGTCTTGGGGGCGGTCTCGAAAAACGCGCTGTCGGTGGGGTTCGCCCCGGGCCAGCCGCCCTCGATATAATCGACGCCCAGCTTGTCCAGCGCCTCGGCGATGCGGGTCTTCTCGGAGGTGGAGAATTGCACCCCCTGCGTCTGCTGCCCGTCGCGCAGCGTGGTGTCATAGATGTAGAGGCGTTCCTTAGACATTGCCGGTCTCCTCGCCCGATTTCTGGTGACAGATCAGGGCCATCTCCCAATTGCCGGCAGCGCCCGTCTCGCCCCCCCACGGGGCGGGCGCTTCGCGTCCCCCCCGCGCGGGCCGGGCGCGGTGCTCTGTCTGTTGAGCGATACGCATCATTCCACCCCCTCCAGCTTGGCGGCATCGAAACCCGGCCCAGGGACCAGCTCCACGCCCGCCTTGCTCATCCGCACTTCAAGGCCGGCGGCAAGATAGGCCGCCTTCAGCCGGTCGACCTCGGAAAAATCCTTGTTCTCCATCGCTGCCTGCCGCGCCGCGCCAAGCCGCGCCTCATGGGCGGAGAGGTCGACCGATCCGGTCTCCGCCCAGGCCCCCAGTTCCGCCGTCAAAAGCCCCATCAGCCGGGCCGAGGCCAGCATAGTGCCCTTTTCGTAAAAGCAGTCCTTTTGCGGGTTGGCGGCAATCTCTTTCGCCATGGCATGCAGCCGCGCAATCGCACCGGCGGTGTTCAGGTCATCGGCGATCATCTCGACCAGCTCCGCATCCGGCCCGGTCGGTTCCGCATCCGAGAGAAGCCCGCGCCAGTTGCGCAGCGTCGCCGCGGCCTCCTCGGCCTTCTTCTCGGTCCAGTCCATCGGCTTGCGGTAATGGGTGGAGAGAAAGACAAAGCGGATCACCTCGCCCGGCACGCCCTTTGCCAACAGGTCGTGGACGGTGAAGAAATTGCCCAGCGACTTGGACATCTTCTTGCCCTCGACCTGCAGCATCTCGTTGTGCAGCCAGTAATTGGCGAAATGCCCCTCGGGATGGGCGCAGCAGCTTTGCGCGATCTCGTTCTCGTGGTGCGGGAACATCAGATCGTTGCCGCCGCCGTGGATGTCGAAACTGTCGCCCAACAGCTCATAGGACATGGCGGAGCATTCGATATGCCAGCCAGGCCGGCCTCGGCCCCAGGGGCTGTCCCAGCCGGGCTCATCCGCCTTGGCGGGTTTCCAAAGCACGAAATCCATCGGGTCACGCTTGTAGGGCGCCACCTCGACCCGGGCGCCGGCGATCATATCCTCGACCGACCGCCCGGAGAGCGCGCCATAGGTCTTGTAGCTGTCGACCGAGAAAAGCACATGCCCCTCGGCCGCATAGGCGTGACCACCCGCGATCAGCGCCTCGATCATCGCGATCATCTGCGGGATGTATTGCGTTGCCCGCGGCATCGCATTGGGCTCCAGCGCGCCAAGCGCGCCCATGTCGTCCAGGAACCACTGCGTCGTCTCGGCGGTGATCAGGTCGATCGGCCGGCCACTCTCCTCCGCGCGCTTGATGATCTTGTCGTCCACGTCGGTGAAGTTGCGCACATAGGTGACGTGAGCGGCCCCGTAGACATGGCGCAGCAAGCGGTAGAGCACATCGAAGACCACGACGGGGCGCGCATTGCCCAGATGCGCCCGATCATAGACCGTGGGACCACAGACATACATGCGCACATTATTGGGGTCGATCGGGGTGAAGACCTCTTTCCGGCGGGTCTTCGTATTGTGCAGTTTGATCGTCGTCATGACGGACTCCTCACAGGCGCGGCGCTCGGCGCGGGCTTAGCAACTTGTCTCGAAGATGAAAACGACAGAAACCGGCCCGCAGATGAGATCAGCAGGGAATAATGCAGCAGGTAATGATGCAGCGAATGCGGTTCATGCGGCCGGGATACCATGTGCGGAGGATTGTGGGAAGCCGAAAGCGTGGCGCGGTTTGTCGCGGGCGGCGAATGGGGCAGCGGCGCGCAAGGGGGGCTCTGCCCCCCACGGCCTGCGGCCTCCCCCCGGGATATTTGCAGCTAGAAAAAGGCGGCAGGGGGGGCAAAGCCTGCGGTCGGCGCGTCCCGAGGTCACCGGGCGGCTCAGGTTGACAATCACTGCCGCCTCTGTCCCCTTCGAGCCAAGATGACCTGAGCCAAGCGAGGAGCCGATCATGCAGCTATCCCATCGGATCGAGACCCTGACCCCCGGCGGATCGGACGGATGGGAGGTGTTCTACAAGGCCAAGGCGCTGATCGCCCAAGGCGTGGCGGTGACCGAGCTGACCATCGGCGAGCACGACATCCGCACCGATCCCGCGATTCTGCAGGCGATGGACGCCAGCGCCCGCGGTGGCCGCACCGGCTATTCCGAAATCCCCGGCATCGGCGCCCTGCGCGACCGGGTGGCGGCGCGGATCACCGAACGGACCGGGGTGACCACCGGCCGGGACAATGTGCTGATCACCCCCGGCGGCCAGGCCGGGCTGTTCGCCGCCCATTGCGCGGTCTGCGATCCGGGCGACGCGGCGCTGTTCATCGACCCCTATTATGTCACCTATCCCGGCACCCTGCGGGCGGCGGGCGCCCGCCCCGTCAGCGTGCCGACCCGCGCCGAGGACGGTTTTCGCCCGCGCAAGGCGGCGATCCTGGCCGCCGCCGAGGGCGCGGCGGCGAAATCGCTGCTGATCAACAGCCCCAACAACCCGACCGGCGCGATCTATGACCGCGAGACGCTCGAGAGCATTGGGGGCGCCTGCGTCGAGGCCGGGCTCTGGCTGATCTCGGACGAGGTCTATGACACCCAGATCTGGGACGGCGCGCATCTGTCGCCCCGCGCCCTGCCGGGCATGGCGGATCGGACGCTGGTGATCGGGTCGATGTCGAAATCCCATGCGATGACCGGATCGCGCTGCGGCTGGATCATCGGCCCGGACCATGCGATCGCCCGGCTGATCAGCCTGGCCACCCATACCACCTATGGGGTGCCGGGTTTCGTGCAGGATGCGGCGCTCTTCGCCCTGGATCAGGGGCCCGAGCTCGAAGAGCTGGTTGCCGCCCCCTTCCGCCGCCGCCGGGCGTTGGCTCTGCGCATTCTGGCGGCTCAGAACACCCTGCGCATGTTGCCGCCGCAGGGGGCGATGTATCTGATGCTGGACGTGCGCGCCACCGGGCTCAGCGGCAATGCCTTCGCCGATGCGCTGCTCGACGCGGAACGGATCGCGGTCATGCCGGGGGAAAGCTTCGGTCAGGCCGCCGCCGGCCATATCCGGGTGGCGATGACCATCGAGGACGAGGCCTTTGCTGCGGCGCTGGAGCGGCTTTGCGGCTTTGCCGCCGGGCTCGCCGCGACCCAGGCGGGCTGACGGCTCAGCCCTGGTTCTGCCGGCGCGGGCGCAGGCGGCATTCGAGGCGCCCGAGGCCGTCGGCCTCGATCACAGCCTCGAGCGTGCTGTCGATCTCGAGAAAGACCTCTTCGCCGCCCTCCTGGTCGGCGGTCTGCAACCATTGCCCCGCCGACGGCGCCGCCGCCATCGGCGTATTCGCCCAAGCGAGCCCCGGTAGCGACAGGGAGGCGACGGCAAGCGCCAGGATCAGCTTTTTCGGTTTCATTTCATGTCCTTCTTCAAGGCACTGCGCGCGTGGAGGATACCGGCGAGCGATAGAAAGACCTGCCGCCGGCCGATGTCATCCCCATAATCGACAGGCGCGACCGGCCGGCCAGTCTTGGCGCTTTCCTGGCCCTTTGCCGCCTCGGAACCGGCTGAAACCAGCCCATGGAACCGGCGGAGCGCCCGATCTTGCGGCAACCGGTCCCGTCGCCCCCTGGGCGAGGCCGGCGCAGGGGAGCGCGCGCCCGCCATCGCCAACGCGCGCCCCGGTCTTGCGGGGGAGATTGGATAAGGGCCGCGCCCGAGGCCCTTTCGGTCGCCGACGGGCGCGGCCCTGCCGGTCACTCCTCGGCCAGGGGGATCAGCCCGGCCTTGCGGGCCTGGGTCAGTTCCTCGGCATCGAGTGCACCGTCGGCATTGCTGTCGAGTTCCAGGAAGACCTCCTCGTTCACCTGTGGGGCGATGGCCTGGACCTCGTCAAAGCTCAGCAGCCCGTCGCCGTCGGTGTCGGCGGGGTCCGCCGCCCAGGCCAGCCCCGGCAGGGCAAGCGCCGCGGCGGCAAGCGTCAGCGTCGTTCGGGAAGTCATCGTCTCACCTCCTCTCACTCGCTCACCGGCGGCAGCAGCCCGGCCTTGCGCCCGGCGGCGATCTCGTCAACGTCGAGAAAGCCATCCTTGTTCACGTCCAGCTCGGTGAAAAGCTCTTCGGTGGTGTCAGGCAACGCCGCCTGCAGTTCCGCCAGGTCGAGCTTGCCATCGCCATTGGTGTCGGCGCTGGCGGCGGCGAAGGCCATGGCCGGCAGGGCGACGGCGGTGGCGGCGGCAATCAGGGTCATCTGTTTCAAAGTCATGTCAGGGTCTCCTTTAAGGATAGGGGTTCAGAGCAGCGCTTAGCCTTCGTTCGCCGGCAGCAGGCCGGCGCCCCGGGCCATGGCGATCTCGTCAGCGTCCAGCACCCCGTCGGCATTCGCGTCCATCTTTGCGAAGTCCGCTTCGGTGATCATCGGCAAGACCGACTGAAGCTCGGCCAGGTTCAGCATGCCGTCGCCGTCGGTGTCGGCCTCGGTCAGCGCCCAGAGCATGCCGGGCGCCATGATCGCCGCCACGGCCGCCAGGGTGGTCAGTTTCATCGGTTTCATGTCTTGGTCCTCCTTCAAGGATCATCGTCCGCCCTGTTTGCGGACACCCCGAAAGAAAGGTCGGCGCGGAGGGTTTGTCATCGGGGCGGCGGCGGCGCGCCGGTTTCGGGCGAAAGGCCGCGCTTTTCGACGCGCCGCTGTCGCGGAAACCCGCCCGTGCAAGAGCGCGAAAATCCGCTCGGCGGTTTGACTCCGCAGCTGCGGGCGGGTTCCGGCGCCCCACCGCCGGTTTCAGCGCCGGCTCCCCTTGCGCGACACATCGCCGAAGGCGCCGGCGGACATGAAAAAGGGGCCACGCCGGGCCCCTCTTGCCGTCATTCCAGGGGAAATCCGGTCAGAACAGGAAATCACCCTTGCCCAGATCGGCGATCTCGACGTTCAGCAGGGTGATCCGGGTGCCGGCGTGATCGTCGATCACCACATCACTGCCCACCTGCTCCATATGATTATTGACCAGATCCTTGAAATTCCGGATCCGGGTCACCGCGCTCAGGTCGATATCCTCACCATTGCTGGTGGCGTTGAAATCGGTGATCACGTCGCGGCCGGCCTTGTTGCCGAAGACGAAGGTATCAAGCCCGGCGCCCCCGGTCATCCGGTCGTTGCCCCTGCCGCCGATCAGCACGTCGGCCCCGGCGCCGCCGAACAGCTTGTCGTTGCCGTTGCCACCCTCCAGCCGATCATTGCCATCGTCACCATAAAGCTTGTCCGCCCCGCCGCCGCCGAAAATCTTGTCACGGCCGGCGCCGCCTTCCAGCGTGTCGTTACCGGCATCGCCGAACAACCGGTCGTTGCCATCCCCGGCGAACAGCACGTCATCGCCGCCACCGCCGGCGATGCGGTCGTTGCCGATCAGGTTGAAGGCCACGCCATCGCCCACCGTGCTGCCAGAGCCGGCGATATCGTCCTCATTCCCCAGGGTAATGTCCCAGTCCCGCGCCATCAAGAAGGTTTCGATCGCGCTCTGGTCGATGCCATATTCGTCGCGATAGATGATCGGGGCGAAATCTTTCATGTCGATATCGACCGAGGCGAACAAAAGCTCCTGCCCACCCAGGGTGAAGGTGATGGTGTCGATCACGCCGGAGGTCACGTAATAGGTGCCGCCGATCATCCCGAGCCCGAAGCCCGAACCGGAGACGGAGAAGCTGGCCGCGGTGCCGCCGAAGCTGCCGTATCCTGAAAACCCGGTGGAACTGGTCGTGTCCACCACCGCGTCGACCGAGATGAAGTCGATGATATCGACCAGATCGGCAAGCGACACCCCACTCGAGGGAAGGGAAACTGTGATCGCCATGGCAAACTCCTTTTAAAACTGATGACGCGCCTTGCCGGCAGTCTGCGCAGAGGGAGGGGGTATTACAAGCGATTGACGGCACATCCCCCGCGCGAGCCGTGAAAAAAAGGGGGGCGAACCGCCCCCCTTCAGTTTCGACCTTCAGGCTCATATCGTTCACCGCCCTAGTTTTCTGCCTGCGGCCTGAACGTCGTCAGGGGCGAGCGCACCCGCCCCGCGAGGTAAGGGGAAGACCGGCCTGACCGGTCCTCCCGGTGCTGTGGAACGCAGGGGGATGCCCCCTGCCCTCCGCATTCGTCGGGGATGGAAAGATTTTATTTTCCAATCCCCTGCGCATCAATCCTGATGCGTTGCCTTAACTACACCCGCTGGTCGCCCCGCAGGTGTTGCATTTCATGCAGGTGCCATTGCGCACCAGCGTATAGTTGCCGCATTCACCGCAGGCCTCGCCCTCGTAGCCCTGCATCCGGGCCTTGGCGCGGGCGTCCATGGTGACGGTGCCGCTGGCCATCGCCGTGGTGGTCGTGGTGGTGACCATGGCCGAGGTCGTCTCGGGCACCAGGGTCGCCACCCCGGCGCCGGGGGTCGAGAAGGCCATGCCGCCACCGCCCTGCAGCACCATCAGCTCTTGCGGCAGCCGCTTGCGCAGATAGCCGGTGGAACTGATCTGCTTAAGCACTTCGAGCGACCGCGAGGCGGCGGTTTCGCTGATCTCGCTGACGTTCAAGACGCCTTCGTTGTCGGCGCCATGGCCCAGATCGTCAAAGGTGGTGCCCTGCGGTTTCACATGTGCCAGATCGGTGCGGTCGAGATAGCTCACCGCCAGTTCGCGGAAGATGTAATCGAGGATCGAGGTGGCGTTCTTGATGCTGTCGTTGCCCTGGACCATCCCCGCCGGTTCGAACTTGGTGAAGGTAAAGGCATCGACGAATTCCTCAAGCGGCACGCCGTATTGCAGACCGACCGAGACCGCGATGGCGAAGTTGTTCATCATCGCGCGAAAGCCGGCGCCTTCCTTGTGCATGTCGATGAAGATCTCGCCCAGAGAGCCGTCCTCATATTCGCCGGTGCGCAGATAGACCTTGTGACCGCCGACGATGGATTTCTGGGTATAGCCCTTGCGGCGCGACGGCATCTTTTGCCGGCCGCGGGCGACCTCCTTGATCACCAGTTTCTCGACGATCTTCTCGGCCAGCACCTGGGCCTTTTCCACCGGCGTGCCGGTTTCCAGCACCTCGGCCGCCTCATCGTCATCCTCGACCAGCGCGGCGGCCAAGGGTTGCGACAGCTTCGATCCGTCGCGATAAAGCGCATTGGCCTTCACCCCCAGCGACCAGGACAGCTCATAGGCCTGCTGGCACTCTTCGATGGTGGCGTTGTTGGGCATGTTGATGGTCTTGGAGATGGCACCGGAGATAAAGCTCTGCGCTGCCGCCATCATGGTGATGTGGCTGTTGACCGACAGGAACCGCTTGCCCTTCTTGCCGCAGGGGTTGGCGCAATCGAAGATATGGTAATGTTCCGCCTTCAGATGCGGCGCCCCTTCCAGCGTCATCGTCCCGCAGACGTGATCATTCGCCGCCTCGATATCGGCGCGGGAATATCCCAGATGCCGCAGCAGGTCGAAGGTGGGATCGGTCAGCTTTTCCGGCGCGATCTTCAACACGTTGGTGCAGAACTCTTCCCCCAGGGTCCACTGGTTGAAGACAAAGCGGATGTCGAAGGCGCTTTCCAGCGAGGCGTCGATCTTGGCCAGTTCGTTTTCGCCAAACCCATGCGCCACCAGCGTGGTATGGTTGATCGACGGCGCATTGCCGATGGTGCCATGGCCCACGGCATAGGAGATGATCTCCTCGATCTCGGCCGAGGAATAGCCGAGGTTTTCCAGCGCGGCGGGAACCGAGCGGTTGATGATCTTGAAGTACCCACCGCCGGCGAGCTTCTTGAACTTCACCAGGGCAAAATCGGGCTCGATCCCGGTGGTGTCGCAATCCATCACCAGGCCGATGGTGCCGGTGGGAGCGATCACGCTGGTCTGGGCATTGCGAAAGCCGTGCTTTTCGCCCAGCTCCAGCGCCTCGTCCCAGGCGGCCATGGCCAGATCGACCAGCCGACGGTCGGGGCAATGGGCGTGATCCAGCGGCACCGGCGCCACCGCCAGCCCCTCGTAGCCCTCGCTGTGGCCATAGGCGGCCAGACGGTGGTTGCGGATCACCCGCAGCATGTTGTCGGCGTTGCGGGCATAGCCGTCAAAGGTGCCAAGCTCTGCCGCGATCTCGGCGCTCGTCGCATAGGCGACGCCGGTCATGATCGCGGTCAGCGCCCCGCAAAGCGCGCGGCCCTCGTCGCTGTCATAGCCATACCCCATGTTCATCAGCAGACCGCCGATATTGGCGTATCCCAGGCCAAGGGTGCGGAAGTCATAGGAAAGCTGCGCGATTTCCTTCGACGGGAATTGCGCCATCATCACGCTGATCTCCAGCGTCAGCGTCCACAGCCGGGTGGCATGCATGTAATCGCCGGCCTGGAACTGCCCGTCCTTCAGGAAGGTCAACAGGTTCATCGAGGCGAGGTTGCAGGCGGTATCGTCCAGGAACATATATTCCGAACAGGGGTTCGATCCGCGGATCGGCCCATCCGCCGGGCAGGTGTGCCAGGCGTTGATGGTATCGTGGAACTGGATGCCCGGATCGGCGCAGGCCCAGGCGGCATGGCCGACCTTTTCCCACAGATCACGCGCCTTGACGGTCTTGGCGATGCTGCCATCGACCCGGTTGATCAATTGCCAATCCGCATCCTCGCACACCGCCTGCAGGAAGGCATCGGTGACGCGGATCGAGTTGTTGGAGTTCTGGCCGGAGACCGAGCTATAGGCCTCGGAATCCCAGTCGGTGTCATAGGTGGGGAATTCGATGCTGGTATAGCCCTGCTTGGCGTAATCCAGCACCCGTTTCACGTAAGTTTCGGGGATCGCGGATTTCTTGGCGTCGCGGATCGCCGATTTCAGCCCCGGGTTGGTGGCCGGATCGCAGGCGTCCTCGACACTGCCGTCCCAGGCCCTGATCGCGGCGAAGATGGCGTTGAGCTTTTGCTCGTGCATCTTGGAACCGGCGACGATCGAGGCGACCTTCTGCTCCTCGATCACCTTCCAGTCGATGAATTTCTCGATATCGGGGTGATCGGCGTCGACGATCACCATCTTGGCGGCGCGCCTTGTGGTGCCGCCGGATTTGATCGCGCCTGCCGCCCGGTCGCCGATCTTGAGGAACCCCATCAGACCCGAGGATTTGCCGCCGCCCGACAGCCGCTCCCCCTCGGCCCGCAGGCGGCTGAAGTTGGTGCCGGTGCCCGAGCCGTATTTGAACAGCCGTGCCTCACGCACCCAAAGATCCATGATGCCGCCCTCGGTCACCAGATCATCGGCCACCGACTGGATGAAACAGGCGTGCGGCTGGGGGTGCTCATAGGCGGATTTCGATTTGGTCAGCTTGCCGGTCTTGTAATCGACATAGAAATGGCCCTGGCTCGGCCCATCGATGCCATAGGCCCAATGCAGCCCGGTGTTGAACCATTGCGGAGAGTTCGGCGCGGCGCGCTGGCTTGCCAGCATATGGCGCATCTCGTCGTAATAGGCGCGGGCGTCGGTCTCGGTGGTGAAATAGCCGCCCTTCCAGCCCCAATAGGCCCAGGCACCGGCGAGCCGGTCGAACACCTGTTTCGAGGAGGTCTCTCCCCCCGTCTCGGTGGTGGCGGTTTCGGGAACCGACCGCCAGAGGAATTCCGGCACGTCCTTTTCGGCGACCTTCTTCAGCCGCACCGGCACGCCGGCCTTGCGGAAGTATTTCTGCGCGATGACGTCGCTGGCGACCTGGCTCCAGCCGGCGGGCACTTCGATCTCCTCCAGACGGAAAACGATGGTGCCATCGGGATTGCGAATCTCGGACGTCGTGGTGACGAAATCCAGATCGGCGTATGCGTCCTGCCCTGCCTTGGTGAACTTTCTTTCGATTTTCATTGCTGCCTCTGACCTTCCAAGCGTTCCCCGCAACCGGGTCCTTCACCACCCCATCAGGCGTCTTCGGCGGCCCATGCGCATGACATCCCCGATCCGCAAAGCCGATCTCAGGCCTTGCGTTCGGCCCCTTGTCCGACGCGATACGCTGGTTTTGCTGCCACTCGTTCCCGACCGCGAGTTCTCGCATCATCCACTAGATTTAGTGCGCTTGTGGCCGGCTCACACAATTTGGAGCAGACAAAAGCCAGGGGTCAACGGATTTTTTTGCCCGAGCCACGGAAAAAGCCGATTGACCGGCAAGCCATCCACAGGGCCTTGCGATTCTTCCACAGGATGCTGCAAAGCAGCACTTCGCGCAGGGGCTGAAGCCTCTGCCGGAAGCCCCTTTTCCTGCATGAAAAACCTTCGACCGGCCCCGGCGCCTCCTGGCAACCGCAACCTGTCCGTCCATATTCTGGGCAGACCACAACATTTGGCGGCGATATCACCCGATGCGCGAAAACCGGGCCAAGCCGGAGCGCCGAGGGCGAAAAACCAGAGGGAATTGGGAGGGGTGGTCGGGGCGGCGAGATTCGAACTCACGACCCCCTGTACCCAAAACAGGTGCGCTACCAGACTGCGCCACGCCCCGGACCGTGCGCCTGTCTAGCGGCGGCAATCGGATTTGAAAAGCCCTAACAGGGCCAGGCGGCCGGACCTTCGGCAAAAACCGGATGGCGCATCACCGTGCCGGGGCCAATGCCATAGCGGCGGGCCAGCCCGGCGTTGATCTCGAGCACGGCAAAGATCCCCTCGCCCCCCTCGATCGGCGTCAGATCGCGCGGCTTCGCATCGCTGTGCACGCGTCTGACCACACCCTGACGGTCGAGAAACAGCATATCGAGCGGAATCAGCGTGTTCTTCATCCAGAAGGACACCGGCTGGGGATGTTCATAGACGAACAGCATGCCGGCCCCACGGGCCAGGCTTTTGCGATACATCAGCCCCCGCGATCTTTCGTCCGGGCTGTCGGCGATCTCGACATCGAAGCCGAGTTGCCCCCAATCGCCCCGCAGCTCAACCCGATCCGCGCGGCACTGCGCCCAGGCACCACTGGCGGCGCAAATCAGGATCAGAGCAAGAGCGAGGCGGCGGATCATGAAACGGCGGCGTCCTCCGCAATCTGCGGCTCGACCGTGGCCCCTTCGACCGCGGCCTCCCAGGCCAGCACCTCGGCGGCCATGCGGCCACGGCGCCCGTCGATCACCCGCATCGCCAGGGCCTCGCCCGGCTGCAGATCAGCCAGGCCGGACTGGCGCAGCACCTCGATATGCAGAAAAACGTCTTCATCCCGGCCGAACACATTCGCAAAACCGAATCCCTTCGCCTTGTCGAACCACTTCACCCGGGCCGGCTCCAGCGGATAGCCTTGCAGCTCTTCGGGATCGAGATGGCTGAAGTCGGACAGGACCGGCCCCTCGGCACGCACCGGCGGGGTGATCGATACCACCTCGACCGCCTGCACACCGCGTTCGGTCTGGTGGATCACCACTTCGATCCGCGATCCGTCAGCGACCGAACTCTGGCCGAAATTCCGCAATACATTCACATGCAACAGAATATCGGGGCCACCTTGGTCCGAGACGACGAAGCCATAGCCCTTCGCCGGATCGAACCATTTCACCTGACCTTCCACGTGCTGCATACTGCTCAGATCTTCCGCCACTTTTTTTGGTTCCGCGTTCTTGCGTGTTTGCGCGTCTTCATGATTTGCCCGCCTGTCTGCTATAAACCCCAGAAGGGTTTCAAGCGCAAAACGTCAAATTGGCCAAAATTCCGCACCAAATTTCAAGGCTTTGCATTTCACGTAACGTGAACATCACGGGTTCAGACGCTGAATTTCCCAAGCGGATTCAGGCGTCTGGCGACGCCAGACGAAACGGTCATGCAGGCGAAACGCGCCATCGGCCCAAAACTCGATCTGCACCGGCGTCAGCCGATATCCGCCCCAGAAGGGCGGCCGCGGCGGATTAGTGCCGAAGCGCGCGGTCACCTTGGCGACCTCGGCCATCAGGCTGGTCCGGCTGTCGAGCGGCTGGCTCTGATGCGAGGCCCAGGCGCCCAGCCGGCTCTTCAGCGAGCGGGAGGCATAATAGGCGTCCGCCTGCGGCCCCTCCTCCTTGCTGATCAGCCCGCGCACCCGCACCTGCCGGCGCAGCGATTTCCAATGCATGACAAAGGCAGCCTTGCCGGCCTGGTCAAGTTCCTGCGCCTTGGCACTATTGTAATTGGTATAGAAGACGAAGGCCTTATCCTCGACCTCCTTCAACAGGACCATGCGCACGTCCGGCAGGCCCTCTGCATCGACCGTCGCGATCGCGATCGCATTAGGATCATTCACTTCGCTTGCCTCGGCTTCGGCAAGCCACCGGCGAACGATGACAAACGGATCATCGCCGGCAAAAATTCCGCTTCTATCGCCCATGGTATCCCCATCATGGATTGTGGCGAGACCCTAGAACGCTCCAGCCCAGCGGGCAAGCCCGTGCGGGCGCCCCGATGCGATCGTCTCCGAACTTCGTCGGTGACTGCGCGCCCTTGAAGCGCAGATGGCAATCGCCTAAAGGACGGATCCAAACCGTTGGACAGGCGGAGGATCGAGATGTCACAACAGCTATTGGCCGGCAAGCGCGGCCTGATCATGGGCCTTGCCAATGACAAATCCATCGCCTGGGGGATCGCCAAGGCGCTGTCCGGCGCCGGTGCGGAATTGGCCTTTTCATATATGGGCGAGGCGCTGAAAAAGCGCGTCATGCCCTTGGCGGAACAGCTCGGCAGCGCGATCGTCCTGCCCTGCGACGTCGGCGACGAGGCGTCGATCGACGCCTTGTTCGAAGCGCTCAAAGAGCAGTGGGGCGAGCTGGATTTCGTCGTCCATGCGATCGGCTTCTCCGACAAGAACGAGCTGCGTGGTCGCTATGTCGACACCAGCCGCGCCAATTTCACCATGAGCATGGATATTTCGGTCTATTCCTTCACCGCGGTGATGCAGCGGGCCGAGAAGATGATGAGCGAGGGTGGCGCCGCGCTGACGCTGACCTATTACGGCGCCGAAAAAGTGATGCCGCATTACAACGTGATGGGGATCGCCAAGGCGGCGCTGGAGGCGAGCGTGCGCTATCTGGCCGAGGATCTGGGCAAGGACGGCATTCGCGTCAACGCGATCTCGGCCGGGCCGATCAAGACGCTGGCAGCCTCGGGCATCGGCGATTTCCGCTATATCATGAAGTGGAACGAATATAATTCGCCGCTGCGGCGCAATGTGACGATCGACGACGTCGGCAATTCCGCGCTCTATCTGCTGTCCGACCTGAGCGCCGGGGTGACCGGCGAAATCCTGCATGTCGACGCCGGCTATCACGCCGTCGGCATGAAGGCGGTCGACGCCCCCGATATTGCCAAGAACTGAGCCGAGACCGCCAGAGGGAAGATGCCGATGACCGACCTGCTGCCGCATGAGAAAGGGTTTCTCGTCAGCTGGGACCAGCTCCACCGCGACGCGCGGGCGCTGGCCTGGCGGCTGCAGGGGGATGCGCCGGACGGCGGCTGGCGCATGGTGGTGGCAATCACCCGCGGCGGCATGGCCCCGGCGATGATCATCGCCCGCGAGCTGGATATCCGGCTGGTCGATACCATCAGCGTCAAGTCCTATGACCACCAGACCCAGAGCGAGCCGGTGGTGATCAAGTCGCCCGACATGACCCTGGTCGGTGATGGCGCGGGCGTCCTGATCATCGACGATCTGGTCGATACCGGCCGCACCCTGGAAGTGGTGCGCACCCTGCTGCCGAAGGCGCATGTCGCCACCGTCTATGCCAAGCCCAAGGGACGGGCGCAGGTGGATACCTTCATCACCGAAGTGAGCCAGGACACCTGGATTTTCTTCCCTTGGGACACCGCGCTGCAGTACGTTAAGCCCTATCGCGCGCTGGACTGACCGGGCGCGTCCCCGGCCCCGCCGGCGGATAATCGAGTATTCTACCGAGACCAAGGGGCGCGGGCGGGCCCGGGCCCTGACCGGCGCCTTCAGGATGATCGAAGCGATCAAGGAAGGAACGCGCCCATGTCCCTCGCCTCTCCCACCCGCACCGAGGCCACCTTTCCCGCCCCCATCGTCGCCTCGCGCCGCTGGATCGAGGGGGTCAGCTTTCCCGCCGATCGCCCGCTGATCAACGTCAGCCAGGCGGCGCCGATCGACCCGCCGCCCGAAGCGCTGCGGCAGGCGATGGCCGAGTTCCTCCTCACCGTGCCGCAGGCGCATCTTTACGGCCCGGTGCTGGGCATGCCCGAGCTGCGCGCGGCGCTCGCCGGCCAGGTCTCAGCGCTCTACGGCGGCACGGTGGCGCCCGGTCAGGTGGCGATCACCTCCGGCTGCAACCAGGCCTTCACCGCCACCATTGCCGCGCTGACCGGCGAGGGCGACGAGGTGATCCTGCCGACGCCTTGGTATTTCAATCACAAGATGTGGCTGGATATGGCCGGGGTGCGCACGCTGCCACTGCCGACGGGCGATGGTCTGATCCCCGATCCGGAACGCGCCGCGGCGCTGATCACCTCGCGCACCCGGGCAATCGTTCTGGTCACCCCCAACAATCCCAGCGGCGCGGAATACCCGGCGGGCATCCTGCGGGCGTTCTATGATCTGGCGCAGGCGCATGGGCTGAAGCTGATCGTCGACGAGACCTATCGCGATTTCGACAGCCGCGATGGCGCCGCGCATGATCTCTTCACCGATCCCGATTGGGACCGGACGCTGGTGCATCTCTATTCCTTCTCAAAGGCCTATCGGCTGACCGGCCACCGGGTCGGCGCGCTGCTGGCTTCCCCCGCGATGATGCTCGAGGTGGAGAAATATCTCGACACCGTGACCATCTGCCCGAGCCAGGTAGGCCAGTTCGCGGCGTTGATCGGCATTCGCACCCTGGGCGATTGGGTGAAGGGGGAACGCGACGAAATCCTCTCCCGCCGCGCCGCGCTGGCGCAGGGTTTCGGCCGGCTCGACGAACAGGGCTGGCGGCTGAAGGGGCTCGGCGCCTATTTCGCCTATGTCGAACATCCCTTCGATCTGGAGGCCGAGGCGCTGGCGCAAAAGCTGGTGCATGCGGCCTCGATCCTTGCCCTGCCGGCCAGCATGTTCGTTCCGGCGGACGATCCCTCGGGTGCGCGACACCTGCGCATCGCCTTCGCCAATACCGACCAGGCGGGGATCGCGGAAATGATCGACCGGCTGGCGGCAGTCAGGCTCTGATCCCGGCATCTGAGCTTGCCCCCCTTCGGCGCGCGTCGTATTGAGGGCGCCGATACAACGGCATTGCCAGAAAAGGGGGCGCCATGGCCGCGCGGGTCAAAGAGCTTTCGAAATCCTTTGTCTGGATCCTGATGGGTCTGCTGGTTGCGGGTCTGGCGGGCTTCGGCGCCACCAACCTGAGCGGCACCGCCCATACGGTTGCGACCGTGGGCGATCAGACCGTCACCACCCAGGCCTATGCCCGCGAGCTGCAACGCGAGATTCGCGCCATCGAAGCGCAGAACGGCCAGGCGCTGCAGATCAGCCAGGCCAAGGCGATGGGGATCGACCAGCAGGTCCTGGGCCAGCTCATCGCGCTGGCGGCGCTCGACAATGAGGTCGACCAGCTTGGCATCGGCATCGGCGACGCCAACCTGCAAAAGGAAATCCTGGCCATTCCGGCCTTCCACGGCCCCGATGGCAAGTTCGACCGCGACACCTATCGGTTCCAGCTCGATCAGGCCGGGTTGAGCGATGTCGATTTCGAAACCGACCTCCGCCACGAGGCCGCCCGCACCCTGGTGCAGGGCGCCATCGTCGGCGGCGTGAAGATGCCGCCGGAAATGACCGCCACGCTGGTCGACTATATCAGCGCGCGCCGCAGCTTTTCCTTTGCGACGCTGACGCCCGAGGCGCTGACCACGCCGGTGCCGACGCCCGACGAGGCGACGCTGAAGGCCTATTACGACGCTCATGGCGACCAGTTCACCCTGCCCGAGACCAAGTCGATCACCTATGTGCTGCTAACGCCCGAGATGATCCTGGGTCAGGTCGAGGTCGACGAGGCCGCGATCCGGCGCCTCTATGACGAACGCCAGGCCGATTACAACACGCCCGAGCGTCGGTTGGTCGAACGGCTGGTCTTCTCCAGCGACCAGGCCGCCAAGGACGCCATGGCGCAGATCGAGGTTGGCGGCACCACCTTTGAACAGTTGGTCGAACAGCGGGGGCTGTCGCTGTCCGATATCGATCTGGGCGATGTCGGCGCCGAGGACCTTGGCGCCGCAGCCGAGACCGTCTTTGCCGCCAATGTCGGCGATGTGGTCGGGCCGCTGCCCTCGAACCTGGGGCCGGCGCTGTTCCGGGTGAACGGCACCCTGGCCGCCCATGTGACCACCTTCGAGGAAGCGCATGACGAGCTGCGCGACGAGCTCGCCTCGGAACGCGCGCGCCGGCTGATCGAGACCCAGGCCGAGGATATCAACGACCGTCTGGCCGGGGGCGCCACGCTCAAGGAGCTGGCGGACGAGACCGACATGCAGCTTGGCCAGATCGACTGGACCAGCGACAGCTCCGACGGGATCGCCGCCTATGACGCCTTCCGCGAGGCCGCCTCGAAAGTCACCGCCGACGATTTCCCCGAGGTGAAGTTCCTGGACGATGGCGGCGCCTTCGCGCTGCAGCTCGACAAGGTGCTGCCGCCGCGCCCCGAACCCTTCGAACAGGCCCGCGACCGCGTGCTCGCCAGTTGGACCGCCGCCGAGACCGATGCCGCGCTGAAGGCGCAGGCACAGGCCATTGTCGACGGACTGGGCACCACCGGCGATCTCGCCGGCGCCGGGCTGACCCAGCGCAAGGAGACCGGGCTGACCCGCGCCGCCTTTCTCGAGGATACCGCGCCCGATTTCATGAACCAGGTGTTCGAGATGAAGCCGGGTGAATTGCGCATCGTCCCCGGCGATCAGATGGTGCAGATCGTACGTCTGGACGAGGTGCTGCCGCCCGCGGAAACCCCTGATCTGGCCGTCATGCGCAAATCCATCGCGCAGCAGTTCGATCAGTCGCTGGCCCAGCAGCTGTTCGACGCCTATGTGCGCGACGCCCAGATCCGTGCCCACCCGACGGTGGACCAGCAGGCGCTGAATGCGGCGCAGGCGAATTTCCGATAAGGCGAGACCATGGCACTGACCCCCGATTTCGAAACCTTCGCCCGCGCCTATCAGGCCGGGCGGAACCAGGTCGTCTATACGCGGCTCGCCGCCGACCTGGACACCCCCGTTTCGCTGATGCTGAAACTGACCGGAGCGCAGAAGGATGCCTTCATGCTCGAGTCGGTAACCGGCGGCGAGGTGCGCGGGCGCTATTCGATCATCGGGATGAAGCCGGACCTGATCTGGCGCTGCAACGGCGAACAGGCCTTTCTCAACCGGCAGGCGCGGTTCGACCCCGAGGGGTTCGAGCCCGAGACCGCGGAGCCGCTGACCAGCCTGCGCGCGCTGATCGAGGAGAGCCGGATCGAGCTGCCCGAGGATCTGCCGCAGGCCGCCGCCGGTCTTTTCGGCTATCTCGGCTATGACATGGTGCGGCTGATCGAATATCTGCCGAACGTGAACCCCGATCCGCTGGGCCTGCCCGACGCGGTGCTGATGCGGCCCTCGGTCGTCGCCGTTCTGGATGGCGTCAAGGGCGAGGTCACCGTGGTCTCCCCCGCCTGGGTCAGCGAGGGGCTGTCGGCGCGCGCCGCCTATGCCCAGGCCGCAGAACGGGTGATGGACGCGGTGCGCGATCTCGACCGCGGCATGCCGGCCGAATCCCGCGACCTGGGCGAGGCGCAGGAGATCGGCGAGCCGACGTCGAACTTCACCCGCGACAGCTACAAGGCGGCGGTGGAGACCGCCAAGGACTATATCCGCGCCGGCGATATCTTTCAGGTGGTGCCGGCGCAGCGCTGGACGCAGGATTTCCCGCTGCCGCCCTTCGCGCTCTACCGCTCTCTGCGGCGCACCAACCCGTCGCCCTTCATGTTCTATTTCAACTTCGGTGGCTTCCATGTCGTCGGCGCCAGCCCGGAAATCCTGGTGCGCGTCTTCGGCCGCGAGGTGACCATCCGCCCGATCGCCGGCACCCGCCCGCGTGGCGCCACGCCGGAGGAGGATCGCGCGCTCGAGGCCGATCTGCTCGCCGATCAGAAGGAACTGGCCGAACACCTGATGCTGCTTGATCTCGGGCGCAACGACGTGGGGCGCGTGGCCAAGATCGGCACCGTGCGCCCGACCGAGAAATTCACCATCGAACGCTATTCCCACGTCATGCACATCGTGTCGAACGTGGTGGGCGAACTGGCCGAGGACAAGGACGCGCTCGACGCCTTCTTCGCCGGCATGCCGGCCGGCACCGTCTCGGGCGCGCCGAAGGTCCGGGCGATGGAGATCATCGACGAGCTGGAGCCCGAAAAGCGCGGCCTTTATGGCGGTGGCGTCGGATACTTCAGCGCCGGTGGCGACATGGATATGTGCATCGCGCTGCGCACGGCCATCGTGAAGGACCGCAAGCTCTACATCCAGGCCGGTGGAGGCGTCGTCTATGACAGCGACCCGGACAGCGAATATATGGAAACGGTGCATAAATCCAACGCCATCCGCCGCGCCGCGGCCGATGCCGCGCGGTTCTCGGGCAGCGGCAACCGCTGAGCCGAGCGAACGCCCTGCGCTGCGCGGATCAGGGGCCGGCGACGGCCCCTTTTTCATGCCTGGGACACAATAGACCGCGCCGCCGGCCCCGGCGCTGGTGTCACCGATCCGCCCCAGTGCGGGCGGCGCTTCGCCCAGTTACGTGATGCCAGATTGCCAAATCACAGAGGTCGTGAGCTAATTGGACAACTGTAATTTCATCTCCCCAAAAGGTGCGGTCGATGCTTAGGCCGATTGTTCTCTCTCTCTGCGCCGCGCTGGCACTCACGGCCTGCGGATCGCGCATGCCCAAATCGAATCCCGAGCCGCCGCGCAGGGTCACCACCACGCCCGATGCGGCGCATCTGAGCTTCTTCCCCGCCCCAAGCTTCGGCGATCTGAAGCCGCATGACTGGGCGACGGTGACGCCATCGGCCTATGCCGTCCATGGCATCGACGTGTCGCGCTATCAGGGCGATGTCGACTGGGCGCTGGTGCGCGCCTCGGGCGTCTCCTTCGCCTATATCAAGGCGACCGAGGGCGGCGATCACGACGATCCGAAATTCCGCGACCACTGGAACGGGGCCGGACAGGCCGGCGTCCGGCGTGGCGCCTATCATTATTTCTATTTCTGCCGCCCGGCCGAGGAACAGGCGCGCTGGTTCATCCGTCATGTGCCGCGCGATCCAGATGCCCTGCCCCATGTGCTGGATCTGGAGTGGAACCACCTGTCCCGCACCTGCCCAAAACGCCCCGATGGCGCCATCGTGCGGGCCGAGGCAAGCAAATTCCTCGATATCCTCGAACGCCACTATGGCAAGCGACCGGTGATCTATACCACCCCCGATTTCTATCGCGATACCGGCATCGGCCAGCTTCGCGGCACCCAGTTCTGGCTGCGTTCGGTCGCCGGTCACCCGTCGGAAACCTACCCCGGCGCACGCTGGACCTTCTGGCAATACACCGGCACCGGCGTGGTGCCCGGGGTTCAGGGGCAGGTCGACATCAACGTCTTCGCCCATCCGCCCGAAATCTGGGCAGTCTGGCCCGGCTGAACGCCCTCTTGACGGGCAACCGGCGCCGCCCCATTTGAAAACCGCGACATTTTGCCCTAAGTTAACAAAACAACACAACACTGAGCAGCAAGGCTACCCCACGATGATGAACCCGCGCTCCATCCCTTGGTTGGAAAGCATCAAGCTTATGATCAGCCGCCCCGAACCGGTGCAGTTGGCGGCTTTGTGTTTTCGAACACCCAAGCGGAAGGACACGCCCGAGGTTCTGCTGGTCACCAGCTCGCGCGGTCGCTGGATCCTGCCGAAGGGCTGGCCGATCAACGGGCTCGACAGCTGGGAAACCGCTCTGCAGGAGGCCTGGGAAGAGGCCGGCGTGCATAAGGGCAATCCCTGGCGCGACCCGCTGACCAGCTTCAGCAGCGTCAAACGCCACCCGAACGGAATCGAACAGCGCTGCGCCGTCTCGGTCTATCCGGTCGAGGTGGAGGAGATGCGCAAGGACTACCCCGAGGCCGACCGCCGCCAACGCCAATGGCTGAGCCTTCCCGAAGCGCATGAGCGGGTCGACGAACCCGCCCTGCATGGGGTTCTGCAACTGTTCGAGCAGGAACTCGCGGCGCGCGCTTGATCTGCGCGCCGATCCATCCTATCCGCCAACAGACTGTAACAGTTTCTTGACAGGGCGCAGGCCGGCCCCCGGCATTGGCGCGCGGCGGAAGGAGCCCATGCCTCAGGATAGCCCCGACACGTCCACCCGACAGTGGAAGACGCTCGACAAGGATCTCGGCCGCATCGGTCAGCTCGAGCTTGCCGCGCAATACGTATCCCGCCCGATGGTGGGACTGGGCGTGGCGCTGGCCTTCATGGTGATCGTGGGGCTGCTGGCAGCACTGCTGGCGGGGGTCGGATCGACCTCGGGGATCATCATCGTCGCCGCCGCCGTGCTGGGCGCCTATATGGCGATCAACATCGGCGCCAACGACGTGGCCAACAACATGGGTCCGGCGGTGGGCGCCAACGCGCTGACCATGGGCGGGGCCATCCTCATCGCGGCACTTTGCGAAAGCGCCGGCGCCCTGCTGGCCGGCGGCGATGTCGTCTCGACCATCTCCAAGGGCATCATCGACCCGAGCAGCGTCGCCGACACCCGAATCTTCGTCTGGGCGATGATGGCCGCGCTGACCTCCTCGGCGCTCTGGGTCAATCTGGCCACCTGGATCGGCGCCCCGGTCTCCACCACCCATTCGGTGGTGGGCGGCGTGATGGGGGCCGGAATCGCCGCCGCCGGTTTCGGTGCGGTCAACTGGTCCAGCATGGGCGCCATCGCGCTGAGCTGGGTGATCTCCCCCGTTCTCGGCGGCGTGATCGCCGCCGCCTTCCTTGCCTTCATCAAGACCTATATCATCTATCGCGAGGACAAGATCGCCGCCGCCCGGCGCTGGGTGCCGGCGCTGGTGGGGATCATGGCCGGCACCTTCGCCGCCTATCTGGCGCTGAAGGGGCTGAAGCAGGTGGTTGAGATCGATCTCGGCAATGCGCTGATGATCGGCGTCCTGGTCGGCGCCTTCAGCTATGCCGGTGCCATCCCCTTCCTGCGGCGTCAGTCGGCGGGGATGGAGAACCGCAACAAGTCTCTGAAGGCGCTGTTCGCGCTGCCGCTGGTGATTTCGGCCGGGCTGCTGTCCTTCGCCCATGGCGCCAACGATGTCGCCAATGCGGTCGGTCCGCTGGCCGCCATCGTCCATTCGGTGAATTTCGGAGAGATCGCCGGCAAGGTCGAAATCCCCACCTGGGTGATGATCATCGGCGCCTTCGGGATCTCGTTCGGGCTGGTGCTGTTCGGGCCCAAGCTGATCCGCATGGTCGGCAGCCAGATCACCAAGCTGAACCCGATGCGCGCCTTCTGCGTGGCGCTGTCGGCGGCGCTGACGGTGATCGTGGCCAGCGCGCTCGGGCTGCCGGTCTCCTCCACCCATATCGCTGTGGGGGCGATCTTCGGCGTGGGCTTCTTCCGCGAATGGTACACCGCCCGCCATCTGCCGTCGCAAAGCGGCCCCGGCAAGAAACTGGCGGTCGAGGAGCGGCGCCGCCGCAAACTGGTGCGGCGGTCACATTTCCTGACCATCGTGGCGGCCTGGGTGATCACCGTGCCCGCCGCCGCAGCGATGTCGGCGCTGGTCTTCCTGCTGCTGCGGGCGATCTTCGTCTGAGCCGGCAGGCGACGCGCTGACCTGCGTGACAGGCGGCCGGCGCAACCGCCGACCGCCCGCACCGTTCAGCGCGTATAGACGGCGGTGATCCGCGCGCTGCCCAGGGTGCTGCCGTTGATCATGAAGCCCGCCAGCGCATTGCTCGCTCCCTCGGGCAGATCGAGCTTGTCGACCGGCAGGGCGTAGAGGGTGAAGATATAGCGATGCACCTCGCCCGGCGGCGGGCAGGCACCACCAAAGCCCGCGTTCCCGAAATCATTGGTCATCTCGACCGCCCCTGCCGGCATCGCCGCGGTGCCGTTGGCGCCCTCCTCCAGTCCGCTGACCGAGGCGGGGATGTTCACCACCGCCCAATGCCACCAGCCGGACCCGGTCGGCGCATCGGGATCATAGGCGGTGAGCGCGAAGCTCCGGGTGCCCTCGGGCGCGCCCGACCAGGAGAGCTGCGGCGAGGTGTTGCCCCCGGTGCAGCCGAAGCCCGCAAAGACCTGTTCGGCATGCAGGGGCATGCCCTCGGCGATGCTGCCGCTGGTCAGGCGGAACTCCTCGGCCCGGGCCGATGACGCGCTGATCCATCTTCAGCCCTCCCGCTTCGCCAGATCGGCGAGCGCCGCCGCTAGTCCTGCGGCGCCGCCTCCGGCTTGTGGGTGAGCACGGCCGAGACCGGCGCCAGCGCCACCCGCTGGGCTCGGTCCTGCAGCCCCCAGAGCAGCAGCGCGCTGACGGTATCGGGCCGCACCCGGCCGAGCATGATCACCGTCCCCTCCTGACTGGCGCGGAAAGCGGCCTGATCGAGGAAACGGCGCATCACCGTCGGCGTCTGCCCGGCCCCGTCGAAATCGCGGAACACCACTGCCGAAGGCACCCCCTCGCGGGCGGCGAGCTTCTGAACCGTATTGAGCCCGCTCGATTCCGTGATCAGCCCCAGCCCGGCCGAGCGGGCGATTTCGGTCACCTGATCGGACAGCGGCCGGTTGCCCTGAATGCCGCTGCCCGGACCTTCGAGGATCGCCACCGCCTCGGGCACCTCGGAGCGCCAGACCGACAGCGACACCTCGGCGTCCTGCGGCGTGGCGGCGACCGGCAGATCGGCCAGCAGCACCACCTCGAACCCGGCATCGCGATATGTCTGCATCTTGGTGGCGGCATCGGCCTCGGTCGGGTCGATGGCGAAGGTCAGCGGATAGGGGAAATCGGCCAGGGCCTCGGCCCCGATGGACTGGGCGTCGTCGATCAGGATGATCGACATCAACGGCCGACCCTCGGCATTGTCGAAGGGTGCGGAATAGAGCGCCAGCGGCGTCGGCCCCTCGGCGGCGACTGGGGCGGCTTCGCGGTCGGTCAGCGGCTTGACCGGCGTGCCGAGCGGGCTGGACCCCGGGGCGGCATCGGTGCCGGCCTGCGGCAGGGCGGCGATGCGCGGCGCCGCGGCCTCCTCGGTCGCGGGCGCGGCCGCGGCTTCCTCGGCCGGTTCCACCTGATCGGCGGGGGTCTCGGAATGGGTCTCGGTTTCCAGCCGGGCCAGACCCGAGTCCGTCTCGGGCAGCGCCGGCGCGGCGGGCTGCGCTGGTTCAGAGGCGATCGAGACGCCCTTGTCGGTTCCGGGCGCCTCGGGTCCCGCGCCGGGGGCCTTCGGCAGATCGGGATTGTCGGCCCCGATCGAAACCTCGGGCGCGGCGGCGGTGGTGATCGGCCCGGCGAGCCCCTCGGTGGCGGCGCCGACGCTCGGCTTCGCGGCCGGCGCGGTGTCGAGCGGTTTCAGTTCATCGGCGGCCCCCCCCGCGACCGGCGCCTTCGGCATCGCCTCGACCAGATCGGCGTCATTGCCCTTGGTCTCGATCCCGGCCCGGCCCGTGGTCTCCTCGGGCGCCCCGGCCGAGGCGGTGGGCGCCTGGCCCACCTCCGGCCGCTGCGGCAAGGGCATCAGCAGCGACAGCGCCCCCGAGCCCACCACAACGACCACCGCGCCCAGCCCGAAGCCCCCGAAAAATCCGCGCATAGCTGCCATGCCTCTCTCACCTTAACCGCCCCTAACCTTCCGGTTACGGCCCGTTTGCCCGATTTCCAACCCGCAAGTTGCCACGGCAGCGGTCGATTTGTCCCGCCCCTGGCCCTTGACGCTGCCTGCCATCCCTGAGCATGTATGTCCCAATTACCATTATTATGCTGGCGACGACTTTGCCACCAGCCCCCAATCTGCACGGGTCGCCATGCTGCTGCTGATCGACAACTACGATTCCTTCACCTACAACCTCGTGCAATATCTGGGCGATCTCGGAGCCGAGATGGCCATTCGCCGCAATGACGCGCTGAGCGTCGACGAGGCGCTGGCGCTGAAGCCCGCGGGGATCCTGCTGTCGCCCGGCCCCTGCGACCCGGATCGCGCCGGCATCTGCCTGGCCCTGACCAGGGCCGCCGCCGAACACCGCATCCCGCTGCTGGGCGTTTGCCTGGGCCACCAGACCATCGGCCAGGCCTTCGGCGGCAAGGTGGTGCGTGCGGGCGAGATCGTGCATGGCAAGATGGGCAGCATCCATCACAGCGGCAAGGGCGTCTTCGCCGGCCTGCCCTCGCCCTTCCAGGCGACGCGCTATCATTCGCTGGTGGTCGAGCGTGCCAGCCTGCCCGACTGTCTCGAGATCACCGCCTGGCTGGAAGACGGCACCATCATGGGGCTGCAGCACCGTGAACTGCCGATCCACGGGGTGCAGTTCCACCCCGAGTCGATCGCCTCGGAACACGGCCATGCGCTGCTGAAGAATTTCCTGAACGACATGAAGGTGCCCGCATGAGCGATGCCCTGAAACCCCTGATCGGCGCAGCGGCCGAGCGGCCGCTGACCACGGAAGAGGCCACCACCGCCTTTACCATCCTGTTCGAAGGAGAGGCGACGCCGGCCCAGATCGGCGGCCTGTTGATGACCCTGCGCACCCGCGGCGAGACGGTTGACGAATATACCGCCGCCGCCACCGCGATGCGCGCCAAATGCCATATGGTCAAGGCGCCGAAGGGCGCCATCGACATCGTCGGCACCGGCGGCGACGGCAAGGGCACGCTGAACATCTCGACCGCCACCGCCTTCGTGGTGGCCGGTGCCGGGGTGCCGGTGGCCAAGCACGGCAACCGCAACCTGTCGTCGAAATCCGGCTCTGCCGACGCGATGAGCGAGATGGGCATCAAGACGATGGTGGGCCCTGCGATCGTCGAACGTGCCCTGGCCGAGGCTGGCATCGGTTTCATGATGGCGCCGATGCATCATCCGGCGATGGCCCATGTCGGCCCGGCCCGGACCGAACTGGGCACCCGCACGATCTTCAACATCCTCGGGCCGCTGACCAACCCGGCCGGCGTCAAGCGGCAGCTGACCGGCACGTTTTCCCGCGCCCTGATCCGGCCGATGGCGGAAACCCTGGGGCGGCTCGGGTCGGAACACGCCTGGCTGGTGCACGGCTCGGACGGCACCGACGAGCTGACCATCACCGGGGTGAGCTGGGTTGCCGCGCTTGAGGAAGACGGCTCGATCCGCGAGGTGGAACTTCACCCCGAGGATGCCGGCCTGCCGGTCCACCCCTTTGAGGCGATCGTCGGCGGTACCCCGAAAGAGAACGCCCAGGCCTTCGCCGCGTTGCTGGCGGGCGAGCAGTCTGCCTATCGCGACGCGGTGCTGCTGAACTCTGCCGCCGCCCTGGTGATCGCCGGCGCCGCGCCCGATCTGCGCGCGGGGGTGATGGCGGCACGCGAGAGCATCGACAGCGGCGCCGCCAGGCGCAAGGTCGATCAACTGGCCCGCATCACCCAAGAGGCCGAATGAGGCTGGAACTCAATCGCCTGGGCGACTGGGCCGATCTGCCGTTTTTCCACGACGACCTGCCCGCCGTGGCAGCGCGGCTGGATGCCGAGACCGACCCGGTGTTTCCGCCGGCGAACCGCATCTTTGCCGCGCTCGAACGCACGCCGCCCGAGGCGGTCAAGGTGCTGATCCTGGGTCAGGATCCCTATCACACGCCGGGCAAGGCGGATGGGCTGGCGTTTTCGATCCCGGCGGATTTCGGCGGACCGCTCGACAGTCTTGGAAATATTTTCAAGGAGTTGGAGGCTGATCTTGGTGAAAAGCGCGAGGTCAGCGACCTGCGGGATTGGGCCGATCAGGGGGTCTTGCTGCTGAACACCGCGCTCAGCGTGCCGCAGGGTCGCGCCCATGGTCACAAGGCGATCGGCTGGACGCCGCTGATCCATCAGATCCTGGCCCGGCTTGACCACCGGCCCCGGGCGCTGCTGCTCTGGGGCAAACCGGCGCAGAAGCTCGGCGCGCGGATGACCAACCCCGGCCACCTGCGCATCGAGACGCCGCACCCCTCACCATTGTCGGCCTATCGCGGATTCTTCGGGTCGCGCCCGTTTTCTCAGGTCAATGCATGGTTGCAGGGACGCGGCGAGACCGCCATAAACTGGGCTAACCAGGAGGGATCATGACCGAAACCGTTCTTGACCGCATCAAGGCCTATAAGCTGGAGGAAGTGGCCGCCGACAAGGCCGCCAAACCGCTGGCCGAGGTCGAATCCGAAGCCCATGCCGCCAGCGCCGTCCGCCCCTTTGCCGCGGCGTTGCAGCAGGCCAGCCGCACCGGCTATGGGCTGATCGCCGAGATCAAGAAGGCGAGCCCGTCAAAGGGGCTGATCCGCCCGGATTTCGATCCGCCGGCGCTGGCCCAGGCCTATCAGGCGGGCGGCGCCACCTGCCTCTCGGTGCTGACGGATACGCCGAGCTTCCAGGGCGCCAAGGAGTTCCTGGCCCAGGCCCGCGCCGCCTGCGACCTGCCGGCGCTGCGCAAGGATTTCCTCTATGACCCCTATCAGGTGGTCGAGGCGCGCGCACTTGGCGCCGATTGCATCCTGATCATCATGGCCTCGGTCTCGGATTCGCTGGCGCAGGAGCTGGAGCAGACCGCTTTCGACTGGGGCATGAGTGTGCTGATCGAAGTGCATGACGAGGCCGAGCTGGAGCGCGCCACCCTGCTGAAAAGCCCGCTGATCGGCATCAACAACCGCAACCTGCATACCTTCGAGACCACGCTCGACACCTCGCGCAGGTTGTCGAAACTGGTGCCGGCGAACCGAACCATCGTGTCGGAAAGCGGGCTGAACACGCCCGAGGATCTGGCCGAGATGGCGCGCTATGGCGCCCGCTGTTTCCTGATCGGCGAAAGCCTGATGCGGCAGGAGGACGTCGCCGACGCCACCCGCCGCCTGCTGGCCAATCCGCTGACCGCGCCGGGAGGGATGATGTGAGCGGGCTGACCCATTTCGACGCCTCGGGCAATGCCCATATGGTCGATGTTTCGGACAAGGCCGAAACCGCGCGGGTGGCCGTTGCCGAAGGCTACATCAAGATGTCCCCGCAAACACTTGAAATCATTGTAGAAGGACATGCCAAAAAGGGCGACGTCATCGGCGTGGCGCAGATCGCCGGGATCATGGGGGCAAAGAAAACCTCTGACCTGATCCCGCTCTGCCACCCGCTGCCCGTCACCAAGGTGGCGGTGGGGCTGACCGCCGATCCGGCACTGCCGGGCCTCAGGATCGAGGCGGTGGTGAAGACCACCGGCCGCACCGGGGTGGAAATGGAGGCGCTGACCGCCGTCAGCACCGCCGCGCTCACCGTCTATGACATGGTCAAGGCAGTGGACAAGACCATGCAGATCGGCGGCATCCGCGTGATGCTCAAAGATGGTGGAAAATCAGGGCGGTACGAGGCGAAATGATCACCGTAGACGAGGCCCGCGCGACACTGTTCGATCTGGCCGGAACGATGCCGGTGGAACAGGTTCCGCTGATCGAGGCCTGCGGCCGGGTGCTCGCACACCCGGTCACCGCAGGACGCGATCAACCGCCCTTCGCGGCCTCCTCGATGGACGGCTATGCGGTCAAGACCGCCGAGGTGCAGCAGCACGCCATGTTCAAGGTGATCGGCGAGGCCGCCGCCGGGCGGCGGTTCGACGGGGCCCTGGGCGCCGGACAGGCGGTGCGCATCTTTACCGGATCGCCGATGCCGGAGGGCGCGGATTTCGTTGTCATTCAAGAGGATGTCAACCGGACCGGCGATCTGATCACCGTCGTCAACGAACCTGGCAGCCATGACAACGTGCGCCCCCTGGGCGGTGATTTCCGGGCCGGGTTGACGGTGCCGGCGCCGCGTCTGCTGCGCCCCAACGATCTGGCGCTGCTGGCGGCGATGAACATCGACCGGGTGCCGGTCCATCGCAAGCCGGTGGTGGCGCTGATCTCCACCGGGGACGAGCTGGTGATGCCCGGCGACACCCCCGGCCCGGATCAGATCATCGCCTCGAACGCCTTCGCGCTGAAGGCGCTGTTCGAGGAAGCCGGGGCCCAAGTGCGCCTGCTGCCGATCGCGCCCGACAGCATCGGCGCGCTGACCATGGCCTTCGGGTTGGCCGAGGGGGCCGATCTGATCGTCACCATCGGCGGCGCCTCGGTCGGCGATCACGATCTGGTCGGCCGGGTGGCCGAGACGCTGGGGATGGAACGCGCCTTCTACAAGGTCAAGATGCGTCCGGGCAAGCCGCTGATGGCCGGCCGGCTGAACGGCGCAGCCATGGTGGGTCTGCCAGGAAATCCCGTGTCTGCAATAGTTTGCGGCCATGTCTTCGTGGTGCCGATGATCCGGTCCATGCTGGGGCTTGGGGCGCAGGCGCCGGTGCTGAAACGTGCCGAACTGGCCACCGACCTGCCGGCCAACGGCCCGCGCGAACACTACATGCGGGCCGAGGTGAACGATCAGGGCTGGATCGGCGCCGCCGACGATCAGGACAGTTCGTTCCTGACCATTCTGGCAGGGTCGAACGCCCTGCTGCGCCGGCCCTGCAACGATCCCGCCCGCGCCGCCGGCGAGGTGGTGGAGTATCTGCCGATCTGAATGACTTGCGCCCCGACGTTGACCCTGCGTGTTGACACAAAACGAGAACATGCGTAGAACAAAACGAAACGCAGGTTTGGGAGGTGGCGCGGATGCTAACCCGGAAGCAATTGGATTTGCTGAATTTCATCCACATGCACGTGCAGCGCGACGGGGTTCCGCCCAGTTTCGACGAAATGAAGGTTGCGCTGGCTCTCAGGTCGAAATCCGGCATCCATCGGCTGATCACGGCGCTTGAAGAACGCGGCTTTATCCGCCGCCTCGCCCATCGCGCCCGCGCCATCGAGATCGTCAAGCTGCCGGACAGCCTGGGTGGCGAGGCGGCGCTGAGCGCCGGTTTCACCCCCCGCGTCATTCCCGGTGAGCGCGAAGAGATGCCCCGTGCCGCCAACGCGGACAAGGTGGAGCACTATGCGATCGAACTGCCGATGATGGGCCGGATCGCCGCCGGCGTGCCGATCGAGGCGATCAACGAGGTCACCAGCCATGTCGCGGTGCCAAGCGCGATGCTGTCCTCGAAGGGCGAGCATTACGCGCTGGAGGTCAAGGGCGACTCGATGATCGAGGCCGGGATCAACGATGGCGACGTGGTCATCATCCGCGAGGCGGAGGATGCCCAGAACGGCGATATCGTGGTGGCGCTGGTCGACGATCACGAGGCAACGCTGAAACGCTTCTTCCGCAAGGGCCGCTCCATCGCCCTGGAGGCCGCCAACCCGGAGTATGAAACCCGCCTGCTGCCGGAAGATCGCGTCAAGGTGCAGGGCCGTCTGGTCGGGCTGATCCGCAGCTATTGATCCCGCCGCGGTCCGGACCAAAGCCGTGCGCGCGCCGGATCGCGGGTGGTGCGCATCCCCTGCCGTCCCAGCGCCACCGCACCGGTCTGGCGCAGGCGGGCCGGATCGAACAGCAGGCACCCGCCCTTGAGCGTCAGCGGCACCGCCGAGACCACGATCTCTCCCTTTTCGCAGGCGATCAGCTCTGCCGCCGCGCGCTTGCCGGTGACGTGGAGAATGCGCAGGCCTGACGCCTCGAAGACCGGCAGCCGGCCCGCCGCTCCGGGCCAGCGCGCCGCCGCCGTCGGCTGATCGGCACCGTCGCCATCATTCTCCAGCCAAATGCCGGCGACGAACCCCGCGCCGCGCGGTTTGCTCAGCGCCCGGCCTTCGGACGTCATCACCCCCACCAGCCCGCCATCGGCCGAGATCAGCACCATCGGCCGCTCCGTCTCCGCCCAGAGGCCGAAGGCCAGCAGCATTGGCACCACCCCGATGAACCGCCCGCGCCCCCGCCAGAGGCAGAGCAGAAGGGCGCCGGCGGCGAAAAGGGGCAGCACCCAGGGCCCGGGCGCCAGCAGATGGCCGGTGGCGCCGGGCAGCTCGGCGGTGCCCTGGGCCACCGCCAGGATCCACCTGAGCCCCAGCCCCATCCCCCAGAGCCCCCAATCGGCCAGACCGAAGGGCGCCAGGCCGGCCGCGAGCACCGCCGCCGGGATCACCACCAGCCCCATCACCGGCACCGCCAGCAGATTGGCGGCCAGCCCGTAATGCGACAGCGCGTTGAAATGCGCGGCCCCGACCGGAGCGGTCGCAAGCCCCGCCACGAAGGACGACAGCATCACCCCGGTGACCGGCGCCAGCCAGCGCGGCCCGAGGCCGAGCCGCCGGTCGCGCAGGGCGCCGAAGACCGCGATCAGCGCCGTGGTGGCGGCAAAGGACATCTGGAACCCCGGGCTCAGCAGGCTTTCGGGGCGCAGGCTCAGCAGGATCAGCGCCGCCAGCGCCAGCGCCCGCAGCGACAGCGCCCGGCGGTCAACCATCAGCGCCCCCAGCACCACGGCGGTCATCACGAAGGCGCGCTCGGTTGCCACCCCGCCCCCCGAGAGCGCCAGATAGGCCGCCGCGGCGACCAGCGCGCCCGCCGCCGCGATCCGCCGCACCGGCAACCGCAGCGCCAAGGCCGGGATCAGCGCCAGCCCCAGCCGCAGCGCGGCAAAGACAAAGCCACTCAACAACCCCATATGCAGCCCCGAGATCGCCAGAAGATGCGCCAGATTGCTGTCGCGCAGCGCCTGCAGCGTCGCCAGGCTCACCCCGCTGCGATCGCCGGTGGTGACGGCGGCGGCGAAACCGCCGATATCGCCCGGCAGCGCCGCCCGCACCCGATCCGCCACCGCCATCCGGAAGGCGGCGAGCCGCGCGCCCTCTGCCGGCGCCGCGATCAGCAGCGGCGCGCGGGTATAGCCGACCGCCCCCAGCCGCTGGAACCAGGCGTGGCGCTGGAAATCAAAGCCGCCGGGTTCCGCCGGCCCCTCCGGCGGGGCGAGATGGGCGGTGGTCATGATCCGCTGCCCCGGGCGCGGCAGGCTTTCCGCCGCCGCGCCATGCAGGGCGACGCGGACCCGGGCCGGGGTGCGCCCCGGCGCCACATCCGCCAGCCGCACCCTGTCGAGCGTCAGCCTGAGCGCGTCCGAGGCCGAGCGATCAAGCGCGATCACCCGCCCCTCGACCGCGCCGTAATAGCGAAACCCCAGCACCGGCGCGGCGACCAGATGGGCGCGCAGCCCGGCCAACCCCAGCCCCAGCGCGATCAGCGCCACCGCCCAGCCCAACACCGACAGGCCACCCGGCCGCGCCACGGCCCAGAGCGCCCCGGTGGCGCCGATCCCCGAAGCGATCAGCCAGACCGCCCAGCCCGGCTCTGTCCGCCAAAGGAAATAGACCCCGATGCCCAGCCCCAGCGCCACCGGCGCCCAGGGGAACAAGGCCCCGCGCTGATTTTCCAACGCAGCCTCAAGCCGGGCATGACACAAGCTCAGAACGCCCATGCTTGCCCCCCGCTCTGCCTGCCGCTAGACAGGCCACGAAACGCTACTCCTTTTAAAGTTACCGAAAGGTAAACCCTGCATGTCCTCCGATCAGGTCGTCACCCGCTTCGCCCCCTCGCCCACCGGCTTTCTGCATATCGGCGGCGCGCGCACGGCGCTCTTCAACTGGCTCTACGCCCGCGGGCGCGGCGGCAAGTTCCTGCTCCGGATCGAGGACACCGACCGGGAACGCTCCACCCCCGAGGCCACCGCGGCGATCCTGCAGGGGCTGACCTGGCTCGGCCTCGACTGGGACGGCGAACCGATCAGCCAGTTCGAATGCGCCCCCCGTCACGCCGAGGTGGCGCTGCAGCTTCTGGCCGAGGGCAAGGCCTATAAGTGCTTCTCCACTCAGGAGGAGATCGCCGCCTTCCGCGAGGCGGCCCGGGCCGAGGGCAAGAGCACCCTGTTCCGCAGCCCCTGGCGCGATGCCGATCCCGCGACCCACCCCGATGCGCCCTATGTCATCCGCATCAAGGCGCCGCAGGATGGCGCCACGGTGATCCACGACCGGGTGCAGGGCGATGTGACGATTCGCAACGACCAGCTCGACGACATGGTGCTGCTGCGCTCGGACGGCACGCCGGTCTATATGCTGGCGGTGGTGGTCGACGATCACGACATGGGGATCACCCATGTGATCCGCGGCGACGACCACCTGAACAACGCGGCACGTCAGCAGATGGTCTATGATGCCATGGGCTGGGACGTGCCGGTCTGGGCGCATATCCCGCTGATCCACGGGCCGGACGGCAAGAAACTGTCGAAACGGCACGGCGCCCTGGGGGCGCAGGAATATCAGGCCATGGGCTTTCCGGCCGCCGGCATGCGCAACTATCTGGCCCGTCTCGGCTGGTCACATGGCGATGACGAATTCTTTACCGACGACCAGGCAAAGGCCTGGTTCGACCTCGATGGTATCGGCAAGAGCCCGGCGCGCTTTGACATGAAGAAGCTGGAGAATCTCTGCGGCCAGCACATCGCTGTTAGCGATGACGCCGCCCTGCGGCACGAAATCGAGGCTTATCTGGCTGCGGCCGGCCTTCCCGCCCTGACGAAAGACCAGGGCGACGGGTTGGAAAATGCGATGTTTTGCCTGAAGGACCGGGCGCACACTTTCCCCGAGCTGATGGAAAAGGCGCATTTTATCCTTACGAAACGGCCAGTTGAGCCGGATGAGAAGGCGCTGAAAGCGCTGGAAACGGTATCCAATGGTATACTGTCAGAATTGACGCCGCATCTGCAAAGTGCTAGCTGGACGCGAAACGATCTGGAGGCGACTCTGGGCGCTTTCGCCGAAGAAAAGGGAACGAAATTCGGCAAGCTGGCAGGTCCGCTCAGGGCGGCGCTGGCGGGTCGTGCGGTCACCCCTTCGGTGTTCGATATGATGCTCGTACTGGGCCGAGAGGAAACGATCGCCCGTCTCGAGGACGCTGCCGGACGCGTCGGGTCGGAGTAACCGGGCGACGCGCCTTATGAAGACGAAGACCGTCTCTGCGCCATGGCGCCGGGACGCCTGCGCGGGCCAAGGCTTTTCGTGTCCCGTGCCATTAACAGGAAGGGACTTCAATGACTGAAGAGAAGAAAACCGCCACGCTGACCCTGGATGGCAAATCCTACGAATTGCCGGTCCTGTCACCGACGGTGGGCCCTGATGTGCTGGACATCCGCAAGCTTTACGGCCAGGCGGGCGTCTTCACCTACGATCCCGGCTATACCTCGACCGCAAGCTGCGACAGCACCATCACCTTCATCGACGGTGACAAGGGCGAGCTGCTGCACCGTGGCTATCCGATCGACCAACTGGCCAGCAAATCGCACTATCTCGAAGTGTGCTTCCTGCTGCTCTACGGGGAACTGCCGACGGCGGCCGAGCTGGAGAAGTTCGAGACCACGATCACCCGCCACACCATGCTGCACGAACAAATGCAGTATTTCTTCCGTGGCTTCCGCCGTGACGCCCATCCGATGGCGACCATGGTGGGTGTGGTCGGCGCCATGTCGGCCTTCTATCACGACTCGACCGACATCTCGGATCCCAAGCAGCGCGAGATCGCCTCGCACCGCCTGATCGCCAAGATGCCGACCATCGCGGCCTGGGCCTACAAGTATTCGATCGGCCAGCCGTTCGTCTATCCGCGCAACGATCTCGACTATGCGGCGAACTTCCTGCACATGTGCTTCTCCGTGCCGGCCGAGCCCTATCACGTTGACCCGATCCTGGCCCGTGCCATGGACCGGATCTTCACCCTGCATGCGGATCACGAACAGAACGCCTCGACCTCGACCGTGCGTCTGGCCTCGTCCTCGGGTGCCAACCCCTTCGCCTGCATCGCCGCCGGCATCGCCTGCCTCTGGGGCCCCGCCCATGGTGGCGCCAACCAGGCCTGCCTGGAGATGCTGAAGGAAATCGGCACCGTCGACCGCATTCCCGAGTACATCGCCCGCGCCAAGGACAAGAACGATCCGTTCCGTCTGATGGGCTTCGGCCACCGGGTCTATAAGAACTTCGACCCGCGCGCCAAGGTGATGAAGCAATCCGCCGACGAAGTGCTGGATCTGCTGGGGATCGAGGACAACCCGACCCTGCAAGTCGCCAAGGAGCTGGAAAAGCAGGCGCTGGAGGATCCGTATTTCGCCGAGAAGAAGCTGTTCCCGAACGTGGACTTCTATTCGGGCATCATCCTCGAGGCGATGGGCTTCCCGACCTCGATGTTCACCCCGATCTTCGCGCTGTCGCGGACCGTGGGCTGGATCTCGCAGTGGAAAGAGCAGCTGGCCGATCCGCAAATGAAAATCGGCCGTCCGCGTCAGCTCTATCTGGGTCACACCGAACGCGACTACGTGGATATCGAAAACCGCTGAGCGCGGAATTCGAGCCGGAAACAACAAACGCCCCGCGGTTTCGCGGGGCGTTTCGTTTTGCGTGGGGTCCATTCGGAGCGATCTGAGGCGGCCGCCCGCCTCCAGGGGTCAGTGACCGGCCGCCTTCCGGCCCGACACCGCCCGCCACAGCGGCGCGATCGCCTTGGTCGCCACCGGCACCAACAGCAGGCCGAGCAGCAGCGCCAGCACGCCGTCGATTGCCGCTGTCACGATCCACTCCACCGCCGCCGCCGCGCCTTCGGGCACCATCGCCCCCGCAGCGCCCGCGGCGTGGTGGATCAGCTCCTCCGGCAGGTGCCAGCCGAGCTGGCCCAGCCCGTGGACGATGATCGAGCCGCCGACCCAGAGCATCGCCGCCGTCCCCACCGTGCTGAGCAACCGCATGAACCGCGGCATTCCCCGCACCAGCCCGCGCCCGACGGCCCGGGTGACGCCCAGCCGCCCGACCCGCGCCAGATGCAAGCCGATGTCGTCGGCCTTCACGATCAACGCCACCGCGCCATAGACCAAGACGGTGATCCCGACGGCGACGATCGCCAGCGCCGCCGCCTCCATCGCGACCCCGGCCTGGGGAATTTCCGACAGGGCGATGGTCATGATCTCGGCCGAGAGGATGAAGTCGGTCTTGATCGCGCCGGTCGCCTTCTGCTCCTCCAGATGGGCGGGATCGGCGGGCAGTTCCGCCTCGGCCTCGGCGCTATGGGGGAAGAGCACGTGCAGGATTTTCTCGGCCCCTTCGAAGCAGAGGTATCCGCCCCCCAGCATCAACAGCGGCGCGATCGCCCCCGGCGCGAAACTGGAGAGCACAAGCGCCACCGGCAGCAGGAACACCAGCTTGTTCCTGAGCGATCCCTTGGTGATCCGCCAGATGATCGGTAGCTCGCGGCTGGCCTCGAAGCCATGGACATATTTCGGCGTGACCGCGGCGTCGTCGATCACCGCCCCGGCCGCCTTGGCGCCGGCCTTGGAGGCATAGCCCGCCACATCGTCGACCGAGGCCGCCGCCACCTTGGCCAGCCCCGCCACATCATCCAGCAAAGCCAGAAGCCCGCTCATCCCGTTTTCCCGTTCCTGCCTGTTGTTCGGAGAGCCTAACTTAATGCCATTGCGCCGCAAGCGTTAGCGCCACCGTGGCGGAACCTGGCCGGTTTTGCGCTAACAGTCTCGACTTTCGACATATTCCCCCTTTTGGGCAAGGCCCCCGCCAGCTATAGCACCGTCGAGAATTTTCAGTGGAGCTTATCATGACCATCAAAGTCGGGATCAACGGGTTTGGCCGCATTGGCCGGTGCACTCTGTCGCATATCGCAGCCTCGGGCCGCGACGACATCGAAGTGATCAAGGTGAACGCCACCGGCCCGCTGGAAACGGCAGCGCATCTGATCAAATATGACAGCGTGCACGGCCGTTTCCCCGGCGAGGTCACCCTGGGCGATGGCACCATGGATCTGGGCCGCGGCCCGATGCAGATGTATTCCACCTATGACATGAACGACCTGGACTGGGACGGCTGCGATGTCGTGCTGGAATGCACCGGCAAGTTCAATGACGGCGAAAAGGCCAAGACCCATCTTGAGCGTGGCGCCAAGAAGGTGCTGCTCTCGGCTCCGGGCAAGAACGTCGACAAGACCATCGTCTTCGGCGTCAATGACGGCGATCTGACCGCCGCCGACGTGATGGTATCGAACGGCTCCTGCACCACCAACTGCCTGGCGCCGCTGGCCAAGGTGCTGGACGAGACCGTCGGTATCGAGAGCGGCATCATGACGACGATCCACGCCTATACCGGCGACCAGCCGACGCTGGACCGCCGCCACAAGGATCTCTATCGCGCCCGCGCCGCGGCGATGTCGATCATCCCCACCACCACCGGCGCCGCCAAGGCCCTGGGCGAGGTGCTGCCGAACCTCAAGGGCAAGCTCGACGGCTCGTCCCTGCGGGTGCCGGTGCCGAACGTGTCCGCTGTCGACCTGACCTTCCTGGCCGGTCGCGACGTCACCGCCGAAGAGATCAACGCGATCATGGAGGAGGCCTCGAAGGGCGCGCTGAAGGGCATCCTGGGCTATGAGCCGGCGCCGCTGGTCTCGACCGACTTCAACCACAGCCCGGAAAGCTCGATCTTCGCGCCGGATCAGACCCGCGTGGTCGGTGGCCGCATGGTCCGCGTGCTGAGCTGGTACGACAACGAATGGGGCTTCTCGGTGCGGATGGCCGATGTCGCCGTCGCCATGGGCAAGCTGGGCTAAGCCCTCGCCCCACGGGCACCCTTGTACGAAAGCACCCGGTCAGGCATACCTGACCGGGTGTTTCATTAGATGCAGGTCGCCATGACGGACAGGCTCGCCCTCATTCTCGGTCTGATCATCACCGCGGCGCTGATCGTGGATATCCATTTCTTCGGCACCACCCATCTGATCTTTCTGGGCAAGGAATTCTACGCTTTGCTGGAATGGATGGCCTTCTGGCATTGAGCCGCGGGAATGAGAAAAGCGGCCCACCAGGGGCCGCTTGACGAAGTCCGGGTCATCCCGGCTTGGACGGCCCCCACAGCCGGGACCCGCAGAGATCGGATCAGCGCTTGCCCAGCCGGCGTTGCAGCGCCTCGTTCACCCGGGGGGTGACGAATTTCGACACATCGCCATCAAGCCGGGCAATTTCCTTCACCAGCTTCGAGGCGATCGCCTGCCGCCGCGCATCGGCCATCAGGAAGACCGTCTCGACACTGGCGTCGAGCGCGCGGTTCATGCCGACCATCTGGAATTCATATTCGAAGTCCGCCACCGCGCGCAGCCCGCGCACGATCAGTTGCGCCCCGACATCATGGGCGCAGTCGATCAGCAGGTTCTCGAACGGATGCACGACGATCTGCGTGCCGGTTTTTTCCGACAGGGCGATGCATTCGTATTCGACCATCTCCACCCGCTCTTCCAAAGGGAAAAGCGGCCCCTTGTCCCGGTTGATCGCGACACCGATCACCAGCTTGTCGACCATTACCGCGGCGCGGCTGATAATATCGATATGCCCCAGGGTGATCGGATCAAATGTTCCCGGATAGAGCGCGACGCGCATGGCATCCTCCTGCCTGTTTGCTCCCTGAGCGCAAGCAACACGACGACGCAACAATTTGCAAGGGCGCTCGGCCCTACCGGAAACAGAATTACCGGGGTCAATGCCCCATGATCATCCCTTCAAGGGCATTTTTCTCCATCGCCAGCTCGCTGAGCTGCGCCTTGACCAGGTCGCCGATGGTGACGATGCCCACCAGGGTGCCGTCTTCGACCACCGGCATGTGGCGGAACCGCCCGTCGGTCATGCGCTGCATCACCTCCTCGACGCTGCACTGGTTGGTGCAGGTGACGATCTTGCGGGTCATATAGCTGCCGACCGGGCTTTGCAGACAGCCGCTGCCGACCTGGGCCAGTTCCCGCACGATGTCGCGTTCCGACAGGATGCCCTGCACATGGGTGCCGTCATCCGACACCACGATGCCACCGATGTGGTTTTCCGCCAACAACTTGGCGGCCTCTGCCACGCTGGCGTCGGAGCGGATGGTCACCACATCCGCGGAGTCCTTGTTCTTCAGGATGGTTTGGACGAGCATTTCCGGCGCCTCCTCTCGCAAGACAATGTCATGAGGAAAGCGTCGCCGAGGTGCGACATTCTGTCAAGCCGGGGAATAATGACAGCTTTCCTGACCTGTGGCCGCCGCCCTGCCCCTGCCCCTGCACCCTGCCCGTTCAGCCGCGCCGCTCCAGCCGGGCGACCTCGGCCCGAACCCCGTCGCAAAGCAGCCCGGCAAAGCGGGTCAGCCGGGCGCTGCGCTCGGCCCCCTGATAGCGCACCAGATAGAAGGCCCGTTCCAGGCTGACCTGATCCGCCAGCACCCGGCGCAACCCGGGGTGAAACGGCAGACAGAATTCATGCACGATGCTCAGCCCCGCCCCCAGTTCGGCGAGCCGCGCCTGCACCGGGACCGAATTCGAGGCCAGCGGCACCCGGGTGATGCCGAGATCCGAAAGGTAATCCAGTTCCTCGTCGAAGATCATCTCGGGGACATAGCCGATCATCCGGGCGCCCTGCAGATCGGCGACGTCATGCGGCGCGGGATGATCCCGCAGCCAGGTCTCGGAGCCCACCAGGATCAGCCGATAATCGGTGATCTTCTGCACCAGCAACTGCCCGGCGGTGGGGGCGCTGACGGTGATCGCCATATCGGCCTCGCGCCGCGACAGGTTCACCACCCGGGGCAGCGCCACGATCTGGATGTCGAGATCGGGATGCGCCGCGCCGATCCGGGCACAGACCTGCGGCAGGATGTAATTGGCGCAGCCGTCCGGGGCGCCGATGCGGACCTGGCCGGTGAGCCGATCCGCCGGCCCCTCCAGCGCCTCGGCGGCCGAGCGCATCGCCGCCTCCACCGCCTCGCCATGGGCGAGGAGCCGCTCCCCCGCGGCGGTCAGCGTATAGCCCTGTGGCGACTTGACGAAGAGCGCCGCGCCCAATGCCTGCTCCAACCGGCCCACCCGGCGACCCACAGTGGCCGGATCGAGCTTCAGCACCCGCCCCGCGCCCGACAGGCTCTGTTCCCGCGCGACGGCGAGAAAAACCTTCATATCGTCCCAATGTGGTTCCATTCGCCGCCCCACCCCTTGCGTTTTTGCAAAGCCTTTTTGGCGTCTTGCCCCTGTTCAAGGGATTTTTGCAAGCCTATCCTGCGCCCAGTCTGACTTGGAGGAGAGATCCCATGCAGGAACTCACACATTACATCAACGGCGTTCACGTCAAAGGCCAGTCCGGCCGGTTCGCCGATGTCTTCAACCCCGCCACCGGCGAAGTGCAGGCGAAGCTGCCGCTCGCCAGCGCCGAGGAACTGGCGCTGGCCGTCAGCGTCGCCGCCGATGCGCAGATCGGCTGGGCCGCGACCAACCCGCAGCGCCGCGCCCGCGTGCTGATGAAATTCGTCGACCTGCTGAACCGCGACATGGACAAGCTGGCCGAGGCGCTGTCGCGCGAACACGGCAAGACCATCCCGGATGCCAAGGGCGACGTGCAGCGTGGTCTGGAAGTCGTCGAATATTGCATCGGCGCGCCGCAGATGCTGAAGGGTGAATTCACCGATGGCGCCGGCCCCGGCATCGACATGTATTCGATGCGTCAGCCGCTGGGCGTCTCGGCCGGCATCACGCCGTTCAACTTCCCCGCCATGATCCCGATGTGGATGTTCGCCCCGGCGCTGGCCTGCGGCAACGCCTTCATCCTGAAGCCCTCCGAGCGCGCCCCCTCGGTGCCGCTGATGCTGGCCGAACTGCTGGAAGAGGCAGGTCTGCCCAAGGGTGTGCTGCAGGTGGTCAACGGCGACAAGGAGGCGGTCGACGCCATCCTCGATCATCCCGTGATCCAATCGGTGGGCTTCGTCGGCTCGACCCCGATCGCCGAATACATCTATGGCCGCGGCTGTTCGAACGGCAAGCGGGTGCAATGCTTTGGCGGCGCCAAGAACCACATGATCATCATGCCCGATGCCGACATGGATCAGGCCGCCGACGCGCTGGTCGGGGCCGGCTATGGTGCCGCCGGCGAACGCTGTATGGCGATCTCGGTTGCCGTGCCGGTGGGTGAAGAGACCGCCGACCGGCTGATCGCCAAGCTGATCCCGCGAATCGAGAAGCTGAAGGTCGGCCCCTATACCGCCGGCAATGATGTCGATTACGGCCCCGTCGTCACCGCCGCCGCCAAGGAGAAGATCCTCGGCCTGGTGAACTCCGGTGTCGAACAGGGCGCGGAACTGGTGATCGATGGTCGCGACTTCACCCTGCAGGGCTATGAAGAAGGCTTCTTTGTCGGTCCGCACCTGTTCGACAAGGTGACGCCCGACATGGACATCTACAAGCAGGAGATCTTCGGACCCGTCCTGTCGACCGTCCGCGCCCAGACCTATGAAGAGGCGCTGAGCCTCGCCATGGACCACGAGATGGGCAACGGCACCGCGATCTTCACCCGCGACGGCGACACCGCCCGTGACTTCGCCCACCGGATCAACATCGGCATGATCGGCATCAACGTTCCGATCCCGGTGCCGCTGGCCTATCACACCTTCGGCGGCTGGAAGAAATCGGCCTTCGGCGACCTGAACCAGCACGGGCCGGATGCCTTCAAGTTCTACACCCGCACCAAGACGGTCACCTCGCGCTGGCCCTCGGGCCTGAAAGAAGGTGGCGAGTTCCACTTCAAGGCGATGGACTGATTGCCCCGGCATTGACCGAATGGTCAAATCATGATTTTTGAATGGGCCGGCCGCGAGGTCGGCCCTCTTCTTTCCGCAGGTTGTTTTCATGTCCGTCACCTACCGCATCCTTCCGGACCGCGGCCTGGTCTATGTCCGCTACGAAGGCTTCACCCGGCTCGATGACACATTGAGGGTCTTCGCCGACTATGCCGCCGACCCGCTGGCACGGCCGGGGCAGAAACAGCTTGTCGATCTCTCGGCCGTCACCGGCTTCGAACAGGATTTCACCAAGCTCATGCAGGTTCAGGCGCAGAAGGTCGATGTCTTCGCCGCCGGCGGCGTGCAGACGCTGATGGTCTATTACGCGCCGACGCCGCTGGGGCGCGATCTGGCGGCGCTTGCATTGCGCTCGTGGGAGCCTTTCGACTCAGTCGTGGCGCTGATCCAGGAGGATGAGGCGCAATCGCTGGAGTTGCTGGGCCAACGCGAACGCAGTTTCGCCGAACTGCTCCAGCACGCGCGCGAGGAGTGATCTGCCCGGCCGATCCGGCCCCGGCCTGCCGAAACCTGCGCCAATCCCCCCACACGATCCCTAACAAAGCCGTGAGATGGCACCGAAAGCCGTCGGTCACCTCTGGCCTGTATCGGGGAAATTGAATACATCTGAGCCACCCCGTGATTTTATGAGGTACGAGCACATGTCCAGTACACGCATTACCCGCCGCAGCGCGCTTCTTGGCGCTGCCGTGACCCTGGCGACGCCGGCCCTGCTGCGCGCCCAGTCGAGCGACGCCTTCCCGCAGAGCGAGGAACCGATCCGCGATCAGTTCCCGGTGCGCCGCAATATCTCCGCCTTCCGCGAACAGCATTGGGAAGATCACTTCGACAGGCTCGGGGTGGGTTGCCTGCTGGCCGATATCGGCAGCCGCTGCGTCCACTACTGGGGCGGCGATGGGCAGACCTATCGGCTTTACCCCTCTTCCGTGCCGATGAGCGAAGAGCTGACGCGCCGCGGCTATACCGAAGTCGTGCGCAAGGCTGAAAATCCGACCTGGACGCCGACCCCCTCGATGCGCGAGCGCGACCCCTCGCTGCCGCTCAGGATGGATGGCGGCGTCGGCAACCCGCTGGGCACCCGCGCCATGTATCTGAGCTGGCCGGCCTATCTGGTCCACGGCACCCATGACACCCGCAAGATCGGCCGTCAAAGCTCCTCGGGCTGCATCGGGCTCTACAACCAGCATGTGGAACAGCTCTATCCGATGGTGCAGATCGGCACCCAGGTGCGGCTGCTCTAATCCGGCCCAAGACCGGAAGACAGGCAGAGATACAGGCAATCAGGGCGGTCCATCGGGCCGCCCGTTTCCGTTGTGGCAAGGCCATCGACGCGCCTGCGGCGCGTGCCTCCGGCGGGGATATTTGCAGCTAGAAAAAGGCGGGGGACACTCCCCTAGCGCTTGCGCATCCAGAAGCTCTGCGCCCGCCCCTCGGCCAGGAACGGCAGCGCCGCCACCGCGCCGGGCCGCGCGCGTTGCAGGTAATGGCCGGGCCAGAGGATGTCATAGCCGCCGCCCTGCAACAGCGCGTGCAGCAGGTATTGCTCACCCCAGCCGGGGCAGTCGTAGAAGAACCGCTTGGGGTATTCATAGGGCAGGAAGACGTCGTGGACGTGGATCACCACGCCGGGCGCCAGCGCGGGCAGGATCCGGCAGAACAGATGCGCCACATCGTTGCTGACCCGCACCAGATGGCTCGAGTCGATGAAAAGCACATCCCCCGCCTCCAGCGCCGCGAAGATCGCCGGATCGGCGGCCTCGACCGGGGCCTGTTCGAAGCGGTCGATCACCCCGGCGATATCGGCCCGCGGCCAGGGGTCGATCGCCGTCAGCTCGGTCTGGAACCCGCCGTCCAGGACCGCCTGCCGGGTGATACGGGTGGAATTGCCGCAGCCGACCTCGACCACCCGGCGGGGGGCGAAGCGGCGGATCATCAGATAGAGCGCCTCGGCATCCGGGCGGTCGAAATAGCCGTTGCCGGCGCGATAACCGGTTGTGGTTCCCTCGGGCGCCATCAGATCGGCAAGCGCGGCCTGGTGGGTGTGATAGGCCTCGACCAAGGGAGAGAGATCAAACCCCTCCATCCCCGGCGACAGCGCATAGGCGGGGCCATCGAGCCCGCCCCGCGCCTCGAAGGCGCGAAGCCGCGCCTGCTCGTCCTCCTGCTCGCCCAGGACACGCGCCAGCCGCCGCCGCCGGGTCGGGTCGAGACCGTCGATCAGCGTCATCAAGTCGGGAGGGGACGGCTTGGCCATGCGCGGCAGCTCCATCTGGTTGCGAGCGAATTGCGGAGTTCTGCATAGCCCTGCCCGCCCCGGGGGCGCAACCGCCGATCGGCTGCCCCCGCAGCTTTTCGCTTGGCAGCGCGGCGCCGAGGGAGTTCACTGGAGCCGGGCGGACCCATGGCGGCAGAGTTCGAACAGGATGCGCGACACTGGCGAAAGACGCCAAGAAAATTCAGAATTTTCTTGGCAGAATTCTTTGGAAGAATTTTGGTCGCGGGCCTTCGCCCTGTCGCCCGACAGCGGCATTTGCGCAAAGCCGATTTGCGGCAATGGGACTTGAAGCTGCGATCCTGCAAAGGCTAGGAATGAAACGACCGTTCAATTCACACGACCGAGGGGAGGCGTAGGGTGGATTTTGCACTGAGCGAGGAACAGAGCGCGATTTTCGACATGGCCCGCGACTTCGGGCAGGATCGGATCGCCCCCCATGCCCGAACCTGGGAAGCCGCGGGCACCATTCCGAAAGACCTCTGGCCGGAAGTGGGCGAACTGGGCTTTGGCGGGCTCTATGTCTCGGAGGCCTCGGGCGGCGCCGGGCTCAGCCGGCTGGACGCGACCCTGGTGTTCGAGGCGCTGTCGATGGCCTGCCCCTCGGTCGCGGCCTTCCTGTCGATCCACAACATGTGCGCCAAGATGATCGACAGTTTCGGCAGCGACGACCTGAAGGCGCGCGTGCTGGCCGATGCGGTCAGCATGAAGACGGTGCTGTCCTATTGCCTGACCGAACCGGGATCGGGATCGGATGCCGCCGCGCTGAAGACCCGGGCGGAGAAGACCAATGCCGGCTATGTGCTGAACGGCACCAAGGCCTTCATCTCCGGCGGCAGCTATTCCGATGCCTATGTCTGCATGGTGCGCACCGGCGGCGACGGGCCCAAGGGGGTTTCCGCGCTTTATGTCGAGGACGGCGCCGCCGGGCTGAGTTTCGGCGGGCTCGAGGACAAGATGGGCTGGCGTGCCCAGCCCACCGCGCAGGTGCAGTTCGACGATTGCCAGGTGGCGGCGGAGAACCTGATCGGCATCGAGGGCGACGGCTTCAAATACGCCATGGCCGGGCTCGATGGCGGCCGGCTGAATATCTCGGCCTGCTCGCTCGGTGCGGCGCAGACCGCGCTGACCCAGACGCTGCAATATATGTCCGAACGCAAGGCCTTCGGCCAGTCGATCGACCAGTTCCAGGCGCTGCAGTTCCGGCTGGCGGATATGGAGATCGAGCTGCAGGCGGCCCGCACCTTCCTGCGCCAGGCGGCGTGGAAACTGGACCAGGGCGCGCCGGACGCCACCAAGTTCTGCGCCATGGCGAAGAAATTCGTCACCGAGGCCGGATCGAAGGTGGTGGACCAGTGTCTGCAGCTGCATGGTGGCTATGGCTATCTGGCCGATTACGGGATCGAGAAGCTTGTCCGCGACCTGCGGGTGCATCAGATCCTCGAAGGCACCAACGAGATCATGCGCGTGATCGTGGCGCGCCACCTGCTGGCCAACCGCTGAAAGGCCCGACCATGACCGACGATATCGACATCCGCGTCACCGGCCGCGCCGGCCGCGTCACCTTCACCCGGCCGCAGGCGCTGAACGCGCTGAGCTATGACATGTGCCTGGCGATCGAGGCCGCGATGCGGCAATGGGCCGAGGACGACGCGGTGGCGCTGGTCATCATCGACGCGGTTGGTGACAAGGCCTTTTGCGCCGGCGGCGATGTGGCCGAGCTCTATCGCACCGGCATCACCGGCGATTACAGCTATGCCCGCGACTTCTGGCGCGACGAATATCGGCTGAACGCCTATATCGCCGATTACCCCAAGCCGGTGGTCAGCCTGATGCAGGGCTTTACCATGGGCGGCGGCGTTGGCATCGGCTGCCATGGCAGCCACCGGGTGGTTTGCGAGACCAGCCAGATCGCCATGCCCGAGGCCGGGATCGGTCTGATCCCCGACGTCGGCGGCACTTATCTGTTGTCCCGCGCACCGGGGCGGATCGGCGAATACCTTGGGCTGACCGCGGCGCGAATGGGTCCGGGCGATGCCATCCTGGCAGGCTTTGCCGATCACTATATCCCGCGCGACGCCTGGGGCGATCTGATCCAGGAGCTGGAGGCCTCGGGCGATGCTGCACGTGTGGCGGCCCATGCGGCCGAGGCGCCGCAAGGCGCGCTCGCCCAGCATCGGGCCGAGATCGACCGGCTGTTCGCCGACCGGACATTGGCCGAGATCGTCGCCACGCTCGACGCGGCGGAGGGGGAGATCGCCACCAGCGCGAGCAAGGCGGTCCACCGCAATTCGCCGCTGTCGATGGCCTGCACGCTGGAGATGCTGGCCCGCCTGCGCCTTGAGGAGGCCACCATCCGCCAGGCGCTGGAGCTGGAATATCGCTTTACCTGGCGGTCGCAGCCGGAAAGCGATTTCCTGGAAGGCGTGCGGGCGCAGCTGATCGACAAGGATCGCAATCCGCAGTGGCGCCACAGCCTTGAAACGCTGCCCGCGGCGGCGGTGGAAGACATGCTCGCACCGCTGGGAGAGGCGGCGCTGACGTTCAAAGGGGAGGAGAGGATGATGAAGATCGGATTTATCGGGCTTGGCAACATGGGCGGGCCGATGGCGGCCAATCTGGCCAAGGCCGGGCATGAGGTGACCGGGTTCGACATGGCCCCGGTGCAGATCGACGGCGTGACCATGGCCGGATCGGCGGCCGAGGCCGCCACAGGCGCCGATGTGGTGATCACCATGCTGCCCAATGGCGCCATCCTGCGCGACGTGGCGGCACAGGTGATCCCGGCGATGACGGCAGGCGCCTGCCTGGTCGATTGCTCCACCGTCGATGTGGACAGCGCCCGGGCGGTCGCGGCCGAAGCCGAGGCCGCCGGGCTTCTGGCGGTGGATGCGCCGGTCTCGGGCGGCGTCGGCGGCGCCACCGCCGGCACGTTGACCTTCATGGCCGGCGGTTCGGATCAGGCTTTCGCGGTTGCCAAGCCGCTCTTTGACATCATGGGGCAGAAGGCGGTGCATTGCGGCGACGCCGGTGCCGGTCAGGCCGCCAAGATCTGCAACAACATGATCCTCGGCGTCACCATGATCGCCACCTGCGAGGCCTTTGCGCTGGCCGACAAGCTGGGGCTCGACCGGCAAAAGATGTTCGACGTGGTCTCTACCTCCTCGGGCTATAGCTGGACGATGAACGCCTATTGCCCCGCCCCCGGTGTCGGCCCGCAAAGCCCGGCGGACAACGGCTATAAACCCGGTTTCGCCTCGGAACTGATGCTGAAGGATCTGCGGCTCAGCCAGCAGGCGGCCGAAAGCGCCGATGCCGACACCCCGATGGGGGCGCTGGCGCAGCAGCTCTATGCCCAATTCGTCGAGACCGAGGACGGCAAGGGCATGGATTTCAGCGCCATGCTGCCCCGGTTCGAAAAGCGTCACCGCGAATAATTCCCAAAGACAAAGGCCGCCGCAGCCCCTTGCCGGCGGCCTTTCGCCCAAAACACCCTGGGTTTCGCGTGAAATCCGGCGGCAGACCGCCGGCGCGCCTGCCTCCCCGCCTTTGCCCCTTGGCAGCCTGCCGCGACAGCGTCAGATCCCGGGCAGCTAACGGAGGTACAGCCATGCGCAAGACAATCCCGATCCTGGCCGCCGCCCTGCTGGCGCTGGCCCCGCTGACCGCCGAGGCCGGCGGTGCCAAGGGCTGCCCGCCCGGGCTGGCGAAGAAGCAGAACGGTTGCCTGCCACCGGGCCAGGCGCAGAAGATCTATGGCCGGGGTGATGTCATCAGCGGCGATTACATCGTGATCGGCAATCCCGGGCGCTATGGGCTCGATCCCAACCAGAGCTATTACCGGGTGGGCGATTACATCTATCGCGTCGACCCCGACACCAGAAAGGTGCTGAACCTGATCGGCGCCGTGGCGGCGATTCTGAACTGAGCCGCGGCGCCGGTCGCAAGCCTTTGAAGTGAAAAGATAGGGCGTCCCGCGGATCGGATCGGGCTCGGGTCGAGCATCCGCAGGGCGTCCAGCTTGCATCGGGTCCCATCTCGCCTATGATCGGCGGCAGTTTCATGCGGTGTTATCAGGCCCCCATGCCGTCAGCGGACCGAACCATCTGAATAACGCCCTGCGTTTTGAACCGGGGCAGTCGCGCGTCGCCCTTGGCGGCAGCGTCGTTTTCGCCTGCGCGCGAACACTCAAGACATTCAGAGACCCGCAAATGAAAAACCACTTCGAAAGCCCCTTCCGCGGCGTGACGCTCGACAAGCAGGTCACCAACCCGAACATCATTGTCGGACGGTTCAGCTACTATTCGGGCTACTATCACGGCCACAGCTTCGACGACTGCGCCCGATACCTCTTGCCGGACGAAGGCATTGACCGCCTGGTGATCGGCAGTTTCTGTTCCATCGGATCGGGGGCGGCCTTCATCATGGCGGGCAACCAGGGGCACCGGAACGACTGGATCAGCACCTTTCCCTTCTATTGGATGTCAGAGGTGCCGGCATTCGAAGGGGCCGCAAATGGCTTTCTCCCGGCTGGCGACACCGTGATCGGCAATGACGTCTGGATCGGCGCCGAGGCGATCATCCTGCCGGGGGTGACAATCGGCGATGGCGCGGTGATCGGCACGCGCGCGATGGTGACCCGCGATGTGGACCCCTATGCGATCGTCGGAGGCAACCCGGCCAGAGTCATCCGCAGGAGATTCGAGGACAGGATCGTCGCCCTTCTGCTTGAAATGAGATGGTGGGACTGGTCCGAAGATCAGTTGCAGGGCGCAATGCCCATGCTGACCAGCGGCAATGTCGAACAGCTCCATGATCATTGGCGCGATCACATCCGCACGACCTGATCGGATAGCCCTCGCCCTGCGCCGCCGGGCCATGCCCCGCGGCCAGGGCGGTTTCGGCCTCTCGCTGCGCCTTCTCGACCGGCGGCTCAGGCTATGGCAAGCGCGCCTCCCCCGGAGGGCAAACCTTCGGGCAAGACAGGAAACCACGGCTTCCCCCGATTTCGCCCCCTGCTTTGACGGAGGTTTCATCGGTCCGGGGGATAGGCCTTGCCCCCGCCACCAAGGTGCGCCGCGCGCGATCCGGAGAATTTTCGCAACTCTTTCCCGCCGCGACGGCCGGGTCTTCATGCTTCCTTAAGCCGACCGCGCTGATATCGCAGGAGTGCATTAGCGTAACGGAGCAAGCCCAATGTTTACCCCCAATATGAGCACCATCGACCGCATCGGGCGCATCCTTCTGGGGATCGCATTGCTGATCTGCTATACGGTCTTTTCCCCCGCGCGCGGCAGCGAGTTCTTTCTCCTCGGCCTCTTGCCGATGGCAACCGGGCTGATCGGCTATTGCCCGCTTTACAGCCTGCTGAAACTGAACACCCGCAAGACCGAATAACGCCTAGCGCAGCAGCGCCGTGATCCGATCTTCGGCCGCGCGCGCAATCCGGGCGCCTTCGTCGATGGCATGGCCGGCGCGATAGAACTCCAGCGTCGACATGTCGGTGAGCTGCGCCGCCAGCGCCAGATCGGCCGGGTCCGCAGCCTCGCGGGTCTTGCGCAGATATTCCGTCATCACGTCGATCGAGGCCGAGACCACGTCGAAATAATCCGGCGCCATCGGCTCCTTGCTGCGTTCCGGCAGCATGCGGCGCAGCGGATCGGGAAGCTTGTCCAGCAGCTCCGGTGCGCTGAGCGCGGTCCAGAGCCGCCCCTCGGTGGGTTCCCACAGCGGCCCGCCGCCCTTGTCGTTGGGATTGACCGAGAGGATCCGCCCGGCCCCGAGCGCGCGGGCGGCAGAGACGGGAACCGGGTTGATCAGCCCACCGTCGAGCAGCCAGCGCCCCTCGACCCGATGCGGACAAAGGATCGCCGGCAAGGAGATCGAGGCGCGGACCGCATCGGCCAAAGACCCCTGGCGCAGCCAGACCTCGCGACCGGCGGCCATATCAGTGGCGACGGCGGCATAGGGCACCTGCAAATCCTCGATCCGCTCCGGCAGGCCAAGATCGGCCAAAAGCTCCATGATCGCGCCGCCCCGCATCAGCCCGCTGCGATCGAACCGCAGGTCGATCATTCCCATGAAGCTGGTGGTGGTCAGCCCGCGGGCCCAATCCTCAAGCGCATCAAGCCGCCCGGCCGCCCAGGCGGCGCCGATCAGCGCCCCCATCGAACAGCCGGCAACCATCGCCGGCCGGGCGCCCAGACGCTCCAGCTCGCGCAGCACGCCAATGTGGCACCAGCCGCGGGCACCACCCGATCCCAGCGCCAGACCAAGCGGCTGCGGGCCGCTCATTCCGCCGCCACCCGCTTGGCGTCGAGCAGCGGTTTCAGATAGCGTCCGGTATGGCTGAGCGGATTGGCCGCCACCTCTTCCGGGGTGCCTTCGGCCACCACGGTGCCACCGCCGTCGCCGCCTTCCGGGCCGATGTCGATGATGTGATCGGCGGTCTTGATGACGTCGAGATTATGTTCGATCACCACCACCGAATTGCCCTGATCGACCAATTCGTGCAGCACTTCGAGCAGCTTCTTCACATCCTCGAAATGCAGCCCCGTGGTGGGCTCGTCGAGGATATAGAGCGTGCGGCCGGTCGACCGTCGGCTCAGTTCCTTCGACAGTTTGACCCGCTGCGCCTCGCCGCCCGAAAGGGTGGTCGCCTGCTGTCCGACCTTGATATAGCCAAGGCCCACCTGCATCAGCGCATCCATCTTCTCGCGGATCGAGGGCACCGCCTTGAAGAACTCCTGCGCCTCCTCGACCGTCATGTCGAGAACATCGGCGATGCTCTTGCCCTTGAAGGTGACTTCCAGCGTCTCGCGGTTATAGCGCTTGCCCTTGCAGGTCTCGCATTCGACATAGACGTCGGGCAGGAAGTGCATCTCGATCTTGATCACCCCATCGCCCTGGCAGGCCTCGCAGCGGCCGCCCTTGACGTTGAAGCTGAACCGCCCGGGCTTGTAGCCACGCGCCTTGGCCTCGGGGAGACCCGCGAACCAGTCGCGGATCGGGGTGAAGGCGCCGGTATAGGTGGCCGGGTTCGACCGCGGCGTGCGGCCGATCGGGCGCTGGTCGATGTCGATCACCTTGTCGAGCAGCTCCAGCCCCTTGATCGTCTCGCAGGGCGCCGGCGTCTGGCGGGCGCCGTTCAGCCGCATCGAGGCGGTCTTGAACAGCGTCTCCAGCGTCAGGGTCGACTTGCCGCCCCCCGACACGCCAGTGACGCAGACGAACTGTCCCAGCGGGAAATCGACGGTGACGTTCTTGAGGTTGTTGCCGCTGGCCTTGACCACGGTGATCGCCTTGCCGTTGCCCTTGCGCCGTTCGGCGGGCACCGGAATGCAGCGGGTGCCGGCCAGATACTGCCCGGTGAGCGAGGCGGGATCGGCGGCGATCTGCTCCGGCGTGCCATGGGCCACCACGGTGCCGCCATGCACCCCGGCGCCGGGGCCGATGTCGAAGACGTAATCCGACTGGCGGATCATATCCTCGTCATGCTCCACCACGATCACCGTATTGCCCTGATCGCGCAGGTTCTTCAGCGTCTCGATCAGCCGGTCGTTGTCGCGCTGGTGCAACCCGATCGACGGCTCGTCCAGCACGTAGAGCACGCCGGTCAGGCCCGAGCCGATCTGGCTGGCCAGCCGGATCCGCTGGCTTTCCCCGCCCGACAGCGTGCCGGCGTTGCGGCTGAGCGTCAGGTAATCGAGGCCGACGTTATTCAGGAACCCCAGCCGTTCACGGATTTCCTTAAGAATGGCGCGGGCGATCTCGTTCTTCTGCTTGCTCAGGCTCTCCGGCACGGTGCCGATCCAGCCATGCGCCTGCTTGATCGACATCTCCACCACCTGGCCGATGTGCAACCCGCCGATCTTGACCGCCAGCGCCTCGGGCTTCAGCCGATAGCCGCCGCAGCTCTGACAGGGGCGGTTGTTCTGATAATGTTCGAATTCCTCGCGGATCCAGTTCGAATCCGTTTCGCGATACCGGCGCTCCATGTTCGGGATCACGCCCTCGAAGACGCGGGTGACCTGATAGATCCGGCCGCCCTCGTCATAGCGGAACAGGATCTCCTCATCGCCCGAGCCATAGAGGAACACCTGCTGCACCTTGCGCGGCAGATCCTTCCACCGGGCGTTCTTGTCGAAACCGTAATGCTTGGCGATCGCCTCGATCGTCTGCAGGAAATAGGGCGACTTGCCCTTGCGCCAGGGGGCCAGCGCGCCGTCGGCCACCTTCAGGGTCTGGTCGGGCACCACCAGCCGTTCGTCGAAGAACAGCTCCACCCCCAGCCCGTCACATTCAGGGCAGGCACCATAGGGGGCGTTGAAGGAGAACAGCCGCGGCTCGATCTCGGGAATGGTGAAGCCGGAGACCGGGCAGGCGAAATTCTCGGAAAAGGTGATCCGCTGTGGCTCCGCCTCGCCTTCGCGCGGGGCGGTTTCCAGCACGGCGATACCGTCGGCCAGATCCAGCGCGGTGCGGAAACTGTCGGCCAGCCGGGTTTCCATCCCATCGCGCACCACGATGCGGTCGACCACCACGTCGATGTCGTGGCGGAATTTCTTGTCGAGCGTCGGCGGCGTGTCAAGCTCGTGGAACTCTCCATCCACCTTGACCCGCTGGAACCCCTGCTTCCTAAGCTCCAGGAACTCCTTCTTGTACTCGCCCTTGCGGTCGCGCACGATCGGCGCCAGCAGATAGCCGCGCGTTCCTGCCTCGAGCGCCATGACGCGGTCGACCATGTCCTGCACCTGCTGCGCCTCGATCGGCAGGCCGGTGGCGGGGCTATAGGGCGTACCGGCGCGGGCGAAGAGCAGGCGGAGATAGTCGTAAATCTCGGTCACCGTGCCGACGGTCGAGCGCGGGTTCTTGCTGGTGGTCTTCTGTTCGATCGAGATCGCCGGGGACAGGCCGCTGATGTGATCCACATCCGGCTTTTCCATCATGTCGAGGAACTGCCGGGCATAGGCCGACAGGCTTTCGACATAGCGCCGCTGCCCTTCCGCATAGATGGTATCGAAGGCGAGCGAGGATTTGCCCGAGCCCGACAGGCCGGTGATCACCACCAGCTCGTCGCGCGGAATATCCACGTCGATCCCCTTCAGATTGTGCTCGCGCGCGCCGCGCACCTCGATGTTCTTCAACTCGGCCATGACATCCCCGCAAAACCTGCCCCAGAGATAGGCGAGCGCGGCCGAGTCTCCAACCCAAAAGAGTGAACGTAAGGTGAACAATCGCCGTTTTGCGTTTCGGAGACATTGTATTCCAAATCTCGAATGTTATATCGCAGGCGACTGGCCGGGAGGCGGCCGAGAGACTGAGGAAAGGCACCAGAGAATGTTTTTCAGACAAGCGCGCAAACCGGGCATGACTGCGGCCGAGGCCGTGGCCGGCGCCAAGGCCGGCGATGTGATCGTCATCGACGTGCGCGAACAGGGTGAAGTGGCGATGTCCGGCAAGGCCAAGGGCGCGCTGCACCTGCCGCTGATGCGGCTGCAGGACATGGCCGATCCGCGCCATCCGGATTTCTGCGGCAAGCTGACCCCCGACAGCAAGATCGCCTGCTATTGCGCCAGCGGCGGCCGGTCGGGCCGGGCGGTACAGATCCTGGAACACCTCGGCTATGCCGATTGCCACAATATCGGCGGTCTCGGCAATTGGGTCCAGGCCGGCGGCGAGGTCGAGCGCGGCTGAACCACGGCGGATTTGGCGGGGGGAAAGCGCCCCGCCAGTTCCCCCTGACGGCGAGTCCCGATTGATTTCCGCGGTCTCTGCCCTCTAATCTCTCTCCGGTATTTCAGAATTTTCAGGACGGATCGGCGCTGTTTCGCGCCGGATTAGAGGACAAGATTGATGCGACGCATTTCCGCCGCCGCGCTGGCCCTGGGGCCGGCGCTGGCCTTTGCCCCCATGGCGCTGGCCGACCAACCGCCTTCGACCATTCTCGTGCTGGACGGATCGGGCTCCATGTGGGGGCAGATCGACGGCACGCCCAAGATCGACATCGCCAAGGAGGTGGTGGCCGATCTGCTCGCCTCCCTGCCCGAGGATCAGCCGCTGGGGCTGACCGTCTATGGCCACCGGCGCAAGGGCGACTGTAGCGATATTGAAACCCTTGTCCCCCCGGCCCCCAGCACCCGCGCCCGGATCGCCGAAGCGGTCCAGGGCGTCAGCCCCAAGGGCAAGACGCCGATGCTCGACGCGGTGAAACAGGCCGCCGAGGCGCTGCGCTATACCGAGGCGAAGGCGGTGGTGATCCTGGTCTCCGACGGGGTGGAGACCTGCGACGCCGATCCCTGCGCCACCGCCCGCGCTTTGGAACAGGCGGGCGTCGATTTCACCGCCCATGTGGTGGGCTTCGACGTCGACGATCCGAACGCCCTGGCGCAGATGCAATGTCTGGCGCAAGAGACCGGCGGCAGCTTCCGCACCGCCGGCAACGCCGCCGAACTCGCCACCGCCCTGCAGCAGATCGCCAGTGCCGAACCCCCTGCCCCTGCGGCACCGCCACCGCCGTCGCTGCCCGGCCAGATCACCTTTGCCGCGCATGAGACCTTTGGCGAGGAAACTCGCGACGCCGATGTGGTCTGGGAAATCTTCACCGCCGACGGGCAGCAGGTGATCGACGCCACGCAGGTGGCTTCCGGCGCGGCGGAACTACCGCCGGGCGATTATATCGTCCGCGCCCTGCGCCTGAGCGACGAGGCGGTGGAGGAGCGCCGCGTGAACCTGCGTGCGGACACTGCCGTGCCGGTGGAGATCACCTTTGCCGCGGCACTGCCCGAGGCCAGCCTGACCGCCCCGGCCAGTGGCCCCGCCGGGAGCACGGTGCCAGTCACCTGGACCGGCCCGGATGCCAAGATGGACTATATCGACACCGCCCGCCCCGATGCGGACAGCGGCGTCTATGCCACCTATGCATACACCCAGAAGGGCAGCCCGCTGCAGCTGCGCCTGCCGGCAGAGCCGGGCGACTATGTCATCCGCTATATCCTGGCGGAGGGCATGCAGGTGCTGGCAAAAACCCCGATCACCGTGACCGAACGCGCCTTTTCGGTCGAGGGGCCGGCGATGGCCCCGGTCGGCAGCCTGCAACAGATCACCTGGACCGGTGGCGGCTTTGCCGAGGATTTCCTGACCGTGGCGGCCCCAGGGGGCGATGGCAACGCCCATGTCACCTATGCCTATGTCCGCGACGGCAACCCGCTGCCGCTGCGGATGCCGCTGGAACCCGGTGACTATGAGATCCGCTATATCGTCGGCCAGGACAGCTCGATCGCCGCGCGGCAGGTGGTGACGGTGACCGATATCCCCGCCAGCCTGACCGCCGCCACCACCGCCCCGGCGGGCGGCACCCTGTCGGTCGCCTTCGACGGGCCGGCTCATGACACCGATTACATCGCCTTCGTCACCCCGGGCGACGGGCCGCTGGGCTATGTCACCTATGCCTATACCTCGGCCGGCAGCCCCGTCGACGTGCCGGTCCCCGATCAGCCCGGCGCCTATGAGCTGCGCTATGTCTCGACCGTGGCGGGCGAACGCGTCTTCGCGACGCAGAGCGTGACGGTGGAATAAGAAGACCCCCGCCCGGTCTCTCTCCGGGCGGGGGTTTCAAACAGGCGGATCGGACTTGGATCAGAAGTGGATCGCGCGGCCGTAGGCGTCCAGCACCGCCTCATGCATCATCTCGCTCAGCGTCGGATGCGGGAAGACGGTGTTCATCAGCTCGACCTCGGTGGTCTCCAACGTGCGGCCGATGACATAGCCCTGGATCAGCTCGGTCACCTCGGCGCCGACCATATGGGCGCCCAGAAGTTCGCCGGTCTTGGCGTCAAAGATGGTCTTGATCATCCCCTCGGGCTCACCAAGCGCGATGGCCTTGCCATTGCCGATGAAGGGGAAGCGGCCGACCTTGATGTCATAGCCCAGCTCTTTCGCCTTGGCCTCGGTATAGCCGACCGATGCCACCTGCGGCTGGCAATAGGTGCAGCCGGCGATGCTTTCGGGGCGAACGGGATGCGGATGCTGACCCGCGATCAGCTCGGCCACCATGACGCCCTCGTGGCTGGCCTTATGCGCCAGCCAGGGCGCCCCGGCGATATCGCCGATGGCATAGAGCCCCTCAATGCCGGTCCGGCAATAGTCGTCGACCACCACATGGGTGCGGTCGATCTTGACCCCCAGCGCCTCCAGCCCCAGGCCTTCGACATTGCCGACGATGCCCACGGCGGAGATCACCGTGTCGAACTCCATCGTCTCGACCTTGCCGCCGGTCTCGATATGGGCGGTCACCTTGCCCGGCGCCCGGTCCAGTTGCTTGACCATGGATTTCTCCATGATCTTCATGCCCTGCTTGACGAACTGCTTCTTGGCGAAGGCAGAGATTTCGGCGTCTTCCACCGGCAGCACCCGGTCCATCACCTCGACCACCGTGGTATCGGCACCGAGCGTGTTGAAGAAGCTGGCGAATTCGATGCCGATGGCGCCCGATCCGATGACCAGCAGTTTCTTCGGCATCCGCGGCGGGTTCAGCGCGTGCTTGTAGGTCCAGACCAGATCACCGTCGGCCTCCAGCCCCGGCAGGGTGCGGGCGCGGGCGCCGGTGGCGAGGATGATGTTCTTGGCCGCCAGCTCCTCGGCGCCCTTGTCGGTCTTGACGCTGACCTTGCCCTTGGCCGGCAGCGTCGCCTCGCCCATGATGACGGTGACCTTGTTCTTCTTCAGCAGGTGCCCCACCCCGCCGGCAAGCTGCTTGGCCACCCCGCGCGAGCGTTTCACCACGGCGCCAAGATCATAGCCGATCTTGTCGGCGGAGAGCCCGAACTCCTTGGCGCGCTCCATCAGGTGGAACACCTCGGCCGAGCGCAGCAGCGCCTTGGTCGGGATGCACCCCCAGTTCAGGCAGATACCACCCAGATGCTCGCGTTCGACAACGGCGACGTTCAGCCCGAGCTGTGCCCCCCGGATGGCGGCGACATAGCCGCCCGGCCCGGCCCCGATGACGATCAGATCAAATGTTTTGGCGGCCATGGCAATCCCCCGGCGCAGATGAGTTCCAGAACTAGTTTAACATTAAACTACCATATCCACCTCTGCAACAACCGCGCAGCGGAGAAATCGCCAGCAGGCGTAAAAACGCGCCCCCGCGCGCGGGGAGCAACGGGAGACCGCCGATTTCGCTTCCCTGCCGGGCCGTCATCTGAAACGATCCCGCCCATTGGAAGCCGCAGAACGGCGTCGGCTATCACCCGGTTATCGTTTAGAGAGTATGAGACATTCATGGCAAAAGTCATCAAAGACCTGCTGCTTGCCCTGTTGAACGCCACATTGATCCTGGCCGCGATCTGTCTGTTCCTGTTCTGGCGCGTATCCATCACGACACAGGCAGTGATGCATGACTTCACCTTGGGTCAGCAGATCGTGGCTCCGCTGCGCAATGATCTGAAGGACATGACCGCCAAGCTCGAGGACATGCGCGCCACGCTGGCCCGGCTGGAATGGGACAAGGGCGCCGAATCCCCCGCCGCGATCACCCTGATGAATGCACGGCTCGACACGCTCGACGCGCGGATGGAAATGGCCCAAAGCCGGTTGACCCATCTTGCCAACCTGCCGGGAGAGTTGATGGATCGCGCCATCACCACCGGGGTGGACCGGGTGATGGTCCGGGCCACCGAATTGCGCGGCTGCGTGATGCCGAAGCCCGAGGAGGGCTGAGCCCGGGCTCAGCCCGACAAGGGGAACCTCAGCCCGCCTTCTGCAGTTCCCTGAGCGTCTGCCCATAGCCACCCTCGGCCAGATAGGCCTGTTCCAGAGTGGTCGGGCTGCGCCCCAAGGCGGCATTGCGATAGGGGAAGCGGCCGAAACGCCGGATCACCTCGCGATGGGCACGGGCATGGGTCATGTTGTCGGCACCGGTTTCGGGCATACGCTCTAACATCAGCCGCACGCAGCGGTCCTGATCGGTGACGCATTCCGAATGCATCAGCGGCAGATAGAAGAACTGCCGCGCCGGCTCGTCGATCTTCATGTCCCAGCCCTTGGCGATCGCCGCCTTGGCCGCAGTGATCGCGGCGCGGTCGGTGGCAAAGGATCGCGGGTCGCCGCGGAACATGTTGCGGGGGAACTGATCGGCCAAGATGATATAGGCCAGCACCCCGCTGGGATAGGTCAGCCAGAGCGAGAACCGCCCCTCGCCCACCGCCTCCCAGGTGGTCAGGAAACGGCGCCGGATCTCCTCATCCAGCGCATCCTCCTCCACGTACCATTTCGCCGGGCCCGCCTCGTCGAGCCAGAATTTCAGAATCTCATCGGGACCAACCATCGGCCTTCCTCCCTTGCGCCTCTCCAAACCCCTAGCGCAGCCGGCGCCTCTGTAACACTGCGGTGACAGCGACGACTGGCGACAGCTCACAATATTCCGCGCCAAAACTCAAGCCGCGTCCTCCCCCGCCCGCTCGGCCTGGGCGACCAGAGCGTCTTGCACCTCCTGATCGGCGTTGATGGTATATTCCTGCGCCAGTTCCATCGCCACCGGGGTCGAAGCCGGCGAAACCGTGGTGAATGTCCCGGTATCCTCGACCGGGATCGAGGGGCGCTGGGTCATCCGATAAAGCGCGTAAACCGCCAGTGCGAACAGAAGCCCGGTCATCAGCAGGAAAAAGCCCGGGGGGCCGAAAACCTCGTCGCCCATCAGCCAGCCAGTGATCAGCGGCCCGGCGATCGCCCCCAAACCGTTGATGAAGAGCAACCCGCCCGAGGCGGCCGCCATGTCGTCGGGCTCAAGATAATCGTTGGTATAGGCGATCAGCAGGGAATAGAGCGGGTTGGTCATGCCCCCGATCAGGAAGGCGGCGGCCAGCAGCAGCGCATAGACCCCGCCAAGCGCCATCCCCAGCACCGATCCCAGCCCGCCGGCGGCGGCAACCAGCAGGATCAACAGCCGCCGGTCCATCCGGTCGGAGACCCAGCCGAGCGGGTACTGCATGATCAGCGCGCCGACATAGAAGGTCGCGACGAAGCCCGAAATCTCCACCATGCTGAGCCCGACGCTGGCACCATAGACCGCGCTCATCCCGAATTGCGCCGCAAAGACGCCGCCCATCAGGAACATGCCGACACAGCCCAGCGGCGAGGTGCGCATGAGTTGTTTCAGGCTCATCGGTTTGGTGGTGGCGAAGGCGGGCGTCGGACTGATCGACAGCAGAATCGGCGCAAAGGAGACCGAGATCACCACCGAGGCCAAGACGAAGGTGTCAAAGCCCGCCGGATCGCCCAGCAGCATCAGCGCCTGGGCGGTGACGATGCCAGCGGTCTGCACGATCATGTAAAGCGACAGCGCCTTGCCGCGGTTCTCGTTGTCCGACGCGTTGTTCAACCAGCTTTCGGCGGTGACATAGACTCCCGAGAAGCAGAATCCGATCACCACCCGCCCCAGCGACCAGACGATGGGATCGGTGAAAACCGGATAGAGGATCATCACCGCCGAGATGAAGGACCCCAGCGCCGCGAAGACCCGTACATGACCAACCCTTCGGATCATCTCGGGCGTCAACCGCGAGCCGCCGAGGAAGCCGACGAAATAGGCCGACATCACAAAGGACATCTGCAGGGTCGAGAACCCCTCGATCTCGCCGCGCACGCCCAGCAACGTGCCCTGAAGACCGTTGCCGATCATCAACAGGCCGACCCCCAGCAGCAGCGCCCAGGCGCTGGACAGGACTTGTTTCATCGGGGCCTCCGTTTGCCGATCCCGCGTGCATGCCGGACAGGTCCGGCCGTGCTAAAGCCCCCTGCCTAGCACGTCCGCGCCATAGGCGACAGGTCATGTCGCATTCGCGACCCGTCTAGTGTGCGTCCCCGCCCGGTTCCGGAATCAGCAGCGACGCGTCGCCATAGGAGAAGAAGCGATACCCCCCCGCCACCGCATGGTCATAGATGCGCCGAATGGTCTGCTGCCCCATCAGGGCAGAGACCAGCATCAGCAGGGTCGATTTCGGCAGGTGGAAATTGGTCATCAGGGCATCGGTGACCCGGAAGCGGAATCCGGGATAGATGAAGATGTCGGTCTCACCCTCCCAAGGCGCGATGGCGCCCGTCTCCCGCGCCGCCGTCTCGATCAGCCTGAGCGCGGTGGTGCCGACCGGGATCACCCGCCCGCCGGCGGCCTTGGTCGCGGCGATCTCGGCAGCGGCCGTTTCGCTGACCTGGCCCCATTCGGCATGCATCCTGTGGGTGGTCACGTCATCGGCCTTGACCGGCAGGAAGGTGCCGGCGCCGACGTGAAGCGTGACATAGGTGAAGCCCACCCCGATCTCGGCCAGCCGCCGCAGCAGCGGCTCATCGAAATGCAGGGACGCCGTCGGCGCCGCGACGGCGCCCAGGTTCCTGGCCCAGACCGTCTGGTAATCGGTCTTGTCCTGCTCGTCCGCCGCACGCTTGGCGGCGATATAGGGCGGCAGCGGCATGGCGCCGGCCTCGGCCAGGGCGGCATCGAAATCACCGCCCGTGAGGTTGAAGCGCAGATGCGCCTGACCGTCCTCGACCGCCTCCAGCGTTGCGGAAAGATCGCCGGAAAAGACGATCTCCTCGCCCACGCGGATTTTCTTCAGGGGTTTCAGCAGTGCCAGCCAGCAGCCATCGGCGCGCGGCTCCAGCAGCGTCGCCTCGATCCGCGCGGCGGTGTCGCCCTGCGCCCCCGAGCGATGGCGCAAACCGCTCAGCCGCGCCGGGATCACCTTGGTGTCGTTCAATACCAGCCGGTCGCCGGGGCGCAGCCAGTCGGGCAGATCATAGACATGGGCGTCGGTGATCGCGGTCCCCTCGGCCACCAGCAGCCGCGCCGAACTGCGCGGATGGGCGGGACGGGTGGCAATCAACGCCTCGGGCAGGTGGAAATCAAAATCGCTGAGTTTCATGCGCCGCGCTATAGGCCCGCGCGCGGCCTTTGACCATGGGGCAATCAGAGAGATCACCGGCAGGCGGCCGCCAAGCCGTCACTTGCCCCCCATCGCGCCGTCGATCAGGTTGTGCCCATGCGGCACCGGCGCACCGGGAGAGCCATTCGGCCTCGCGGGCGTATCGGGCACGGCGAAGGAATCGTCGCCCTCCACCTTCGGCCGTTCGCCGCGAAACAGGTTGCGCAGCATCCCAGGCGCCAGGCCGGTCAGCGGATTGACCTGGACCGAGGGCGAGGCCGCCGGCCCGCTGAGCGAATAGTTGAAGCCGATCATCCCCTCGCCCTTGCGGGTCGAGAGCACGCTGCCGATGGCGTTGAGCAGGTAGATCGGCGAAATCACCCCCTGCATGTCCAGCGTCGCGGACTTCAGGTTGTAATAGCCATCCATCGACAGGCCGATCGACGGGCCGACGGCGCTGCTTTCCAGCACCACCACCCGATCGGGTTCCAGCCGGAATTTCGCGTCGACCTCGGCGAACTGGATGCCATTGCCGGCAACCTCGTCGAACAGGCCCACGACGCTGACCGCGTTCAACAGCGCTGCGATCGCCGGGGCATCCTTGACCTGCGTGCCGACCACCTTGAGCACGCCGTCGAAATAGCCCTCCTTGTCAGCCACCGGCAGCAGCGACAGGGTGAAATCGCCGCCATAGGCCTGGTTGAGAATCCCGGCAGAGCGGAACACCCCGCCGCCGTCCTTCGAGGTCAGGAAGACGGCGCTGCGGCCGAATTTCGGCTCGATCCGGCCAGCGACCGTGGTTTGCCCGTTCAGCAAGCCGACGAAGGGGCCCGACAACCCGCCCGAGGTCGAGAACTGGCCCTGAAAACTGGTCAGCGACAGCGCGTCGCTGATCTGCAGCAGGTCCAGCGCGACCTGCAGTTTGCCGCCGTTCCCGCCGCCGCTGGAACTGCCGAACCGCGCCCGCCTGAGATCGAGCCGGCCAGAGAGCACATGCACCTCCGGCGCCGCCTTGCCACGGCCGACCAGCTCCACCCCGGCGTCGAGCCAGCCATTGAGCTTGACCGAGGAAAACCGCGCCCGTTCCATCCCGCCGCCCGGCAGGGTGGTCACGCTGCCGAGGGCCTCCAGCCCCGAGGCCTTCAGCGCCAGCCGGTCGACCTCGGCACGCGGGCCCAGACGCACCGTCACCGCGAGACTGCCGCTGTCGGCTTCGGGCTTGCGCCAACTCAGTTGCGGAATCGCCAGTCCGAGGCCGCGCAGATCGGAGATCAGATTGAGTACTGGCGGCGTCTCCTTGGCGAAATCCAGGGTAAACTGCGCCGTGCCCTGGCCGCTGAGGCTGCCGTCCGGCAGGCCGATCGAAAAGGTGTCGACCGCCTTCTGCGACAATTCCACCTGGCCCTCGACCCGGCTGGTTCCGGGCGCGCCCGGGCCGATCGGCTGGGTCCAGCGCGCCACCATGGGAAGCTGCCCGATCCGGCCGGTGCCGGAAAGCTGCACCTGCCCCTGGTCCGCCTCGAGCATGAGCGCCGAGGCGGTCAAGGTCTGCCCCGGCACCAGAACCGTGCTCGAGACATCGGTGAGCCGGCCATCGGCATAAAAGCTCATCTCCTCGTAGCTCATCTTCGGCTTCATCGGGAAGGACATCGTCCCCTCCACCCGCGCCCGCCCCTGCGCCAGATCCACCGGCAGGGCGGTGTCCTTCAGCGCATGGATGGGCGGACCGGCCAGCAACGCCATCAACGAGGTGATCGACCCATCGGCCCGCAGCCGCAGCACCGCCGGCGCGTCGTCCTTGATGCTGATATCGGGAATGATGAAGGAGGTGCCGGCAATGTCGATCGGGCCGCCCTCGTCCGGGGTGACGGTGCCGGCATCGGCGCTGACGACAAACCTGTCCCGGTTCAGCGTCACCTCGCCGGAGGCCTCGTCGGCGGGCGGCAGGAATTTGTTATAGAGAACCTTGGCGCCGGCGAATTCGAAATCGCCATAGATCTCGGGCTTCTGCCCTTCCTTCAATCGCAGAGCGAAGTCGATGTCGGAGAGGGTGCCGGCGCTGATGTTCTGCACCACCCAGTCGCGCGGCTTCGGCGCCACCCGCTCGGGCCAGAGGGTGAGCAGACGCTCGGGGGTGATCTTGTCGACCTTGGCGTCGACCGAAAGCCGCCAGCCCTCACTGCCGGCCCTGGCTTCGCCCTTCAGGTGAAAGCCGCTGTCGCCGTCGACCACATACATCTGCCCGAGGGTCAGCCGGAAGGGATGCAGCTCCAGCCGGAAATCCACCAGGCCGCCGTCAAGCGTCAGCGGCTGCGGATAAAGCCCCGCCGGGTCGAGCTGCATCCGGTTGACGGTGAACTGCCCCACCAGATCGTCGAGCCGGCCGTCCTCGACCCCGCCAAGATAGGCCTGCCCCTCACCCGAGGAGGAGCCCCAGGCGCTGTCCACCGAGAGCTCGTTGAACACCAGCGTATGGGTGGCGGGGGTATAGGTGAAATAGCTGCGCGCGCCGGAGAAAGGGATCGGGCTGGTCGCATCGGTCGGCTGCAGGGCGCCCTCGCCGATCTGCAAGGTCGCCGAGAGCGGCGCCAATGTCCCGTCGCCGTTGACACTGCCCCTCAGCGCCCCCGAGATCGGCGCCCGCAAGACGTCGAGCCAGGCCAGCGCCACGCTTTGCGCCGCGATGTCGGCCGCGTCGATATCGCGCACGGAAACGCCGAATCCCGCCTGCATCTCGCCGATGCGGGCGGTGTAATTGGCCTCGATCGTGCTGGCGTAATCGCGCCCGCTGAGCAGCGCGAAAGAGGCGCCGATCTGCAGGTCCCGATCGTTGCGATCCAGCCGGAGGCGACCACCATCCAACGTCCAGGCCTTGCCGCTGACCGTATCCTCATACCGCAGGGTGACCGCGTCGACATCGACGCTGACTAGGGCGGCAAGCTGAGGATTGAGAAGCTGCCGGTTCCAGCCGGCGATCAACTGCGGCAGACCTTCGGCGCTTTTCGCCGGCGCCGTCCCCATCCCGAAGGCCAGCGAAACCGCACCGTCCTGGTCGCGCCGCAATGTCGCCAGCACGCCACTCAGGGAAATCCGCTTGGGCTGCACCTGACCATGCAGCAGCGGGCGCATTGCCAGGCTCGCCTCGGCGTTCGAAAGCTGCGCGACCACCTGCCCGTCGGGCTGCGACAACACCACGTCGCGCAGCCTGAGGCGCGGACGCCAGCCCTTGCGGATCACCATCTCGATATCACCGAAGCTGATCTGCAGGCCGTTCAGGCTGCGTTCGATCCGCGCCTCGACCCGCGCGCGCAGCCAATCCGGGGTATGGAGCTGGGTGCCCACGAGCATATAGACCGACACCCCCACAAGGATCGCCATCACCAGCGTGCCGCGAAAGGTCCAGATGCCCGCCCGCCGCGCGACATGGGCGGCGCGGCGGCGCCGGGGCGGTTGAGGCTTCGGCTCGGGCACGCTCATCCGGTCACCCCCGTCAGCGGGCATGCCCCGGGGTTTCCGGTTGCCGAAATCGGCCTAATATGGAACCCATCAGTCCAGTTCATTGCCAGCGGAGTGCCCGATGCCCGATCAATCGCCCGTTCTGTCCGATACCGCCCCCGATTTCACCCTGCCCCGCGACGGCGGCGGAGAGGTGAGCCTGTCGGGCCTGCGCGGCGGCATCGTCGTGCTCTATTTCTACCCGCGCGATGATACGCCGGGCTGCACCAAGGAATCCATCGGCTTTTCCGAAGACTTGCAAACCTTTGCCGAGGCCGGCGCCCAGATCTTCGGCATCTCGCGCGATACCGTGGCCAAGCACGACAAATTCGTCGCCAAGCATGGGCTGACGGTGCCGCTGCTGTCCGACGAGGACGGCCAAGTCTGCGAGGCCTATGGCGTCTGGGTCGAAAAGACCATGTACGGCAAGACGTCGATGGGGATCGAACGATCAACCTTCCTGATCGACGCCGAGGGCAAGATCGCCCGCATCTGGCGCAAGGTGAAGGTGCCGGGCCATGTCGAAGAGGTGCTGGAGGCGGTCCGGGCGCTCAAGGCCTGATCCCCACGCGCAACCGGCGACGCCTCCTGAAGGAGGCGCCGTCCCTGCACGCCCCCTGAAGACGGCCGTTCCACCGGAAAGACGACGATGACAGCCCCCCTCTCTCTCGCCCAACGCGCCGAGGCGGTGTTGCGCACCCCCGACGGGCGCGCCAAGACTGCCCTGTCCCGCCAGCACGCCGCCGCCTGGTTCGCCTCCCGCGGCGCTGGTGCCGCCCCGATGGAGATCGGCACCGCCGCCCCGCCCCGGCATCCCGAGCGCCCCGAGCGGCCGGAACTCCTCTCCCCCCGCGAGGTGCCCAAGCGCAAGCCCGGTTCGCCCGCCGGACGCATCGCGCTGCTGCATGCGGTGGCGCATATCGAGTTGAACGCGGTCGATCTGCACTGGGACATCATCGCCCGGTTTTCACATGTGCCGATGCCGATCGGGTTCTACGACGATTGGGTGAAATCGGCCGACGAGGAGAGCAAGCATTTCAACCTTGTCTGCGACTGCCTAGAGGCGCTTGGCAGCCATTACGGCGCCCTGCCCGCCCATGCCGGCATGTGGCGCGCCGCCGAAGATACCGCCGACGACCTGATGGGGCGCCTCGCCGTGGTGCCGATGGTGCTTGAGGCGCGTGGCCTCGACGTCACGCCGGGAATGATCGAAATCTTCCGCAAAGCGGAAGTTGATCAGGCGGTGAAGGCGCTGGAAACCATCTATGCCGAAGAAGTGGGCCATGTCGCCTATGGGTCGAAATGGTTCCATTTCCTCTGTGGTCGGGAGAATGCCGACCCAAAGGAGGTGTTCCACGCGCTGGTGCGCAAATACTTCCATGGGGCACTAAAGCCCCCGTTCAACGAGGAAAAACGCGCCGAGGCCGGGCTGCCGCCGGATTTCTACTGGCCGCTGGCCGACCAGATACCGGCAAAGCGGTGAAAAATCAGACAGGCGCGCCCGGCCCCGGCCTCTGCCGTGACGCCCGCAGGCAAGCCCTTGAAGTCGGCGGATTTTCGCCCAATGGCCATCCTCCGCCGATGATCTGGCGCAACAGCGGCCAACAAACTTGCCCAATGGTCCCCCCCCGGTTATGCAATCGGCCCATGGGGTCGGACCGCCTGTGCGGGTAGGTCCGGGGATGGGACAAGGACGACGACTTGCGCACGAGATTCGCGATCAAGCTGCATGCGGTTCTGGAGAAATACTTCCCCGAACGACGTGTCTTTCTGAAATCGGATGCGGATACACGATTTATCCGCCTCAGACCGGGGACGCAGCTTGCCGCCTATGCCGGCACCTTCCTGATCGTCGCCTGGGCCATCGTCGCCAGCGCCATCGTGCTGATGGACAGCATCGGCGCCGGCAACTTCCGCGAACAGGCCCGCCGCGATCAACGCATGTACGAACAACGGCTGAACCAGCTTTCGACCGAACGCGACGCCCGTGCCGAAGAGGCGCTCGCCGCCCAGGCCCGGTTCAACAGCGCGCTGGAACAGATTTCGCTCATGCAGTCGGAACTGCTCTCGTCGGAAACCCGCCGCAACGAGCTTGAGACCGGCATCGAGGTGATCCAGTCGACCCTGCGCCAGACCATGCGCGACCGCGAGACCGCGCGCAAAACCCTCGCCGTGCTGAAGGACGAGGGCGCCGCCAGCCCCGCCACCGCCCCCAGCGCCCCGGCGCAGATGGCCTTCATGACCGCCGCCCTGACCGAGGCCGCGGAAGAGCGCGACCAGGTTCGCGCCGATGCCCAGAGCGCGCTGGACGAACGCGACGCGCTGGAAACCGAAATCAAGCTGATGCGCGAGCGCAACGACCAGATCTTCCGCCAGCTCGAAGAGGCGATGGCGGTCTCGGTCGAGCCTCTCAACAAGATGTTCCGCCAGGCCGGCATGGCGCCCGACCGCATCCTTGAACAGGTGCGGCGCGGCTATGACGGCCAGGGCGGCCCGCTGACACCGATCACCTTTTCGACCCGGGGCGAACAACCCGACCCCGACGAGCTGCGCGCCAACAAGCTCCTGAACCAGATGGATCAGCTCAACCTCTATCGGCTGGCCGCGCAGAAGGCCCCCTTCGCCAAACCCGTGCACGCCTCGGTCCGGTTTTCCAGCCCCTTCGGCTATCGCCGCGACCCCAAGACCGGCGGCCGGCGGATGCATAACGGCGCCGATTTCGCCGGCCCCGTTGGCACCGACATCTTCGCCACCGCCGATGGCGTGGTCACCTATGCCGGCTGGATGTCGGGCTTTGGTCGCCTGGTAAAGATCCGCCACGCCTTCGGCATCGAGACCTATTATGGCCATACCTCCCGGCTCTACGTGAAGGTGGGCCAAAGGGTCTCGCGCGGGGATCACATTGCTGATATGGGTAACTCCGGAAGGTCCACCGGCACCCATCTGCATTACGAAGTCCGCGTCAACGGCAGACCGGTGAATCCCATGACTTACATCAAGGCTGCGAGAAATGTTTTCTAAGAGCAAAATCAACGATCCCGGTCCCAAGGCCTCCGAAAGCACCAGCTCCACCGCCCCGGCGACCCCGGCCGCCCCGGCGCCGAGCGATTTCAAATCGACCGCGCCCAAGGCCAAGCCGCCGGCATCGGTGCTGTCCTCGGATCTGCACGTCACCGGCAATCTGAAGACCACCGGCGACATCCAGGTCGAAGGCACCGTTGAAGGCGACATTCGCGCCCATCTGCTGACCGTCGGCGAAACCGCCACCATCAAGGGCGAAATCTCGGCCGATGACGTGGTGATCAACGGTCGCATCGTCGGCCGGGTGCGCGGGCTGAAAGTGCGGCTGACCTCGACCGCGCGGGTCGAAGGCGACATCATCCACAAGACCATCGCGATCGAGAGCGGCGCCCATTTCGAAGGCTCGGTTCAACGCCAGGACGACCCGCTCAGCGCCGGTCCGAAAGCCCCGGCAGCGCCGAAACCCGCCTCCGAGGCGTAAGCAATATAGACCCTCGCGGGACATCCGAGATGTCCCCGCAACGGCGCCGCGGTCTTCTGCGGCGCTTTTTCTTTGCGCCGCTGCCGGCGCCTTCGATCTGGCAAAAATATCCTCGGGGGTGAATTGGCCCGCAGGGACAAGAGGGGGCAGACAGCCCCCTGCCTCACCTCAGCGCGAAGCGGAACGCCCGGCGCAGTTCTGCGGCCCCCTCCGCCCCATAGCAGGCGCCATGGGCCAGGATCACCCGCTCCGGTCCCCAATCCAGCATCTGCCGCACCGAGGCCCCCAGCGCGGGTTTGTCGAAGGTCGCACGCATGTCCGGCGGCATATGGCCGCGCGGCGCGCTGATCCCGGCCAGGCGCACAAGCGGGCGCATCCACCAGGGCAACTTGCGGGGTTCGAAATTCTCGATCAGATCGGTGAGGATCAACGTCCGGCTGGAGCGATGAAAGAACACCGCCTCGCGATGAACCTTGCTGCCCTTGACGATCGTCTGGTCGATCTCGCCCGCCCAGGCCGGCGGAGCCTGGTCGGTCAGCGCGTGATCGAACTGGAGTGCCATGCCGCGCGAGGCGGCGCGTTCGGCCACGCCCGGCGCCGCCCAGCTTTCCGCCTGCGGGAAAGCCGCCTGCCACTCGGCGACGAAAGCGTAGTGGATCCAGTTCGGCGCCACCAGATGGCGCACCGGGCCGAGCGCGGCAATCTCCTCGCGCAGCGGCTCGATCAGCTCGATCGGGGAATGCACCCAGAGCCCGCCATCGGCCAAGCGGATCACCGTCGCGCGGGTGGAAAAGGGCATGTGGTAGAAGCGGATCGCCGGCCCGTCGACAATCCAGAGATCGCGCGCCACCGGCTTGAGCGTATAGAGCGGCTCGTACCCCGTGGCGCGCGGATCGTCGTTCATTCGCTGACCGTGACCTTCGTCATCACGTCCGGCTTGCCGATGACGGCACCATTCTGGCCTTGGCCGCGCTTGATCTTGTCGACCACATCCATGCCCTTAACCACGTGCCCGACCACGGTATATTGCCCATTCAGGAAATAACCCGGCGCAAACATGATGAAGAACTGCGAATTGGCGCTGTCAGGGTTCTGCGACCGCGCCATGCCGACCACGCCGCGTTCGAACGGCAGGTCCGAGAATTCCGCCTTCAGATCCGGCAGATCGGAGCCGCCCATGCCGGCCCGGCGCATGTCGCCGCCGAGCTTGCCATATTGCACGTCACCGGTCTGCGCCATGAAGCCGTCGATCACCCGGTGAAAGACGACACCATCATAGGCGCCCTCTTTCGCCAGTTTGGCGATCTGCGCCACATGCTGCGGCGCCACGTCGTCGGCCATGTCGATGACGATGGTGCCATTGGCCCCCTCGCCGGCGACCTCGATGGTCAGCTCGGTGGCGAGCGCCGGGCCCGCCAGCAGGGCGGCGAAGGCCGCCGAAAGCGCCAGCTTACGCATCGACATCTGCCGCAACCTTGACGCTGATCATCCGGTCGGGCTGTGCCGGCGGCTCGCCGCGGACGATGGCATCGACGAAATCCATGCCCCCGATCACCCGGCCATAGACGGTATATTGGCCGTTGAGGAAATGGTTGTCCTTGAAGTTGATGAAGAACTGCGAATTCGCCGAATTCGGGTTCATCGACCGCGCCGCGCCCAGGGTGCCGCGATCATGCGGCAGGCGGGAGAATTCGGCCGGCAGGTCGGGCAGGTCGGAGCCGCCGGTGCCAGCCTGGCGCAGGTTGAAATCCTTCTCCATATTGCCGTTCTTCACGTCGCCGGTCTGCGCCATGAACCCGTCGATCACCCGATGGAAGGCGACATTGTCATAGGCCCCGGCGCGGGCCAGTTCCTTCATCCGTTCGGAATGCTTCGGCGCCACCTCGGGCAGCAGTTCGATCACCACGGTGCCATCCTTAAGTTCGATCAGGATGGTGTTTTCGGGATCCTTGATTTCGGCCATTTTTCGCTCCTCAATAAGCAATTGCCCAGATACCTAAGAGCAGCGCGGCGGAATGCCAAGTGACGCATTGACGAACGGCGGAAATGCGGAGAAACAACAGCCGGATTACCACCAACTGATTTTGGGATGTAAGATGCGCTGGAACACACTGGATGACATGGAACTTGCCGGAAAGCGGGTGCTGGTCCGTGTCGACATCAACGTGCCGATCGAAGACGGGATCGTCACCGACGATACCAGAATTCGCCGTCTGAGCCCGACCCTTAAGGATATCATGCAGGCCGGCGGCAAGCCGATCCTGCTGGCGCATTTCGGCCGCCCGAAAGGCAAGTACAACCCCGAGATGTCGCTGCTGCCGCTGATCCCGGCGCTGGAAAAGGCCTTTGACGTGCCGGTGAGCTTCTGCGCCGATTGCCGCGGCCCCGCCGCCCGCGCCGCCGTCGCGGCGCTTGATGATGGCGCCATCCTGATCCTGGAAAACACCCGCTTCCACCCTGGCGAGGAAGAGAACTGCCCCGACATGGCGGCAGAAATGGCCCAACTGGGCGATGTCTTTTGCAATGATGCCTTTTCCGCCGCGCATCGCGCCCATGCCTCGACCGAAGGGGTGGCGATGCTGATACCCTCCTGCGCCGGCCGGCTGATGCAGGCCGAACTCGAGGCGCTGCAAGCCGCACTTGGCGAGCCGCAGCGGCCGCTGGTGGCGCTGGTGGGCGGGGCCAAGGTCTCCTCCAAACTGGAGCTGCTGGGCAATCTGATCGAAAAGGTCGATCATCTGATCATCGGCGGCGGCATGGCGAATACCTTCCTCGCCGCCCAGGGCATCAACGTCGGCAAATCGCTCTGCGAACGCGAGATGACCCCGATCGCCGCCGATATCCTCGCCAAGGCGGCAAAGACCGGCTGCCACATCCTGTTGCCGAAGGACATCGTCGTCGCCCGCGAGTTCAAGGCCGGCGCCGCGCATGAGACGCTGCCGGTCACCGCCTGCCCTGCCGATGCGATGATCCTGGACGCCGGCCCCGAAACGGTGGCCGAGATTGCCCAGGTGCTGGAAGAAGCCAAGACGCTGATCTGGAACGGCCCGCTCGGCGCCTTCGAGATCGAGCCCTTCGACGAGGCGACCAATGCCGCCGCCCGCAAGGCGGCCGAGCTGACCCGGGCTGGCCGGCTGGTCACCGTGGCCGGCGGCGGCGATACCGTGGCGGCGCTGAACCAGGCCGGTGTGGCCGATGACTTCACCTATATCTCCACCGCCGGCGGTGCCTTCCTGGAATGGATGGAAGGCAAGACCCTTCCCGGCGTCGCGGCGCTGAACCACAAGTAGGCACCCGGGCGCCGGGCCGCGCGAAGAGCCGCCGGCCCGGTGTCTGCCACCCCCCGGGGGCGCGCAAATCCGTTGCAACACGACGCCCTCTTGCCTATGCACGGGTCTATGCGAGGGGCGAAGGCGAGCGTCCCCCACCCACCGAAAAACACAGTCAATTTGGGCGGAAAACCATATGTCGAAAGAAAAGCAAACCGATCAGATTCGCGCGGCGCAAGGCTTCATCGCCGCCCTCGACCAGAGCGGCGGGTCGACCCCCAAGGCGCTCAAGCTCTATGGCATCGAAGAGGATGCCTATGGCTCTGAATCCGAAATGTTCGACCTGATCCATGAGATGCGCTCGCGCATCATCAAGTCGCCCGCCTTCAGCGGCGACAAGATCATCGGTGCGATCCTGTTCGAGATGACCATGGATCGCGAGATCGACGGCATCCCCACCGCCACCTACCTGTGGGAAGAACGCGGTGTCGTCCCCTTCCTGAAGGTCGACAAGGGGCTCGCTGACGAGGTCGACGGCGTGCGGCTGATGAAGCCGATGCCCGATCTGGACAAGCTGCTGGAAAAGGCCGTCTCCAAGGGCATCTTCGGCACAAAGATGCGCTCGGTCATCGACGCCGCCTCGCCCAGCGGCATCGCCGCCGTGGTCGATCAGCAATTCGAGATCGGTGAGAAGATCCTGTCGCATGGTCTGACCCCGATCATCGAGCCGGAAGTCACCATCACCATCGCCGACAAGGCCGAGGCCGAAAACATCCTGCTGGCCGAGCTGCAAAAGCACCTCGACGCGCTGCCGGGCGACAAGCAGGTGATGCTGAAGCTGACCCTGCCGGAGGTTGCCAACCTCTACAAACCGCTGGTCGATCATCCCCGCGTGATGTGCGTGGTGGCGCTCTCGGGCGGCTATTCGCGCACCGAGGCCAACGACCGGCTGTCGAAGAACACCGGCATGATCGCCTCCTTCTCGCGCGCGCTGACCGAGGGGCTGAGCGCGCAGCAGACGGCGGACGAATTCGATGGCACCCTGGGTGCCACCGTCGAAGCGGTCTATACCGCCTCGATTGCCGGCTGAGGTCGTTTCCCGATTTGACGGATCAAGGCCCGGGCAATCGCCCGGGCCTTTTTCCTGCGGTCTTCTCTGTACCTGTCCCGACCCAGTCCGCGCCGTTCGCGGGATTGCCTGCGCTCGCGCAACGGGGCCGGGCCCAAGGCCACATCCCGCAGAGACTGCAGGGAAATTTTCCAAAATTCCCGGACATTTTCTTTCTCAAGACAATCCGATCGACGGAGGGCATCCCGAAGCCGAGCCCCCCCCGAGCATCCGGCGAGACCTCGCCATCTGGCTGGTTTTACAAAAGTTTTGGGATTCACACGGCGAATCGCCTGTGGCATAGTGATCCCAGACGCCCGAAAAGGGCGCACCCGAGGCAGACCCAAGATAGCAAAGTAAGCGAAGCAGACCCATCGTGACCCGCAGCACCCGACCCGGTTTCGGCCCCCTGATCTTCTTCGCCACCGCCTTCGCGCTTGGCATCTATTTCACCTTTGCCGCCGTGCAGGGGGATTATGGCCTGTTTCGCCGGATCGAGATCGCTGCCGAACAGGAAGGGCTGCAAAAGGAACTGGACCGGCAGAACCAGGAAATCGCCCGGATGGAAAATCTCACTCATCGGCTGTCGGACGATTACCTCGACCTCGATCTTCTCGATCAGCAGGCCCGCTCGGTCCTGGGCATGCTGCGCGCCGACGAGATCGTGATCCGCTGACGCCGCCCCTGAACCGCAGCCCCGGCGTCAGAATCCCCCTCGTCACCGAAGACGAAATCCTGTAATAGATAGTTTAACGTTGAACTATCCTTTTCAGGAGGAGGGGCATCGCCATGGCGACGCGAAAAAGCTCTGTAAAACCAAATGTTTCCGCAGAAGAGCTGCTGACCTATTACCGCGAAATGCTGTTGATCCGGCGATTCGAGGAAAAGGCCGGCCAGCTCTATGGCATGGGTTTGATCGGTGGCTTCTGCCACCTCTACATCGGTCAGGAAGCCGTTGTCGTCGGCCTTGAGGCCGCCGCGGAAGAGGGGGACAAGCGGGTCACCTCCTATCGCGACCACGGCCATATGCTGGCCTGCGGCATGGACCCCAAGGGGGTGATGGCCGAGCTTACGGGACGCGAGGGCGGCTATTCCAAGGGCAAGGGCGGCTCCATGCACATGTTCAGCAAGGAGAAGCACTTCTATGGCGGCCACGGCATCGTCGGCGCCCAGGTGCCGATCGGCGCCGGCCTCGCCTTCTCGGACAAGTACAAGGGCAACGACCGGGTCACCTTCGTCTATTTCGGCGATGGCGCTGCCAACCAGGGTCAGGTCGCCGAGACCTATAACATGGCGCAGCTCTGGGATCTGCCGGTGGTCTTCGTGATCGAGAACAACCAATACGCCATGGGCACCTCGGTGCAGCGCGCCACCAAGTCGCCCGACTTCTGGGAACGCGGCGCCGCCTATGGCATCGCCGGCGAGATGGTCGACGGCATGGATGTGCTGGCGGTGAAGGAAGCCGGCGAAAAGGCCGTCGCCCACTGCCGCGCCGGCAAGGGCCCCTATATCCTCGAAGTGAAGACCTATCGCTATCGCGGCCACTCGATGTCCGACCCGGCGAAATACCGGACCCGGGAAGAGGTGCAGAAGATGCGCGAGGAACGCGACGCCATCGAACATGTGCGCCAGCTTCTGCTGACCGGCAAGCATGCCAGCGAGGACGACCTGAAGGCCATCGACAAGGAAATCAAGGATATCGTCAACGCGGCGGCCGATTTCGCCAAGGAAAGCCCGGAGCCCGCGCTGTCGGAGCTCTGGACCGATATCTACGCCTGAGGGGATGAAGTAACATGGCAACCGAAATTCTGATGCCCGCCCTGTCGCCGACCATGGAGGAAGGCACGCTGGCCAAATGGCTGGTGAAAGAGGGCGATACCGTTTCCTCCGGTGACATCCTGGCGGAGATCGAGACCGACAAGGCCACGATGGAGTTCGAGGCGGTCGACGAAGGCGTGATCGGCAAGCTGCTGATCCCCGAAGGCACCGAAGGGGTCAAGGTCAACACCCCGATCGCGGTGCTGCTGGCCGAGGGTGAAAGCGCCGATGACATCGCCGCCGCCCCGGTGGCGGTCGCCCCCGCAGCCCCCGCACCGGTCGCCGCAGCCGCAGCGGCCCCCGCCGCGCCCAAAGCGCCCGAGGTGGATCTGAGCCCCGACTGGCCGGAAGGCACCCCGATGAAGAGCCAGACCGTACGCGAGGCGCTGCGCGACGCCATGGCCGAAGAGATGCGCGCCGATGATCGCGTCTATCTGATGGGCGAGGAAGTCGCCGAGTATCAGGGCGCCTATAAGGTGTCGCAGGGGCTTTTGGACGAATTCGGCTCGAAGCGGGTGATCGACACGCCGATCACCGAACACGGCTTTGCCGGCATCGCCGTCGGCGCCGCTTTCGGCGGGCTGAAGCCGATCGTCGAGTTCATGACCTTCAACTTCGCCATGCAGGCGATCGACCAGATCATCAACTCGGCCGCCAAGACGCGCTATATGTCCGGCGGCCAGATGGATTCGCCGATGGTCTTCCGTGGCCCCAACGGCGCCGCCGCGCGCGTCGGCGCCCAGCACAGCCAGGACTATGCCGCCTGGTACATGCAAATCCCCGGGCTGAAGGTGGCGATGCCCTATTCGGCGGCCGACGCCAAGGGTCTGCTCAAGACCGCGATCCGCGATCCCAACCCGGTGATCTTCCTGGAGAATGAAATCCTCTACGGCCGCAACTTCGAGGTGCCGGAGATGGAGGATTTCACCGTCCCCTTCGGCAAGGCCCGCATCTGGCGCGAGGGCAAGGACGTCACCATCGTCAGCTTCGGCATCGGCATGCAGTTCGCGCTGGAAGCGGCCGAGAAGCTGGCCGAGGAAGGCATCGACGCCGAGGTGATCGACCTGCGCACCCTGCGGCCGATGGACACCGACACCATCATCCGCTCGGTGATGAAGACCAACCGCTGCGTCACGGTCGAGGAAGGCTGGCCGCAGGGATCGGTCGGCAGCTACATCTCCTCGGTGCTGATGCAGCAGGCCTTTGATTACCTGGACGCCCCGGTGATCAACTGCACCGGCAAGGACGTGCCGATGCCCTATGCCGCCAATCTGGAAAAGCTGGCGCTGATCACCACCGATGAGGTGATCGCGGCGGTCAAGCAAGTGACCTATCGGTAAGGAGCGGAGCGATGCCCACTGAAATTCTGATGCCCGCCCTCTCCCCCACGATGGAGGAAGGCACGCTGGCGAAATGGCTGGTCAAGGAGGGCGACACGGTGCAATCCGGCGACCTTCTGGCCGAGATCGAGACCGACAAGGCGACGATGGAATTCGAAGCCGTCGACGAAGGCATCGTCGGCAAGCTGTTGATCCCCGAGGGCACCGAGGGGGTCAAGGTCAACACCCCGATCGCGGTCTTGCTGGCCGAGGGGGAAAGCGTCGATGACATCGCCGCCCCCGCCGCGACCGCCGCCGCGTCCCCGGTTGCCGCCGATGGCGGCCGCATCTTCGCCTCGCCGCTGGCGCGCCGGATCGCCGCCGACAAGGGGCTCGACCTGAGCGCGATCAAGGGCTCCGGCCCGCATGGCCGCATCGTCAAGGCGGATGTGGAAGGCGCCACCGCCGCGCCGAAACCCGCAGCCGCCCCGGCGGCCGTCACGGCACCGGCAACCCCGGCCACGGCCCCGACGCTTGCGACCGGCCCCTCGACCGAGACCGTGCTGAAGATGTATCAGGACCGAGAATTCGAAGAGGTCAAGCTGGATGGCATGCGCAAGACCATCGCCGCGCGGCTGACCGAGGCGAAGCAGTCGATCCCGCATTTCTATCTGCGCCGCGACATCAAGATCGACGCGCTGCTGAAATTCCGCGGCGAGCTGAACAAGCAGCTCGAATCCCGTGGCGTAAAACTCAGCGTCAACGACTTCATCATCAAGGCCTGCGCGCTGGCGCTGCAAGCCGTGCCGGCCGCCAATGCGGTCTGGGCCGGCGACCGCATCCTGCAGCTGAAACCCTCGGACGTGGCGGTCGCGGTTGCCATCGACGGCGGGCTGTTCACCCCGGTGCTGAAGGATGCCGAGATGAAATCGCTCTCTACCCTGTCGGCCGAGATGAAGGATCTGGCCCTGCGGGCCCGCGACCGCAAGCTCGCGCCGCATGAATACCAGGGCGGCAGCTTCGCGATTTCCAACCTCGGCATGTTCGGGATCGACAATTTCGATGCCGTGATCAACCCGCCGCATGGGGCGATCCTGGCGGTCGGCGCCGGCGTCAAGAAGCCGGTGGTCGATGCCAATGACCAGATCACTGTCGCCACCGTCATGTCGGTCACGCTCAGCGTCGATCACCGGGTGATCGACGGCGCGCTCGGCGCCCAGCTTTTGCAGGCGATCGTCGAGAACCTGGAGAACCCGATGCTGATGCTGGCCTGAGCCGGCAACCTGCAACGATCTGACCCTGCGCCAGTTCCCCGGACGGGCCGCCCTCAGCGGCCCGTTTTCATGTGCGCCAAGCTCCCCGCCGGCCTAGACAGATTATTGTAACAGAAATACCGGCGCAGCCATTCTGCATGCGCATGACCCGGTTGCGATAAGCACAGTTGTGTCACCGGGGCAAAAGGGTAGTTTCGGCCACATCTTCGGTGGCCTTGTCGTCGCCCGTCGATCTGTCTCCTGACAACCTGCTTTCCTTCGGCTGTTCCCAGCCCCCAGCCTTTCGGAGACCGTCATGGCCCGTTCCGACCGTCAGGCATCGCTGACGATCCTCTCGCTCGCCATCGGCGCCTTCGGCATCGGGGTGACGGAATTCGCCACCATGGGGCTTTTGCCCTTCTACGCCAGCGATCTCGGCGTCAGCGAACCGCAGGCCGGCCATGCGATCAGCGCCTATGCGCTCGGCGTCGTCATCGGTGCGCCGGTGCTGTCGCTGCTCGGTGCGCGGCTCGAGCGCAAGCGGCTGTTGATCCTGCTGATCGCCTTCTTCGGGCTCGCCAATCTGATAGGGGCCTTCGCGCCCAGTCTCGACCTGCTGATCGCCGCCCGCTTTGCCGCCGGTCTGCCGCATGGCGCCTATCTGGGGGTTTCCATGCTGTTCGCCGCCGAACTCTCGCCCAGCCGACGCAGCGCGGTGGCAGTCGCCCAGGTGCTGATGGGGCTGACGGTTGCCAATATCGTCGGCGTCCCTCTGGCCGGGGCGGTCGGGCAGATGTTCGGCTGGCGCTGGAGCTTCGTCATCGTCGCGGCGATTGCCGCGCTATGCGCCCTGGCGATCGCACGAACGGCGCCGGCGGTGCGCGACGGCGTTCCCAGCAACCCCGTCAGCGAACTGCGGGCGCTCGCCAATCTGTCGATCTGGCTGACCCTGGGGATCGGCGCTGTCGGCTCGGGTGCCATTTTCGCCGTCTATTCCTATCTCTCGGCGGCGATGATCGACGCCGCCCAGGCCCCGGCCTGGAGCATTCCCCTGGCGCTCTCCTGCTTTGGCATCGGATCAACCGCCGGCAGCTATCTCGCCGGCCGGCTCACCGCCTGGTCGCAATTCGGCGCCTCGCTGCTGCTGCTGATAGGTCTTGCGATGTCAGCATTGCTCTATGCCGCCGTGGTCGGGAGCTGGCCGCTGATGGCGCTGTCGGTGCTGCTGATGGGGCTGATGTCCGGTCTGGTGATCCCGCTGCAGATGCGGCTGATGCAGGTCGCGGGTGAGGCGCAGACCTTGGCGGCCGCGCTGAACCATGCCGCCTTCAACGCGGCCAACGCGCTGGGGCCGCTGCTGGCGGGCCTGGCGCTGTCTGCGGGCTATGGCTGGGCCTCCTCCGGGGTGGTCGGCGCCGGCCTGGCGATCGGCGGCATTCTGGTTCTGGCGCTGGCCTGGGCCCATGCCCGTCGCCCACGTCCGCCGATGGCCGTGCAAAGACCAACAGCACTGTGATCGCGCTTCAGTTCAGTCTATGATAATAGGCGAGCGCGTCTTTCGCGCCACAACCTGAACATGAGCCCCTTTCAGGAGGAACAGATGAGTTGGACAACCACCTTGACCGAAGCCCAAGCCGGGATGGAGGATTTCGCCGCAGGCCAAACCGCCACCGCCGAAAGGTTTGACGCTCTGCACGGCACCTCGATGGAGGCCGGAGCGCTCGACGCCAAGCAGAAGGAACTGATGGCACTGGCGATCGGCATCTCAAAGCAATGCGTCGACTGCATCGCCTTTCACGTCCAGGCCTCGATCGAGGCGGGTGCGACCCGGAAAGAGATCGAAGAGACCATCGGCGTCTGCATCCTGATGGGGGGTGGGCCGGCCTATATGTACGGGGTCAAGGCACTGAAGGCCTTCGACGAATTCACCGCTTCCTAGTCCCCGAAACGACAAGGGGCGCCACCGGCGCCCCGTTCGATATCAGCAAGCCGCTCAGCCGCCGCAGACGCAACCGCTCAGGTTCTGATCCATATTGACCGAAGGTTGCTCGCAGCCCGCCTCACCGACGATCTTGGCCGGCACGCCCGCCACCGTCACACAGGGCGGCACGTCCTGCAACACCACCGAGCCCGCGGCGATACGGCTGCAATGGCCGACCCGGATGTTGCCCAGCACCTTGGCACCCGCGCCGATCAGCACGCCGTCCTCGATCTTCGGGTGGCGGTCCTGCTCCTCCTTGCCGGTGCCGCCCAGTGTCACCGAATGCAGCATCGACACGTTGTCGCCCACCACAGCAGTTTCACCGATGACGATCGAATGGGCATGGTCGATCATGATCCCCTTGCCGATCCGTGCCGCGGGATGAATATCGACGCCGAAAATCTCGGAAATCCGCATCTGGAAGAAATAGGCCAGATCATGCTGCCCGCGCGTCCACAGCCAATGGCCGATGCGATAGGCCTGCATCGCCTGATAGCCCTTGAAATAAAGGATCGGCTGCACCAGCCGGTGGCAAGCCGGGTCGCGCTCGAACACCGCCATCAGATCGGCCCGCGCCGCCTCGACCAGCGCCGGCTGATCGGCATAGGCCTGATCGGCGATTTCGCGCAGCACCATCATCGACATCTCGTTCGAATTCAGCTTGGCCGCGATCCGATAGGACAGCGCCTTGTCGAGGGTCTGATGATGCAGGACACAGGCATGCACCAGCCCGCCCATCAACGGGGCATCACGGATGATGTCCCGCGCCTCGTCGGTGATGCGGTCCCAAACCGGGTCGATCGGGGTGAGGGTTTTGCGCGTTTTCAGCATGGCGAGAAATCCTTTCCTGCGCTCAGAATAGCCATTTAGGATAGATTTCGCCAAAGGCAAAGTTGTGATGCCTTCGATCAGCGCCACTGATGTTTCCGCCGATTGCCGCTCTCGCGTAGAACCGCAGGCCCGCAGTGCCTGCAAGATCAGGATCATGCAGGCGCAATAGTCGGGATCATCAAAGCCGGGCTCCACCGCCAGCGGATATCGCCGCGCCGCCCCCATCAGCGAGCCGTTGCCCCACTGCGGATGCAACCGCCCGGTGCGCAGACGATGACGATCGGCCGCCTCGGCCTGGTCCAGAAACCGCGCGCCCAGCGCCTGACGATCCTCCGCTGCCGCCGCCAGCAATGCCCGAGCGGCAGCGCTGACGTCCCCATGCAAGACCGGGCGCATCGGGCTTCAGGCCGACAGGGCGACCTTGGCCGCCGGCCCGGCCCCGAAGCGGGCGGAAAGCTGCGCCACCTCCAGCACCGCCGGCAACACCAGCCCGTCCGCCGCCTGCGCCGCCATGCCATAGGTCCATTCCGGCGCCGTCACCTGGACCTCGCGGATCAGCGTCCCCCCCTGCAGGACCCGGATGCGATAGGCCTCGACCTCCTCGCCCAGCGGCACCTCCTCCAGCGCCCAGTCGCTGCCGTCGACCAGCCTGGTGCGCCGGATCCAGCTCGCGGTGAAATCGCCTGCGCCGCTCCGCGTCAACTCCAGATGGCAGGGGCGATAGGGCCTGAGGCCGATGCCGTCGAAAGCCTCGACCAGATGCACGTAAGACGGATCGTCATACCCCCGCCGCGCCGGTCCGATCCGGTAATGCCGCGCCACCCGCCGTTGTGCCGAGGTCAGGGTGATCTGCGGTTGCGCCCCATTCAGGAGCGCAAAATAGGATCCCACCGGCCAGATATCGGGCATGATGCCATCCGTCCCCGACTGTCCCCTGAGCCGCCCCGACAGCAGATAGGTGTCCGCCGCCACCAAATCGGCCTGACGGAACTGGAACAGCTCCCAATTGCCCGGCGACCCGTCGCCGATGGCGGCGAGGTTCGCACCATTGAGCACCGCCAGCGCCTCGCGCGATTCCAGTGTCCCGCTCAACAGCTTCACCTGCAGCGCATCGCCCTCGTCCCAGAACCCGGCGCTCGCGGCCCGCATCGGCGTTTCCGTGAGCCCGATGACCGAGCGCATGGCAATGATCTGATCCAACGCATAATTCTCATCCGCCGCCGAGGCATAAAGCGCGACGGTCCCCGGCCAGGGACTGGCCGTCACCGCCAGATGCGGCGCCTGCGGCACCTCGTCCCCGGTGATCAGCGGCAAATCCATGAACAGCGGCAGCACCGGCACCGGGGCGGCAAAGGCGGTCGCATCCGGCAGCCCTTCGATCTGTTCCGAGGGTGTATAGACCGCCGGCTCGATCCGCACCGCCTCGATCAGCTGCGACTCCGCCTGGTCCACCCGGTCGATCCGATAAAGCCCGGTGCCCTCGTCCCCGGGCAATTGCACAATATCCCCGGCGCCCAGCGCCATGCGCGACGGCGGCAGGGCGAACCGGGCGTTGTCACGCGCCACCTGCGCCTCGGTCAGCCAGCGCTCGGCCACCGCCCGCGCCTCGCCCCGGGTCATCGCCAGCGACAGATCGGTGACCGAGATCGCATGGGTCTCTTCATCGGGCAGCACCGCCTCTTCCGCCGCGATCTCGTGATCGCCGCCCCATTCGACGAATTGCACCTGCACCCGGCCCGCCAGTTCGCTATCGGCCTCGCGGGTCCGTTCGATCGTGCCGTCGAGATCGCCGTGCACCGCCAGGCGATCCCGCTCCAGCACCTCCGTCCCCAGCCCGCTGCGGGGCAGGAACCGCAGCACCCCGTCGCGTTCGATGGCATCAAAGCCATAGCGCAGCATCAGCGGTTGCAAGGCGGCGCGGATATCGTCGATCCGGTCGATGGAAAAGCCGCGCACCATGTCGTGCAACCGCGCGGTGTCGGTCTCGGTCACCCCACCGCGCCGGCAAAGCTCTTCCACCACCGAAGCGAGCGTCCTTTGCCCCACCCGCCCGTTCAACCAATGGCCACGGATGTAATTCTCCCCATCGCTCCACAGATCGGTCAGGTTCGGAAAGGCCGGAAAAGGCCGCGCGTCCCAGGCCCAGACATAGGCGTTCTCCAGATCCAGCATCTGTCCGCCATAGACCTCCGAGACCGGGTTATTCCCCGCATCGGCCCAATGGCTCAACTGCGCCTGCAGATAGGCGCGCTGGATCAGATCGTCCCGCAGACCGTTGCTGTACTTCGGCAAGCTCGATTCCGAGGATTTGGGATCGAGGAACTTGTTCGGCTGATTGGTCCCCTTGTCGATGGCGGCACAGCCCAATTCGGTGAACCAGATCGGTTTCATCCCCGGCTCCCACCCCGTGGGCATACTCTGCCTCACCCCGCCGATCCGCTCGTGATGGGCGTTCCCCCACCAGCCGCGCAGATCCTTATAGCGCCATATCCAAGGCTCCCCATGATCTTCATCGACAATAGGCGTCCTGATCTGCGCCGCCTCCGCCGCGCTGGAGTGGTAATACCAATCGTACCCCTCGCCCCCCTCGACATTGGCGTCGAGATAGGCGGGATCATAGATGCTCTCCCAGCCGGCCTTGGCATCCAGATGACCATTGCCATCGCGCCAATCCGACAGCGGCATGTAGTTGTCGATACCCACGAAGTCGATATTCGCATCTCCCCAGAGCGGATCGAGGTGGAAATACCGGTCGCCACTGCCGTCCTGGGGTTGATAGCCGAAATATTCCGACCAGTCGGCGGCATAGCCGATCTTCACCGTTTCCCCCAACAGCAGCCGCACCTCGGCCGCCAGATCGCGCAGCGCCTCCACCGCCGGAAACCCGCTCGCCCCCCGGATCTGGGTCAGCCCGCGCAGCTCGGAACCGATGCAAAAGGCCTCGACCCCGCCGGCGGCGGCGCAAAGCGCTGCATAATGCAGGATGAACCGCCGCAGCCCCCAATCCTCCGGGCCGGTGTAGGCAACCGTCCCATCCCCCACCGCGAAATCACTGGCCGAGGCCACACCGAAGAACGCCGCGACCTCCGCCTCGGCCGCAGCAGTCCGGTCAGGGCTCCCCTCGATCCCAGGCGCGAAGGACAAGGTGATACGCCCCCGCCAGGGCAGAGCAGGCTGCTCCGCCTCGCCGCTCCAGGGGTTGATCAGCGTGTTCCCCGCCATCTGGTCCATCAGGATGAAGGGATAGAACATCACTCGGCTGCCCGCCTCGCGCATGTGGCGGATCGCCTCCACAACAGAGGCATCTGCCGGTGTGCCGCCATAGATCGGCCGCCCCTCCAGCTCGGCGATCTGATCGGCCGTCGCCCGCGTCAGCCCCGAAACCGTCCAGGGCATATTGCTGCCCTCATAGTCCTTCTGCTCCAGCTTGGGCGCGATCCGGCATTCCCCACAGCGCAGATCGCCGCCGAACCAAGACACCACCAGAGAGACCGCGCCGCAATTGGGCAGCTCCTCGGTCAGCTGTTCATAGGACCGCGGCAAATCCGCCATCCCGGCAGGCGTGTTCTGGTTGGCCGCCCAGCGCGCGCCGACACTGCCGTAATAGACTGGCGTGGTGGCCAGCGCATATTCCCCGGTCCCGGGCATCAGCGCCACGCCCCGCACGATCTGCCCCAGATCGCGGGCATACCCCTCGGCCTCGGGCTGTTCGGCCCGCAGCACTTCAAAAGACAACTGCGGCACCCGATTGCCATAGGGCGACAGGTCCAGATCCTCGATCACCACATAGGCGGTGCCGCGATAGGCCGGCACCCTGCCCGCGCCCTCAATCGCCTCCATCAACGGGTCGGCAAGCTGATCGGCGCTGCCGGGATAGACCCGCATGTTCAGATCGCCGCGCGCCACCTCCTCGCCATCGGCCCAGACCCGGCCGATGCTGGCGATCTCCCCCTCGCAGACGGCCACGGCAAGCGACACCGAATAGCTGTATTCGGTCACCTTGGTGCCGGGCGCAGAGCCCTTGCCGCCACCGCTGGTCGTGGCGCTTTCCTGAAAGTCCGAGGCCCAGATCACCTGCCCCCCGACCCGCATCCGGCCATAGACCTGCGAGATCGCCCCCCCTTCGCCCGCCTGCAGCAGGCGGAACCGGTCGACCTTGCCGCTCTCCACCGCCTTCGAGCCAGAACCCAGCAGCCGTTCGTCGATCAGCCGACCCAGGGTTGCCCCCACCGCCCGGCCGATCACCACCGAGGACAGACCGGCGACCGTGCCGCCGATCGAGCCGCCAATCGCCGCCCCTGCGGCGGAAAGAACTATGGTCGCCATCAGACGTCCCCCTCAGGTCCTTCAGGAAAGGCGAACCGCGCCACCACGCGGCGCGCCCAGGGGCCGCTCAGCGGGCTTTCCACCACGCCGTGGCCCGAATAGGCGTGGATGAAGCGCGCGCTCGCGCCCACCTCCGCCACGATCCCCAGATGTTTCGCCACCGATCCCGCCCGCATCCGGAACAGGATCACATCGCCGGGCATCACCGCCCCCCTGCGCTCGCAGAGATAAAGCCGCGCCGCCTGCCACAGCCGTTCCTCCCCCTGCGGTTCGGACCAGTCCATCGTATAGGCGGGCACCTCGGCCGGCTCGCGCCCGCAAACCTCGCGCCAGACCCCACGCACCAGCCCCAGGCAATCGCAACCCGCCCCCTTGCAGGCTGCCTGATGCCGATAGGGCGTGCCGATCCAACCGCGCGCCGCCGCCACCACATCGGCCCGCGGCGGCATCCCCAAATGCAGGCTCACCGCAGGCTCCCCCCAGTATTGGGTCGGGTGGATTTCGGCACCGCCACCACCCAGTCCTCGCCGGGGATATCGGGAAAACCCTGATAGTTCAGAAGGTTGTTGAACTTCAGCCGACAAGTCTCCATCTGCTTGTCGCAGCCGGCCTCCAGCCGCACCCCATCGCCCGCCGCGATCCCGGCCTGCAGCGGCTGCCATAGCTCGATCACCCGGGCGCCGCCCTCGCTCCGGTCCCGCTTGATCAGCGCCCAGAGCCCGGCACCCGCGCCCGAGATCACCACCAGCCGACCGCGCGCGAACCAGCCCGGTTCGAAGCCTGCCAGATCGTCCCAACGGAACACTCGCGCCTCTTCGACCTCCCCGACCACCTTCCCGGCGACATATCCCGGCGTGCCCATGTCGAACCGACACCGACTATCCCCCAGAACCGCCGTGCAGGGGGTCTGGTATATCCGCCCCAACGGCCGGTTCAGCGCCTGGGTCAGCCCGCGCAGATCGGCGCGAAAGGCACCCCCAACCCGCTGAATTTCCCCGATTGCGCCGCGAAACTGCAACCACCGGACCGAGACATCGGCCCAATTGACCAGCCAGGCCCGCACCTCGGCCCCGTCGAACCGCCCCGCCTCGATCTCGGCCTCGCTCAGCCCCGCATCGGTCAAGGCCCCCATGGCCTCGGTATTGTCGACCGACAGCCCGGTCGCCTGCTGCAATGCCGCCGCGGTCAGCCCGGTCTCGGCCCGAAAGGTGAAGCTGTCAAAGCTCAGATCCCGGTCGTGATCGGTAAAACCATATTGCGCGCCGTCCTTTCGCGTCACCGCCCAGCAGCGGCAAAGCGTCGTGATCCCACCCGCGACATGGCTGCGAAACGCCTCCCCCATGGTCATACCCGCACCTCCACCACCGGCACGTTGGGCATTTCGCCAGCCTGAAAGCTCGCCACACTGGTCTGGATGCTGTCAGTATCGAACCGCACCGGCACATCGAATTCGAACCCCGCCGTCACATCCTGCCCGATGCCCGGGGGATGGGCGAAAGTGATCAGCCCAGTCGCTGTGTCGACAGTGTAATCCACCGCCTCCTGCAGCTCGTCCTGCTCCAACCCGATCCGCACACTGCCCACCACGGGTTTCGAGATCGGTCGTTGATAGGTGAAAGCCCCCGACCGATAGGTCTTGGCCAGCTGAAATTCGACCCTCGCCCCATCTCCCTGGGCAATCACCTGATCGTCGAACTGCACTTCGGCCCGGGCGCGACCGGATTTGTAATCCGACCAGTCCTTCCAGCGGAACCCGTACATCTGGCCCATCCGCGCCTCGAAAAACGCGATCAGCGTCTCGATATCGTCAAGCGATCGCATCCCCAGCCCGGCGTCATAGCGCCGCCGCGCATGCGCCCAGGGGGTGTTGCGTTCCTCATACCCGTTGGCGAGCGTGACGATATCCGTCCGCCGCTCGGGCCCGCCGGCCGAACCGAAGCTCAGCGAGGCGGGAAACCGGACCTCATGAAAGTTCATCTCGCCCCCTCACAAATTGCGCGACCCGCGGCCCAGGGCCCGGCTCATCTGTGCGGCGATCTGGCCGCGGCTGCGCTGGAACCCGGCCACATCGGGCGTTGTCACATTCATCACCACACGGACGCCGCCGCCGCCCGACCGCACGCCCAGCCTGCCATCGGCACCGCGCGCCAAGGGCAGGATCGCCTCCGGCCCCGCCTCGCCCATCAGCCCGGTGCCGCCGCGCATCGCGAAAGCCGTGGCTCTCTGCACCACCCCGCCCGAGGCAAAAGGCATCACCCGCCCCTGTGCGAACCCCGCCCCTTTGGCAAAGGGCAACAGCCCCGACAGCAGGCTTTCCACCCCGGTCCCCAGAAAGTTACCCAGCTGATCCGTCACCGGCTTCACCGCCGCGGAATAGCTGGTCTGGATCATCGTCCGCGCCAAACTGTCCAGTGCATCCGACAGGCTCTCACCATCAAAGACCACATCCTCGAAAGCCCGCCTCAACCCCTTGGAGAACCCCCGCTCCAGCGAAGAGACATCGCGCCCCGTCGCCGACAAGGCCGCCCGCATCCGCGTCAGCTCGGTCTCGAATTCCACCGCCATGGTGCTGGCCGCCCCCAGGCTCACCTCCAGCCCATCCGCCGCCGCGCTCAGCGCGTCCACCGCGTCCTCACCCGCCATCGTCCTGATCCTTCTTCCGATCCGGCCAGCGCGCCAGAAGCGCCGCCAGCCCCGCCCGCGTCATCGGTCGCCGGCCATAGCCCTGCCCCAGCATCAGCGCCAGTTCCGCCGGGGTCAGCCGCCAGAACTCCTCGGGCCTGAGCCGCAGCCCCTGCATCCCGGCCCGCATCAGCACCGGCCAGTCGATCCGGCTCATCCGTCCCCCGGCACCGTGAAGGCGCGGGCCAGCAGCGCCGCCGCCGCCCGCGCCGCCACCACCGGGCCGCCCTCGATCTCAAGCCGCAGCAAATCCGCTGCCTCCAGATCGGCACCACCGCCCCGTAACCCGGCCAGGATCAGCGCCATCAGATCGCGGCTGGAAAACCGCCCGCCCTCGAACCGTCCGACCAGATCAACCAGCGTGTCGGCGCCCAGGCGCTCCTCCAGCTCGGCCAGGGCGCCCAGCGTCAACTTCAGCACGCGCCGCTCGCCACCGACCACCAGCGCCACCTCTCCCGCCCAGGGGTTCGCCATGGCTCAGAGCGCCGTGAACACCAGCGCCCCGGCGCTGGCCATCGACATCTCATAGGTCGCCTCGCCGTCGTGATTGCCGGCATATTCCAGCGCAGTCACCTGAAACGGCCCCTCGACCACGCCGAAATCCGGAATGATCACCTGGAACTCCGGCGTTTGCCCGTCGAAGAAGATCTGCCGCGCCCGCTCATCTGTGCCGGCATCCTTGAACACGCCCGAGCCCGAGATCGTCGCCGATTTCACCCCGGCCCCCGACAACAGCTCGCGCCACCCGCCCGAGCTTTCCAGACTGGTGACATCGACACTCTCGGCGTTGAAGCTCACCCGCGTGGCGCGCAGCCCCGCGATGGTCTCGAACAGACCGCCGCCGTTCATATCCACCTTGATCAAAAGATCCTTGCCGTTCTGGGCACCCATCTGCCACCTCTCAGGTTTGCGTTGATCACTCATCCTCGACCCGGGCGCGGAAGATCAGGTCGATCTGCCGTCCCTGGCCAGCGCTGCCGGTACGCCGCGCCACCGCCTTTTCGAACCAGAGCCCGACGACACGGCCCCGGCTCAGGCTCGGGCTCCCACCCTCCAGCGCATCGCACACCGCCGCCGCTACCGCCTTCGACGCGGCGAACCCCGCCGCCTCGGAGATCACCGAAACGGTGAACCGGTGCAGCGCCCCGGCACCGCCCTTGTCGGACTTGTCCTGCACCACCTCGGAGCCAAGGCTCACATAGGTCTCGGGGATGGCACCGGCGGGCAGCCCGTCATAGATCGCCCCCGCCACCAGCGCATCAAGCGCGCCATCGGCCACCAGCACCTGATAGATCGCCGCCTGCAGCGGCCCGGCCAAGGCATAGCTCATGCCGCCACCTCCTCATCGGCGAAACAGGTCAGATAGCGGCCCGCCGCGTCATATTCGGTCACCGCCCGGATCAGATAGAGCCGCGCGCCATCGCGAAACCGCTGCTCCGGCGCCGGCCGCCGCAGTGATCCCACCGGCGCCCCGCGCACCACGATGCGATAACTCACGGTCGAAACCGCCGCGCCCGCCTCCGCCCGCTCGCGCCCGGTACGCGAGCGCACCTCGGCCCAGAGCTCTCCCAGGGTCGACCAGCTCCGGATCGCGCCACCGGCGCCATCCGACAACCGCACCGGCGCCTCCAGCACCAACCGACGGCTGAGAACCGGCACGCTCATCGCACCGCCCCCAGACCCAGCCGCATCCGGCGATAGCGCTCGATCAGGCTGGTGACCCCGAAGGGCATGCAGCCTACCGCAAGCGAGGTCTCGTCGCGATATTCGTAGTAATGCGCCGCCAGCAGCAGCACCGCCTGGCCCAGATCGGCCGGCAAGCCGCCCCAATCCACCGCCATGCCGGCGGTGAACCCGATCCGCGCATATCCGTCTGTCGGAATCGTCGGCAGCAAGACCCCCACCGACCGCAGCAGCGGCACCTGAGCATCAGGCTCCAGCCGATATGCCCCCGCCTCCAGCACCACCTCGCCGCCCTCGGCATCGACCAGAACCACCGCGCTCACCGCAGTGACCGGGGCCACCGGAAAGGGCTCGGCCATCCCGTCGAGCCATTCCTCCACTCGCAGGCTGAACCCCCGCGCGATCAACACCTTGCCGGTCCGCGCCTCGATCGCCGCGACGGCGGCACGCAGAAACCCCAGCAGCAGATCGTCCTGCAAGCCATCCTCGCCAAAGCCGCTACCCAACCGCAGATGGGTCCGGAACTGCGCCACCGGCAGCGCCGCATCGGCATAGCTGCTCACTTCGCTCAACATCATTCGTGTCTCTCCGATACGTGCCGCCGCGCCTCCCGGGCACGGACGCACGCCGCGCTCCCGTGTCGCTCGGACGGAGGGGAGCAGCTAGACAACACGGGGAACGGTTATCCCCGGCGCACGCCCGCCGCGGAGCCGCACCCCGCGGCCCCGCGATCCGACCCGCTCAGGCGGTGCCGAATTTCAGCAGCTTGATCGCCGCGAAATCGCTGACATCGCCGCCGACCCGCTTGGTGGCATAGAACAGCACATGCGGCTTGGCGCTGAAGGGGTCGCGCAGCACCCGCAGGTCGGGACGTTCGGCGATGGTGTAACCGGCGCGGAAGTCCCCGAAGGCGACCGAATAGGAATCGGCGGCGATATCGGGCATGTCCTCGGCGATCAGCACCGGATAGCCCATCAGCCGCGCCGGCTCCCCTGCGGCCAGCCCGTCCGACCACAGGAAGCGGCCGTCCAGATCCTTCATCTTGCGCAGCACACCCGCGGTCTTCGAATTCATCACGAAGGTGCCATTCGCGCGATATTCGGCACCCAGCGCATAGACCAGATCAACCACCGGGTCGGGGTCGGTGATATCCCCCGACACGCCGGTCACGACATAGCCCAGATCACCCCAGGCCCAGCTGTCGTTCGCCACCTTGTCATGATGCAGAAAGCCGGTCGGCTTGTCGGTGCCATTGCCGCTGACAAAGGCCGCCGCCTCGGCCCGGGCGAACCGTTCGGCGATGCGACCGGCCAGCCAGGCCTCGATATCAAAGGCGCTGTCGTCCAGCAGCCGCTGGCTCGCCTTCGGCAGCGCGCTCAGCTCATGCAGCGGGATCGCGATGCGGTCGATCTGCGGCGTGCCCGTCTCCGTGGTCGTGGCGGTTTCCGAGGCCCAGCCGGCGCCCAGCTCGGTATGGTCGATCAGCACGTCGTAGGAGGTCGCCTCCACATGCACCACCGTCGCCACCGCGCGGATCGACGCAGTCGCCCGCAGCACCGACAGCACCGCCTCCGAGGTCTGCGGATCGACCAGATAGCCGCCGTCGCCGTTGACGGCGCTGGACATTGCCTTGCCCTCCAGCTCCAGCCCGCGCAGCCCGTCGTCATCGCCATGACGCAGATAGGCGTTGAAGGCCTTGCGATGCGGGGCACCCGTCTCGGTCATGGCTGCCAGGGGCGGACGCCCGCCGGCAAGAGATTTACGATCCAGCATGGTCAGTCGCTCTTCCGCTTGTTGAAGTTTTCTCTCAATACTCAAACGAAACCCACTGATTTCACTGATGAAACCGGAAAGCTCCCGCTTCATCTCCAGCACCATGGGTCCCGCGCCCCCGGGCATCCCCGGTCCTTGCGTCTCGGTCATTCCCGCCTCCCGTCTTCGGCCTGTTCCCCGGCGCGGTCGCCCCGCGCCATCTCGATCCGTGCGGCGCGCAGAATCTCGGTCAACTGACGCCAACCTTCCGCGCTCTCGTCGCTCTTGGCGGCGATCCGCGCTTCGGGCAGCATCGGGAAGGTCACCAGCGACACCTCCCACAGCTCCACCTCGGTCAGCAGCCGGCCCCCCTCCGCCGCGCGCTCCGCCCGCTTGGTGCGATAGCCGATCGACAGCCCGTCGATGGCGCCGGCCTCGACCAGCGCCGCCGCCTCGCGCCCCCTCTGGGTGGCAGTCAGCAGCCGCCCCTTGACCCAGAGCCCACGGGCATCCTCGCGCAGCTCCTCCCAGACACCGATTGGCTGCGCCGGATCGTGCTGCCACAGGAACTTGACGCTGCGCCCCGCCGCCGCCAGCGCCTTGAGCGATCCCGCATAGGCCCCTTTACGGACCACATCACCACCCTGATCGACCTGGCCGAACAGGCTCGCGTAGCCGGTGATCACCGCGCCGTCCTGCAGGCTCAGCCCCTCGCCGAAGCGCGCGAATTTGGTCTCCAGCCCCAGGCTGGGGCTCCAGTCCTGATCCATCCGTCTCTCCTCAGATTGTCGCCAGCCCTCAGTGGCCGCCGGCCACCAGCATCGACTGCAAGGCCTGGGTCAGGATCACCGCCACCACGCCATAGACGGTCAGCCACAGCCGCCGCTCCAGCCGCTCCATCATCTCTTCCAACCGGTCGAGCCGGCGGCAGATATTGTCGTTCTGGATCTGGCTGACCCGCTCATGCGCCGCCAACCGCAACCCCGGCGCGCAGTCAAAGGGTGCCTCACGCGGGTCAATCATCCGCAGCCGCCCCGGGCCGCGCCGGCAGCCCCAGAAGCACGCGCTTCTCCGCCTCGGTCAGAAACTCCGCCTTGGCGACCCGGGTCCACTGCGCCTCCCGCTCGGCCGCCAAGGCCGGCACCTGATCCAGATCGGGCCGCAGCTCCAACAGCTCACCGGCGAACCGCGCCAACCAATCCGAAAGCGCCGCCACCACCCGGCCTGCCAAAGGCAACACCGTCAGCCGATAGAACGCCCGGTTCGCCTCCTGATAATTGGCGTAGGTCGCATCCCCCGGGATCCCCAGCAGCATCGGCGGCACCCCGAAGGCCAGGGCGATCTCGCGCGCTGCCGCCTCCTTGGTCTGCCGGAACTCCATGTCGCTGGGGCTGAACCCCATCGGCTTCCAGTCCAACCCGCCTTCCAGCACCATCGGCCGCCCGGCGTTCCTGGCGCCGCGATAATTCGCCTCGATCTCCTCCGACAGGCGGCGAAACTGCTCCTCCGCCATCACGCCCTGGCCATCGCCACCGCGCCAGACCAGCGCGCCAGAGGGGCGTGCCGCATTGTCCAAAAGCGACTTCGACCAGCGCGAGGCGCTGTTGTGCACATCCACCGCCATCGCCGCCGCCTGCAGCGGCGAAAACCCGTAATGATCATCCTGCGGATGGAAATTCTTGATATGACAGACCACCGGCACCGGCCCGGCCAGATCGAAGCGATGCTTCTTCGCCCCGACCTCATAGTCATAGGCGACCGGCCAGCCATCCGTCCCCGGCACCACCCGCATCCGGTCAGAGCGCAGAACATGCAGCTCCAGCGGCAGCTCCGCAGGCGCCGGCTCCCGCCGCATCACCGCCTCGACATAGGCGTTGCCTGACAACAGAAGCTGGGCATAGAGCGCCTCCAGGAACTCCGCCCGGCCCTGGCCGGCATTGGGCCGGGCGATCAGCGCCAGGATCGGATGCGTGTCGAACCGACGCCGCCGATCCTGCAGCACCAGCGGCAGGGCGGCGGCGGCCTCGGCGATCATCTTGACCGACCGATGCGCCACCGGGTTGCCCAGATAGCCCGTCCGCGTCAGCGAGGCGGTATCGCGCGGCGACCAGGCCACCCGGCCGGCCCCGTGCCAGGCCAGCACCGGGCCCGCGGCGCTCACCTTGCGCTCCTCTGCGCCCATCGCCGCCGCCTCTGCCCGCCGCCGCAGGAAATCAAATGCCATGGGGGATGCTCCTTCTGCCTCCGTCCTGGATGGGCAGGTTATGACAGCCAGAGACGAACAGGCTGGAAACGGGCCGCACGCAGGCATGGCAACGGCCCGTCCCAAAGCATGCTTACAGCACCCGCAGCCGCGGCCGCAGCCAGCTCGCCGAAGGTCCGACGACCAGCTCGTGCAGCGCCCAGACCAGCGCATCGACCCGGTCGGGCGACCCCGGACCATCGTATCCGCGCTGGGTCATCCGGCACATCTGCTCCTCCAGCGCCACCAGCCCGCGCAGGTGCCTGACCCGCCCCTGTTCATAGAGCGCCGCCACCGGCTCCGCCCGCGCCACCTTGCCCCGGCTGGCGCGCACCGCACGGAAAGGCACCAATGGGTCGACCTGGCGCAGCACCTCCTCGACCAGTTGCCCGCCCTGATTGACCTCGGCCACCAACCGTTCGGCACCGAACTCCTCCATCGCCCGGATCGCCGCCCGGGCCCAATCCGCCGGCCCCACGCCGCGCACCGTCCGATCCGCCAGCACATAGGCACGCCAGTCCTGCGGCGGCCCCTGCAATTGCGCGCCGGCCACCACGATGCCACAGGCGTCCGCCGCAGCCCCGCCGGTCACCGCCGGGTCCAGCGCCACCACCACCCGGTCCAGCGCCGGCACCTTGTCGACCCGCGCCCCCTCCAGCATGCCAGAGGTCCAGAGCGCGCCTTCGGCATCCTCCAGCAGCACCCCGTCCAGCTCTTGCCGCCCCAGCCGGGTGCCGGCATAGCGCGCCCGCACCTCCGCCAGAAACGACGCCGCCAGATTGGCCCGGTTCGCCTCGGTCGGGGCCTGCGTCGCCACGGTCGAGGGTGCCGCCAGCAGAGATTTCAGCGCCGTCACATTCCTCGGCGTCGTGGTGACGCAGACCCTTGGGTCATCCCCCAGCCGCAGGGCGAATTGCAGCATGTCCCAGGGCTCCTCCGCCTTCGGCCACTTGGCCAGCTCGTCGGCCCAGGCGGCATCGAACTGCGGGCCGCGCAGCCCATCGGGATCCTGCGCAGAAAACGCCTGCGCCTCGGCCCCGTTGGGCCAGATCAGCCGCCGCTCCGACGCCTTCCAGACCGGCCGCCGATCCGGCGGCGAACAGGCCAGGATGCCGCTGTCGCCCTTGATCATCACATCGCGCACCTGATCATAGGTCTCGCCCAACAGCGCCAGCCGTCGGCACCGTCCCTTGTCCAGCGGCCGCGCCCCTTCGATCTGGGCGCGCACCCATTCGGCGCCCGCCCGGGTCTTGCCCGCGCCGCGTCCGCCCATGATCACCCAGGCGCGCCAGTCTCCCCCCGGCGGCAACTGATGCGGCAAGGCCCAGAACTCGAACAGAAAAGGGAGGGCGCAAAGCCCTCCCTCACCGATCTCTTCCAGAAACTGTTCACGGATTGCAGCCGGCGCGGAGGCGAGCCAGGCGGCACCCGATCTCAAGTCTGGCGGCATCGAGATCGAGCGCATATCCGCCCTGAGCGATGCCGGTTTGGCGTTGTTGCTGTTCGACAAAACATTCCTCCACTTTCTGACAGGACCGGATCAGGCGCCCCGCCTGCTCCAATTCGCGCGTACGTGCGGTGACATCCGCGGGCTCCCCGGCCTCGATATCCGCCCTCAGGCTTTCCGCCACCTGCCGTAGCTCTCGCACCGATTGTTCGAGCGAGCGCAGCAGATCCGCAGTCTTCGAAACCCGCTCCTCCGGGGTAATCAGGATCATCTCTGCCCATTGACCTCATGCGTGCGTGATCTCCGCACGAGAGAACGAAAAAACGGCCGGCGGGTATCCCCGCGGCCGTTTGCCCAGTCCTTCTAGCATGCCACAACCTATAGGCGAAACCGCGCGCAAAGTCAAGCAGGAATGAAATGAGGACCGGCGGCTAACCGCGCGGTCCTCTTAATAAATCCCCAATCCGCTCCCTTTGGGAACTTGGGCGATCACTCGCTTTGCTTGGCGCGATCCGCTTCGATCTGGCGCCATTTGGCGACATTGCGGTTATGGTCTTCCAAGGTCGAGGAGAACACATGGCCGCCGGTCCCATCGGCAACGAAGAACACATAATCGGTCACCGCCGGGTCCACTGCGGCCTCCAGGCTCGCCAATCCGGGATTGGCGATCGGGGTCGGCGGAAGCCCTTCGATCACGTAAGTATTCCAGGGCGTTACACGTCGAAGCTCACTTTGCCGCAGTCCGCGCCCAAGAACGCCTGCGCCCTTGGTCAGACCATAGATCACCGTCGGGTCGGTCTGCAGCCGCATGCCCGCCTTCAGCCGGTTGACAAAGACGCTGGCAACCGCGCCGCGCTCGTCCGGCACCCCGGTCTCCTTCTCGATGATCGAGGCGAGAACCAGCATCTGCTCCGGCGTGCTGAAAGGCAGACCTTCCTGTCGCTTGGCCCAGACCTCGTCGATCCGCTTCTGCTGCAAGGCCTGCATCTGCCCCAGCAGCGCCTCGCGCTCGGTGCCACGGGTGATCTCATAGCTGTGCGGGGCGAGCATGCCTTCGGCGGGGACATCGGTAATCTCGCCGCTCAACACGTCAATCGCCTTCAGCGCCTCGACCACCTGCCAGTTGGTCACCCCTTCGGCCACCGCGATACGGAAACTGGTGTCTGCCCCGGCCGTCTTCTCGGCGAAAACCGCAGGCACCTCGTCACTGGTTCCCAGATCGAACTTCGCCAGTTCCACCTCGGTCATCGTGTCGGGATCAAGCTCGCGCAGCTCGGCCCGGCTGCGGGTCACACCGATGCGATAGACCACTTCGGCGCCGCAGGTGCTGGCGCCGCCGCGAGTGATCGCATCGACGATCCCCTCCATCGAGGCACGCGGCGGCACCAGAAAGTTGCCGGCCTTCAATTGGCTGTTCTTCTCGGAATATTGCGCGCCCAGCCGGAACACTGTGCCGCTGCTGATGGCGCCCTGATCCACCAGATTGCGGCTGACCTTGCTCATGGTCGAGCCACTGGCAACCCTCACGCAGACCGCGTGATCCAGCGGCCCTTCCGCGACATATTCCCGTTGACCCCAGAGGATCAGCCCCGCCAGAAGGAACAATACGACGGCCAGAACCGTCAGCATGTTGGATGCCAGGCTGCGCCACATTTATTCAGGCTTTCCGAACAGCACGCTCGCGTTGGTGCCACCGAAACCAAAGCTGTTCGACAGCGCGATCTTGATCTCGCGCTCACGCTTCTGGTTCGGGGCCAGATCGACGGGCGTTTCCACCGCCGGATTGTCCAGGTTGATGGTCGGCGGCGCCACCTGATCACGGATCGCCAGGATCGAGAAGATCGCCTCGATCGCGCCGGCAGCGCCCAACAGGTGTCCGGTCATCGACTTGGTGGACGACATGGTAACCTTGGCCGCCGCATTGCCCAGCAGGCGCTCCACCGCGCCCAGCTCGATGGTGTCGGCCATGGTCGAGGTGCCATGCGCGTTGATGTAATCAATATCGCCCGGCTCCAGCCCCGCGTGCTTCAGCGCCGATCGCATCGACCGTTCGGCGCCGTTGCCATCCTCCGACGGGGCGGTGATGTGATAGGCATCGCCCGACAGGCCATAGCCCAGCACCTCGGCATAGATCTTGGCGCCACGCGCCTTGGCGTGTTCGTATTCCTCAAGCACCACGATGCCGGCGCCCTCGCCCATCACGAAGCCGTCGCGATCGGTGTCATAGGGGCGGCTGGCCGCCTGCGGGTTATCGCCGAATTTGGTCGACAGCGCCTTGCAGGCGTTGAAGCCGGCGATCCCGATCTCGCTGATCGCGGCCTCGGCACCACCGGCGATCATCACATCGGCATCGCCGTATTTGATCAGCCGGGTGGCGTCACCGATGGCATGCGCCCCGGTCGAACAGGCGGTCACCACCGCATGGTTCGGGCCCTTGAAACCGAAACGGATGCTGACCTGCCCCGAAATCAGGTTGATCAGCGCCCCGGGGATAAAGAAGGGCGACACTCGGCGGGGGCCACGCTCCTTGATCAGCACGGCGGTTTCCGCGATCGAGTTCAACCCGCCGATGCCCGACCCGATCATCACGCCGGTGCGCTCGCGGCTTTCCTCGTCTTCGGGCATCCAACCGGAATCGCGCACCGCCATATCGGCCGCGGCGATCCCGTACAGAATGAAATCATCGACCTTGCGCCGTTCCTTCGGTGCCATCCAGTCGTCGGGGTTGAAGGTGCCGTTGCTCCCGTCACCCAACGGAACTTCGCAAGCATAGGTGGTCGCCACCCCGCTCGCCACCGCATCGAACCGAGTGATCGGTCCAGCGCCGGATTGCCCCGCCAGCAGCCGAGCCCAGGTTTCTTCGACCCCGCACGCCAAGGGAGTCACCAATCCCAGCCCGGTTACAACGACTCTGCGCATCTACAGCCCTCTTGCCTCAATTCGTTCGAGAACCGCTCTTACCCCGCTCGCCCCCTCGGGGGCAAGAGAAACGGCATAATCCCGCAATTGCCTACCGCTGCCCGCCGATCAGACCAAGGACCGAGGTCAGAAGCTGCGCCGCCGTGCGTGCCCCCTCGCCGTCCCGATCGCGCGCAGCCATGAACTCCACCATATCGAAGGAGACGATCCGCCCCCGCGCCGCCACCGCCCGGATCAGCCCCAGCGCCTGCGCATAGCTCAGCCCGCCGGCCGTCGGTGCGATCACCGCCGGCATGATCGAGGGGTCGAGCGCGTCGCAATCAAAGCAGATGGCCACACGCGCCCCCGCGGGGATCAGATCGGCCACCGCCTGCGGATCGCCGAACTGATGCGCCGGGACCAGGTGCACACCCCAGTCGCGCGCCGCCTGCAGATCGGTCATGCCGGCCGATCCGACCCCACGGGCACCGACCTGGATGATCCGCTCCACATGCGCCATCTCGCTGGCCCGTCGCATGGTCGAACTGAGACCCAAGGGCTCCCCCTCGACCGACTCGCGCCAGTCGATATGCGCGTCGATCTGCAGAATGGTCAAAGGCGCATCACTATCGCCAAGCGCCTCGATCAGCGGGATCGGCAGAGAATCATCTCCCCCCAGCAGCACCGGCACCGCACCAGCCGCCAGAATCTGCCGCGTCGCGGCGGCGATGGCGGCCCGGTTGCCGGCGCCGTCAGCGGGATCGACCGCCAGATCGCCAGCATCAACCGCGCGCACGCTGGCAGGCAGCACCGGCCCCAGCAGGTCAAAATTCACCTTGCCCAGATTGCCGGAATAGGCCGCAGCCCCCGCCCGGATCGCCGCCGGCCCACCGGTGCAATAGGCGCCCACCGACGGGTAAGGCGTGGCGCAATCGGCGCCGAAGATCACGATATCGGCCTCGAGCGCCTCAAGATCGCCCGCCGGCAGCCCCAGAAACCGCGTGGCCTCGCCTCCGCCGAACATATCCGCCAAATCCGCCATGCCGTGCCCCTCCCTCATGGATCGCCCCAGCAAGATGCCAGCGCCGCCGGCCGGACAAAAGCCCCGACCGGTGAAAACCCCGTCGCAGCATAGAAAAAGGCGCCTTCCCGTCTGGGAAAGCGCCTTTCGAATTCCAGCGATCCGAGGTCAGATCAGGAGGCTTCGGTGATGAATTTCACCGCGTCGCCGAAGGTCTGGATGGTCTCGGCCGCGTCATCCGGGATCTCGATGCCGAACTCTTCTTCGAAGGCCATCACCAGCTCAACGGTGTCGAGGCTGTCAGCGCCCAGATCGTCGATGAACGACGCATTCTCGGTCACTTTATCCTCTTCAACACCCAGATGCTCAACAACGATCTTCTTCACGCGATCTGCGACGTCGCTCATGTCTCTTCCTCATTCCATAGAGGCCTAAGGCCCCAGTTTCGCCCTTACCCGGTCGGGATGGCTCTCGGTTTATGCCCGGTCCGGGCGGCTCGATCCCGGTGGCCCGGGATATGGACAGACGGCCCCACAGACATGGGCGCCGCCCCGAATATTCGCCGGCTATAGCATAGTCCGGCGCAGAGGCAAACGCTTTCGCACGCGGGCGAAAACCGCCCCTTAAAGCATGGCCATCCCGCCGTTCACATGCAAGGTCGCACCTGTCACATAAGCGGCCTCGGGACTGGCCAGGTAAAGAACCGCCGCCGCGATCTCCTCGGGCTGGCCCATCCGGCCCGCCGGGATCTGCGCGTCGATCTTGGCCTTCTGATCGTCGGTCAGCTTGTCGGTCATCGGCGTGGCGATAAAGCCCGGCGCCACCGCGTTGACGGTGATTCCCCGGCTGGCGACCTCATAGGCCAGAGATTTCGACATGCCGATCAGCCCAGCCTTGGCGGCGGCATAGTTGGCCTGCCCCGGGTTGCCGGTGGCGCCGACGATCGAGGAGATATTGATGATCCGCCCCCAACGCGCCTTCATCATGCCGCGCATCACGCCCTTGCTCAGCTTCATCGCCGCAGTCAGGTTGACGTCCAGCACCGATTGCCATTCGTCGTCCGACATCCGCATGAACAGGTTGTCGCGGGTGATCCCGGCATTGTTGACCAGAATGTCGACGCTGCCCATCGCCTCGGCGGCGCGCTTCGGCAGCGCCTCGACCTCGGCCGGATCGCTCAGGTTGCAGGGCAGCACGACGGCGCGCTCGCCCAGCTCGGCGGCCAGCTCCTGCAGCGGCGCCTCGCGCGTGCCGGACAGCGCCACAGTGGCCCCCGCCGCATGCAGCGCCTTGGCGATCGCCCCGCCGATGCCGCCCGAAGCGCCGGTGACCAGCGCCGTCTTCCCCGTCAAATCGAACATCTCATCTCTCCCAGCCGCCCACGGCGGCGCAAAAGTTTTCAAAAACTTTTGCCAAGATTTTCGCGAAAATCTTGGCGCTTGATGGCAACCGCTCAGCCCAGGCTGTCGACCAGAGCCTTCACATCCTCGGGCGTGCCCACCGCCTTGCAGGCGATCTCCCGGTCGATCTTGCGGATCATCCCCGACAGCGCCTTGCCGGCACCGATCTCCCAGGCCTCGGTCACCCCTTGCGCGGCCATATAGAGCACGCTCTCGCGCCAGCGGACCGAACCGGTCACCTGCTCGACCAGCAGCGCCCGGATCAGATCGGGATCGCTCACCGCCTCGGCGCGGACATTGGCGATCAGCGGCACCGCCGGCGCCTTGATCTCGACCCCGGCCAGGGCCTCGGCCATCACGTCGGCGGCCGGCTGCATCAGCGCGCAATGGAACGGTGCGCTCACCGGCAGCATGATGGCGCGCTTGGCGCCCCTCTCCTTGGCGATGGCGGCGGCACGTTCCACCGCCGCCTTGGTGCCGGAAACGACGACCTGGGTGGGATCGTTGTCATTGGCGGCCTGGCAGACCTCGCCCTGGGCGGCGTCCTCGGCCACGGCACGCACCGCCTCCAGATCAAGACCCAGGATCGCGGCCATCGCCCCCTCGCCCACCGGCACGGCGCTTTGCATCGCCTGGCCACGGGTGCGCAGCAGCCGCGCGGTATCGGCGACCGAAATCGCCCCCGCCGCCGCCAGCGCCGAATATTCGCCCAGCGAATGGCCAGCCACAAAGGCAGCTGACGCGATCGTGATCCCCTCGGCCTCAAGCGCCCGCATCGCCGCCAGCGAGGTCGCCATCAGCGCCGGCTGGGCGTTCTGGGTCAGGGTCAGGGTGTCAATATCCCCCTCCCAGATCAGGCTGCTCAGGCTTTCGCCCAGGGCCTCGTCCACCTCGTCGAACACGGCTTTCGCAGCCGGATAGGCGGCGGCCAGCGCCTGGCCCATGCCGATGGTTTGCGCCCCCTGTCCGGGGAAAACGAATGCACGGCTCATGCCGGTCCTCCTGACTAGTTTGCCGATCGAAATAGACTGCGCGCCCGCTCTGTGCAATGGCGCGCCCAGCCTGTGCCCTTGCGCGGCTTGTTAGAATCCCCGCACTCCCTACCCTGACGGCAAATTGCTAGGAGAGCTTTATGACCCTCGCCAATACCACGCGCAGCTACGGCGCCGTGACCAAGACCTTCCACTGGCTGACCGCGCTGCTGATCTTCACGGTTCTGCCGCTGGGCTGGTTCGCCGCCGACCTGGCCGAGCAGGTGCGCGACCCCGCCGCTTCGGCCAGTGATGCCGAAATCGCCCGCGCGGCGCTGCTGTTCTCACTGCACAAGACCGTGGGCGTGACCATCTTCTTCGTGGCGCTCCTGCGCATCCTCTGGGCGCTGACCCAAAGGAAGCCGGGCCTCTTGAACGCCGAAAACCGGCTGGAGGCGACCGCGGCCGAGATCGCCCACTGGCTGCTCTACGGTTCTCTGGTGTTGGTGCCGCTGACCGGCTGGATCGACCATGCCGCCACCACCGGATTTGCCCCGATCCTCTGGCCCTTCGGCCAATCGCTGCCCTTCGTGCCGAAAAGCACCACGGTCTCGGCCATCGCCGGCGGCGCGCATGTCATCCTGATGTGGGTGCTGGTCGGAGCCCTGGCGGCCCATATCGGCGGCGCGCTCAAGCACTTCGTCATCGACCGCGATTTCACCCTGCAACGGATGCTTCCTGGCTTCGGCGAAGGCCCGCAACCACCCGCCGGCAAGCATGGGGTGCTGCCGGCGCTTGTCGCCGTCGCCATCTGGATCGCAGCCCTTGGCGGCGGCGCGGCCACCGGCATGCTGACCCCGCCGGAGGGCGCGCCGCAGGCGGCCAGGCTGGCGGAGGTCGCCTCTGATTGGACCGTCGAGACCGGCAGCCTCGCCATCACCGTCCAGCAGATGGGCAAGCCGGTCGCCGGCAGCTTCTCCGACTGGACCGCGGCGATCACCTTCGACGACCCCAGCGCCCCCGGCCCGGCCGGCAAGGTCGACGTTCAGGTCGCCATCGGCTCGCTCACCCTCGGGTCGGTCACCACGCAAGCCTTGGGAGCAGATTTCTTCGACGCCGGGCAATTCCCGACCGCAACCTTCGCCGGCCAGATCGAAAAGACCACCGATGGATACGTCGCCAAGGGGCCGCTGACCCTCAGGGGCGCGACCGTCGATATCGAGCTGCCCTTCACCCTGGCGCTCGACGGCGATACCGCCACGATGGAGGGTTCAACCACGCTCGACCGCATGGCCTTCGGTATCGGCACCAGCATGGCGAACGAAAGCTCCCTGGGCTTCAGCGTCAAAGTCGAGGTCAATCTGACCGCCACGCGCGGCCATTGATCTCCACCGAGGCCGTCGCAGACAGCTGCGGCGGCCTTGGCGACACCGCCCGCCGAGGCGGCGGATCACCTCGTAACTCCGGCCCCCGGTATAAACGCCCCCTTCGACCTGGAGGCAAATATCCCGGGGGAAACGGCCAAAGGCCGTTGGGGGCAGCGCCCCCTCTCTCCGACGCGCGATGCGCTCCCTCCCTCAGCCCTTCTCCGCCCAGAGCGAGACCCCAAGACGGAAAAACCGCCGGCCCCTCCTCGGGGACCGGCGGTCTATCGCTTTAGACCTCTGCTCCGAAACGGATCAGGTCAGATCAATTGTCGGCCTTCATCGCCTCGATCGAGATTTCGACAGTCACCTCGTCGCCGACATAGGGGGCGAACATGCCCAGGTTATAGTCGCTGCGGATCAGCGTGGTGGTGGCGCTGAAGCCGGCCCAGGGTTTGCCCGCCATCGGATGGTCGCCGGCCTGGTTCAGCACCGCGTCCAGCACCACCGATTTGGTGACGCCATTCAGGGTCAGATCGCCGGTGATCAGCGCCTCTTTCTCGCCGGTCACTTCGATGCCGGTGGATTTGAAGGTGACGGTCTTGTCGTCGCTGGCGCCGAAGAAGTCGGCCGACATGAAATGTTCATAGCGCGGCTGCCAACCGGTGATCATCGAGCTGACCGGCATCGACACCTCGACGCTCGACTTCGCCGGATCTTCCTGATCGAACATGATTTCGCCCTCGAAGCCCCCGAACATGCCATAGCCGGTCGAGAAACCGAGGTGGTTGTAATGGAACACGATCTGGCTGTGCCCCGAGTCGAGAACGTATTTCTCCGGCGCCGCGAAAGCGGCGGTGGCGGCGACGGTCGCGAAAGCGGCGGCCAGAAGGGTGGTTTTCATCTTCAGCATCTCCATTGGATGGTGCGGTTGCGCATGGCCCCAAAATGACGCGCCGGCGCCGGCAAACAAGGCCGCAAAATCCAACAGGATCTGTGAGTTGGCGAACACTCGCCGAAAATTCAGTTGCAAATGTTCACAAGTCGCGAAAGCTGTTCGCGCAGCGCGGCGCGCTGATCAGCGTCCTGCAGGCCCAGCCGCAGCAGCAACCGCCCCTCCATATCATAGAGCGCGACGCCGTGGCGCTGGAACTGCACCCGCCCGAGGCTTTCATAACTGCGCCGCAGCACCGTTCTGGGGCGCCCCTCGGCGCCGGGAGCCAGCACCCGAACCTCGCGCCGGATCGGATCGAAGCAGGCCCTGGGGCGCTGCACCCCGTCGGCGAGCGTCATCAGCGCGATGCCACTCAGCAGGAAGAACAACGAGACCCCCAGCTTCATCACCACCAGATCGGTATCGGTCTGGCTGCCCGGCAGGAACCACATCGCCGCAGCGGTCACCACCAGGAAACTGCCGAGGCCGCGAAGGAGAACCGCGCCAAGCCCGCGCCAATGCCAGACGGCGACCACAAGCGCCCCGCCCCGCTGCGCCCGGCGCATGACCCCGCGTCCCGCGACTTTGATCTTCGACATGACTGGTCCCTTTCCGGCACGTTCCTGACCACGACGATGGGCGATCGGGCCGCCTCTGTGGTCTTGGGATCAGTCTGCGCCGAAAAGCGGCATTAATGCGGCACCCCCCGGGCATTCGCCGGGCAGCCGCAGCGAGCGCTGCAAATCATCCGGCGCCGGGCTTTCAAGCAAGGGTTGCCCAGGCGGTGAAATCCTGTATAGGAGGCCATCCTTTCGCAAACTATCTAAACCGCGCAGTCTCTCGTGGCGGGGCCGCGAAAGGAGATGGCCTCACCTATGAAATGCGCCTTGACAGAAACAGGAGTCTACATGCCCCTCTACGAGCATGTCATGATCGCGCGTCAGGATCTTTCCAACGCGCAGGCTGAAGGTCTTATCGAACACTTCGGCGCCATTCTGGCTGATAACGGCGGCAAGATCGTCGACAGCGAGTACTGGGGCGTCAAGACGATGGCCTACAAGATCAACAAGAACCGCAAGGGCCACTATGCCTTCCTGAAGACCGACGCGCCCGCCGCAGCGATTCAGGAAATGGAACGCCTGATGCGTCTGCATGACGACGTGATGCGCGTCCTGACCATCAAGGTCGACGCCCACGAAGAAGGCCCCTCGGTTCAGATGCAGAAGCGCGACGAGCGCGAACCGCGTCGCGAACGCCGCTGATCAACGCCTGAAGAAAGGACGCTAAGACATGGCTGCTAAACCGTTTTTCCGCCGCCGCAAGGTCTGCCCCTTCTCGGGCGACAATGCACCCAAGATCGACTACAAGGACACCAAGCTGCTGCAGCGCTATATCAGCGAACGCGGCAAGATCGTGCCCTCGCGTATCACCGCCGTTTCGGCCAAGAAGCAGCGCGAACTGGCCCGTGCCATCAAGCGCGCCCGCTTCCTCGCCCTGCTGCCCTACGCCGTGAAGTAAGGAGATAAGCAGATGCAAGTTATCCTTCTGGAACGTGTGGCCAAGCTTGGTCAGATGGGCGATGTCGTCGACGTCAAGGCCGGCTACGCCCGCAACTACCTGCTGCCGCAACACAAGGCGCTGACCGCTTCGCAAGCCAATATCGCGGCTTTCGAAACGCAGAAAGCCCAGCTTGAAGCGCGCAACCTGGAAACCAAGAAAGAAGCCGAGGCCCTGGCCGTGAAGCTCAACGGACAACAGTTCGTCGTGATTCGCTCCGCCTCCGACGGCGGCAACCTCTACGGTTCGGTCACCCCGCGTGACGCCGCAGACGTGGCCACCGCAGCCGGCTTCACCATCGACCGCAAGCAAGTGGTCATCCCGACCCCGATCAAGGAACTGGGCCTGCATGCCGTGCATGTCAGCCTGCACCCGGAAGTCGACGTCGTGATCACCGTCAACGTCGCCCGCTCGCCCGAAGAGGCCGAGCTGCAGGCGTCGGGCAAGTCGATCCAGGAACTGGCGGCCGAAGAAGAAGCGCAAGCTGAATTCGAGATCTCGGAACTGTTCGACGATCTCGGCGGTGCCGCTTCGGACGAGGACGAAGGCCCCGCTTCGGCGACGGAAAACAGCGCCTCCTGATCCCACGGATCAACGCCAAGATATCGGGCCACGCGAGCGATCGCGTGGCCCTTTTCATTCCTCGTGTCCGGCGAAGGCGACCCACGAAATGGCATTGTCCCAGCATTTCCTCGGCAATGTGCCGCCCATGACATATGGTTACCTTCTTGATGCCACGATTTCGCGCTATACTAATTTAAATTTCACCACTTCGGATGGCCTGATGACACATACCACCCGCCGCCGTGCTCTGATGCTGCTTGCCTCACCCTTGCTTGCCGCCGCCTGCGCTCCGCGCATGAGCAGCTCCAGCCGTAATGATCCGAACGATCCGCCGCTCTATCCCAACGAGACGCCTGAGCTGCGCCAGCTGATCAACAAATGGGCCGACCACTACGAGGTTCCCCGCCCGCTGGTCCAGAAGATCGTCCTGCGCGAAAGCACCCACCGCCCCGACGCGCGCAATGGCCCCTATCTCGGCCTGATGCAAATCCACCCGAGGACAGCCCAGGGAGTGGGCTTTCATGGCCGCGACAAGCAGCTTCTGGATGCCGATATCAACCTGAAATACGCGGTCAAATACCTCCGCGGTGCTTGGATCGTCTCTGACGGCAGCTATGACAAGGCGATCAACTGGTATTCGAGCGGCTATTATTACGAGGCCAAACGTCGTGGCCTGCTGGATAAAATCGGAAAGATCTGATTGCTGCCGCAGCTATCTGTCCCCGGCGACCTCCGACGCCGGAGAAAGCAGACAACTCTAAGGCGATTTCAATTGTCTTGCCCGCTGTCATGCGGCAGGATCATGCGCGTCAGACCCTGTTTCCCGGCTCAGCTCCCACCAATCGGGGCGATGATGTTGTTTCCTGTTGTCAGGATCGACCCATGCCAAACGAAGACTGCAGGTGAAAAGTATGAACAAGATTGACGTTCTCGTGGGACAGCGCATTCGGGCCCGTCGCTATGCCCTCGGCATCAGCCAGACCGAGCTGGGCGAGGCTATCGGGGTGAAATTCCAGCAGATCCAGAAGTACGAAACCGGCGCCAATCGCGTCAGCGCCTCACGCCTGTGGGCGGTCGCCGAAAAGCTCGGGGTCGACGTGCTTTATTTCTTCGAGGGCATCCGCCCCGCCGAAGACAGCGAGGTCCCCACCGACAACCCGGTCGACCACATGGACTTTCTGTCGGATCAAGATGCCATCCTGATGATGGAACTGTTCCGCAAACTGCCCGGACCGCAACGAAATGCGGTTCTTAGTTTCATGCGCTCACTTGTTATTAACCCAAAGCAGAAGAATATGGGGTTGGCCAGCTAAGCCGCCGCCCCCCTCCGGGGTCCGCGCGGTCCAGGAAACAAGGAGACATCGAATTGGATCTGATCGATCTCAGCGCAGTTCCAGATGCGGAAGACAATTTTACGAACTTCCTCAATGAGTTGTGTGAAGATCTCGAATTCGACTATGCCTCCTACGCCACCACGCATCCGATTTCGGGCGATGTGCAGGGCTATGCCAATTACCCGGATCAGTGGAAATTCCACTATATGAAGCAGGGCATGCACCGCTTCGACCCGACCATCTATCAAAGCGTGCGCAGCATCGCGCCAGTCGACTGGAGCCGCTTCGTCGATGACGAGAAGTTCCGCGCCGTCTTCTATGACGCCCGTGATTTCGGCATCACCAATCGCGGCATCACCGTCCCCGTCCGTGGCCCCTATGGCGAATGCGGCCTGCTCAGCGTCACCCGCGACTGCTCTGACGAGGAGTGGATCAAGCTCAAACGCGCGGTGATCGGGGATCTGCAGTTCGCGGCCGTGCACATGCATGACAACGTGATGCGCACGGGCGTGCTGCATTCGGCGCTGCGCCGCCCCACCCTCTCCACCCGCGAATTGCAGATCCTGCAATGGACCGCCGCCGGCAAGAGCCAGCAGGACATCGGCGACATCCTGTCGATCTCGCACCGCACGGTCGAGGTTCACCTGCGGTCCGGCCGCGAAAAGCTGAGCGCCTTGACCACGGCGCAAGCGGTCGGGCGTGCCATCGGTCTGGGCCTGATCTTTCCCGCCTGAGCCGCGCCTCTGGGCTGATTTGCCGCAGTCAAAATAGACAAATATCTGATTTATCAGAAAATTCTCGCCCAGATTTGGGCAGAGAAGCTGACGTTTCCTGACGTCAACTTGCCCGTAAAACCGGGATTTACGGGAATCCCCTAATGGAGATTGACGCCACTATAGCTAACGATCCGTAAACACACGAGTAGCGGTAGGGGAAAACCATGATTATCGTGATTGACGGATTGAACAAACACAAGTTCCCGGACATCCTGGACGAGATGTATCGTCTCAGGGCCCGGGTCTTCGAAGGCCGGCTAGGCTGGGACGTCAGGGTGACCGACGGCAAGGAGATCGACGAATTCGATTCGCTCGATCCGACCCATGTGGTGTGCCTGGATGAAGACGGCGATGTCGTGGGCTGCATGCGTCTGCTTCAAACCACCGGGCCGCACATGCTGGCGGATGTCTTCTATGCCCTGCTGGATGGGGAGCCGCCGCTGCGCAGCTCGCGCATCTGGGAGGCAACGCGCTTCTGCGTCGACACCAAGAAGCTGACGGGCACCAAAAAGCGCAATTCGATTTCCTATGTCACGAGCGAGGTGATGGTGGGGGCCTTCGAATATGCGCGCGAAGCCGGGGTTCTGGATGCGGTGGCGGTGATTGATCCGGTGATGAACCGGGTGATGAAGCGGTCGCGCAACGCGCCTTATGATTATCTTGGCACGCCGAAACCGATGGGCGTGGTCACCGCAATGGCGGCATTGATGGATTGCTCGGACGAACGGATCGACGGTATCCGCGAATTCGCCGGCATCGACCACGACGTCTTCCTCTCTGATGAGGCGGCACGCACGCTGTTCGACAAGAACCGCAAGCCCGCCCGGCCGCGGCTCGATGTCGAGACGGACAGCATCAACGCGCTGCAGCAATATTGCTATGAGCAGGTGACCCAGGCCGAGAGCGAAGAAGAGATGGATGCCGCCCTCGCCCTGGTCGAGGCGCTTTCCGAAAAATTGGGGGTCGCACCGTCAGAGCCGCTGAAACAGCTGACTCGCGCCAGCCAGGAACGCCGCCAGGAAAAGGCCCTGACCTCAACCACCGACTGACGACAGAACTAAATCGCCACTTGGAAAAGGGCCAGCTCGTGGGGGCGGCCCTTTTTCGTGTGCGCACCTGCCGGATACAGAAAGGGCCGCCCGATGGGGCGGCCCAGAAGGGGATCGAAAGCTCCGATCCGCTCTTATTCGTCGTTTTCCAGCGCTTCGACGGCTTTCTCCAGCTCGTCCTTGCTGACATCCTTGTCCTCGACCTTGGCGAGTTCGCAGATATAGTCGATCACCTTGTCTTCGAAGATCGGCGCCCGCAGCTGCTGCTGCATCTGCGCGTTTTGCTGCACGAACTCAAAGAACTGACGTTCCTGGCCCGGGTACTGACGCGCCTGGTTCATGATCGCCTGGGTCATCTCGGCGTCGGTCACCTTCACTTCGGCCTTCTGACCCAGCTCGGCCAGCAGCAGGCCCAGACGAACCCGGCGCTCGGCCAGTTTCTTGTGCTCGTCGTTGGGTTCCATCGCGCCATGATCATGGCCGTGATCTTCCGGATGCTCTTCGTGATAGAGCTGATGGGCGATCTGGTTGGCCTCAGCGTCCACCAGACCTGCCGGCAACTCGAAGCTGACCAGTGCGTCCAGCTTGTCCAGCAGGTCGCGCTTCAGCACGGCGCGGGCGGCACCGGCGTATTCGGCTTCCAGCCGTTCGCGGATTTGGCCCTTCAGAGCCTCGAGATCTTCCGAGCCGAATTTCTTCGCCAGCTCGTCGTCGATCTCGGCAGCCGCGGGGGCCTTCACCTCTTTGATGGTGCAGGTGAAGACGGCCTCTTTGCCAGCCAGGTGCGGCGCCTGATATTCTTCCGGGAAAGTGACGGTGACGTCTTTTTCCTCACCGGCCTTCACGCCGACCAGCTGCTCTTCGAAGCCAGGAATGAACTGACCCGAGCCCAGAACCAGCGGGTAATCTTCGGCCGAACCGCCATCGAAGGCTTCGCCATCGACCTTGCCGACGAAGTCGAAGACAATCTGATCGCCATCCTCGGCGGCAGCGCCCTCTTCCCGGGCCTGGTAGTCCTTGGCCGCGTCGGCCAGGTTCTTCAGCGCCTCGTCGACAGCAGACTCGTCGGCCTTGACGACCATCCGCTCCAGGCTGACCGAGGACAGGTCCACCTCGGGGATGTCGGGCAGACGCTCATAGCTCATCTCGACGTCGAGATCGTCGCCTTCTTTCCAGTCCTCGTTGGTCATCTTGACCTCGGGCTGGAACGCCGGACGATCGCCGCTCTCTTCGAAGTGCTTGTTCATCGCGCTGTCGATGGTTTCCTGCATGGCTTCGCCGAGCAGACGTTGGCCAAACTGCTTTCTCAGCAGCGCCATCGGAACCTTACCCTTGCGGAAGCCCTTCATCTCGATGTCCGGCTGGGCCTCGAGCAGCTTCTCGTTCACTTTCTCGTCCAGCTCCTGCGCCGTAACCATCAGCTTGTAGGCGCGCTTGAGCCCTTCGTTCAGCGTTTCGGTGACCTGCATCCTATTCCCCATAGAGTCGAAAGCGCGCGAAAGCCGCGCGCACAGCAAATTTGTGGCCTTCTATGTGCCCCGGCCTTGCTGCGCAAGGGCCATTGCGGTTTTGACCGCCAAAACCCGGGCATAAGGGCCGAAACGCCCCGGCCCGCCGCGGCATGCAGCGGGCCGAGGGTCATATTGCAAAGATGCCTGGATCAGAATTTCCAGCGCGCGCCGACCAGCACCAGATTGGCATCGTTGTACGAGGTGCCGCTGTTGTCCGAGAAGCTGTAGTCGCGATAGCTGACATAGGCTTCGACATGGTAGTCGTCGAATTTCTGCACCAGGCCCACACCCCAGGATTCGGATTCAGAACCGCTGCTGATCAGATCGGACCCGCTGTAATAGTCCACGGACATCGAGGTGGTGCCGACCGAGAAGAACTTGGCCTGATAGCCGAGCTTGGCATAGTAATAGTTGCCGCTGGTATCACGGTCGCCATAGGACAGGGTGCCGTTCAGACCCGAAGCATGCTCCACCGAGACCGACGCGATGGTATCGCGAATGTCCGAACCGCTGGCCTTGTCGGTCCAGGCCACAGCCATGGAGCCTTCCATGTTGTAGTCGCCGAACTTGTTCTGGTAGCGCAGCGCGATGTCGTAATAGTCGTCATCGACGTTCGATTTCAGGATCTCGGTCCCGTAGGAGGTCGAGAGCACGAAACCGCTCAGCGACGGGGTATCATAGCGGATACGCCCTTTCCGACCGCCGTCGAAGTTCGCGAAGGCATCATTCAGCGTGATGCCCGACAGAGCCCCGGCGCTGGTGGTCAGCTCATAGGCGCCAGCAGCGTCGATCAGCGACTGGCTCACAACCAAAGTGGTGCCCGACAGGTCGCTCCCCGAGGCGCCATCGCTCGCCATGCTGCCCTGACCGACCGAAACCTTACCGAAGTCGCCGGCCAGGCTGAAGTCGACATGCCGCAGCTTGGTCCGATCCCACTTGAGGTTTTTCGGCTCGCTGGTCTGGGTGACCGAAGCGGAGGATTTCAGCCCCAGCGCCGTTTCGAATTGGAACTGGAACTTGTAGGCGCCGAAGGGCTGGCGCAGGTAGAAGCCGACACGGCTGTTCGAGTTGGTGTTGTCCACCAGATCGTTATAGGTGTTCACGCCGTCGTCGAACGACATCCAGGTCGGGTCGAACTGACCGTAGAAGGTAAAAGTCCCCCCTGAGGCGTTTTCATAGGTCGGGCCGGCAAGGGCCGGGCCGGTCAGGCCTACGGCCAGCGCTACGGCCGACAGGCCGGTGCGGAAAGATGCGGTCATCTTGTCATCTCCTGAGATTATTCCGGACGCGAGTCTCAGTCCCGCGTCTCTCCGCGTGAATTGAACCGAGACGTTCAGTTTAGCAACAGGCGACGTAGCGAAAAATGAAAAATCCGGGCGCAATGCGCCCGGATTGACACGATTCCCAAGATCAACCTGCGGTCGGAATCAGAAGAGGAGCAGATCGTCGCGCAGGCCGTGCAGGTCAGTAACCCCTTTCAGCAAAACGGAATCTCCGTCTCCGAAATCGAACAGCACACCCGCCTTGGTGACGCTGGCGAATTCGGCGATCACCATCTTCCGGGTCAGCTCCCCGTCCCACAGCGCGCGATCCAATTCCAGTACATCGCCCGAGGCGAAATCGAGAATCTTGTCGGCACCATCTCCCACATGGAACAGGAAATGATCGTCCCCCGCATCTCCCCGCAACTGGTCATTGCCGCGGCCACCCAGCAGAATGTCATCACCCCGCCCACCGAACAGCCGGTCGTTGCCCTCACCGCCGTTCAGCCGATCATGGCCACCGCCGCCCTCCAACCGATCCCGCCCGTCGCCGCCCAACAGGATATCGTTGCCCGCCGCGCCCTTCAGCGTGTCGCGCCCGCCGTGGCCCTCGATCTGGTCGTGCCCCCTGCCACCCTCCAGCAGGTCTCCCGCTTCGCTGCCGATGATCAGATCGGCCTTGCGGGTGCCTTCAACCGTCTCGCCGCCTCGGCCTGCCTGCAGCATGTCTTCGCTCAGGCCATAGCGGTAAACAGTCTTGTCGATGGTGATATAGATGGTGTTGTCGACCCCCACCCGCACATCGTCGATGCCGGTGTCACCCTGGGCGAAGCCGGCGCTCAGCACGTGCGAGGTGTCGACAACCCCGTTCCGGTCCAGAATGGTCAGCACGATGTCACGGGCGTTCAGGTTGATCTGCTCGCTGGTCACCACCGCGATGCGGCCATCCGACATCATCGCCGCCACCGGCAGGAAGCCCGAGGTGCCGGTATCCCCGACCGTGGCGGTCAGGTCGATCGCCTTGCCGATCTTGTGACCGCCTTCGTTATAGAACTGGGCGTACCAGATATAGGGAAGACCATCATCGACGCGATGATTGTAGAGAATCGCGAAACCGCCATTCGAGGTCGCCACAGCCACCGGCGGAATGCTCCAGGACGCGTTCGAGGCATATTGCACCGCCCCGTTGGGATAGGTGACCACCGGCGGAACATAGACCGCAGTATGGGCCTGCTTGACCCCGGAATCGATGACGGCGAACGAGACGCCCTGCCCCTCGATCAGAGTGGAATTGGTGCCCACCTTGACCGGATAGTAGAAGGTATCGACGAAGGGCACCACGATCCGCCCGTCGGTCAGCGTGGCGAACCCGCCCGAGGTCTGATCATCGGCGATCGTGGCCGGGTTCCCCTCCACCTCATTGGCGAGATAGGGATCGCCGATCATCTCGCCGGTGGAATCATATTCCACCACCCGGGTATCGTGCAGTTGCGACCGCGTCCCGAAATGGCTTTCGGGGTCCACCACCACCTGAGTGCTGTAAAACGGCGCATCCCGCCCCACCAGAACCGAAAAGCCACCAGTCTCAAGATTGACCGAGATGGCAAAGTTGCTGGGATAGGAGACCGTGCCGCCCTCGACCGTCGGCACCTGGACGAAATCGGTCAGCGGCACGCCGTCGGCATCGAACAGGCGGAACACCGGCTCGTTCCCGTAAAGCCCGACGATCGTGCCATTCGGCAGCACCACCGTATCGACGAAATACGGATGGCTGTTCTGATGCTCGGCATATTCGACATCGACGGAAATCTGCGTGCCGTCCCGCTCGTATCGGGTAAGCTCACTGCTCATGTAGACGGATTTGGCGGTGCCCATCGCAATCAGCCCGCCGTCACCGTCGACGGCAAAAGCGGGGGTTGAGGCGGTGGCGCCGATGGTAAAGGTCTTGCCAATCTTGGCGAGTGCCATGAGACGTTCCTCCGGACATGGCGGCCGGCCGGAACCGGCATCTAATGTCTGATCACTGCCCCGGGCGAGCCCGGGCAGAGAATGAAATTCGGATAGTACAAAGTCATGGACGGCGGGCCGCCCGATCTTGAGCGCCGTGCGAATGACGACAAGGGCACATGTTCAATTCCGTGCCAATAAAGGTTAACATGACCTGCCCCCCGAGTCATCGCTGAACCTGCCCGCGCCACCCGGTCAGGCGTTTGGCGCAAGAACCGGCACGCTCTCCACCATCCGAAGGAAATTCTCCAGCGTCGGGGTGTCGTCGTCGCGGCGCCAGACAATGCCGGTCTCGAGCTGCGGCGCCTCGCCCGCCAGGGGCAGATAACGCACGCCCGACCGCGCCAGATGCCTGAGCGAGGCCGGCACCAGCGCGATCCCCATGCCGGCCGAGATCAGGCTGATGATGGTCTGCATCTGCACCGCGTTCTGCACCACATGGGCAGTGCCGCCGCGCGCCGCGTAATAGCCGGTGACCAGGTCATAGAAGGATGGCGCCGCCGGGCGGGGAAAGACGATCAAGGGCGAGGAAATCACCGCCTCGGGCGGCAGCCGTCCGGCCTCGACCCGCAGCCGGCCTTCCACGATCCAGCTTTCCGGCACCGCGGCGATCAACGGCTCCGACACCAGCCTGCGATAGGCGAACCCCGCCGGCAGCACCGCATCCTCCTGCGGGATGACGATGCCCACATGCCCCCGCCCCTCGCGCAGGGCGGCGATCTGCACGTCGCTGGTGGCCTCGGTCAGGGCGATCTCGACCTCCGGATAGAGCGCGCGAAACCGTGACACCAGCATCGGCAGGATGCTGTAATCGGCGGTGCTGACGAAGGACAGCTCCAGCCGCCCGGAATGGCCCAGCCGGATCTGTTCGGCGATGCCCCCCAGCGCCGCCACGCTGTCGAGCGCCTCGCGCACATGCGGCAGCCAGGCGGCGCCAAAGGCGGTCAGTGCCACACTGCGCCGGGTCCGTTCGAACAGCGGCGCGCCCAGCTCGCGCTCCAGCGCCTGGATCGACTGGCTCAGCGGCGGCTGGGTCATCCCCAGCCGGGCGGCGGCACGTCCGAAATGCAGCGCCTCGGCCACGGCAACAAAATGCCTGAGCTGACGAACATCCATGCCACTTATATCCCCAAAGACCCAATTGACGCACAATAATATATTTCACCCGCAGAAGCGAGGCGTATAGGGTGCCTCGACTCATTCAAAAGGGAGGGTTCGATGCCCAGATATCGTTCGAGAACCAGTACCCACGGCCGCAACATGGCGGGCGCCCGGGGACTGTGGCGCGCCACCGGCATGAAGGACGGCGACTTCGGCAAGCCGATCATCGCCATCGTCAACAGCTTCACCCAATTCGTACCCGGCCACGTCCACCTGAAAGATCTGGGCCAGCTCGTCGCGCGCGAGGTCGAAAAGGCTGGCGGCGTCGCCAAGGAATTCAACACCATCGCGGTCGATGACGGTATCGCCATGGGCCACGACGGCATGCTCTATTCGCTGCCCTCGCGCGAGATCATCGCCGATTCCGTGGAATACATGGTCAACGCCCATTGCGCCGACGCCATGGTCTGCATCTCCAACTGCGACAAGATCACCCCGGGCATGCTGATGGCGGCGATGCGGCTGAACATCCCGGCCGTCTTCGTCTCCGGCGGGCCGATGGAGGCCGGCAAGGTGGTCTGGGACGGCAAGGAAACCGCGCTCGACCTGGTCGACGCCATGGTCGCCGCCGCCGATGACAGCTTTTCCGACGAACATGTCGCCGCGATCGAACAGGCCGCCTGCCCCACCTGCGGCTCGTGCTCGGGCATGTTCACCGCCAACTCGATGAACTGCCTGACCGAGGCTCTGGGCCTGTCACTGCCGGGCAACGGCTCGACGCTGGCCACCCATGCCGACCGCGAAAAGCTCTTTGTCGAGGCCGGCCACCTGATCGTCGATCTGGCGCGGCGTTACTACGAACAGGACGACGCCAGCGTGCTGCCGCGCAACATCGCCACGGTGCCGGCCTTCAAGAACGCCATGTCGCTCGATATCGCGATGGGCGGGTCGACCAATACGGTGCTGCACCTGCTGGCCGCCGCGAACGAGGGCGAGGTCGATTTCGACATGTCCGATATCGACGCGCTCAGCCGTCAGGTTCCGGTGCTGTGCAAGGTGGCCCCGGCCAAGAACGACGTGCATATGGAAGACGTCCACCGCGCCGGCGGCATCATGTCGATCCTCGGCCAGCTTGACCGCGCCGGTCTGCTGGATACTTCGGTGAAATCGGTCCACGCCGAAAGCCTGGCCCATGCGCTGGATCGCTGGGACATCACCCGCACCAATTCGGACAGCGTGCACGAATTCTTCCGTGCCGCCCCCGGCGGGGTGCGGACCGAGGTCGCCTTCTCGCAATCGCGCCGCTTCGACACCCTCGATCTCGACCGCGAAAACGGCGTGATCCGCGACGCCGACCACGCCTTTTCCAAGGATGGCGGTCTGGCCGTGCTCTATGGCAATATCGCCGAGGATGGCTGCATCGTGAAGACCGCCGGCGTGGATGACTCGATCCTCACCTTCTCGGGGCCCGCGCGCATCTTCGAAAGCCAGGATTCGGCGGTGAACGGCATCCTGACCGGCAAGATCAACCCGGGCGACGTGGTGCTGATCCGTTATGAAGGCCCGCGCGGCGGCCCCGGCATGCAGGAAATGCTCTACCCGACCTCCTACCTCAAGTCGAAGGGCCTGGGCAAAAGCTGCGCGCTGGTCACCGACGGGCGGTTCTCCGGCGGCTCGTCGGGCCTGTCGATCGGCCACGTCTCGCCCGAGGCGGCCGAAGGCGGCGCCATCGGCCTGGTCGAGGAAGGCGATATCATCGAGATCGACATCCCCAACCGCAAGATCCACCTGGCGGTGGAGGATGCGGTGCTGGCCGAACGCCGCGCCAAGCGCGAGGAAAAGGGCTGGCAGCCGGACGAACAGCGCAAGCGCAAGGTGTCGAGCGCGCTGCAGGCCTATGCGGCGCTGACCACCTCGGCCGCCCGCGGCGCGGTGCGCGACGTGCGCCAGATCCAGGGCAAGAAATAACGCCCGCATACCGGAGGCTCAGGCCTCCGGCAGCTTTGTGGCGGGCCGCTTCGGCCCGCCGCCTCAAGCGTGCAGCATGATGCTTTCGCCTTCGGGGCTGTCATCGCCCCGCCCCGCCGGTCGCTTGACCGCCTGGACCACCAGCCCCCAGATCGGCGCGCCGCGATCCTGGCGCAGCACCCGGCGATCCATCCGCACCTCGAAGCCCGCGTGATCAAGCAGCGCCGCCAGCGGCTCGGCCGCATGGGCATAGCGCCGGCTTTCCCGCAGCACATAGGCGCCCTGCCCCTCGTGCGCCTCGACCGTAAAGGCGAACCGCCCGCCCGGACGCAGCGCCTGGGCGACCCAGCCGACGATCCGCTCCAGAGCGCCCAGATAGGCAAAGACATCCGCCGCGGTGATCAGATCCCATTGCTCCGCCCCCGGCGCCAGCGCGCTCAGGTCGCGTTTCTCCAACCGGTCATAGATGGCTTTCGCCTCGGCCTCGCGCAGCATCTCGGCCGAGATATCCCAGCCCTCCAGCCAATCGGCGCCACTGCGCAGCTCCACCCCCATCAACCCGGTGCCACAGCCCAGATCCAGCACCCGGCCGAAGGGGGCCGCCAGCCCCTCGCTCAGAAACTGCGGCGCGCGATAGTCCAGCTTGTCGACCAGCGCCGCGTCGAACTCGGCCGCATATTGATCGAACAGCGTCTCGACAAAGGCCGAAGGCATGGTATCGGCCAAGGAGCGGTCGCGCAGCAGGTCGAGCTGCAGGCTCGCCCCCAATCGGTCCTGCGGATCGGTGGCAAGCGCCGCCTCGAAAGCGGCAGCCGCCGCCGGCAACCCCGCCCCGGCGCGGATCTCGCCCAGTCGGAACCAGCCGGCCGCCCAGCCTGGCACCAGATCGAGCGCTTGAAGATAAAGCTCACAGGCCGCGGCGGGATCGTCAGGCAACAGCGCTTCGGCATAATCGGCACGGCGATCTGCGATCAGATCGCCGGAAGACATCGAAACAGGGATCATCGAGGTCACGGAAAAACACGGGCTCAGTTGCCCGCAATCGTCCTTTACCCGCGCCGCATCGCCGGTCAAGAGCTGTCCTCGATACCGCCCCGCCTGCGCCACCGGCGAGGGTGCTCGACACTCCCCCGGGTTTCCACGATAGTCCCCCCGAGGTCCGCCGCCGGAGGGCACCGACCGGGGCGGAACGGACAGAGGACGACGACGAAAGCGGAGGAGCGGACGACCGTGACACCATCCATCTACGACCAGAATCTCGACGCCTGCATGGCGAATTACGAACAGCTCACCCCGCTCAGCTTTATCGAGCGGACGGCGGCCGTCTATCCCGACCGGATCGCCGTCGTGCACGGGCCGGTACGCCGCACCTGGGCGGAAACCTATGCCCGCACACGCGCGCTCGGCAGCGCGCTGATGCATCGCGGCATCGGCAAGAACGACACCGTCGCGGTGATCGCCGCCAATATCCCCGAGATGTTCGAAGCCCATTTCGGCATCCCCATGGCCGGTGCCGTGCTGAACGCGATCAACACCCGGCTCGATGCCGAGGCGGTCGCCTTCATCCTCGATCATGGCGAGGCCAAGGTGGTTCTGGTCGACGGCGAATTCGCCGATGTGGTCGAGGCTGCGCTGAAGCTGTCGAACGGGCCCGAGCGGCTGGTGGTCGATATCGAGGATGCGACGCTGGAAGGTGGCCGCCGCATCGGCGCGCTGACCTATGAGGAGCTGCTGGCCGAGGGCGAGCGTGACTTCCAATGGGCGCCGCCGGCGCATGAATGGGACGCGATTTCGCTCAACTATACCTCGGGGACCACGGGCAACCCCAAGGGGGTGGTCTATCACCACCGCGGCGCCCATCTGAATGCGCTGGCGCAGTTGCAATCCTGGCACATGCCGCGCCATTCGGTCTATCTCTGGACGCTGCCGATGTTCCACTGCAACGGCTGGTGTTTCCCCTGGGCGATTGCCGCCAATGCCGGCACCGCCGTCTGCCTGCGCCATGTCCGGGCCGAGCCGATCTTCGACCTGATCGCCACCGAAACTGTCACCCATTTCTGCGGCGCTCCGATCATCCTGAACATGCTGGTGCAACATGCCGGGCTCAAGGCCTTCGACCACGAGGTGCAGGTGATGACCGCCGGCGCCTCGCCGCCCGCCGCCGTGATCCAGGCGATGGAGGCGATGGGGATCGAGGTCACCCATGTCTATGGTCTGACCGAGGTCTATGGCCCCGCCGTGGTCTGCGCCTGGAAATCGGAATGGGACAGCCTGCCCGCCGATCAGCGCGCCCGGCTGAAGGCACGTCAGGGGGTGAAGAACGGCGCCCTGGCGGAACTGATGGTGGCCGACCCGGAGACGCTGGAACCGGTGCCTTCGGACGGCCAGACCATCGGCGAGATCTTCATGCGCGGCAACAACGTGATGCGCGGCTATCTGAAGAACCCGACCGCCACCGCCGAAGCCTTCCGTGGCGGCTGGTTCGCCTCCGGCGATCTGGGCGTGATGCATGCCGACGGCTATGTCGAGCTGAAGGACCGGCTGAAGGACATCATCATCTCGGGCGGCGAGAACATCTCTTCGGTCGAAGTTGAGGATGTGCTCTATCGTCACCCGGCGGTGCTCGAGGCCGCCGTCGTTGCCCGCCCCGATGAGAAATGGGGGGAAACGCCCTGTGCCTTCGTCACCTTGAAGCCGGGACAGGAGGCCGACGCCGCCACGATCATCGCCTTCTGCCGCGAGCATATGGCCCACTTCAAGGCACCGAAAACGGTCGTCTTCGGCGAGCTTCCCAAGACCTCGACCGGCAAGATCCAGAAATTCGTCCTGCGCGACCGGGCGAAAGAACTGGAAGCCTGATCGGCATCCCGCCGCCCTCGGGCGGCGGGGCTCTCACTTACCCCCAGGGGCCGCGCGAAGATTTGTCCGAGGCGCTCGCCCCCCAGGGCGCAGTGGCGCTGCGCGGGGCCGGACGCGGGGCGGATTGACCGGCGGCGCCTGCCATCTGGCGCAGGGCGGCGACACGGTTGGCGGTCGAGGGGTGGGTGGAGAACAGATTGTCCGCCCCCTGCCCATGCAGCGGGTTGATGATGAACATATGCGCGGTGGCCGGGTTCCGCTCGGCCGCCATGTTGTCGATCCGGGCAGCACCGGCCTCGATCCGCTCCAGCGCCGAGGCGAGCCACAGCGGATTGCCGCAGATCTGCGCCCCGGCCCGGTCGGCGGCATATTCCCGCGTCCGGCTGATCGCCATCTGCACCAGGCCGGCGGCCAGCGGCGCCAGGATCATCATCGCCAGCGTGCCGAGAATGCCCATCCGTTCGCGCGATCCGCCGAAGAACAGCGCGAAGTTCGCCAGCATCGAAATCGCCCCGGCGAAGGTCGCGGTCACCGTCATGATCGCAGTGTCATGGTTGCGGATATGGGCCAGCTCATGGGCGATCACCCCCGCCAGCTCCTCGCGCGACAGGCTTTGCATCAGGCCGGTCGTCACCGCCACGGCGGCGTTCTGCGGGTTGCGCCCGGTGGCGAAGGCGTTGGGCTGCGGCTGTTCGATGATATAGACGGCGGGCATCGGGATGCCGGCGTTGCGCGCCAGCCCCGCCACCAGTTGCGCGAGCCCGCTGCGATCGGCCGATCCGACCAGCCGGGCGTTGTACATCCGCAGCACCATCCGGTCGGAGTTCCACCAGGTGAAGACGTTCATGCCGCCGGCGAAGATCAGCGCGATCAGCATGCCGCCCGAACCGCCGAGCAGATAACCCAGCCCCATGAACAGCGCCGTCATCGCGGCCATCAGAAGCGCAGTCTTGAAATACCCCATCGGTCCTTGTCCTTCATCCCTCCCCCCGTGGGAGGGTCGATCCCGATCTGGATATAGGCACGGATCGCGCCCTTGCAATCGCCGCGGCGCGGCGGATCACAGATGGCGCCGGATCACCTCGACCACACGGTCGACCGGCTGATCACCATCGACCTTCAACCAATTCATCGGCCCCAGATCACGGGCAAGCTGGGTCTCCAAAATCTGCACCGTGGCGTCCGACACGCCACCCCGGCGCGCCGCCACCCTTTGCCGCAAGACCTCTGGCGCGACATCGAGCCATAGGCCGGTGAAGGGCGCGCCAACCTCCGCCCCCGCCAGGGCGATGGCGGCGCGCCGGTCGGCGCGATCGAACACCGCATCGGCCAGCACCGGGCAGCCGGCGCGCAGCAAGGCCGTGGTGCGCGCCGCCATGCTGCCATAGACCTGATCCGAGACCTCGGGGCGATAGGCGTCATCCGGCAGCCGGGTCTCCGGCGAGACGCCGAACATCGCCTTGCGCGCCCGGTCGCTTTCGATCAGCCGCGCGCCGGGGGCCGGCCCGATCAAGGGCGCCAACGCCTCGGCCACCGTCGACTTGCCGCTGCCGCTGAGCCCGCCGATCGCCACCAGCCGCACCGGTTGCGGCGCCAGCATTTCCATCGCCAGATCGTAATACTCCCGTGCCGTGCCGCGCGCCGCCTCCGCCTGATCCGCCGCCGCCGTCTCGGCCTGGGTGGCGGTCACATGCGCCCGCACCGCCGCCCGCAACGCCATGAAGAAAGGCAGCAGGGCAAAGCCGCCCTCGTCCCCCGTGCGGTCGAGATAGTGGTTCACCAGCAGATTGGCGAAATCCCTGAGCCCCCGATGCCAAAGGTCCATCGCCATGAAGGCCAGATCGTAGAGCACATCTATCGTCGCCAATTGGTCATTGAAGTCGATGCAATCGAACAGCCGCGGCTGCCCCTGCCAGAGGCAGATGTTACGCAGATGCAGATCGCCATGGCAGCGCCGGATCCGCCCCGCCTTGCCCCGCGCGTCGAGCAGCGCGGCGTGGGCGGCAAGCCGTTGCCGAAAGGCATCGTCGATCGCCGCCACTTCCTCCGCCGAAAACACCGTGCTTTCGCCGAACCCCGCCCGGTTGATCTCAAGCACGCCGGCGATATTGGCGGCCCCGCCCTGCCCGTCGGCGATCTCGGCCCGGGCATGGGCGGCGACGATCTCAGAGGACAGGGCGCGGATCATGCCAGCCTCCAGCTCGCCCCGCTGCGCCATCCGGTCGAACAGCCTGTCCTGATCGAAACGCGTCATCTCGACCACCGCGTCGATCAACGCCCCCGCGCCATCGAAGGCCAGGCCGCCGGCCCCTCGCGTGATCCGCCGCACGCCGAGATAGAGTTCAGGCGCGGCGGGACGGTTCAGCGCAAGCTCCTTCTCGCAGGCGGCGAGCCGGATCGCGGGGGTGGAGAAATCGGCATAGGGCAGATGCACCGCGCGCTTGAGCTTGAAGGCGCGCTCACCCACCAGGAAGATCACCGAGATATGGGTCTGCACCACCTCGACCGGCGCGACGCTGTCATGGCTCCGCGGATCGGCCAGAAAGGCAATCACCGCGCTCTGATCCTCTACCTGCATCTTCTGCCGCGCTCCCCATCTGTCCTGCCCAGCCTCGCCGCAAGGATCGCCCGCGGCCATGACCCTGATCAAACTCTACCGCTCCCGGGACGACGGTCCACCGCCAACTGCGGGCAAATGAGGCGATCGCCATTGGCCCCGGTGCCCAAGGCAAGATCATCTCAGCCGCGTGATCTCCTCGGCCAGCAGCTCGCACAGGACGATCTTGGCGACCGAGGGCCCCAATTCGCCCCGTTCGGGCAGCGGCGACAGCGGCGTCGCGATCAGCACCTGATCGCAGAGCTTGTTCAGATCGGCGATCCAGCGCCCCGACACCGCGACCCGATAGGCACCCTGCCCCGCCGCCAGCGCCAGGAGCCGGCCGGTTTCGGTGGTCAACCCGGTCTCCGAGATGGTGATGAACACCGACTGTCGATCGAAGGCCCCCATCACCTCGGACGCCGCGACCGGATCCTGAAACCCCCGCGCCACCAGCCCCAGCCGCGACAGCCGATAGGCGAAAAGCTGCGCCACCATCCCCGAGACGCCCGAGCCGAAGATGTCGATATGGCGCGCCGCCACGACCCGGCGGGCGAGCTGGCGCAGCGCCTCGGTCTCGGTGCCGTCGACGGTTGCCCGCACCGCCTCGGCGATGCGGCTGCCGATATCGGTGGGCCGCGGCTCCGCCCCGCTGCGATAGGCGATGTCCGAGGCCAGCGCGATCTTGAGCGCCGGAAAGCCCTCGAACCCCAGCCGGCGGCAGAAGCGGACGATGCTCGCCTCGCCGCTGCCGGTCAGCTCGGCCAGTTCCGCCATCGAGGCGCGCACCGCGACCTCGGGCTCGCGCAGGATGACATCGGCGATCCGCGCCAACGCCTCGGGCAGATCGGCGCGGCTCGCCTCGATCCCGGTCAGGACATTCCGGCCAAAGGGATGGGGTTCGGGCATGAGGGTCTTTCCGGTCGGGGTCACAGCCAATACGGGTTGGTCCAGGCCCGCTTGCCGTCGGTTCCGATCACGATAACACGCAGCCAGGGGCTGCCTTCAAGCCCATCGAGCGGAATCACCGCGTGGCTGACGCCCTGTTCGAAGTGATAGCCGTGCTGATAGCCGCGCCCAATCACCAGGATGCCGCTGGCCGGGGTGCATTCGATCAGCAGCCCGTCGCCTTCGCGCGCCACCATGTGAATCTTGGGGCCTTGGGTCGAATAGAACTGACCCGCCTTCAGCGCGCTCAGGATCGCCTCGGGGCTGCGGTCTTCGGCCTTCAGTTCAATCCAGCCGCCACCGAAGTCCGGCGTCTTGAAATGGGCGTCGTCGCAGGCATAGGTCAACAGCCGATGGCCCTTGTCCGCCAACCCGTCGAGCATATAGGCGCCATCGCCCTTGTCGTGCATCACCTGACAGCCGTGGTTGTAGATCTCAACCGAATGGGTGTGGTCGATCAGGCTCAGCGCGTCCTCGAAGGTCAGCTGATACCAGGCCGGATGGGCGATGCCGACGAAGGCGCCGGCCTCAAAGGCACGCCGGGCCAGCGCCGGGCCGTCCTCGCCTGCGGCGGTAGGGGCGAAATCCTCGGGCAGCCCCACGGCCACCAGATGCCAGAGTTCGCTCATCTCGGTGCGCGGCGCGTGCAGCTCGGCCCCGAGCAGCGGGGTGAAATCCTCGGTCCGCAGCGCCGAGATATCGGTGAGCGGGAAACCGAAGGCCGGCAGGAAATGGTCGGTCAGCGACAGGAAGTCATAGCCGGCTGCGCGATAGCGGCGCGCCACCTCCTCCGGCGGCAGAGCGCCGTCGGAACGGTTGGAATGGGTGTGGATATTGCCCTTGAGAAAGGCACCGGGGGTTGAGAAAGGGGCGAAGTCGGTCATTGGATTTATCCTGGGATCAGGCCGTCAGCAGGGTGCTGAGGGCGGGAATGCTATCGACAGTGGTCTCGGCGCCGGCCTCGATCAGGCGGTCGGCATGGCCGGGGGTGATATGGCTGCCACCGGTGAAACCGATGGCGCGGGCGCCGGCGGCGACGGCGCCGCGAATGCCCGAGGGGCTGTCGTCGATCACCAGACAGCGGTCGACCGACACGCCCATCCGGCGGGCCGCGAAGAAAAACAGATCGGGCGCGGGTTTGCCCCGCGCCACGTCCTCGGCGCTGAAGACGCGATCGGGGAAGAAACCGTCGAGCCCGGTCAGCGACAGGGAAACCGCCAGCCGCCGGTGGGTGCTGTTCGAGGTCACGCAAACCGGCTGGGGCAGCCTCGCCAGCAGATCGGCTATGCCGAGGATCGGCCGAAGCCCCTCGTGAAACCGGTGAAACAGAAGCGTTTCATGGTCCTTGGCATAAGAGGGGTCCATCACCAGCCCGAATTCGTCCCGCAGCAGCAGGATCGCATCCGCCATGCTCTTGCCGGTGAAATAGCTATTGGCCTCCTGCCAGGTCATATGCAGCCCCTTGCGGGCCAGAAGATCGGCGGTGGTCTGGGCCGAGAGCGGCTCGCTATCCACGAGCACGCCGTCGCAGTCGAAAAAAATCGCGTCGGTCACTTGATATGGTCTTTACCTTCGAGGGCCGGAGACGGCGGAACACCGTCCCCGGCGGGATCATGGCGGATCGGATCAGCGGCCGATCAGACCGTTGGTTTCACCGACCATCTCTTGCAGCCCGTCGTCGACGCTGAGATCGCCCGACATGACGGCCGAGATGATGTCACGCTGGGTGCGCCAGATTTCCACCGCGTTGGTGCCGGGATAGCCGGCCCAGGGCGCGGCACGATCAAGCTGGCGCAGCGAGGTCGCCCAGTTCGGATGGCTGGCATAGAAATCACCCAGCAGCTCCGGCGCCATGGCGAGCTTGTTGGTCGGCATATAGCCCGAGCCCAGAACTGCCAGTTTCTGGCCCTCGGGGCTGGCGGCGAACTTGATGTATTCCCAGGCGGCGGCCTGATGTTCGGCGTCCTGGGCGGTGATGATGCCACCATTGCCGCCGGTCGGCACCGTGCCGGTTGCCTTATTGGTCACCGGGAAGATGTCGGTGCCGACGGTGAACTTGCCCTCGGCCAGTTCCTCGAACGAGCGGGCCGAGTTGACCGACTGCACGGTGAAGCCGGTGAGGCCCGCGGCGAATTGCTGACGGCCTTGCGAGAATTCCATCTGGTCCATGCCGCCTTCGGTGACGAAGCGGCGGGCCAGTTCCAGCGCCGATTTGCCGACCTCATTGTCCCAGGCGACGGTCTTGCCGTCCTCGGACATGAAGGGCGCGCCCTGTTGCGAGATCAGCGCCCGCCACAGCCAGTCGTCCGGCCAGGCATCGATCATATAGGAGGCGCCAGTGATATTGTCGCCCAGCGCGTCGATCTTGGCACCGAGCGCAAGCCAGCCGTCCCAGGTGTCGGGCAGATGCTCGGTATCGCCGCCGGCCTGTTCGATCAGCTCCTTGTTGTAGAAGATGATCGGGGTCGATGCATTGAACGGCAGGCCGTAGATCTGGCCGTCGACCGTCGTCAGGTTGATCATCGAGGGAGCATAGTTCTGCTCGATCCAGGTCGTCCCGCCCTCGGCTTCGATGAAGGGGGCCAGCGGCACGTCGAGATTGCGCGCCTTCAACTGGCGGACCAGCTCCGGCAGCAGGTGATAGCCCGAGAATACGATATCGGGCAGATTGCCGGTCATCGCGTCGCGCACCACCGCCTGATGTTCGGTGTCATAGCTTTCGGCGGCGGCGAGGAAATTGATCTTGATGTCCGGGTGCTGCTCCATGAAGGCCTTGGCGACGGCCTCGTGGAAATGGCGGTGGCCCGGCCAGGCGTGCAGAACGTCGACGGTGACTTCGGCTTGCGCGGCGAAAGCCGTGACTGCTAGGGTCGCGCCAAGGGCGACGGTGCTGAGAAGAGTCTTCATCTTTTGTCCCTGATCTTTGGGGATGGATCCCCGGGTGATGCGGCGGCGCCGCGGCTCGACTGCGGGATGGGTGCCACCATCCCGCAGCCCCGCCATCCCTCGCGGGCGGCGAAAATCTTGAAAAACGCAGGTCATTTCACGCCTGTCATGGTCACGCCCCGGACGAACTGGCGCTGCGCCAGCAGGAAGGCGACCATCAGCGGCGCGGTCAGGATCGTCGCGGTGGCCATCAGTGCGCCGTAATTCTCGCCGCTCTCCACATCGGCGAAGGTGGCCAGCCCCAGCGGCGGCGTCATCAGCTCGTTCGAGCGGATCACGATCAGCGGCCAATAGAGATCGTTCCAGTGGCTGGTGACCGAAAAGACCGCGAAGGCGGCGATCGCCGGGATCGACCCCGGCACCACGATGCGCCAGAGGATCGCCCATTCCGAAAGCCCGTCCAGCCGCGCCGCCTGGATGATCTCGTCCGGGTAGGATTTGAAGCTCTGGCGGAACAGGAAGATGGCGAAGACCGACAGGAAGAAGGGCGCCATGGCGGCGAAATAGGTGTCGAGCAGCCCGAGCGCGTTCAGCCCCAGATAAAGCGGCAGCGCCGGAACCTGGATCGGCACGGTCAGCGCAAAGATCACCACGGCGAACAGCAGGTTGCGGCCACGGAATTCGAACTTCGCCAGCGCATAGGCGCAGGGGATCGCGGTCAGCACCTGCACCACCAGAATGCCGGCGGCGATGATCACCCCGTTCTTCATGAAGGTCAGCACCGGCGAGGTGGTCAGCGACTCGATATAGTATTTCAGCCCGGTGAATTGCTGCGGCAGCAGGTGGAACTCCGGCGTGAACAGCTCGGACGGGCTGCGGAAAGAGGTCACCAGCATCACGTAGAAGGGAAAGAGGAACAGCACGGCCAGCAGCAGCAGGACCAGATGCGCGGCGATCTGCCCCAGAGGCAAGCGCGCGGGACGGACGTCGGGCCGGGTCATCAGTAATGCACCTTCTTGTCGAGAGCCCAGGTCTGGATCAGCGCGCAGATCAGGATGATGCCAAGGAAGACCACCGTCATCGCCGCCGCCGATCCCATGCGGAAATAGGAGAACCCTTCGAGATAGGTGGTATAGAGCAGCACGTCGCTGTGCCCCCGCGGCCCGCCGCGGGTGATCACCGCGACGGTGTCGAAGACCTTGAAGGCGGTGATCGTCGAGGTGACGATGACGAACAGCGTGGTCGGCCCCAAGAGCGGCAGGGTGACCGAGAAGAAGCGGTCAAGCGGATGATCGAGCCCATCGACCGCCGCCGCCTCGTAAAGATCGCCGGGGATCGCCATCAACCCGGCGGCAAACAGCACCATGTTGAAACCCGCCAGGCTCCAGACATTGATGATGGCGAGGCCGCTCAGCGCCAGATGCGCGTCGCTGAAAAAGTCGATGGCGGGCAGCCCCAGCGCCTGCAGCAACAGGTTGAAGGGGCCGATGGTGCCATGCAGCAGGTATTTCCACACCGTCGCCATCGCCACCACCGTGGCGGTCACCGGCAGGAAGAAGATCATCTGATAGACCCGGCCACCGCGCCTGAGGCCATTGGTCATCACCGCCAGCAGCAGGCCCAGCAGCACGCTGCCCGGCACCACGATGGCGACATAGGCGAAGGTATTGCTCAGCGCCCGCCAGAAGGTGCGGTTGTGCAAGAGATCGCGATAGTTTTCGCCCCCCACCATGGCAAAGCTCAGATCGCCAAAGCGATAGTCGGTCAGGCTCATCGCCAGCATGACGGCGATGGGCAGGAGCATCAGAACGAAAAGCAGCACGACCGAGGGCGCCGCCAGCGCATAGGCGATCCAGCCCGGCAGTTCGGCCCCGAGCCGGCGCCGGGCCGGGCGAAGGACGGGGGAGAGGCTCTCAACCGACATGGGCCACCTCCCGCACAGAGGGGGTGCCGAGGCCAGGCAGATGCAGCCGCTTGCCATCCGCCCCGAAGGCCAGAAGATCGGCCGGGCGCAGGCTGAAGGTCAGCTCCCCGTCCGGCGCCGACAGGGCGGTGAACTCCGCCGCGGTAAGCCGTGCGGTGAGCATGCTGCCCTCAACCGTCGTGCGCAGGAACAACAGAACGTCATGGCCCAGCCGCTCGCTCCGCTCGATCCGCGCCCTTAGGCGCAGCGCCGCCAAATCCGTCCCGAGCCGCAGCGCCTCGGGACGAAACGCCATCTGAAGCGGCCGCTGCAACAGCCCGGAAAGCCCCACCGCCTCGGCGCCCCAGCCGATGACCTCATCCGAGGCCACCACATTGATCTCGGGCGAGCCGATGAAACGGGCGACCCGGATGTCCTCAGGCGCGTCATAAAGCGCCTGCGGCGTGCCGCATTGCACGATCCCCCCGTCCATCATCACCGCCACCCGGCTCGACATCGTCATCGCCTCGGTCTGGTCGTGGGTGACATAGATGAAGGTGGCGCCAAGCCTGCGGTGCAGCGCGGTGATCTCGGCCCGCATGGTGACCCTCAGCCGGGCGTCGAGGTTCGACAGCGGTTCGTCCATCAGGAAGACCTGCGGATCGCGGATGATGGCGCGCGCCAAAGCCACCCGCTGCCGCTGCCCCCCCGACAGCGCCGCCGGCCGACGATCGAGCAGCCCGTCGATCTCGACCAGTTCGGCCGTCTTGCGGACCTTGTCGCTGATGGCCTGCCGGTTGGCGGACTGGCCCGGCATCAACCGGCCGATCCCCGGCATCCGCGCCAGCCGCGGCAAGTGCCGCACCTTCAGGGGCGTGGCGATATTCTCGGCCACGCTCATATGCGGGTAGAGCGCATAGGACTGGAACACCATGGCGATGTCGCGCGCCTTGGGCGGCAGGTGATCGACGCATTGCCCGTCGATCCGCACCTCTCCGCCCGACTGCGGCAAAAGCCCGGCAATGATCCTGAGCAGCGTGGACTTGCCGCAACCCGACGGCCCCACCAGCGTCATGAACTCCCCCGGCTGCACGTCGAGCGAGGCCGCGCGCAGCGTCGCCGTCGTGCCATAGGTCTTGTCGATCCGGTCCAGTTCCACCGCTGCCGCCATTGCCAGACTCCCCTTGAAGCGTGACGCGACAGCTAGTGGAGTTTCACTTCACTTTTGTGAAGGCAATGTGGAGTTTTCTTCAAATCGCCACTCCTGCCCCGCCGCCGGGGCGGCAATGACAGGAGTGGCCACCTGATCTGGCTGGCGCGAAGTCAAACCCTGTTCCGGTCGGCTCCTCCTCAGGCCAGCCATGGGTCCGGCTTGCGACTCGCGCCGAACCATGGCCTGAAGGGATCAGCATTCCTCAGACGGGCAACCCCCCGATGCCGTAGACCGCCATCCCCCCCGAAGCGGCGCAGACCACGGGTTCAGAAACCCTGCCGGATGGCGGTTTCCCCGCCTGGGCCGGCGCCGCTTCCCTGCCCCGAGGGCCTGCCTGACGCGAGCGTGACGGACGGCGAGACCGAAGGCCCCCCGGATTGGCGCACCCGAGACAAAAATCGCCCGCAAGACAGGCAATTTCCGAAAGATATGAATATGTTCGGCATGATATTCTATAGTCGCATCGCGAACATGCGGCGCGACGTTACGGATTGGTAATGTTAGGATCACGAATATGTCATACTTGCTTACCAGATTGCCACAATGGGCTGGTAGCGCGTCAAAGCATTTGCAGTCTTAAAGAAAAACTCATGTCACCCACGGTAGCCTAGAGTCGCCAAAATGACAGTAGCGCGAGACCTTGGGGCCAGAACCGGAACGAGAGGACACGGAATGGATGATGGCAGCTCTTTCTTTCCGGCACCGACCAGCCACATAGCCGAGGCTACAGCGGGGCGGACGCTGTTCCTCTCCGATCTGCATCTGGGAATGATCGGCAGCAAGGCCGAGCTTTTGCTGGAGTTTCTGCGTCTTCATGATGCCGAGACCATCTATCTGGTCGGCGACCTGATCGACACCTGGCGCCCGCTGGGCAACAACTGGCCCGACAGCCATCACGCGGTTTTGCGGCAACTGACCCGGTTGGCGCAGGCCGGGCGGCGCGTGATCTATGTCCCCGGCAATCACGATGCCTTCTTCCGCCATCATTGCGGCACCGGGCTGTTCGGCTTCGAGATTCGGCACGAGGCGGTGCATCACACCGCCGACGGCCGCCGCCTGCTGATCACCCATGGCGATTGCTGCGATATCTTCTCGGGCCGGCTGGCGATGCTGTCGCGCGCCGGCAGCCTGGCCGAAACCGGCGTGCGCCGCCTGGGCCGGACGATCAACGCGCTGCGGCACCGGCTGGGCCATGACGGCTGGGACGGGCTCGAGGCGGTGCTGGCCCGGATCAACCGGCTGATCCGGGCGCGCGACCGGTTCGAGGAACGTCTCTACCGGATGGCCAGCGAGCGCGGTTTCGACGGCATCGTCTGCGGCCATTTCCACAAGCCGGCGCTGCACAGCGATTATGGCGCGCTCTATGCCAATTGCGGCGATTGGGTGGATCACGCCACGGCGGTGATCGAGGATCACGACGGCAGCCTGCGCCTGGTCCATTGGCCCGAGGGTGTCGTCCCAGTTGCCGGGCAACAGCATGGATTGCATCCGGAACCCGCATGACAACGGCCCTGATCGGTTTTGCCGCAGCGCTGTTGGCGCTGCATCTGCTGACGACAGCGCTGGTGATCTGGCGGCTGTCGCGGCCGCTGCCGCGCGCCACGGTGCAACAGATGCCCCGCGTGAGCCTGCTGCGCCCGGTCTGCGGCCTGGACTATGGGCTGGAGCAAACCCTCGCCTCGGGCTTCGCGCAGGACGCGCCCGGCTATGAGGTGATCCATTGCGTCGACGATCCGACCGACCCCGCAATCGCCGTGCTGCAAGGGTTGATGGAGCGGCACCCCGAGGTGCCGGCGCGGCTGCTGACCGGGCGCGACAGCATCAGCGGCAACCCCAAGCTGAACAATCTGGTCAAGGGCTGGCGGGCGGCGCAGGGCGACTGGGTGGTGATGGCCGACAGCAACCTGCTGCTGCCGCCGGACTATCTGCGCCAGATCATGGCGCTGCGCCGGCCCGGCACCGGCATGATCTCCTCCCCCGCCTTCGGTTGCGACGCGCAAGGCTTCTGGGCATGGGTCGAGGCCGGTTTCCTCAATGGCTATCAGGCGCGCTGGCAACTGGCGGCCGACAGCCTGGGGCTGGGCTTTGCCCAGGGCAAGACCCTGGCCTTTCCGCGCGACTGGCTGGATGCCCAGGGCGGGCTTGCCGCGCTGGCCTGCGAACTGGCCGAGGATGTCGCCTCGACCCGGCTGGTGCGGGCGGCCGGGCTGCGGGTGCGCGTCACCGCACGCCCCTTCGGCCAGCCGCTGGGACGGCGCGCCGCCGCCCCGGTCTGGCAGCGCCAGGCCCGCTGGGCGCATTTGCGCCGCGACGGCTTTCCCGCGCTTTATCTGCTCGAGCCGCTGACCGGGCCGCTGTTGCCAGCGCTGGCGCTGCTCTGGGCGGCCCCCGCCTGGCTGCCGGCCTTCCTGGTGATCTGGTACGGTGCCGAATGGCTGCTGGCGCGGCACGCCGGCTGGCCCGCCGGCGGCGGCGATCTGGTGGCCTGGGGGCTGCGCGACCTGATGCTGCTGCCGCTCTGGCTGGCGGGCTGGCGCAAGCGGGCGCCGGTCTGGCGCGGCAATGCGGTAACCTCCTCGGCCCCGATCCCGGATCGCGCATCATGATCGACCTGACGACCCTGCAGCAGGTGATCGAAGCACATGGGCTGGCCCTGCTGTTCCCGCTTGCGGTTCTCGAAGGCCCCATCGTCACCGTCATCGCCGCCTGGTTGGCGCGCCTGGGGTTCATGAACATCGTCGCCGTCTATGTGGTCTGCGTCATCTCGGATCTGGTGGGCGATGCGATCTATTACGCATTGGGCCGGCATGGTCTGCCGCTGCGTTGGCAACAGCGGCTGGGGCTGACACCGCAGCGGCGCCGTGCTCTCAAGACCCAGTTCCGCGCCCGCGGGGCGCGCATCCTGGTGATCGGCAAGCTGACCCATTCGGCGGGAATGGCGGTGCTGCTGGCGGCCGGCGCCTCGCGGATGCCCTTCGGGCGTTTCCTGCTGTGGAATTTCCTGGCCACCCTGCCCAAGACCCTGCTTTTCCTGCTGATCGGCTATGTCTTCGGCGGTGCCTCGAACCGTGTCGACGGCTGGATCGGCGATGTCTCCCTGCTGCTTCTGGCGCTGATCGTCGCCGGGGCGGCGATCTGGCTGATCCGCCGTCACCTGGCCGGGAAGGACACCGAGTGAACACGATCACCTGCATCATCCCCGCCTATAACGAGGGGCCGCGGATCGCCGCGGTGGCGCGGGTCGCCGCCGCCCATCCGCTGCTGAGCGAGGTGATCGTCGTCGATGACGGGTCGCACGACGACACCGCCGAGATCGCCGCCGGGGTCGCGGGGGTGCGGCTGCTGCGCCAGCCCCGCAACGGAGGCAAGACGGCGGCGCTCGCCCGGGGCCTGGCCGAGGCGACGGGCGCGCATGTGCTGCTGCTCGATGCCGATCTGACGGGGTTGACCGAGGCGCATATCGGCGCGCTGATCGCCCCGGTCAGCCAGGGGCGCAGCGCGATCTCGATCAGCCTGCGCGGCAATGCGCCCGGACTTTGGCGGCGCATCGGCCTGGATTACATCTCGGGCGAGCGGGTGCTGCCACGATCGCTGCTGCTGCCGCATCTGACCCATCTGCCGACGCTGCCGGCCTTCGGGTTCGAGGTGTTTCTGAACGGGCTGCTGATCGACGCCGGCCTGCCGATCGCGGTGGTGCCCTGGCCGGATGTCGCAAGCCCGATGAAGCACAGCAAATATGGGCTGTGGCGCGGTCTGCGGGCCGATGCCGGGATGATCACCGACATGCTGCGCACCCACGGCCCGCTGACCCTGCTGCGCCAGATCGCCACCATGCGCCGGCTGCGGATCGACTAGCACCTGGACCAAAGCCGTCGCTGCGCCTCCTCCCCGAAGCGAGACGCGGCCGGTTCCCGCCCGCAAAGCCGCCGCTTGCCCACCAAGCCGGGCCTGTCCGCGGGAAAAGGATCCGACAAGGGCCGCACATGGCTTTTATCGCTGGCGCGCGTGCTCTAGTCTGGCCGCATGATCGCTGTGCCGCACCCTTCCGTTGCCTCATCCGATATCGATGGGCTCATCGCCTGCCCAAGTTGCGACGCGCTGCTGACGGATCCCACCGTCACGGTGGGCGAAACCGCCCGCTGCCCGCGGTGCCATTCGGTGATCGAGGCGCCGCGGGCGCTGGCGATGACGCGGATCATCATGCTGGCCCTCTCGGCCTTGATCCTGATGGTCGCCGCGATCTTCTTTCCGTTTCTTGAGCTTGAGGCCGCCGGCATGATCCGCCGTTCCTCGCTCCTCGACACGGTGATGGCCTATTCCGGCGGGCTGACCGAACCGCTGACCATCGCCATGGCGGCGCTGATCGTGATCCTGCCCTCGCTCCGCTTTCTCGGGCTGATCTATGTCCTGGCGCCGATGGCCTTCGGCTGGCGCCCCGCCCGCCATGCGGCCCCGGTGTTCCGCTTTGTCGAGCTGCTGCGCCCCTGGGCGATGGCCGAGGTCTTTGTGGTGGGCGTCGCGGTAGCGCTGGTCAAAGTCGGTGGGCTGGCGCATATCTCCCTGGGCCCGGCCTTCTGGGCCTTTGTCGCGCTCGTCATCGTGACGGTCCTGAAAGACAACTTCATGAGCAGAGTGACGGTTTGGAAAACCCTGGACGCCCGCCGCAGATCCTGACCGCCCATCAGGCGGGGCTGATCGGCTGCACCCAATGCGGCAAGGTCCATGTGCCCGGCACCGCCCGGTGCAGCCGCTGCGGCGCCCCCTTGGCGCCGCGCAGCCTGGCCAGCCTGCAGCGCGTCTGGGCCTGGCTGTTCGCCGGGCTGGTGGTCTATGTGCCGGCGAATCTCTATCCCATGCTGCGCACCACCCAGTTGGGGCGGGAGTATGACAATACCATTTTCGGCGGGGTGATCGAACTGATGCACCATGGCGATGCGGGGATCGCGCTGATCGTCTTCACCGCCTCGATCATCATCCCGGTGTCGAAATTCATCGCCATTTCCTATCTGGCGCTCAGCGTATCGCGCCATGTGCGCCTGCCGGCGCACCGACGGCACCTGCTTTACGAGGTGGTCGAATTCATTGGCCGCTGGTCGATGATCGACGTTTTCGTGGTGGCGATCCTGTCGTCCCTCGTGCAACTCGACTTCGCTGCGACAATCCGCCCGGGGATCGCCGCCGCCAGTTTCGCGCTTTCTGTCGCCTTCACCATGCTGTCGGCATTGAGCTTTGATCCCCGCTTGATCTGGGATGATACCGAATGACATGGCAGGATGGACACAGCATGCCGACCGCCCCACGATGGAGAGCCGCAAGATGACCGAGCCGACGCCCGAAACCTCGGCCCCCACGCCCTCTGCCCCCCTCATCGAAGGGCCGAAACCATCGTTCTGGCGTAATCTCTCGCTCGTCTGGCTGGTGCCGCTGGCCGCGCTCGCCGTGACCCTGTTCATCGCCTGGCAAAGCTGGGCGGAACGCGGCACGCTGATCGAAATCTGGTTCGAGAACGCCGCCGGCGTCACCGCCAACGACACCCAGATCCGCTATCGCGACGTCAATATCGGCGTGGTCGAGAAGGTCACCTTCTCGGATGATCTGACCTCGGTCATCGTCAATGCCCGGATCGACCGGGCGGTGGCGGCCAAGCTGCCCCATAACGCCCAATTCTGGGTGGTCCGCCCCGAGGTCTCGACCAGCGGCATTTCCGGCCTCTCGACCGTGCTCTCCGGTGTCTATATCCAGGCCGCCTTTGAACCGGTCGCTGACGGAAGCGACCCCATCTTCATGGGGTTGGAGCAGCCGCCATTGATTCAGCCCGGCATGAAGGGCACCAGGGTGACGTTGAGCGCACGGGATGCCGGCCAGTTGACCGCTGGCGCACCGATCTATTTCCGCGGCATCGAGGTCGGCAATATCGAGGCGCCCCGGCTTCTCGAGACCGGCAATGGCGTCGAGGTGAATGCCTTCATCGCCGCCCCGCATGACAAATTGCTGACCTCGGCCACGCGGTTCTGGCTGACTTCGGGCTTTTCGGTCAACTTCGGGCCCGGGGGGATCAACCTCTCGGTCGGCTCGGTGGCGGGGATCCTGCGCGGTGGGCTGACCTTCGACACCGTCTATTCGGGCGGCCAGCCGATCGAGGCCGGCCATGTGTTCGATCTCTATGCCAGCGAGGACGCCGCGCGCTCCTCCGCCTTCAGCAAGCCGCTGGAGAACCCGGTGGAGCTGACCGTAGAATTCGACCAATCGGTCGCCGGGCTCGGGGTCGATTCCGAGGTCATCTACAAGGGGCTGGTGATCGGCAAGGTCTCGGCCCTCGGGGCCTTCGTCGAAGAGCGCAACGGCGAAAGGGACGTGATCCTGCGCGCCACGCTCTCCATCGACCCGGGCCGGCTCGGTCTCGATCCCAATACCTCGGAAGCCGATATCATGGCCTTCTTCGCCGACGAGGTCGACAACGGGCTGCGCGCGCGGCTGATGTCGAAAAGCATCTTCTCACGCTCGCTCTCGGTCGAGCTGGTGGAACTGCCCGACGCGGCGCCGGCGCATCTCGATACCTCGACCTCGGCGCCGCCGCGAATCCCCTCGGTTCCCGCCGACATTCCGGATGCGGGGGCCACGGTCCAGGGGGTGATGAACCGGGTCGACTCGCTGCCGATCGAAGAGCTGATGCAGCAGGCCATCGCGACGCTCTCCTCGATCGAAAGCCTTGCCGGCGACGAAAAGCTGCGCGCCGCCCCGGATGCCTTTGTCAAGCTGATGGACGATGCCCGCGGCCTGGTGGGCAGCGCGGACGCCCAGGCGCTGCCCGGCGAGTTGCGCAGCACCGTCGAAGAACTGCGCGGCGTCGCCGAAAACCTGCGCACCGCGGAGGCCGTGGGCAAGCTGGTCACCGCGCTGGATTCCGCCGCCGAGGCCGCCACCACGGTGACCGATGTCGCCAATTACTTCGATCAGAAGATCGCCGGGGTGCCTCAGCTGGTCGACGGGCTCAACCAGCTGACCACCAAGGCCAATTCGCTTGATGTCGAGACTTTCGTGACCGCCGCCACCGCCTTCCTCGACAGCACCCGGGCGCTGATCGACCAGGACAGCACCCGCGCCCTGCCCGCCAGCCTGTCGGCCGCGCTGGACCAGGCCCAGGCGGCGCTGGCCGAGCTGCGCGCCGGCGGCGCGGTCGAGAACGTCAATGCCACGCTCTCCTCTGCCCGCGACGCCACCGCCGCGGTGCAGCAGGCGGTCGCCGACCTGCCCGACCTCGCCCAGCGGATCGACCAACTGGTAAGCCAGGCGCAAGACGTGCTGGCCGGCTACGGCCAGAACTCGCGCTTCAGCCGCGAAACCCTCGACGCGCTGCGCGAACTGCGGACGACGGCGCAGGCCCTGACCAACCTGGCCCGCTCGATCGAGCGGTCCCCCAATTCCCTTCTGTTCGGACGGTGACCCATGACACGCCTTGCCCCCCTGCTCCTGCTTGCCCTGGCCGCCTGTGGCGATACCGCGCCGCGTTACCTGATCCCGGCGGCGGCCGAAGCTCCCGCCCCGCGGCTGGCGCTGCGGGTCGCCTCGGTCGAGATCCGGCAGGTCTCGCTGCCGGCCTATGCCTCGAATGACCAGATGCTGCGGGAAGAGGCGAGCGGCGCGTTGAAACCGGTGAAAAGCGCGCTCTGGGCCGATACGCCCAATCGGGCGATCACCCAGCAACTCGCCGATTACATCGCCACGACCAGCAACGCCGAGGTCGCGGCAGAACCCTGGCCGCTATCCACCGCGGCGCAGGCGCAGATCGGTGTGCGGGTCTCGGAACTCGCCGCGCGGCTCGATGGGCAATTGCATCTGACCGGGCAATTCGCGATCTCCTCCTATGACAGGATCGTCCGCGAACGCATCGTCCCCTTTGCGATCGCCGTGCCGCTGAGTTCGGACGCGCCGGCAGAGATCGCCAAAGCGACCGGCACCGCCATCGACCTGCTCGGGCGGCAGATCGCCGAAAGCCTGCGCCGCTGAGCGCCATGACCGTCAGACCGCAAGGCTGATCACCGACCGGGGCGATGCCGCGCCGGTCCATCCACTATGGCGACGGCTTCGGGCCTCGCCTCCGTCACGACCACAGAAGGCGATGCACCGCCTCTGCCTGCGTCGCTTGACAATCCCCTGCCCTTGGCATCACTTGGCGCCTGCTGGTTCCTGTCGATGACAGGCCAAGAGGGAATGCGATACGCCCGCCGCCCGCAAGGGTCAGGGCCGAAGCGCAGCCGCCCCCGCGACCGTGACCGGAGAGGTCGCCCGACCACTGGCCAACTGGCTGGGAAGGTGGGCAGACCGCCGGAGATGCAGCGCCCTGCGCCGCGCTCCGACATCCGCAAGCCGGGAGACCTGCCAGCGCATGTATGCAACGGGCGAACGGGGTGTTTCGCGACCGGCTTTGGGCTGTCCCATTGGCGGATACCCGTGCTGGCCTCTCCCCCTCCTCGCCCCCTGACAGGAGGGGATCATGGCCGGGGTCACGATCACAGTCTGCACCACCTGCCGCCGCGGCCAGCCCGCCGAGGCAGAAGCTCCGCGCCCGGGCACCCGGATGCTCACCGCACTTGCAGCGGCAGAGCTTCCCGACGGCGTGACGCTGCGCCCGGTCGAATGCCTCTCGGCCTGTTCGCGCGGCTGCGCCCTGGCGCTGAGCGGCGGGTCCGATCGCTGGACCTATATCTATGGCGATCTCGATCCCGACCTCCATCTGCCCGAGCTCCTCGACGGCATCGCCGCCTATGCCGCGACTGCGGATGGCATCGTGCCCTGGCGCGACCGTCCGGTGATCTTTCGCAAACAATCCATCGCCCGCCTACCGCCGCAGGAGTAACCGCGCATGTCCGATCTGACCAAAACCCCCGTCACCGTCATCACCGGTTTTCTCGGCGCCGGAAAAACCACGTTGATCCGTCACCTGATGGCCAACCCGCAGGGCAAGCGCCTGGCCGTGCTGGTCAACGAATTCGGCACCGCCGGCGTCGATGGCGATATCCTGCAATCCTGCGCCGATGAGAATTGCCCGGCCGAGAATATCGTCGAGCTTGCCAATGGCTGCATCTGCTGCACCGTCGCCGACGATTTCATCCCGACGATCGAAGCGTTGATGGCGCTGCCGCAAAAACCCGATCACATCCTGATCGAAACCTCCGGCCTCGCCCTGCCGAAACCGCTGCTGAAGGCCTTCGACTGGCCGGCGATCCGCTCGCGCATCACCGTCGACGGGGTGATCGCGCTCGCCGATGCCGAAGCCGTCGCCGCCGGCCGTTTCGCCCCCGATCTGGCGGCGGTCGAGGCGCAGCGCGCCGCCGATGACAGTCTGGACCACGAAACGCCGCTGTCCGAGGTCTTCGAGGATCAGATCGCCTGCGCCGATATCGTGCTCCTCTCCAAGGCCGATCTGGCGGGAGAGGCCGGGCTTGCCGCCGCCCGCGCGGTGATCGAGGCCGAGGCGCCCCGCAAGCTGCCGGTGCTGCCGATGACCGAAGGGGTGATCGACCCGCGCGTCATCCTCGGCCTCGGGGCAGCGGCCGAGGATGACCTCGACGCCCGCCCCTCGCATCACGACGGCGCCGACGATCACGAACATGACGATTTCGACAGTATCGTCGTCGATCTGGGCGAGATCGCCGATGTCGCGGCGCTGGAGGCGGCGATCCTCAGGCTGGCCCGCGACCAGCATGTGCTGCGGGTCAAGGGCCATGTCGCCGTGGAGGGCAAGCCGATGCGGCTACTGGTCCAGGCGGTGGGGGAACGTCTGCGCACCCAATACGACCGTCCCTGGGGCGACGCGCCGCGCCGGTCGCATCTGGTGGTGATCGCGGAACACCATGACATCGACGAACCGGCGATCCGCGCGGTGCTGGGGATCTGAGACAGGATGATCAAGCACCAACTATTTCAACCGAACACCGCAGGATCGCGCCCGACACCGAGGGGGGGCGTAATCGTGCCCGCCCTAGGGGGCGGGGTCGGGCGCGATCCGGATCGCAAGCGATCCGGTGGTCTATGCATGACTGCACGCGGAGCCCACTGATGCACGTCGTCTTCCGCGAAAGTCACGGGTTGGAGGAAACCGACACCCCCCGGGATCTGGGCCAGAACCCGGCCGATCTGGTGGTGCTGTCGTTTTCCGACAGCGATCTCGGCGCTTTCGCGGCGGGCTGGAAACGCGCGGCGGGCGGTCTGCCCTCGCTGCGCCTTGCCAATCTGGCGGCGCTGCGCCATCCGCTCTCGGTCGATACCTATGCCGACCAGACGCTGCGCGGTGCCAAGGGCGTGCTGGTGCGGCTGATCGGCGGCGAAAGCTATTGGTCCTATGGGCTGGCGGTGCTGCAGGATATCGCCCGCCGCCAGGGCATCGCGCTGGCGATCCTTGCCGCCGACGGCCGGCCCGACCCGCGGCTTGACGCGCTCTCCACCCTGCCCACCAGCACCTTGCGCCGCTTGCAGACGCTCTGCGACGCCGGTGGCGCGGTGGCGGCCCAGGCGGCATTGGCGCAGCTTGCCCTCTCTGCGGGTCTCTACGCCGGCCCCGTCGCCGGCGCCAAGGTGGTGCCCGAGGCTGGCTTCTATCGCCCCGGCTTGGGCGTGGTTGCCGCGCCTGAGCCGGATGAACGGCCCCTCGTGCTCGTCACCTTCTACCGATCCTATCTCACTTCCGCCGATACCGATCCGATCGACGCGCTGATCGCGGCGCTTGAGGCGCGCGGGTTCACCGCCATCGGCGCCTTCGCCCCCAGCCTGAAGGAGCCCGGCGCCGCCACCTGGCTGCGGTCCGAGATCACCCGCCTCAAACCCACCGTCCTCGTCAACGCCACCGCCTTTTCCGCCAAGGGCGGCGACGGCACGCCCTCACCACTCGACGCCGGCGCCTGCCCGGTGTTTCAGGTCGCGCTCTCGACCGCCGAGCGCCGCCAATGGGCCGAGGCCGACCGCGGCCTTTCCCCCGCCGATCTGGCGATGCATGTGGTGCTGCCCGAGATCGACGGGCGGCTCTTCGCCGGGGTGATCAGCTTCAAATCCGCCGGCGCCCGCGATCCCGATCTGCAATTCGCCCGGCTGACCCACCGGCCCGATCCCGACCGCATCGCCGCCGTAGCCGATCGCGTGGCGGGCTGGCACCGGCTGGCGACGCTGCGGCCCGCCGTCAAGCGGCTGGCCGTGATCCTCTCCACCTATCCGGGCAAGGCGCATCAACTGGCCCATGCGGTGGGGCTGGATGCACTGGCCTCGTGCAACGCGATCCTCTCGGGACTGCGGGAGGCTGGCCACGACACCGCCCCCCTGCCGAACCTCGGGCCAAGCCTGATGACCGAGAGGCTGAGCTGGCCGCTTGACGCCTACCGCAAGGCGCTCACCACCCTGCCGCAGCCGCTGCAGGACGATCTGACCGCCGCCTGGGGCGCGGCGGAGGAGGACCCGGGCCTGCGTGACGGCGCCTTCCATTTCGCCGCGATCCGCGCCGGGAATGCCCTGATCGCGCTGCAACCAGAGCGGGGCGCGGTTCAGGCCCGCGCCGATGATTATCACGATCTGTCGCGCACCCCGTCTCACGGCTATGTCGCCTTCTACCTCTGGCTCAGGGCGCAGACCGACGCGCTGATCCATATCGGTGCCCATGGCACGCTGGAGTGGTTGCCGGGCAAATCCGTCGCCCTCTCGCCCACCTGCTGGCCCGAGGCGTTGATCGGCGATCTGCCGGTGATCTACCCTTTCATCGTCAACGACCCCGGTGAGGCGGCGCAGGCCAAGCGCCGGATCGGCGCCGTCACCCTCGGCCATCTGCCGCCGCCCCTGGCGCAGACCCAATTGCCCGAGGGGTTGGGGCGGCTGGAGCATCTGCTCGACGAATATTCCACCGCCGACGGGCTGGACCCGGGCCGCCGCGACCGGCTGATCGTCGACATCCGGGCAGAGGCGCGGGGCACCGGGGTGGAGGACGATCTGGGGCTTGGCCCCGACACCTCAGCCGCCGAGGCGATCACCCGCATCGACCGCTTCGTCTGCGACATCAAGGAAAGCCAGTTCGGCGAGGGGCTGCACGTCTTCGGCACCGGTGAGTGCGGCGCCGAGGAACGCGCCGGCTTGCTGGCGGCGCTGGCCGGCCGCTTCGTCGCGCCTGGCCCCTCCGGCTCCCCCTTCCGGGGGCGGGCGGATGTGCTGCCGACCGGGCGGAACCTTTTCACCACCGATCCGCGCGCGGTGCCCTCGCGCGCCGCCCATGCACAGGGGGTGAGGTTGGCCGAGGAATTGCTGCGCCGCCACCTGCAGGATCACGGCGACTGGCCGCGCGGGCTGGTCGTCGACCTCTGGGGATCGGCCAGCATGCGCACGGCGGGCGAGGAATTCGCCATGGCGCTGCATCTGGCCGGGCTGGCGCCGCGCTGGGACGAAGGGTCTGAGCGCGTCAGCGGGTTCGAGATCATCCCGCTGACCCTGCTGAACCGCCCCCGGATCGACGTCACCTTGCGGGTCTCGGGTCTCTTCCGCGATGTCTTCCCGGGGCTGGCGCAGATGTTCGAGGCCGGGGCCGAGGCGCTGGCGGCACGTGAGGAGACGGCGGAGGACAACCCCTATCTGACCCGAACCCCGCGCGTCTTCGGGCCGAAGCCCGGTTCCTACGGGCTGAACATGGGCGCGGCGCTGGAGGATTATGGCGACGAGGGCCGCGCCCTGGCAGCGGAGGCCTGGATAAACTCCTCCTCCCACAGCATTGACATAAAAGGAGAAATCAACCAGAACCGACCAGCATTTGAGGCCCGGGTACGGCAGGCCGATGCCTTCGTCCACCTGCAGGATCTGGCGGAGACCGACCTGCTGATGGCCGCCGATTACGCCGCGCATGAGGCAGGGTTCGCCGCTGCCGCCGCGCATCTTGGCGCGAAAACCCCGGCGCTCTATCACCTCGACGCCAGCCGCCCCGAGGCACCGCGCGCCCGTGCCTTGGGCGAGGAGATCGCCCGCGTCACCCGGGCGCGTGCCGCCAATCCCGACTGGGCGAGCGGCATGATGCGCCACGGGTTTCGCGGCGCGGCGGAGATTGCGGCGACGCTCGATCATCTGGCCGCCTTCGCGCATCTGGCGGCGGTGGTGCCGGCGCATCTCTTTGACCTCTATTTCGACGCCACGCTGGGGCGCGCCGATCTGGTCGACTTCATGGCGCGCGAGAACCCTCAGGCGCTCGAGGCGCTGCGCGGCCGCTTCCGCGCGCTGCAGGACGCAGGCCTCTGGATCACCCGGCGCAACTCCATCGCCGCGGCACTGGAGGGGGCGGCATGAGCGATCCCATCATTCAGGGCTGGTGCCCCGGCGCGCTGCGCCCGATGGAATCGGGCGATGGGCTGGTGGTCCGCATCCGCGCGCCCCTTGGCCGGCTCACCCAGGAACAGGCGCGCGGCCTGACCTATCTGGCGGAACGATACGGCAACGGGCTGATCGACCTGTCGGCGCGCGCCAACCTGCAATTGCGCGGGGTCAGCAAGGCCGGCCATGCCGCCCTGATCGACGGGCTGCGCACCCTGGGTCTGGTCGATGGCAGCGTCGCGGTCGAGACCCGGCGCAACATCCTGCTGACGCCCTTCTGGCGCTCGGGCGACGCCAGTGAGCGTATCGCCCGCACCCTCACCGCCGCGCTGAGGCAGGACGACGCCCCCGACCTGCCCGGCAAGTTCGGTTTCGCCGTCGATTGTGACACCGTGCCGGTGCTGACCAAGACCCCCGCCGACATCCGGCTGGAACGCGGCGCCTCTGGCGGGCTGATCTGCCGCGCCGACGGGGCGAGGCGTGGCGCGCGGGTCACCATCGCCACCGCCGCCAGCACCGCGCTGGGCCTTGCGCGCTGGTTCCTCGACAGCGGCGGCGCGCCAGAGGGGCGCGGCCGCATGGCGCGACACCTGGCGCGGGGCGCCGTGCCTCCCGGCCGCCATGGCGAAGCCGCCATGGCCCCGGCCCAGACCGCCCCCGGTCCCGGCCCCTGTGCCGGTGGTGTGCTGGTGGCGCTGGAGTTCGGCCAGATGCGGGCCGAAACGCTCGCCCGCCTCGCCGATCTCGGGCCGCTGCGGCTGACGCCCTGGCGCATGCTGCTGATCGAAGGCGCCGGGCAAGCTCCGGCGCTGCCCGGGCTGATCACCGATCCCGAAGACCCGCGCCTGCGCGTTTCCGCCTGTACCGGCGCGCCCGGCTGTCCGCAGGCGCTGGCCGCCACCCGGCCGCTGGCCCGCGCGCTGGCACTGCATCTGGCAACCGACCAAAGGCTCCATATCTCCGGCTGTGCCAAGGGCTGTGCCCACCCGGGCCCCGCGCCGCTGACGCTGACAGCCACCGGCCCGGATCGGTTCGATCTGATCCGTCAGGGCCGCGCCGGCGATCCGCCCGACCACCGCGATCTCGGCCCCGAACGCCTGACCTCCCATCCCGACCTCCTGACCGAAGGCCCCTGAATGCCCCATACCTATGAAACCGATGGCGCCGCGATCTATGCCGAAAGCTTCGCCACCATCCGCGCCGAGGCCGATCTGGCCCGCTTCACCCCCGAGGAGGAGCCGGTCGTCGTCCGCATGATCCATGCCGCCGGTCTGGTCGGGCTGGAGCGCGACGTGGCGTTCTCTGCCGGCATGGTCGAGGCCGCGCGCGCGGCGTTGCAAGCGGGGGCGCCGATCCTCTGCGACGCGCGCATGGTGTCGGAAGGCATCACCCGCCCGCGCCTGCCGGCTGACAATGCGGTGATCTGCACCCTGCACGACCCGAAGGTGCCGGACATGGCCAAGGCGATGGGCACCACCCGCTCTGCCGCGGCGCTGGAGCTGTGGCGGCCGCATCTGGCCGGCGCGGTGGTGGCGATCGGCAATGCGCCCACCGCGCTCTTTCACCTGTTGAACATGCTGGAGGATCCCGCCTGCCCGCGCCCCGCCGCGATCATCGGCTGCCCGGTGGGCTTCGTCGGTGCCGCCGAATCCAAGGCGGCGCTGATGGCCGATCTGCCCGCCCCCGCCCTGATCGTGCGCGGCAGGCTTGGCGGCTCGGCCATCACCGTCGCCGCCGTCAACGCGCTTGCCAGCCGAAAGGAATGACGATGGGCCGTGTGATCTGCGTGGGCCTCGGCCCCGGCGACCCCGATCTGATGAGCCTGCGCGCCTATCGGCTGATCTCCTCCGCCCGGCAGGTGGCGTTCTTTCGCAAGGCCGGCCGCGCCGGTCAGGCGCGCCAGATCGTCGAGGGGATGCTGTGCGAGGGCGTCCATGAACTGGCGATGGAATATCCCGTCACCACCGAGATCCCGGTGAGCGATCCGGAGTACAACCGCCTGCTTGCCGCCTTCTACGACGATTGGGCGGCACGGCTGGCCGATCTGGCGCGGACCGAGGACGTGGTGGTGCTGTGCGAGGGCGATCCGTTCTTCTACGGCTCCTTCATGCATCTGCAGTCCCGCCTTGAGGGCCGGGCCGAGGTCGAGATCGTGCCGGGCATCACCGGCATGTCGGGCTGCTGGACCGCCTCGGGCCAGCCGATCACCTGGGGCGACGATGTGCTGACGGTGCTGACCGCCACCCTGCCCGAGGAAGATCTGGCGCGGCGCGCCGGCGACAGCGACGCGCTGGTGGTGATGAAGATCGGCCGCAACCTGCCGAAACTGCGCCGCGCTCTGGCGCGCGCCGGACGGCTTTCCGACGCCTGGCTGGTCGAACGCGGCACCATGCCGGGGCAATCGGTGCGCCGGCTGGAGGAGGTCGAGGGGCCGGTGCCCTATTTCTCGATCGCGCTGGTGCACGGCCAGGGGCGGCGGCCATGAGCGGCTGGATCGCGGTCGCGGGCCTCGGCCCCGGCGATGATGCGCTGGTGACGCCGGAGGTTCAGGCGAGCCTCGATCAGGCCACCGATGTGATCGGCTATATTCCCTACGTCGCCCGCGTTGCCCCGCGCGACGGGCTCACCCTCCATCCCTCCGACAACCGGGTGGAACTGGACCGCGCCAGCCATGCGTTGCGGCTGGCGGCCGAAGGGCGGCGGGTGGTCGTCGTCTCCTCCGGCGACCCCGGCGTCTTCGCCATGGCCTCCGCCCTCTTCGAGGCGCTGGAGGCCGGGCCCCGGGATTGGCTGACGCTCGATATCCGCATCCTGCCGGGGATCACCGCGATGCTCGCCGCCGCGGCCCGGCTGGGGGCGCCCTTGGGGCATGATTTCTGCGCCATCAACCTTTCCGACAACCTCAAGCCCTGGACGCTGATCGAACAACGGCTGCGGCTGGCGGCGCAGGCGGGCTTTGCCATGGGGTTCTATAACCCGCGCTCGAAAAGCCGCCCCCACCAGTTCGCCCGCGCGCTGGAGATCCTGCGTGAGGAATGCGGCGGCGAGAGGCTGATCAGCTTTGCCCGCGACGTGACCAAAGCCGGCGAGGTGCTGAGAACGGTGACGCTGGCCGAGGCCACGCCAGAGATGGCCGACATGCGAACCGTGGTGATCCTCGGCAATGCCGACACCCGCCGCGTCGGTCGCTTCGTCTATACCCCGAGGCGCGCGGGATGAGGCAGCCAGTCCATCACCTCGGCCATGGTCGCAAAGACCTGCCGCGCCCGCACCTCAGGCCGGTCGATCAGGATCACCCGCAGCCCCAGCGCCCGCGCGGCGTCAAGCTTGGCGCGCGCGCCTGTCCCGCCGGCGTTCTTGGCAACGATCAGGTCGATCGCGTGCCGTTGCAACAGCGCCAGGTCGCCGTCGAGGGTGAAGGGGCCGCGCGCGATCTCCACCGCCGTATCGGACAAGGGCAGCGGCGCTTGGGGCGCATCGACCAGTCGCAACAGATAATGGTGCTGCGGCTTGGCCGCGAAGGCGTCGAGCGTCTGCTTGCCGATGGCGAGGAAGACCCGCGCCGATGCCTCCGGCAGGGCGGCGACGGCGCTGGCGATATCGGGCACATGAGCCCAGTCATCCCCCGGCCCCGCCTGCCAGGGCGCCCGTTCCAGCGCACAGAGCGGCACATTCGCCCCGTCACAGGCCTCGGCCGCGTTGCGGCTCATCCCGGCGGCGAAGGGATGGGTGGCATCCACCACATGGGTGATTCCCTCATCCCGCAGGAAGGCCTCCAGCCCCGCGGCGCCGCCGAAACCGCCCACCCGGGTCGGCAGCGGTTGCGCGACGGGCGCGGCGGTGCGCCCGGCATAGGAAAAGATCGCCTCCGCCCCGGCCTCGGCCAAGGCGCGGGCAAGCTGGCTGGCCTCGGTCGTGCCGCCGAGAAGAAGGATGCGCGTCATGTCTGAGCCCTGGGTCAGTATCATCGGTCTGGGCGAAGATGGCCTGAGCGGGCTGTCGGCTGCAAGCCGCGATGCGCTGGCGGCGGCTGAGGTGATCTTCGGCGGCCCCCGGCATCTGGCGCTGGTCGGCGCGGGGGATCGTGGTCGGGACTGGCCGGTGCCCTTCTCGGTCGCCCCGGTGCTGGCGCTGCGGAACCGGCGGGTGGCGGTTCTGGCCTCGGGCGATCCCTTCTGGCATGGCGCCGGCGGCAGCCTGGCGGCGCATCTGACACCCGATGAGTGGCGCGCCTTTCCGGCGCCTTCCACCTTTTCGCTCGCCGCCGCGCGGCTTGGTTGGCGGTTGGAGGAGGTGCTCTGCCTCGGCCTGCATGCCGCCCCCTTCGCCCGGCTGCGCCCCAGGCTGGCGCCGGGGGTGCGGGCGATCTGCCTGCTGCGTGACGGGTCGGCCCCGGCAGAGCTGGCCGACTGGCTGGCAGCGGCAGGCTTCGGCGCCTCGGACCTGTGGGTGATGGAGGCCTTGGGCGGCCCGCGCGAACGGATCCGCCACGCCCGCGCCGACAGCTTCGATCTGACCGATATCGCCGCCCCCGTCGCCGTTGCCATCCGTGCCGCCGGCGGCCCCGGCCTGCCGCGCGCCAGCGGGTTGGCCGATGACCTCTTTGCCCATGACGGGCAGATCACCAAACGCCCGGTGCGGGCGCTGACGCTGTCGGCCCTGGCGCCGCGTCCCGGCGAATTGCTCTGGGACATCGGCGGCGGTTCCGGCTCGATCTCGGTCGAATGGGCACTAGCGGCACCGGGGGCGCGGGCGATCACCATCGAGCCGCGCGCCGACCGCGCCGCCACCATCCGCGCCAATGCCGAAAGCTTCGGCCTGTCGCATCGGATCGAGGTGATCGAGGGCGCGGCCCCCGAGGCCCTGGCCGACCTGCCCGCCGCCGATTGCGTCTTTGTCGGCGGCGGCGGATCGCAGGCGCTGCTCGACACCCTTTGGGCCACGCTCCGCCCCGGCACCCGGCTGGTCGCCAATGCGGTGACGCTGGAGACCGAGGCGTTGTTGACCCAATGGCACGGGCAGCAGGGCGGCAGCCTGATCCGGGTGGAGCTGTCAGAGGCCGCGCCGCTGGGAAGGATGCGCGGCTGGACCCGCGCCCGCCCCGTCACCCAATGGAGCGTCACGCGATGAGGGTCGCCGGGATCGGCTTTCGCGCCGGCGCCCCCGTCGCCGCCCTGCGTGCCGCGCTCGATCTCGCCGGCGGCAACATCCAGGCGCTCGCCACGCTCGACCGCAAGGCCCGCGCGCCGCAGCTCTGCGCGCTGGCGGCAGAGCTCGGCCTGACAATCCTGCCGGTGGCAGAGGCGGCGCTTCGTTCTCAGACCACCCTCACCCAGTCCCCCGACCAGATCGCGCGTTTCGGCACCGGATCGCTGGCCGAGGCCGCGGCGCTGGCCGCCGCCGGCCCCGACGCCCGGCTCATTGTGCCGCGCGTGATTTCCCCCTGCGGCATGGCCACCGCCGCAATCGCAGAAGGACCAAAGACATGACCGTTCATTTCATCGGCGCCGGCCCCGGCGCCCCCGACCTGATCACGCTGCGCGGCCGCGACCTGATCGCCGCCTGCCCGGTCTGCCTCTATGCCGGCTCTCTGGTGCCCGAGGCGCTGCTGGGTCATTGCCCAAAAGGCGCCCGCATCGTGAACACCGCCCCCCTGTCTTTGCACGAGATCATGGCGGAGATCGCCGCCGCCCACGCCGCAGGCCAGGATGTGGCGCGGCTCCATTCCGGCGATCTGTCGGTCTGGTCGGCGATGGGCGAACAACTGCGCCGGCTGCGCGCCATGGGCATCCCCTATGACGTGACCCCGGGCGTGCCCGCCTTCGCCGCCGCCGCAGCGGCCTTAGGGGCCGAGCTGACGCTGCCGGGCGTGGCGCAATCGCTGGTGCTGACCCGGACCTCTGGTCGCGCCTCGGCCATGCCGGAGGGCGAGACGCTGGCGAATTTCGCCGCCACCGGGGCGACGCTGGCCATTCACCTTTCCGTCCATGTGCTGGAGCGGGTGGTGGCGGATCTCACGCCGCACTACGGCCCCGACTGCCCGGCGGCGGTGGTCTGGCGGGCGAGCTGGCCCGATCAGCGGGTGGTCAAGGCGACGCTCGCCACGCTGGAGGCGGCGACGGAGGGCGAACGCGGCCGCACCGCGCTGATCCTGGTGGGCCCGGCGCTCGGGGCCGAGGATTTCGGTGAAAGCCGGCTTTACGCCGGCGATTACGACCGGCGGTTCCGCCCGGTCGGCACCGCCCCCCGCTTCCCGGAGGGCACGGAATGACGCAGGCCCTTCCCCCCGGGCTGATGATCTCGGCCCCGGCCTCGGGCACCGGCAAGACCACGCTGATGCTGGGGCTGCTGCGCGCGCTCAGCCAACAGGGGTGCACCGTGCAGCCGTTCAAGAGCGGGCCGGATTACATCGACCCCGGGTTTCACCGCGCCGCCTGCGGCCGGGCCTCGTTCAACCTCGACAGCTGGGCGATGGCGCCGGGGATGATGGCCGGGCTGGTGACGCGCGCGGCGCGCGCCGATCTGATCCTGGCCGAAGGCTCGATGGGTCTGTTCGACGGCGTCGCGCGGCCGGGAGAGGCGGGCAATGGCGCCAGCGCCGATATCGCCGCGACCATGGGCTGGCCGGTGGTGCTGGTGATCGACGTCTCGGGTCAGGCGCAATCGGCGGCGGCGACCGCCCTCGGCTTCGCCCGCTTCCGCCCCGATGTGACGCTGGCGGGCGTGGTGCTGAACCGGGTCGCCAGCCCCCGGCACGAGGCGCTGGTGCGGGTCGGGATGGAGGCCGTGGGCATTCCCGTCCTCGGCGCCCTGCCGCGTCAGGCGGCGGTCGAGGTGCCGGAGCGGCATCTGGGTCTGGTGCAGGCGGAGGAACACGGCGCGATCGACGATCTGCTGGACCGCGCCGCCCGCGCCATCGCCGATCATGTCGACCTGCCCCGCCTGTTGGCCGCCGCCAGCGGCACTACCGCGACCGGCACCGCCAGCACCCCGCCGAAGCCCCCCGCGCAGCGGATCGCCCTGGCCCGCGACGCCGCCTTTTCCTTTGTCTATCCGCATCTTCTGGAAAGCTGGCGCGAGGCGGGGGCGGAGATTCTGCCGTTCTCGCCACTGGCCGATCAGGCGCCCGATGCCTCCGCCGATCTCTGCTGGCTGCCGGGCGGCTATCCTGAGCTTTACGCGGGCCAGCTCGCCGCGGCGGAGCGGTTTCGCACGGGGCTGCGCGCCTTTGGCCAGACCCGGCCGGTGCACGGCGAATGCGGCGGCTACATGGCGATGGGGACCGCACTGATCGACAAGGACGGGGTGCGCCACGACATGGCGGGGCTCCTCGGCCTCGTCACCTCCTATGAAAAGCGGCGGATGCATCTGGGCTATCGTCTGGCGGAGCTTGTCACGTCCATGCCCGGCCACGGCGCGGGCGCCCGCCTGCGCGGGCATGAGTTCCACTATTCCACCATCCTCGGCCAGCCCGACGCGCCCTTGGCCCGCGTCACCGACGCCACTGGCGCCGCGGTGGCCGAGACCGGATCGCGCCGGGGCCTGGCCACCGGCACCTTCTTTCACCTGATCGCGGAGGCCACGGCATGAGCGGTTTTGTCAGCTTCGTCTCCTCCGGCCCCGGCGATCCGGAACTTCTGACCCTGAAGGCGGTCGACCGGCTCAGACGCGCCGATGCGGTGCTCTATGACGATCTCTCCGCCGGGCCGATCCTGGAACACGCGCGCGCGGGCGCCGATCTGGTCGGCGTCGGCAAGCGCGCCGGTCGCCCCTCGCCCCGACAGGATCACGTCAGCCGCCTGCTGGTCGATTACGCCGCCACCGGTGCCCGGGTGGTGCGGCTGAAATCGGGCGATGCCGGCATCTTCGGCCGGCTGGAGGAAGAGCTGATCGCGCTGCGCGCCGCCGGCATCGACCATGAGGTGATCCCGGGCGTGACCGCCGCCTCGGCCGCAGCCGCAGCCGCCGGCATTCCGCTGACCCGGCGCCAGACCGCGCGGCGGCTGCAATTCGTCACCGGCCACGATGTCACCGGCGCCCTGCCCGAAGGGCTGAACATGGCGGCGTTGGCCGATCCCGGTGCGATCACCGCGATCTACATGGGCCGGCGCACCTTTGCCGGCCTCGCCGAGCGGCTGATCGCGGCCGGCCTGCCGGCGGAAACCCCGGCGCTGCTGGCCGAAGGGGTGTCGACCGCCGCCGAACAGCTCAGCCGCCACAGCCTTGCCGGGCTGGCGGCCGATGACAGCGCCCCGGGCGATGCCCCGGCGCTGATCCTTTTCGGACCGCTCGCAGAGGAGGCTTAGACAAGACAGACAGCACAGAATTCGACAGATGACGGTTCCAGCCGGCCCAGGTGGCCGGCGGATGAAAAGGGAACGCGGTTGAAATCCGCGACTGCCCCCGCAACTGTGAGCGGAGAGCCTGCCCGGAACACGCCACTGACCCAATGGGCCGGGAAGGCCCGGATCAGCGCCACGACCCGCAAGTCAGGAGACCTGCCGTCCCAAAACGCCGCAAAGGCGATCCGACCGACCGGCCGACACGGGCTGGACAAACCTCGAACAATCCCCGTCGGGTGAGACGGGAAGGAGACAGTGAACATGCATATCGAACCCGGGCTCGTTGCCGGAGCCAAGATTTTCCTCAGCTACGCCACCGCCGCCGGTGCCGCCGGCTATACGCTCAAGACCGCACTGGACAGTCTGCGCGAAAGCGGCGCCGCCTCGCTGGCGCTGCGCAGCGTGGCGACCACGGCGCTGGTCTTCACCTTCTTCGAAATCCTGCCGCATTACCCCGTCGGCGTGTCCGAGGTGCATTTCATCCTCGGCTCCACCCTGTTCCTGATCTTCGGGGCGGCGCCCGCCGCGCTGGGGCTGGCGCTGGGTCTCTTGATCCAGGGCGTGTTCTTCGCCCCCTTCGATCTGCCGCAATACGGGATGAACATGACCACGCTGCTGGTGCCGCTCTTCGCGGTGCAGGCGCTGGCGCATAAGATCATCGCGCCCCATACCCCCTATGTCGATCTGAAGTACCGCCAGGCGCTGGCGCTCTCGACCGCCTATCAGGGCGGCGTGGTGGCCTGGGTCGCCTTCTGGGCCTTCTACGGCCAGGGCTTCGGGGCCGAGAACCTGACCTCGATCGTCACCTTCGGCGGCGCCTATATGCTGGTGGTGATCGTCGAGCCGCTGGCCGATCTCGCGGTACTGGCGGCAGCCAAGGCGCTGAACGGTCTGCGCGGCAGCGGGCTGGTGACGCGGCGCCTCTATCACAGCGCGGCCTGATCGCCGGTTCCCCATCCCATCGCGCGGCCCCGACCACCCGGGGCCGCGCCCTGACCTCGAGAGCTTTCATGATCGACCTCTTCCTGATCGGCATCGGCACCGGCAACCCCAACCACCTGACGCGCGAGGCGATGAGGGCGATTGCCGGGGCCGACCTGATCCTGATCCCGCGCAAGGGGGCCGGCAAGGACGATCTGGCCGGGCTGCGCCGCCGCATCTGTCAGGAGGTGGCAACCGGCGACAGCCCGCAGTTGCGCGAGTTCGATCTGCCGAAACGCGATGCCGGCGCCCCCGATTACCGCGCCGGCGTCGACGACTGGCACGATGCCATCGCCCGCGTCTGGGCGGCGGAGATCCGCGCGGGCCTGCCGCAGGGCACCGGCAAGGTGGGGTTTCTGGTCTGGGGCGATCCCTCGCTCTACGACAGCACGCTTCGGATCGCCGAGCGGGTGACGGCGGAGCTGCCGCTCGCCCTTCATGTCATCCCCGGCATCACCTCGATCCAGGCGTTGACCGCCGGCCATGCGATCCCGCTGAACCGGATCGGCGCGCCGGTCACCATCACCACCGGCCGGCGGTTGCGCGATCACGGCTGGCCCGAAGGGGCCGAGACCGTGGTGGTCATGCTCGACGCCGGCTGTGCCTTTGACGTGCTGGACCCCGTGGGGATCGAGATCTGGTGGTCGGCCTATGCCGGAATGGCCGAGGAACTCCGCCTCTCCGGCCCATTGGCCGAGATCGGCCAACAGATCGCCCGGACCCGGGCCGAGGCCCGCGCCCGGCATGGCTGGATCATGGATATCTACCTGATGCGGCGGGGCACCTCGGCCTGAGGCCGCGGCCCCGCGCGCTTGTCGGTCAGCCCTCTTGATGCGCCGCCAGGATCTCTTCGAACCGCGCCCGGGCACGGTTCGGCAGCTCGGCGGGCAGGTCGCGCGGCGCCCCCTCGCCCACCTCGATCCACATCACCATGCCCATGGCGAAATGCGGTGAGCATTTGATGCCATAGCGCCCCGGCACCGTCAGGGTGACGATGAAATCCTGATTGATCTTGCTTTTGAACGGCGTGGCCCCTTCGGGGATCATGCCGTCGATGGTGGCGGCGTTGTGGCTGGGCTGTTCGGGGATGAACCGCACGCTGTCGCCGGGCGCGATCCGCAGGAAGTCGGGCTGGTAGATCATCGACCCGTGGTCGTTGCGATTGAACATCCGCACCTCATGGGTTTCGGCCAGTGCCGGGGCGGCGGTCAACAGGGCGAGGGCAAGAGCGAAAGGTTTCATCGGGGTTCCTCCTCGAGACAATGATAACGAAGGACGGTGGCGCCATCGGCGGGATCGCGCAGCGCGGTGGCCCGGACCCGGAAGATCGCGGTCAGCCGCTCCGGCGTCAGCACCTCGGACGGTGGGCCGCAGGCGACCATGCGGCCGCCCTCCATCACCCCAAGCCGGTCGCAGCCCATCGCCTGATTGAGATCGTGCAGCGCCAGCACCACGGTGACCGGCAGCCGGCCGACCAGCCGCAACAGCGCAAGCTGGTGGTGGATGTCGAGATGGTTGGTGGGCTCGTCCAGGATCAGCAGACGCGGCCGCTGCGCCAGCGCCCGGGCGATCTGCACCCGCTGACGCTCTCCGCCCGACAGCGTGGCCCAGGCCTGCGCCGCCATGCGGCCCATGCCCACCGCCTGCAGCGCCTCGTCGACGATCGCGGCATCACCGGGCGAAAACGGCGCCAGCGCCGACAGCCAGGGGGTGCGCCCCAGTTCGACCACATCGCGCACGCTCAGCGCCTCGGGTGTATCGGCGATCTGCTCGACGAAGGCGATCCGCTGCGCCACCTCGCGCCGCGACAGGGCGGTGAGCGGTCGGTCGTCGAGCTGCACCCGCCCACGCGGACGTGGGGCGAGCCCGGCCAGGAGCCGCAGCAGGGTGGATTTGCCCGAACCGTTCGGCCCGACCAGACCGAAGGTTTCTCCCGGCTCGATGGTGAGCGAGACATCTTCGACGATGGACCGCGCCCCCGCGCTCCAGCCGAGCGCCCGTGCCGCAAGTCTCATATCCGTCTCCTGTTGCGCAGAAGGATCAGGGCGAAGCCCGGCGCGCCGACCAGCGCGGTGACCACGCCGATGGGCACCACCTGCCCCGGGATCAGCAGACGCGAGGTGATATCGGCCGCGATCAGGAAGACCGCGCCGGCCATCGCCGCCGCCGGCACCAGCCGCGCGTGACGCGGCCCCACCACGAAGCGCATCGCGTGCGGGATCACCAGCCCGACGAAGCCGATCGAACCAACCAGGCTGACCATCGTCGCGGTCATCAGCGTGGTGGCCCCGATCAGCACCACCTGCACCCGTCGCACCGGCACGCCAAGCGCGGCGGCAGAGCTGGTGCCGAAGGAAAAGGCATCCATCGCCCGGGCGAACCAGAGGCAGGTCAGCAAGCCCAGACCCGCCGCCGGCGCGGCCAGCGATACATCCGGCCAGCGCACGCCGGAGAGGTTGCCGAGCAGCCAGAACATGATGCCGCGCGCCTGTTCGGCATTGGCGGATTTGGCGATGAAGAAAGAGGTCAGCGCATTGAACAATTGCGACCCCGCGATCCCGGCCAGCACCAGCTGCGCCGATCCGCCGCCCGCCGCCCGGGCCAGCAGCGCCACCAGAACGAAGGCCAGCGTGGCACCGGAAAAGGCGCCCGCCGACAGCCCCAGCGCGCCACCGCCCAAGCCCAGGATGGTCACCGCCACGGCCCCCGCCCCGGCCCCGGCCGAGACCCCCAGCAGATAGGGATCGGCCAGCGCATTGCGCACCAGCGCCTGCAGCACCACCCCCGACAGGGCCAGCCCGGCGCCACAGCCCGCCGCCACCAGGGTACGCGGCAGCCGATAGCTCCAGACGATGCCGGCGTCGATCGGATCGACGACATGACCGGCATCCCAGAGATTGTTGGCAAATACCGCCGCCACCGTCGACAGCGGCAACGGCGTCTCGCCGATCACGACGCCGGCGAAGATCGCCAGCGTCAGCCCCGCGACCCCCGGCAGCCCCCAGAGCATCAGGGAGCGCACCAAGGGGCGCGACAGTGCGCCAGAGGTCGCGACCAGGCTCACTGACCGCTCAGCCCCGGCAGCGCCTCGGCCAGCGTCTCGAGCGCCGAGATATTGCGGATCGACGGATCCATCGCATGGGCGTCGAGGATCACGATCCGGTCGTGCTTGACCGCCTCCATCTGGCTGGTGACCGGATCGCTGCGCAGAAAGGCCAGTTTCTTTTCGACATCGTCGGCCTCGAACCGGCGGCGGTCCATCCGCGCCACCACGATGACCGAAGGATTGGCCCGCGCGATGGTCTCCCAGCTGACCGTCGGCCATTCCTCGTCGCTCTCGACCACGTTGCGCAGGCCCAGCGCCGTCATCATATAGGCGGGCGCGCCGCCCTGGCCGGCGACATAGGGGTCGATATCCATCTCGGCCGAAGAGAACCAGAATACCGCCGAGCTGTCCTTGAGCCCGAGCCCCCGCGCCTTGGCGACCGCCGCCGCCTCACGCGCGCGCAGATCGGCGACGATCGCTTCGCCCCGATCGGTCACATCGAAGATCCGCGCCAGTTCCGTGACCCCCTGATAGAGGCTCTCCATCGAATAGAGCTGGGTCCGGGTGCCGTCGGAGCCTGAGGTATTGTCCTTGCCGATGCAATCGGCGGGCAGGATATAGGTGGGAATGCCCAGATCGGCGAATTGGTCGCGGGTGGCAACGATGCCCTGCGGGCCGACGTGCCATTCGTATTGCACCGCCACCAGACCGGGCCGCTTGGCCACGACGCTTTCAAAGCTCGGGTCATTGTCGGCCAGACGCTCCACCCCGGCATTCACCGCCGCGAACTCGGGCAGCACCTTGGTGAACCAGACAGAGGTGCCCTTGACCCGGCCGCCCAGGTCCAGCGCATAGAGGATCTCGGTCGCCGCCTGACCGACGGTGACGGCGCTGTCGGGCGCGTGATCAAAGGTCAGATCGACGCCGCAATTCTCAAGCGCGAGTGGAAAGCGTGTCGGCTCGGCAACGGCGGGCAGCGCGAGGCAGGCCACCGCGACGGCGGCAGCGATCAGGGGTCTGGGATACATGGTAGGTCTCCGGAAAAGAGGGCGACCGGAGACAGGAGGGGAAGGCCGATCCAGAGGCTGAACCATGCCCCGACCGCGACAGCGGGCGTGCAGGGTCTGGCTATGGCCGATGCCAGGGGGCACCGCAGGACAAAGTTCATTCGACACCTCCCCGGACACCCCGCCCGGGCCGCGTTACAGACAGTGTCGGCAGGTCTCCTGACTGGCGGGTCACAACAGGCGGCGGCCTTCCCATGGCACGGGGCCACAGTGGCGTTGTCGCAGCCTGCTCACCGCCTACAGTTGCGGGGGCAGTTCCGGTTCACCGAAGCGTCGGTGACGGATTCCCTTTTGATTCCATTCGGAAACCGACCCGGACCTTCTAGGAAACCGGATCGGTGCTGGCAATGGGGTCCTCTCCCCCCGATGACGAAGCCCCCCGCCGCGTGGATCGACCGGCCAGCCGCGCCTGAGGATCACTGCCGCCTGGCAGGCCCGGGTCAAGGCTTTCGCCGGCCAGGCGACCTGAACGACCTGCCTTGCCCGGAGTTGCGGTCATCGGAGGCCGCGCGCCCCTCAGCCGGCAAGCAGCGCAGCGCCCACCGCCTGGCGCAGCCGCGCGGGATCGACGGCGAAGACGGCGTTCGGAGCGCCGGCGGCGGCCCAGACCTGCGGGTGTCGCAACAGCTCCTCGTGCATGAAGACGGGCAGCGGGCGCTTGTGACCAAGCGGCGCGACGCCGCCGATGGCAAAGCCGGTCTCGTCGCGCACCCGTTTCGCATCCGCCCGCGCCGGCGTGCCGCCAATGGCCTCGGCGACGGCCGCCAGATCCGCCTGCCGGTCTCCGGGGATCAACAGCAGCACCAGCGCCCCATCCCCACTGCGTTCGAAAATCAGCGACTTGACGATCTGCGCGGTCGCGCAACCACAGGCCTGCGCCGCCTCCTCGGCGGTTCTAGTGCTGGCGGGCATGGTCAGGATCTCGATCTCGAGACCCGCCTGCCGGGCGGCCTCAGCCACCCGCCTGGTGCTCTTGCCGCTCATGCCGCAGCTCCCGCCGGCATCGCCGACCTTGGATCCTTGCCCGCCGGGCTTGCCTTGATCTTCCCCGCCCTATCCATCCGTCTCTTCCTCACTCCGCTTTGAAAACAAGGGACACTCAGACCAGCCAGGCCTTGCGAATGCGGTCGCGCAACCCCAGCAGTCGCGACACCGGTTCGTTGGCATAGACAAAGCGCAGATAGCGTCCGGCGCGATCCTCCTGCCCCCAACCGGTCATCGCCGTCGCCGCGATGGCACCGTCACGGAACAGCTTTTGCGACGCCTCCCCCGGCGACATTCCCAGCGCGATGGTGTCGATCAGCAGCGACCAGCCGCCATCGGGGGCGATCACCGGCAGGCCCATCATCTCGGTCAGGATGTGATCGCGGCGCGCCTTCCATTCGGCCGTCGCCGCCGCCACACCGTCATCGGTGGCGGTCAGGGCCGCCTCGGCGCCCGGCATTGTGATCCCCACCTGGCAGACCACGTTGCTGAGGCTGACCAGCCGGATATCATCCATGATCTGCCTGGGGCCGACGATCCAGCCGACCCGCCAGCCGATCATCCGGTATTCCTTGGAGACCGAGCCCACGGTGATCACCCGATCCGCCATGCCGCCAAGAGAGGCCGGGTGCAGCACCGGCGCCTCGGTGAAGAGGATCCGCTCCATCGCCGCGTCGTGCAGGATCCAGGCGTCCGCCCGCTCCGCCGCCTCGGCGATGGCCTGCCATTCCTCGCCGGTGTGGACGATGCCGCTGGGCATCGAGGGGCTCATGGTCAGGATCATCCGGACCTTCGACGACACCGCATCCCGCAGCGCATCGAGATCGAGCCGCCAGCGCCCGTCGGTCACCACCAGCGGCACCAGCTTCGACACCCCGCCAGACAGCCGGATGCGGTTCAGCAGCCCGGCATAGGCGGGGTCCGTGATGATCACCTCGTCGCCCGGTTCGATCAGCGCCAGCAGGCAGTTCAGCACCCCCGACAATCCGCCGGCCGAGATGATGCATTGCGCCTCGGGGTCATAGTCGACCCCGGTGGTGGCAGAGACCCGCGCGGCGGCGGCCCGGCGCAGGCTGTGGATGCCGAGAAACGGCAGATAGCTGTTGGCGTCGTCGCGTGTCACCGCCTGCATCGTCGCCTCGATCGCCGCCTGGGGCGGTGCGATATCAGTGTCGAGATTTTCCAGCCGCAGCATCTCGGAACTCGCCAGGGCATCGGCGGCGTTGCCCATCGTGTCCACGCCAATCCCCGGTATGTGCGCAACCCTCGATACTCGCATACCATCCTCCATATTGGATCCAATTTTGAATATTGCTATTCATCTCAAGGATTGTTTGTCAATACGGCTGTCGCTAAGGATGGGACATGACCCAGGCCCCCATGAAGCGCGGCGACCGCGCGCAACAGATCGAAACCCAGCTCCGCGACGCGATCATCACCGGTGCGCTCGCGCCCGGCAGCGCGCTGCGCCAGGAAGAGCTGGCCAAGACCTATTCATCGAGCCGAATGCCGATTCGAGAGGCCCTGCGCACGCTGAGCGCCGAGGGGCTGGTTCAGCTCGTCCCCAACAAGGGCGCCATCGTCGCCCCGATCGACGCCGACGAGCTGCGCGAGAATTTCGAGATGCGTGAGGCGGCCGAGACCCTGGCGATCCGCCTGGCGGTGCCGCATCTGTCGAACGCCCATATCGATCAGGCTGCGCGCATCCAGAGGGAGATCGAATCCTCCGCCGACGTCGCGGAGTTCGGGCCGCTGAACAAGGCGTTCCACACCGCGCTCTACATGCCCGCGAATCGGCCAAGGCTGGTCGCCCATATCGCCGGGCTGCACGACATCGCCGACCGCTACCTGCGCTTCACCCTAATGCATCTCGACTATGTCGGCCGCTCCTCGGGTGAACATGACGCCATCCTCGAGGCTTGCTATCGCCGCGACCTGGACGAGGCGGTGCGGTTGACCTCGGCCCATATCATTGAGGCCGGCAAGACATTGGAGCGTTTCCTGAGGGATCAACCAATGCAAGGCGGGAAGCGCCCCCGGGGCTAAGCTCGCCTGCTTCGATCACCGCAGGCGAGGCAAACGTCGCCCCGCGCGGGGCGCGGCTGTCAGCGACAGCAACGCCAAAGCCCCCCGGCGGATGCAACCTGCCGGGGGGTCGTTTTTTTCGCCTTCGGCCTCAGAAGCCGAGCGCCATGCCATCCTTGCGGCTGTCGCTGCCGCCGGTCAGCAGGCCTGCCCCGATGCGGATCGCCTGGCTGCCACCGAGCGGGCTGCCCACCACCTTGAGCTTGTGTCCCCGCGCGGTCAGCTCGGCCCGCGCCTCCTCGCTGACGCCCGGTTCGATCTGCAGCTCACCGCCGAAGGCAAAGCTGCGCGGCGCATCCATCGCCGCCTGCAGATCCATGCCGCGATCCAGCACGTTCGACAGGAAGGCAGCATGGCCGGCGGCCTGGTAATGCCCGCCCATCACGCCGAAGGGCATCACCGCCGCGCCATCCTTGCAGAGCATGCCGGGGATGATCGTGTGCATCGGCCGCTTCTTCGGCCCGATCGCGTTCGGGTGCCCCTCGATCAGCCGGAACGAGCTGCCGCGCGAATGGAACAGTACCCCGGTCGCCGGGTCGAGCCGGGTCGAGCCGAAACCGTGGAAGATCGAGTTGATGAAGGAGATCGCGTTACCCTCGGCATCGACCACGCTGAGATAGATGGTGTCCTTGTGCTCGGGCTCGTCCCACAGCGCCGGCGGCAGCGCCTTGTCCATCCGGATCCGCGCGGCGAGCGTGTCGATCACCTCGTCCGACAGCAATTGGTCCGCCAGCCCCTCGCATTCCGCCGGATCGGCCAGCAGCGCGTCACGGTGGTGATAGGCCAGCTTGGTCGCCTCGGCATTCAGGTGGATGCGATCGGCCTCGGACAGATCGGGCCCCATGTCGAATTTCGACAGGATGCGCAGGATGATCAGCGCCACCAGCCCCTGCCCGTTCGGCGGGCACTCCAGCACGTCATAGCCGCCATAGGGGGTGGAAATCGGCGTCACCCAATGGGCCTGGTCGCGGGCCTCGTGGAAATCCGCCTCGGTGTGCAACCCGCCGAGCGATTGCAGATGCGCCACCATCTTGGCCGCGGTCTCCCCCTCGTAGAAGCCGGCGGCGCCCTTCGCCGCGATCTCGCGCAGACGCGCGCCGAGCAGCGGCTGGGCATGGCGGTCGCCAACGGCCGGCGCCGCGCCCTCGGGCAGGAACAGCGCCGCCGCATGGGGATCACCGGCGATAACCCCGACATGGGCAGCCCAGTCCATGGCGACGCGCGGGGTCACCGGATAGCCGTTCTCGGCATAGCCGATGGCGCGGGCGAAGAGCCGCTCCAAGGGCAGCGAGCCGTGATCGGCGTGCAGCCGGCACCAGGCCGAGATCGCGCCGGGCACGGTCACCGCATGTGGGCTGGTCTGCGGGATCTCGTCGGTCAGACCGGCGGCCTTCAGCGCTGCGACCGTGGCCGCCGCGGGGGCACGCCCCGAGCCGTTCAGCGCCTTCACCACGCCGCCCTTCGGGGCGTAGAGCGCGAAGCAATCGCCGCCGATCCCGGTCATCAGCGGATCGACCACGCATTGCACCGCCACGGCGGCGAGGGCCGCGTCGACCGCATTGCCCCCGGCCGAGAGGATATCGAGCCCCGCCGCGGTCGACAGCGGATGCGAGGTGGCGATCATCGCCTTGGGCGCCAGGGTCGAGGGGCGGCGGGCAGAGAAGAAATCGAAAGTCATATCAGTCCTGTCGTGTTGAGGGGCTTAGGCGCCCGAAGCCTCTGCCCCCTCCTCCTGGGACAGTGCAGAGACGGTTGTGGCGTCACCTGCCTGCGGAAACAGACAGGCGACGAAGCGGCCGGCATCGAGCCGGCCCAGATACGGATCGCGGGCCCGGCAGTCGGCCTGCGCCACCGGGCAGCGGGTCGAAAACCGGCAGCCCTTGGGCAGGTCCAGCGGGCTGGGGATCTCGCCCGGCAGCGGCTCGGGCAGCGGTTCGAAGAACCGCGGCGCCGCGGCGCGCAGCGCGGCGGAATAGGGATGCGCCGGGGCGGAGAGCACCGCGTCGGTCGGGCCGGTCTCGACGATCCGGCCCAGATACATGATCGCGATCTCGGCGCAGAGGAAACTGGCGACGCCGAGGTCATGGGTGATGAAGACCAGCGTCAGCCCCATTTCCCGCTGCAGCCGTTGCAACAGCGTCAACAGTTGAGCCTGGGTCGAGACATCGAGGCCCGAGACCGCCTCGTCCGCGACCAGCACCGAGGGTTCGCTGGCCAGCGCCCGGGCGATCGCAACCCGGCGGATCTGGCCGCCGGACAGGCCCGAGGGATAGCGCCGCGCCGCATCCGCCGGCAGCCCCACCCGTTCGAGCAGATGCGCCACGCGGGCGGCGATCTCTGCCTCGGGCACGATGTCGAAATGGCGCAGCGGCTCGGCGATCAGTGCCCTCACCGTCATCCGCGGATCAAGCGAGCCGCGCGCATCCTGATAGACCATCGCCACGTCGCGGGCGAAGGCCGGCCCTTCGGCGCGCACCTCGCGGATCGGGCGGCCACGATAATAGGCGCGCCCGTCACTGGGGGCATCGAGCCCCAGCAGCACCCGCAACAGCGTCGACTTGCCCGAGCCGCTTTCGCCGACCAGCGCCAGCGAGGTGCCGGCCTCGACCCGCAACCGCACGCCGTCGAGCGCGCGCAGCCCCACGGTTTCGCGGGTGAAGCGGCGGCCGGGCGGGCGAACCTGAAAGATCTTCTCGACGTCGACCAGTTCGAAGACCGGCGGACGGGGGCCGGAGGCCTCCGGCAGAGGGGATGCAATCGGCTTGGTCATTCGGGATTCCAGCAGGCAAAGAGGTGATCGAACGGGCCGCCGTCACCGCCGCCGGCCGGGGTCAGCGGCGGCATCTCGGCGGCGCAGCGCGGCAGCGCCCGCGGGCAGCGAGTGGCGAACCGGCAGCCGGCGGGCATCTGATCGTGCGACGGCACGGTGCCCTCGGGCGCGGTCAGATCGTGCCGGCCGATTTCGAGCACGCAGGATTTCAGCTGTTTGGTATAGGGGTGGCGATGATGCTCCAGCACCGCATGCGCCGGCCCCGCCTCGACCACCTGGCCGGCATAGAGCACCACGATGCGGTCGCAGGACTGGCTGGCCAGCGCCAGATCATGCAGCACGAAGATGCAGCTGGCGCCACGGGTACGGGTCTGCGACAGGATCAGCCGAACGATCTGCGCCTGGATGGTCACGTCGAGCGCCGAGGTCGGCTCATCCGCCAACAGCAGATCGGGGTTGCAGGCCAGGGCGATGGCGACCATCACCCGTTGCTGCATCCCGCCCGAGAGCTGATGCGGATAGGCGGTGAGCCGCGCCTCGGCATCGTTGATGCCGACAGAGGTGAACAACTCCACCGCCTGCGCCCGCGCCGCGTCGCGCGACAGGCCCAGATTGCGGCGCAGCGCGCTGATCAATTGCCGCCCGACGGTATAGGAGGGGTTGAGCGCGGCGCCGGCGTCCTGAAAGATCATCGACAGCCGCCGGCCGCGCAGTTTCACCATCTGCCGTTCGCTCAGCGCCAGCAGATCGCCGGTGCCGGCCAGCTCGACCCGGCCCTCGACCCTCGCGCCGTTCAGCAGCCGCATCAGCGCGGTGGCGATGGTCGACTTGCCGGCGCCGCTTTCGCCGACAAGCGCCAATGTCTCGCCCCGCGCCAACGCCAGATTCACCCGGTCGAGGATCTTGGCCGCGCCGCGATAGACACTGAGGTCGGTCAGGGTCAGGATCGGATCTTCTGCGATCTCGCTCATGCGCCCCTCCTGAGTTTCGGGTCGAATTCCTCGCGGATGCCGTCACCGACGATCGACAGCGCGATCAGCAGCAGCGCCAGCGCAAAACCGGGCATCGCCGACATCCAGGGCGCGAAGCTGACAAAGGCGCGGCCCTCGGCGATCATCAGCCCCCAGTCGGGCGTCGGCGGTGTCACCCCGATGCCGAGGAAGGACAGCGAGGAGGAGACCAGGATCGCCTCGGAGATCCGGATGGTCACCTGCACCGCCAGGGGAAAGATCACATTGGGCAGGATGTGGCGCCAGATCACCAGCAGCCGCGGGATCGACATCAGATAGGCGGCCTCGACGAAGAGCTGCACCCGGACCTGCATCACATCGGCGCGCACGGTGCGCGAGAAGGGGCCGATCATCGACAGGCCGACGGCGATGATCACCTTGTCGACCCCCTGCCCCAGGATGGCGATGAAGGCCACGGCCAGGATCAGCGAGGGCAGCGCCAGGATCGAGTCGATCAGCCGCATTAGCCCCCATTCCAGCCAGCCGCCGGAGAGGCCGGCGGCAAGGCCGATGATCAGCCCGCCGATGGCGCCGATCAGCACCGAGAAGAAGCCGATCGCCAGCGCATAGCGGGCGCCGTAGATCACCCGCGACAGGATGTCCTGCCCGTAGCTGTCGGTGCCCAGCGGGTGGCTGGCCTGTGGCCCCTGCATCATCGCATCGATGGATTGCATCTGGGGATCATAAGGCGCCACCCAGGGCGCGAAGGCGGCGGCCAGCAGGTAGCCCAGCGCCACGATCAGCGCGACGGTGAAGAAGGGCCGGCGCACGAAGATCGACCTGCGCCCGCGGGCGGGTTTCGCGGCGGCAAGCGGTCGCTGCGCCGTGGTGGAGATGTCTTGCGGGCTCACTTGCGGTCCCTCAGTCTGGGGTCGAGCAGCGGATAGGACAGATCGACCAGCAGGTTGACGCCGATGAACAGCGTGGCGGTCATCATCACCCCGGCCTGCACCACGCCATATTCGCGGCCCAGCACGGCGCTGGTCAGCATCTGGCCGATGCCCGGCAGGTTGAAGACGGTCTCGGTCAGCACGGTGCCCTGCAGCAGGGTGCCCAGTTGCAGCCCGAGGATGGTGACCAGCGGCATGGCGATATTGCGCACCCCATGCACCCAGATCACCCGCCAGCCGGGTTCGCCCCGGGCGCGGGCGGCGGCGATATAGGGCTGCTCCAGCACCTCGATCAGGGTGGCGCGGGTCAGCCGGGTGATCATCGCGATGAAATAGGTCGACAGCGTCAGCGCCGGCAGGATGATGTGATAGAGCCCGGTCCAGAAATCCGTCCAGGGCGAGACATAGCCCATCACCGGGAACAGCCCGAGCTTCACCCCGAAGAACCAGATCAGCAGGATCCCCAAGAGAAACGACGGGAAGGCCGTTCCGGTCAGCGCGAAGACGGCGGCGCCGGCGTCAAAGACAGTGTCCTTCTTGACCGCCGACAACACCCCCAGCGGCACCCCGATCAGGATCGCGAAGGCCAGCGAAAAGGACGCCAGCGTCAGCGTCACCGGCAGCGCCTCGAGAAAGGCATAGGTGAAGATATCGGTGCGGGCGACGAAGGAGGTGCCCCAGTCGCCCTGCACGAAGTTCAGCGCCCAATGGGCGTATTGCTGGAAGAACGGCTGGTCGAGTCCCATCTTGGCCACGAGCGAGTCATAGGCCTCCTGCGAATACTCCGAGCCGAGCATGATCTGAACCGGATCGCCCGGTGCCAGTTTCAGAAGACCGAAACTGGCGACCGAGACGATAAACAGCACAACGGCCGTCTGTCCGATCTTGGCAAGAGCCTGTCGGAGCATCAGCTCAGGCTCACCGTGTGCAGGTTCACCAGATCCGCCGGGATGTAATTGAACCCCTGCACCTTCTTCGAGAACACCTTGTAGATCGGCATATGCGCCATGATCGCGATCGGCGCCTCGTCCATCAGCAGATCCTCGGCGGCGTAATAGAGCTTGCGACGCTCCTCGACGCCAAGGATCACCTGCGCCTGGGCGCAGTAGTCGTCGAAGCCGGTGTTCTTCCAGCCGCAGAAATTCCAGGCGCCGTCCGACTTGAACTCAGGATAGAGCGTTTCGTCGGGATCGAGGTCGGCGACCCATTCGAAATCGTACATGTCGAAATCACCGGCGTTGCGGCGCTTGATCCAGGCCGCCGGCTCGATCAACTCAAGATTGGCCTTGATGCCGATCTTCTGCAGCATCGGCGCCACGGTCTGGGCGATCCGGGTGCCGACCGGGCCACGCTCGGCCATGATATAGGTCACCTCGATCTCGCCCTGATTGGCGGCCTTGGCGCGGAAGGCCTTGGCCTTGTCCAGATCGAACCACTGACCACGGCCCGAGGTGGCGATATTGGGATCGAAGAAGCCCGACATCGGCGGCGAGATCGGCGAATAGGCCTGTTGCGCCCGGCCGAAATAGGCCTGTTTCACCAGGGTTTCGCGATCCAGCGCCCAGGCGACGGCGCGGCGCAGGTTGATATCGTCGAACGGCGCCTTGCGGCAGTTCATGCCGACGAAGGTATAGTTGCCCTCGATCTCGCCATAGAGCGTGGCGTTGGGGAAAGCGGCGGCCTGGTTGACCAGCTGCATCGGGCAGTCGGTCATGCCGTCGATCTGGCCCGCCATCAGCGCGGCAAGCGCGGTCGAGGCCTCTTTCATCAGCACGAAGGTGGCGCGTTGCAGTTTCGGCAGGCCGGGTTCGAAGTAATCCGGGTTCGCCTCCAGCTCGATCGCGTCATTCTCGCGCCAGGACACGAATTTGAACGGGCCGGTGCCGACCGGATTGCGGCCGTAATCGACGCCGTATTTCTGCACCGCCGCCGGGCTGACGATGGTGCCCGCGCGCCCGGTCGACCCGGTCAGCGCCACCGGCAGGAAGGCATAGGGTTGCGAGAACTTCAGCCGCACCGTCAGCGGATCGACGATCTCGATCTCGTCGAGCAGCGCAAGTTTCCAGGCGTGCGGCGATTTCGGCTCGCCTTCCTTGACGCGCAGCAGCGAGAATTTCACCGCCTCGGCGTCGCAGGGGGTGCCGTCGTGGAACTTCACCCCTTCGCGCAGCTTGAAGACATGGGTCTTGTCGTCTTCCAGATCCCAGGTTTCGGCCAGATCGGGTTCGAAACGCACCACCGAGCCGTCATAGGTGATCTTCAGCAGGCCGTTGTGAATGTTGTTGATGATCTGGATCGCCGACAGGAAGCCGGTGAAATGCGGGTCCAGCGTGTCGATCACCTTGACCGAGGCGATCTTGATATGGCCGCTCTGCTGGGCGCGGGCCAGCGAGGGAAAGCCGCCGGCGGTTGCTGCGGCCAGAATTCCCGCGCCCGCCCCCTGCAGGAACACCCGACGCCCGAGCCGCGCCGAAAGGCGGTCAGCCAGGACCTTCTTGTGATCGATTTCTGTCATGTCTTGTCTCTCCTGTTGGCATTGCGTCCTCCCATTTTCGGTTGGCCGGGGCGCTGGCCTTCAGCTCTTGTCGCCCCGTCTGCTCGGACGTCTGCAGGTCTCCTCTCCTGCATGGTCCAATCAGATGAATTCAGGTTGACCTCTTATGTATACATATTCAAGATGAAAGCGCACAAAATCCGGGAACAAGTACAAAGTGAGTATTCGGACAGCAGAAAGCATATTCGATGCGATGATCGCCGGGATCGTCGCCGGGCAGATGCGTCCCGGAGAGCCCCTGGTCGAACAGGCGCTGGCCGAACAATTCGGCGTGTCACGCACGCCGGTGCGCGAGGCGCTGCATCGGCTCGAACAGGCCAATCTGGCCGAACGCGGCCCGCGGCGCGCCTTTTTCGTGCGTCAGATGAAGGCGGAGGATCTGGCAGAGCTTTTCGAAGCGGCCGGTGAGGTCGAAAGCGTTCTGGCCGCGCTGGCCGCGCATCGGATGAGCGAGATCGAACGCCTCACGCTGATGGCGATTCTCGAAGAGGGTGACGCCTGCGGCGAGGATCCCAAGGCCTATGGTGAGATCAACACCCGCTTTCACGAAACGATCAAGTCCGGCGCGCATAACGCGATCCTCGCGGCGACGCTGGACGACCTGAATCTGCGCACCACAGCCTGGCGCGCCGCGAACTTCCGCGAGAATCAGCGGCGGCTCGCCACCTCCCGCGCCGAACACCGCGCCATTGCCGAGGCGATACTGGCGCGCGACGCCGACGAGAGCCGGCGCCGGATGTGCAGCCATGTCGCCGCCTCTTACGTTGTGGCCGCCGATCTTCTGGCGCGCCGCGATCTCTGACCCCTTCCCGCCGCTGAGGCGGCCATCTCTTAAGGACCCTGCCATGCCCGACCTGACACTCACGCTTGAACTTCTCGCGGTTCTCATCGTGATCGGCGGCCTTGCCGGCGTATTGGCCGGGCTGCTGGGGGTTGGCGGTGGCATCGTCCTGGTGCCCGCCTTCTTCTTCACCTTCCAGACCCTGGGCTATGACGGGCCGCAGATCATGCAGGTCTGTCTCGGAACCTCGCTCTCCACCATCATCGTCACCTCGATCCGCTCGGTACTGAGCCACAGCCGCAAGGGGGCGGTCGATTGGGAGATCCTGAAAAGCTGGGCGCCGGGCATCGTTCTGGGGGCGATCGTCGGCGTGTTGGCCGCCGCCTCGCTGCGATCGGCGAGCCTGCAGATGATCTTCGGCGTGCTGGCGCTGATCATCGGCGCCTATATGGGGTTGGGCCGCAGCGACTGGCGATTGGCCGAAACCATGCCGAAGGGCGGCAAGCAATATCTGTTCTCACCGGTGATCGGCTTTCTGTCAGTGCTGATGGGCATCGGCGGCGGCAGCTTTGGCGTGCCCTTCATGACCCTGCACAACGTGCCGATCCACCGCGCCGTGGCCACCGCCGCCGGTTTCGGCGTGCTGATCGCCATCCCCTCGGCCATCGGCTTTCTGCTGATGCCGATCGAGGCGGCTTCGCGCCCGCCCTATACCCTGGGCGCCGTGAACGGCCCGGCCTTCCTGGTCGTCATCGCGATGACGCTGCTGACCGCGCCGATCGGGGTGAAGCTGGCGCATTCGCTCGACCCCAAGCCACTGAAACGGATCTTCGCCCTGTTCCTCGCCCTGGTCGCGCTGAACATGCTGCGCAAGGTGCTTCTGGGCTGAGATCGCCCCAGCGGCCGGATCGCCCCGTCGTCATCTGGATGGTCCGGCCAGGGTGGCGACCAACAAGGCGCCTGACGGGGGCGCCGTCTCGCCCCCGTCGAAACGCGATGCCCCGCGCCAAGCCGAAAGATATGTCCCAACGTCCGGCACCAGCCCCGTGCGGTTACCGCAACCGAGCGTAAGGACGCGAGCCAAGTCATTGAAAATGGTGGGTGATGAGAGACTAGAACTTCACAATAAGTCACAAAATACCTTATTTATATGAAAATAGAGGCGCAACCTAGCCGTCCATACGCCCTTTTTGCTATACATTTTCGCCCTGCCTGCTATACATTTGCCCTAAGTAGAGGCGAGGAACGCATGGCAAAAGAGAAAGTGAAATTCGTCACCCGAACCACGGACGGACTGTATCGCTACAACAGACGCGTCCCCGACGACTGCCAGAAGGCGTTGCGAAAGAAGTTGTGGAACCTTTCTCTTGGGCGCGATTATGACGCCGCAGTACAGCGCGCCTCAGCCCTCCGCCGGGATCACGACGCACTGATTGCACGGCTACGCAACCCGGACACAGCGCGGGAGGAGGCGCGCGAACAAGTTGCCGCGCGTGCGTCAGCACGCATCGCCGAACTTGAGCGCCGTGGCGCCCCTGCGGCGGTCGATGGGGAGGAAGGGACGGTTGAGGGCACGCTTGGTGCAATGTGGCAGCGCCTCCCTGCGATCATGCAGGACGCGCGCGGCGACGCGCGGGAGTACGCCCGCTTAGTGATGGTTCAGACCTTCGCGTTTGGCGACAACAGCCGCGCGGAGGGGAGTGGCGCGTCAACGGTGCCGCCCCCAACTGACCCCGTCGAACGCATGCAGTATGACGCCTATCGCGCGATGCTGGCCCAGCGGCTGGCGGAGCTTGCGCCGATGCCGGACCAAGGCGCACCAGAAATGCGCGTCTCGGCACTGATGAACAGATATATCAAGGTGCAGGCCCTGCGCCCCAACACGGCCCGCTCCTATCGTCAAATGGTCAAGAGCCTCATTGCCAACTGCGGTGGTGACCATCCGCTCCCCCACTATAACCGGGACAGGCTGCGGCAGCACCGGGACAGACTGGAGGCGAGTCCAGATATCAGCATCCAGTCAGTGGAGAAGCACTTTGCACCCCTCAAGGCCCTTTGGCGATGGGCCGCCGATGAATATGACGAACTAGCGGACCTACAATTCCCCCGCGTGCGCCTGTCCAAGCGCGACACGACCGTAGAGGATGCCCGATGGCAGGCATTCAGTGATGCTGAAATGAAGACCGTTTGGCAGGCCCTGAATGAGGCATGGGGGCCTAAGAGCGCCAGCAGGATGGCGCCGGGACGCCGTCAGGCGTTCCTGATGGCAATCAGGGTCCTCCTTTACACCGGCCTCCGCCCTGCCGAAGTCTTCCGCCTGACGGCGGAGGACGTCGAAAACGGCATCCTCACCATTCGACGCACGAAAACAACGCCCCGAAAGCTCCCGATCAGCGAACACATTGCAGACTTCCCTACCTTCCTTGAGAATGGTGGATTTGAGGACGAACGAAAGTCAGGAACCATCGCCGTCACCCTGTCGGACAACTTCCGCAAGGTGATCCGCGCCGCCGGTCTCAGCAATGACCGACATGTTCTGTACTCTCTCAAGGATACGCTGGTGGACCGCCTGCAACGCCAGCCCGGCATGAATGATGACATCATTCGCGGGATCATCGGGCACGTTGTAGGTCAAGGAAAGCTGCGACACTATAAGACTCCGTTTGGCGAAACCGCACATGGGCGGGCAGCGATGAAAAAGGCGCTGGACGCAATCACCTACTGGTGACCCACACCCCCTCACCGAACGCAAGGCCCGCTATCCCCGGCGGGCCTTTTCCTTGCCCGTCCGCCGGGTGACCTGCCCCACATTTTGACCCCTTTTTTCCGATTCGTTGACTTCGCAACCCATATATGAGAGAAGAAGTCAATCAACTATTTGCTGGGATGATGATTTTTCTTCTGAAATGAGGGGTGCCGCCTTGCACGTCACGATTGAAAACTACTGCGCTGCAACGGGCGTATGTGCGGAAACCACCGGGCGCCGACTTCAGGCCGTCCCGTATCGTGTCCCGGAACGGCGCGGGGCTTATCGCAAGCTTTTCCCGCTCGCCGCCGCCGCCATGACGCTCAAGCGGCGTGAAATCGACGCCGGGGCGGTTGCCGAGCTGGGCCGGAGCGCCCGGCCTCTGAACAATGATTTGTACGTGGAGCCGGAGGCTTTGCCGATGGCGCGCGAGTTCGCGGATTGGCTCCCCGATCCTGCCATGCGCGCGCGGCTGCGGGCAGCGCAGAACAGCTTTACCGTGGCCGTGGCGAACTCGCGGCTGTGCACGCCCACCATCGTGTCGAACCTCGACCCCCTGCGCGATCTGTTCGCGCTGTGCCCGCAGGTCACCCGGTGGGTGCTGGCAGGCGGCACGCCGCCGGACGTTGATCACATCGGCCCCGCGTTCGCGGTCACGAACAACAGCGCCGCGCTGTCCCTTTACACAAATAAGATGATGGAGGCCGCATAAGATGGCTGAAAACAACTACGAGTCCTTCCTCGATATCGTCCGGGGGTCTGAGGCCGTGCGCGACCGCTGGGCCGCGCTTGTCGAGCGCAGCGTGACCGAGGCCGCAGAGCATGGCGTGACGCTTGAGGCGGACGACATTCTCAATCTTCGCTCGGCACGCGTCGCCGCCCTCGGCGCCCCCCTTGATGAGGACGAATATCGAGCCGAAATTCTGGCCCTCCCGGCCCTGTCCGATGCTGCCCGCCGCCGGGATATTGCCGAGGGCGATGAAGCGGCCCGCGCCGCAGCAGTCGCAGACGTAAATCGCGGCAAGTTCGACGTGTCTCCCGACCGCTGGACCGACAACGCCGCCGCGCGCCTTGCCAAGGCGCGGGACCTCGGAATCGCGGTTCCGCCTGTTGTGACCGAGAGCGCGCTTTCGCGGGACCAGATGCTTGCAGCCATCGCCGAAATGCCCCCGGCCCAGCGGGTCGCGCAGGCGCGGCGCTGGGGGCTGATCTGATGGGCACGGTTGACCAGATCGTCGGCAAGGTGCGTCGCGAGTTTCCCCATGCAGTGCACGCTGGGACGTTTGCCGCGCTCTTTCAGCGTCATGACGCCCCCGCGAATATCCTCGCGGTGCCCGGCGGCCCGCCCGTGGCGGTGGATGTGGCGGCGGGGAGCTACAGTTTTCTGCCCGATGCTTCGATCCTGACCGAACAGGAGTATCAACAGGTCTGCGAGCGACTGCGCGCAATGGCTCGGCCTCATGGCTGACCTCTTCACCGATACCGGCGTGATGAACGAGTCGGGCTGGGGCAGCGCCGGCTATGACGAGTCCGGTGACTTCATGCACCTCCCGCCGAAGCAGCGAAGGGAGGCCAAGCGCCGCCAGCTTGAGCGCCGCGACCGCTGGCAGAAGGCGGCGGCGGTCAGGGCCGACTGGACCCCCGAACAGCACGCTGCCGAGGCTGCCCGCCTCCGTGAGGAGGTGGCGGCGAACCTTGCCGCCCGCGCAGAGGAATACCGCGATGCCGCGTAGTCATGGCCTGCATGACGCCGGGCTCTTCAACGCCGCGATGGCGAAAAAGCAGCGGCGGTGCCAGCTTTGGCACGCGGCGCGGCTGGCCTGTCCGACCTATGAATCCTTCCGGCAGTCCTGCGGCGTAATCGAGCGCGCGATTGCGGAACAGCTCGAACGCGAGTTTTCGGCCCCCTGAGCGCCAACCAGACAGGCGGCGGCACTAACCGCAATCGAGGCGGCGGGTGTTCCTGTGGAAAGTTTCACCGTGCCGCCGCCTGACCGCCGGGGGTGGGCACTGCCATGCCACCCCCGGCCCCTATCCATCCCCCAAAAACAGGAGAAAAACATGGAAACTTCACCGATGGTCCGCGAGCTTGCGGACCTCATCCGAAACGCCGCCTCTCGGGCGGGCGGGCGCGGCATGCGCATCAGCTTTGAATGGTTGTGCGATGTGCTCGACGGGGACCAGCGGTTGACCCGGTGCGTGCTTGTTGCGGCGGGCTTCCAGCCGCCCGAGGCGACCGAGTGGCGCACGGGGCGCGGTGATGCGCGGCTGGCGGATCACGTGTATCCCGAGCTGCTGGCGGACCGCCTCACTGAATCGCTCGACTACTACGCGCCGGTCTGACGCCACGTCACCTTTCGCGGCGCTCGGAATCTTTTAGCACATTCCATTTTCGCACAGGGAGACAGTTGAAAGAGCTATTGGAGCTTCAAGCCTAACTTGAGTCAGCTTGAAGCCTAATTCCACCTTCCAACTGTCTCCGGATTGGAAATTCGAATGTGCTAAAACAATATTTTCATCAATGAAATCAAGGTAATGAGGGGGATATTTAGTTTTGACTCCTCGCTGGGAATCATGATTTTGGGCCATATCGAAACAAAAATGAGAGAGGATAAAGTCATGAATGTAATTGACGTTTCAGAGCGCGAGGACCGGGAAATGGCCCTCGTTTTGGCAACTGACCGGATGGCGAAAATCGCACAGACTCCGAGGTCCGACGCCCGGGAGGAGGAGCTTCGCCAGCTTCACCGGATGGTCGGCGAACTGGTGGGGGTGGTGTGATGGACATGACCGAGAGGTATATGGACAAGCTGGCCGATCTGGAAGCGACGCCCCGGCTTCACATGACGCGCGACACGAACTCGCGCGCCCATCTGCCGAGAGCGGAACGGCTGACCGCCATTGCGCGGCGTGAAAAGCGACTTCGCGACGCCAAGGAAGAGATGCGGTTTGCCATTCCACGAGCAGTTGCGGCGGGGTGTACCCGCTTTTTCGAGGCGGTGGCTTGGATTTGCGAAGAGCTATCGACGCCGGAAGACAGCCGCGATGACCGTTTTCGTGCGAGGGAGATAGTCTGGGAGGTGATGCAGGAGGGGGACGAGGATGCCGAAGGGCTGACCCGCTGGGGCGCTGCTTTGGAGAAGTACGCTTAGCGATGGCCCCCGTGAGGGGGCCGCACGTCAAACATATGGGGCGGCAGGCTTGCCTTGTTTCTGTTGCCGCCCGACGCCCCGCAGGATGGGGCCGAATGAACAGGTCGAAAGGGAGACTGCACATGCAACGTTAACCAAGGAGAAGACAAAAATGGCAGCTACTGCATCGCTGCGTATCAGCAATTGGATGCGATGGAAGGCAGTGTGATGAGCAATGTGATCGCGATGACTCCGCCGGGGCATCCCACGGTTTCGGTCCGAACCAATATGTCTCCGGGGGGAAGGAAGTTCCGGAGCCGATTCAGTGTCCGCGAGATCGAAGAAATCCGGAATGTGCCTACCTATATGGAAATCCAGCTCCGTCAGCAGATCGAAGAACGCAGCGAAGACCACCCCCTCAACAATCTTGAACTGGCCAAGTTCTATATGTCGCTGGTGAAGTCGAACATCGACACCGCCCAGATCAATATCCTTACTGATAAGATCGCCCAGAAGTGGAAGGTGGCATTGCCCAAAATCCACCTGAAGGCCGCTCACAATTTCGCTGAGTATGAGTGGTCTGCAATGGCCGTGGCGAATGACAGGGCAAAGGGTGAAGCTAATGTAAAGGGCACGTTTGGCTTCACCGACCTCGCAGACTACGCATACGGGCGGATCAAGAAGGTCAATGACACTTTCTCGCCCGAAATCTACCGGCATGGGCAGGAGCTTGTCCGGATTATCCGGGATTCCAAGACTGGCAAGGATGAGATGGAAATCTTGTTCCCGCGCAGCCTTCGCCCCATCGTAAATCGGATTGCGCCGTTTTTCGAAGGTCAGAATGGCGAGTCCCAGAGTATCAGCGCGCCGATGGATGTAGTCGAAGAGTTGTTCTATGGTGACTATTCTTTCCCGGAATTGTCACAGATCGCGACCTATCCTATTTTTGCCTCTGACGGGGGCTTGATCGAGGTTGATGGTTACGACGAAGAGACCGGTATCTACATGTCTCTTCCCAGCGACTTGCATATCCCGCGCGTTCCTAAGACCCCGTCACAGCTCGACGTGGACAGGGCTTTGGAGCGCCTCCTCGATGTGTTCGGAGACTTTCCGTTCGACGGGCAGGACTGCCGCCCCGGCGGAGAGACACTGGAGGCCGATGAGGTCCCGTCGAGCATGGCGAATATGCTTGCAATGGTGCTTACCCCCTATTGCAGGCAGATGATCAACGGGCCTCTTCCTCTTGCATTCGTGTCAAAGCCCAAGGTTGCGACCGGTGCGTCTCTGCTGGCAGCCTCTGCGTATGTCATCGCCGCAGGTGTGTCGGAACCGTCTGCCGCTTTGCCTTCGAACGAAGAAGAGCGGCGCAAGGTGATCTTCGCCAGCCTGCGCAAGCAGAAGCCGTATGGCCTGTTCGACAACGTATCTGGTGAAATCACGTCGGATGCGCTGGCGTCGGTTTTGACGGCAACGACCTTCGAAGGCCGTATCCTTCGTAAGGCGATTTTGGAAATGGAGGATTCGCGGTGCGCATTGTCAGCTACATTCGAGTATCGACCGCACGGCAGGGAGCAAGCGGTCTCGGGATCGAAGCCCAGCGGGCCGAAATCGCGGCTTACGCCGCCGCCCAGAATGCCACCATCACCGCCGAGTATATCGAGGTGGAGTCGGGTAAGAAGAACGACAGGCCGGAGCTTGAAAGGGCTATCCGGGAGGCCCGCCTTACCGGCTCAAAGCTAGTTATTGCACGCCTCAACCGACTGAGCCGAAACGCCGCTTTTCTCCTGAATCTAAGGGATTCCGGGGTCGATTTCGTCGCGGCTGACATGCCAAACGCAAACAGCATGACTGTGGGCGTCATGGCCCTTGTGGCGCAGGAGGAGCGTGAGGCCATCAGCCGCAACACAAAGGCTGCGCTCGCCGCTGCAAAGGCCCGTGGGCAGCGTCTGGGCAACCCCAACGGGGCCGCAGCCCTGCGCCGTGCAGGCAAGGGCAACGTGGACGCTGTGCAGGCCGTCAAGACGCGGGCTGACGCCCGCGCTAACCAGATCGCCGACATTCTGGAAGAGCTGGAAACTACGGGATTCACCACCTTGACCGCCATCGCGGATGAACTGAATCGTCGCGCCATCAAGACGGCGCGAGGCGGACGCTGGCATCCTTCCAGTGTCGCCAATCTGCGGAATCGGCTTAATCGGGCATAACCGCCATGCCGGGCCTGCCCGGTCGCCGCGTTAGCGGCAAAAGTCCTTGCTCTTAAAGGGCGAATCGCGATATAAGCCATTGAAAATAAACAAAAAGTAGGGTCCCGCATGGGGGTACCCACCGGGGGTGCATCGGGGCCGCAGGTGCTACCTAAATATGTTGCAGCAACATTAAGTAACGTAGAGCCATTTTTGCGCAATTTTCCTTCTATCTGTGCAACTTGTCCGGGGGACCCAGCCGCCCGACCAAGGGGCCTTTTCGCCCGCCATACCGCCCCCAAAAAATTTCAATTTTCGCCCCAAATAGTTCACATGTTAATGTGACCCGTTTTGGTCCGGTTCCTTCGTGATTCCAGCGCCTTGCTATATACTGGACATGTAAGCGCGGGGGTCTTTGTCGTCTTCTCCAGCCCGCGCCGCGCGGTTCCCAGTCGCGCACAAACTGGCGGGGTCGGTTCCTGACCCGGCCCCGCCCTTTCTCCCCAAAATTCGAGCGGTCAGGAACACGTCAGGAAAATCATAGAAATGGCTGAAACCCACGAACTTCGTCTCAAGATTGACGCGGGGGCGGCGCAGTCCGGCGCCCGCACCTTCAAGGCGGCGGTGGAAACTGTTCGCGCCGCCGTTCGGGACCTCGACCGCGACACCACGGGCGCGTTCACGAAGCTCCGCACCATCAAGCCGCAGGTTGACGTTACCCCGCTGACGCGGGCGCGCACCGAAGCAAATGCCCTCGCCACCGCCACGACCGCCGCCGGGACTGCATCCGACCGCGCGGCGGAACGTATCCGCAAGCTCGCCGTCCAGTCCGCGAACTCGCTTCGCATCTCGACCGATCAGGCCAGCCGTCTGCGCGACCGTCTCCTTTCGGTCGGCGACACTGCCGGGATTGCGAAGATCGAGGCGGCCCTCGACCGACTGCGCGGCAAGCTTATCAACGCGACGTCCAGTTTGGACGTTCAGGAGGCCCGCGCGGAATACAACACGCTTGCCAGCGAGCTGAACCGAACGGCCCGAGAGGCAGAGCGGCTGAACGCAATCGCTAATGCCGAAGCGCGCGCGCAGGAAGAGGCCAGCCGCGCCGCCGCCGATCACGCAGCACAGATGGACCGGCTGCGCGCACGGTATAATCCGCTTTATGCCGCGTCGAAGCAGTATGAGGTGAGCCTTGAAGAAATCGCGCAGGCGGAGAAGGCTGGCGTGATCACGTCCCAGCTTGCTGCCAATGCACGCGCCGAGGCGGCGAACAAGCTGGTGGCCGCGTCAGCGGCGAACGAAAAGGCCACCACCAGCATGTTCGCCATGCAGAAGGGCGCCGGGCGCATGCTGGGCTTGCAGGTGAACCAGATGGCGCAGGTCGCGGGCATGGCCACGTCCGCCGAACAGGCCTTGAAGGGTATCGCTTTTCAGGCGGCAGACGTGGGCCTTGTATTCGGCGGTATGGGCATTGCAATCGGTGCGGTCGCGGGCGTGGCCCTCCCTCTGTTGATTGACCGACTGTTCGCCGTGATCCCGGAAACCAAGACTTTCGCCGACGCGCTGGACGAACTGGAGTCCTCTATTGATGCGGCGCGCGCGGCTGCATCGAAGACGCGGGACTACACCGCCCTGCGCGATGAATATGGCCTTGTAACGGCGAGCGTCCGCGACCTTGTGGACGTGCAGAAGGAACTGGCGCGACTGGACGCCGCCGACACCCTGCGCAGCATGCGCGATGCCATGGCCTCGGACGCGGGAGTCGGCTGGATGGACGCGCTGGCAGGCTATGCCCGGCGCCTGCGTGATGAACTGAGCCTCACCAAGACCGAAGCCGCCGGGCTTGAGGCTCTTTTCCGGGAGTCTCAGATGACGACCGACGCCGGGCGGATCGCCGATATTTATGCCACCATCCGCGAGCGCATTGTTTCCGCCGCTGGCGGGGTCGAAAATCTGACCTCGGAACAGTCGGCAATGGTGCGGAAGCTGGTGGAAGGGGAAGACGCAGCCCGCCACCTCGCTGCGGTGGACTACTCCGGCCCCATCGCCGCCGCCACGGGCCAGACGAACGCGTGGGCCAGCGCCATGGCGGGGGTCAATAGCGAGATTCAGGCAATCATGTCTTCGCTCGCGTCCGTCGGCGGCAGCATGATCAGCAACGCGGCCAAGAGCGCCGAACTGACCGCTCTGCAGGCGGGAAAGACCGTGAGGGAATCCGCAGTCGCGCGCGAGCGGTACCGCAAGGAGGCGGAATGGTCCGCTCGGGAGCAGGCCGCAGGCGGTGGCGTCGGGGGATGGATGCAGCGTCAGCTCATCGACGCGGAACGGTACCAGTTCAACGAGTCCGTTCGTCTCGACTCTGAGCTGGAAGCCGCCCGGACGGCTGCCCGCAAGGCCGCGTCCAGCGGTGGCGGGTCCAAGCGGGTGGAGACGCTGGGCGACGAGTCCCGGCAGCTCGAACGCCTGATTAAGCAGATGAATAATCGCGTCTTTTCTCTCAATCAGGAGAATGAGGCGCTGGCCCTTGTCGTCAGTGGACAGGCCGACACAATGGAAACGGCGCAGTTCATGGCGGCGGCTATGACGGCAAACGGCGGCGCCCTCGACGAAACCACCGCTGCCATGGTCCGCCAGTATGAGGCCGCGCAGAAGCTGAACGACAAGCTTACCACGCTGGCAAACGACCCTGTGAAGAAGTGGATGGACTCCGTCCCCAACTGGATCGAAGCCGGGCAGCAGATCGAAATGGGGGCAATCAACAGCCTCTCGGACGCGATCAGCGAAATGATCAAGACCGGCAAGTTCGACATTGAAGCCCTTGGGGAGGCGATCCTCGGCACCATCGCCGATATCGTCGCGGATCAGGCTGTTGCTGAACTTGCTAATCTGATGGGCCGGGGCGAAGGCAACGGGCTGGGCGGACTTCTGGGCGATCTGTTGGGCGGAGACGCGGCGGCACCTACCGGCGATGGCGCCGCCGTCGCGCAGGGTGGCGTTCAGGCCGGGGCGTCAATCTCGCAGGCGATGATTCAGGCGGGCAGCGCGGTCAGTCAGCAGATCAGCGCGGCAATGATGCAGGCAGGGACGCAGGCCGGGCAGCAGACCCGCATGGGCCACGTGCAGGGCGGTCAGCAGGCGGCGAACGCCACGCGCCTTGCGGGGATGCAGCACGCCCAGCAGGTCCGCACTGCGACCACCACTAGCGGGCAGCAGCACGCTACCAAGGTACGCACGGCCATCACCTCCGCCGGGTCCCAGCATGCCGGTATGATCCGGCAGGCTCAGAGCGGCGGCGGTGGAGGCATCCCCGGCGGCGGCGGCGGTGGGGGCATCCTCGATATGTTCGGGGGCTGGCAGGGCATCCTTGGGATGGCAGTCGGGGCTTTCGATGTGGGCGGCGTATCCACCGCCCCGGCAAACTATGCCAACGCCCCCTTGCGCGTATTCCAGAACGCCCCGCACTACGCGCAGGGGACCACCAACACGTCGGGCATCCCGGCGGTGCTCCACCCGAATGAGGCCGTGATTCCGCTGTCCAAGGGGCGGAAGATTCCGGTTGAGCTGGGCGGCTCCGCTGCCGGTGATGGGGGGACTGTCATCAACATGCCTCAGACCTTCAACGTGACCGCGACCGACGCCGACTCTTTCCGCCGCAGCCGTGACCAGATCGCGGCGGACATGGCGAGCGCGGGCCAGAAGGCCGCGAGGAAGAATCGTTAAATGGCACCCCTCGCGAATCCACAGCATGAAGAATTCGCCCGCCTTCTCGCCACCGGCATGAAGCAGGGGACGGCATACGAAAAGGCCGGATATGCTGCCGGGTCAAAGTCTGCCGCCAGCCGCCTCGCGAACTCCCCCGAAGTGGTGGCGCGCGTAGAGCACCACAAGCGCCAGATCGCGCGCGACGTGCGGCGCGTCATGGAAGCAAACAATGACCTCGAAGCGTGGGGCGACCTCGCCCGGCAGGGTATCAACTTGATGTGGATCGCGGATAGCTATGTGACGATCTATCGCCGCGCGCTGGAGGCGCAGCGGTTCGGGGACGCCGTCAGGGCTGTGGAAAATATCGTTCGCCTGATTCAGCTCGAACAGAACGCGCAGGACGCGCAGGAGACCGGCGGCGACAAGATCGCGATCAAGGACACGCTGGCCCTGCTGGGCGGTCTTAAGGACGCGCTGAGGGGCGCCCCTGCACTGGCCCCCGACCATCAGCGGAGGAATCTTCTACAGTATCGAGCAGCAGAACAGGACGAAGCATGAATCGCGAAACTCTCCCCCCGGGTCATCCCCTCGGATCGCGCCGCCAAAAGTTCGAGGAACTGGCCCAGCAGCGCGGAATCGCGCGCGGCTTCATGGCAGACGGCAGCGACCCGGCAGCGGCGGAAAAAGAGGCCATGGAACAGGCGTTGTATCGCCACGCGGATGCCCACATGGAGTCTTTCGCGTCGGCTCTTGGGGCCTCTGGCGGGGCGGGGAGCGAGGACGAAGAAGGGCGCTAACGCGCCCCTTGCATGAGATGTCTAGCACCCTCGTCTGCTATACATTTTTCGGCAGCCTGCTAGACATTTCAAAACGCGCGCCTCTCTCAGAGCTATAAAAATAAGGCGTTTCTGAGATCGGGGGAATGGTGGGTGATGAGAGACTCGAACTCCCGACATCTTCGGTGTAAACGAAGCGCTCTACCAACTGAGCTAATCACCCGTGGCGCCCTGATTACCCATTCGGGGCGAAGGGCGCAAGAGTGGTTTCCGCCCGGCGGGACCCTGCGCCAAGGGGCCGGCGGCGCGGCGCCCCCGCTCCCCGGTCTGCCCGGGCGCCATCGGGCCAGGAGGGACATCCGGGCTTAGCCTTGCCTCCCGATACCGCCCCGCGGGCGGCGCTGGCCCGTGGCCGCCTCAGGGTTACTGGCCGTCTCAGGCGTACTCCCAGCCATTCAGAAAGTCGGTCACCGCGGGATCCGCCAGCGCCTCAGCCCGCGCGGCAAAGTGAAAATCCGCGGCAGTCAGGCCCTCGGCGACCACGCCCTGCAACACGGTCCTCCGGATCATGGTTTCGATCATCGCATCGCCGGCGGCGATGCGGCCGCTCATGAAACCGCGCCACATCCGTCAAGGCGATTCGATCCTCGCCCGGCCGGAAATCGGCCAGAACCGTCCGGCCGGCGCCGCCCCGGATGACGAAGACATCGGCGCCCTCGCCGCCGATCAGCCTGTCGCTTCCAGCCTCCGCGATCGGCACATCCGCCCCAGAGCCCCCATTGAGACGGTCGCTTCCCGCCCCGCCCAGCAGCAGATCGCGACCACCTGCCCCCGGCATCGAAGACGAGAGCCAGCCAGGGCAAAATCCCGCTCGCCTGGAAGGCTGGCCACATAGGCGCTATCACAAGCGTCGCCGGGGATCTCGCCAAGGCTGTCATCGGCAAAGGTCAGTTCGCCATCTCCCCAGACGGATAGGCCTCGAAGAGATCGAAGTCGGGGGCCGCAAGCCCCCATTGCATGTAAACCGCCATCGCAAACCCGCCCGAAATCAGGCACTTCAGCCCTGTTTATGCGCATTCACCGTCAGAACAATGGCCTTGCTGGATCGGTCCCCCCCCGAAAGCCCCCTGGGGCAGAGCATCGTTGTGGCGGCAGATCGCCTTTTGTAAGACAGGACCATGCGTCGCGTTCTCCCCTCGCTGCCGTCGCTGACGGTCTTCGAAGCCTCCGCCCGGCACGGCAGTTTCACCCGGGCGGCGGAAGAACTGAACATGTCGCAATCGGCAGTCTCCAAACGCATCGCCGGGCTCGAGGATTGGCTGGGCACCCGGCTGTTCGAACGGGTGCGCCAACGGATCGTGCTGACCGAGGCGGGCGACCACTATCTGGCGCGTATCCGCACCGCGCTGGAGATCATGGAAGAGGCCACGATGGAGACCCTGGCCCATCGCCCCGAGGCCTCGACGCTCAATCTCGCCAGCCTGCCCTCCTTCGGCCATTACTGGCTGGCGCCGCGACTGACCCGCTTCAACGCCGCCCATCCGGCGATCGCGCTCAATGTCACCGCCCGGCAATGGCCCTTCGACTTCCAGCAGGAGAATATCGACGCCGCCATCTTCTATGGCCCCGCCCCCTGGCCCGGCGGCCTGTCGGACCGGCTGTTCGGCGAAGAGATGGCGGTGATCAGCGCGCCCGGGATGGTGCAACCGGGCGATACCGGCGCGCTCGACCGGTTGACGCTGCTGCATCACCGTGCCCGCCCGCGCGACTGGCAGACCTGGCTGGAGCAGGGCGGGCTGACCACGGTCAACGCCTATCGCGGCAATCGCTTCGAACAGTTCGACATGATCATCCGCGCGGCACAGACCGGCCTGGGCCTTGGGCTGGTGCCGCTGTTCATGGCGCAGGAAGGGCTGGCAGCCGGCAGGCTGGAACAGCCTTTCCCCAGGGTCATGACCAATGGATCCGCCTATTATCTGATCTCCCCCGAGCGCAAGCGCGGCGGCGCGGCGCTTGCCGCCTTCCGCGACTGGATATTGGCCGAGGCGTCGCAGACCGCCTCCGGCGCACCGAAAACGCCGGCATCCCCCCGGATCATTCCCTGAAGGAATGATTTCACGCAAATTCGTCGTTTTGCGCCGCAATGCAGCGGACCTATAGTCACCCTCAGACAGCGGGGTTCCCTCCCCACGTCACAATCATAATCCGGCGAGGCAGCCTTTTCGCCCAAGCCCGGAGCCACCGGGCCGGCCCTCTCACCGGCCCAGCTAACAGGAGAGTTCCATGACCATCCCCCGCCGCGCGCGGGCCCTGTCGGGCTGCCTCGCCGCGCTGACCACAACCCTGTCCCTGACCACCCTCGCCACCGCCGCGCAGGCGGAAACCAGCGTCACCCTCGGCCGCGCCTTCGATGCCGACCGCTATGATCCGCAACGTTCCTCGGCGCTGGCGGCGGCAGAGGTGCTCTATATGGTCGGCGACACTCTGGTCACCCTCAGCCCCGATCTTAAGACGGTGGAACCAGCGCTGGCCGAAAGCTGGGAGGTCAGCGAGGACGGCCTCACCTATACCTTCCATCTGAAGAAGGGCGTCAGCTATTGCGACGGCAAGCCGCTGACCGCCAAGGAGGTCGTCGGCTCGATGGACCGCTGGTTGGCCCCGGATGCGCCCAATGTGGCGGTCTGGAAGGCGGGCAAGGTCGACAGCGTCACCGCCCCTGACGATTACACCGTGGTCTACAAGCTGAAGACGCCGTCATCGAACCTGCTCTATCAGATGGCGCAGTTCAATTTCACCATCATCGACCCGGAACAGGCGGCCGCCCTTGGCGACGATTTCGGCGTCACCGCCTTCAATGGCACCGGCCCCTTCTGCTTTGAAAGCTGGACGCCGCGCGATCAGGTCGTTCTGAGCAAGCACGCGGGCTATACTTGGGGCAACCCCGCCAACGGCAACCCGGGGCCCGCCAAGGTCGACAAGATCGTCTGGAAGATCGTCCCCGAAGGCGCCACGCTTGCCGCCACCATCCCGGCGGGCGAAATCGACGCCTCCTATGCCGTGCCGGCCTGGGCGCTGGCCCAGTTCGAGGCCGACCCGAGCGTGCAGGTGCTCAAGCCGATCGCGGCCTTCCGCACCCATTACCTCGGCATGAAAACCTCGCGCCCCTTCCTTCAGGACATCCGGGTGCGCAAGGCGGTATCCCATGCCATCGACCAGGCCGCGGTCGCCGAGGCGATCTATTTCGGCACGGTGGAGCCGGCCTATTCCTACTATTCGGACAAGGTGCTGGACTATGCGCCGGATACCGATACCTCGGCCTTCACCTTCGACCCGGCTCAGAGCAAGACGCTGCTGGAAGAGGCCGGCTTCACCATGGGGGCGGACGGTTTCTGGCAGAAGGACGGCCAGAAGCTGAGCCTGGTCTACTACGGCTTCAACGACGCCACCTCGCGCGAGGTGGCCGAGGCCGTGCAAGGCGATCTGCGCAAGGCGGGGATCGATCTGCAGGTCGAGACGCTGGATTCCACCGCGATCTGGGCCAAGCTGCGGGACCAGACCTATGACCTGTTCCAGATGGATTACCCCTATCAAAGCGCCGGCGACGCGCTCAATCTCTACTTCGCCTCCTCGCTGATCCCCTCGCCGAACCGGATGATGTGGAACGATCCCGAGACCGACAAGCTGTTGGCCGAGGGCAATGCCGCCACCTCTCCCGAGGCGCGCGCCACGGCCTTCGAGGCGCTCGGCCGCCGGGTGCACGAGGCGGTGCTGTGGAAACCGATGCTGCTGCAGACCCCGACGGTGGCCGCCGGCCCGCGGCTGAAACCCTTCCAGCCCGCCGGCATCTCGGGCGCAGTCTTCGGCAAGGGTCTCGATCTCGAGCTGAAGTGAACCGCCCTGAACGACCCGAGGGGGCCACAGGCCCCCTCTTCTCCCCTCTCCCCCAAGGACAGACAGAATGACCGGACGCCTGGCCCATCGGGTCGTCACCTCTTTCTTCGTGCTGGTGGGCGTGCTGCTCGTGGGCTTTCTGATGCTGCAGGTGCTGCCCGCCGATCCCGCCGCCGCCATCGCCGGCCCCACCGGGACGGAGGAGGAGATCACCGCCATCCGCCGTCACCTCGGCCTTGATCAGCCGGTGCTGGTGCAATTCGGCCTCTACCTGCAGCGCGTCGCCATGGGCGATCTCGGCCGCTCGGTCATCAACAATGCCGCCGTCGGCGACGAACTGCTGCGCGCCGCCGGCCCGACGCTGGAGCTGATGCTGGCGGCGATGGTCTGGTCGCTGCCGCTGGGGCTGGCGCTGGGGATCCTCGCGGCGCTGAAACGCGGCGGGCTGATCGACCGGGGCGTGATGGCGGTTTCGGTCGCGGGCGTGTCGATCCCGGTGTTCTGGGTCGGCCTTCTGATGATCCAATTCGCCGCCAGGACCCGCGCCTTTCCGATCCAGGGCCGTGGCGGCCCGCTGTGGAGCGCCGAGGGGCTGGCGCATATCCTGCTGCCCGCCACCGCGCTGGGGCTGATCCTCTTGGGCCCGATCGCCCGGATGACCCGCACCACGCTGTCCGAGGCGCTGAGCGCCGATCACGTCCGCACCGCCCGCGCCAAGGGCGCCGGAGAGTTGCGGGTGATCCTGGGCCATGCGCTGCGCACCGCGCTTTTGCCGATCATCACCCTCGTGGGCCTGCAGATCGGATCGCTGATGGGCGGCGCGGTGATCACCGAGACGATCTTTTCCTGGCCCGGGGTCGGCCGGCTCGCCGTCTCCTCGATCACCACCGGCGATTATCCGATGGCCCAGGGGGCGATCCTGTTCCTCGCCGTGGCCTTCATCCTGGTGAATGTCGCCGTCGACCTGCTGTCCGAACTGGCCGACCCGCGGCTGAGGGGGCGCTGAAGATGACCGAGATCCCCCTTTCCCCGCAAGGCGGCAGCGGCGCGCGCACCTGGCGGCGGTTGAAGAAGAACCCGATCGTGGCGCTTGCCGTCACCGCCCTGACCTTCATCGCGCTGGCCGCGCTCCTCGCGCCCTGGATTGCGCCCTATGATCCTTACGAGACCGCGCTGCGGCTGCGGCTGAAACCGCCGAGCGGCGCCCATTGGCTCGGCACCGACAGCCAGGGGCGCGACATGCTGACCCGGCTGCTTTTCGGCGCGCGCACCACGCTGATGCTGGGGCTGTCGGGCGTCGTCTTCGGCGCGCTGGTCGGCGGTTCCATCGGCTTGATCGCAGCCTTCTACCGCCGGCTCGACAACCTGCTGATGCGGGTGATCGACGTGATGCTCTCCTTCCCCTCGATCCTCTTCGGACTGGCGCTGGCGGCGATGATGGGCCCCGGGCTCGACAGCCTGATCCTGGCGATTGGTCTCTCGATCATGCCCGGCATCGCGCGGATTTCGCGTGGCGCGGCGCTGTCGGTGATGGCGCAGGACTATATGGACGGTGGCCGCGCCATCGGCCTGCCCGACCGCATCCTGATGACGCGCTATCTGCTGGCCAATGCCTTCGCGCCGATCCTGACCTATACCACGCTCGCCTTCGGCGACGCGGTGCTGCTGGCGGCCTCGTTGGGCTTTCTGGGCCTTGGCCTGCAGCCCCCCACCGCCGAGCTCGGCTCGATCGCCGCCGAGGGCCGCGCCTTTCTCTTCATCGCGCCGCATGTCTCCTCCGCCGCCTCGGCGCTGATCTTCATCATCGTGCTGTCGGTGAACCTGCTGGGCGACGCCCTGCGCGATGCCAGCGATCGGAGAGCCGCATGAGCCCCGCCCCGATGACCGCCCCCCTCATTGCCGAACCGCTGCTGGTCGCCCGCGGCCTGAGCGTCACCTTCGCCACCGAACAGGGCCCGCTGCGGGCGCTCGACGCGGTGGATCTGACCATCGCAGCGGGCGAGACCCTCGCCGTGGTGGGCGAATCCGGCTCAGGCAAATCGGTGCTGTCGCTGGCGCTGATGGGGCTCTTGCCCCCCACCGCCACGATCGAGGCCGAGGAGCTGCGCTTTGCCGGCCGCGATCTGCTGCACCTGTCGCGACACGACCGTCAGGCGCTGCGCGGCTGCGAGATGGCGATGATCTTCCAGGAACCCGCCACCGCACTGAACCCGGTGCGCCGCATCGGCGACCAGATCGTCGAGGCGATCCGCCTGCATGAGGATATCGCCCCCGAGATCGCCCGCAAGCGCGCCGTCGAGGCGCTGGCGGCCACCGGTATCCCGGCGCCCGAAGAACGCGCCCGCGCCTATCCGCATCAGCTTTCCGGCGGGATGCGGCAGCGGGCGCTGATCGCCATGGCGCTGATCCACCGGCCGCGCCTGCTGATCGCGGACGAGCCGACAACCGCGCTCGACGTCACGGTGCAGGCGCAGATCCTCGATCTGATCCGCGACCTCGCGCGCGAGACCGGCACCGCCACGCTCTTCATCACCCATGACATGGGGGTGGTGGCCGAGATGGCCGACCGGGTCACCGTGCTCTATGCCGGGCGGATGGTCGAAACCGCGCCGGCGCCGGCGCTGTTTGCCGGGCCGGAGCACCCCTATACCCTCGGCCTCCTCGGCTCGATGCCGCAGATGAACGCGCGGGGCGAGCCGATGCTGCCGATCTGGGGCACCGTGCCCGATCCGCGCCAGATGCCACCCGGCTGCCATTTCCACCCGCGCTGCCCCTTCGCGGGCGCGCAATGCCGCAGCGACCGCCCCGCCCTGCGGGAGATCCGCGCCGGCCAGGCCTCGGCCTGCCATTTCGCCCCCCTTCTCGAAACTCTGGGAGGTGCGGAATGACCCAGCCGCTTCTGACGCTCAGGGCGCTCACCCGCGACTTTCCGATCAGCGCCGGCGCCTTTCGCAAGCCCAGGATCCTGCGGGCGCTGGATGGCATCGACCTGACCATCAACGCCGGCGAGACGGTGGCGCTGGTCGGCGAATCCGGCTGTGGCAAATCCACCCTCGGCCGCATCGTCGCCGGGCTCTTGCCAGCCAGCGGCGGCGCCATCCTCTTCGACGGCAAGCCGCCGGCGCGGGGCAAGGCGCGGGCGCGGCAGATCCAGATCATCCTGCAAGATCCCTTCGGGTCGCTGAACCCCAAGATGACGGTGGGCGAGCTGATCGCCGAACCCGCCCTGCTGCACGATCTGGTGCCGCGCGGTGAGGCCCATCGCCGGGTGGCAGAGCTGTTGCAGCTTGTCGGCCTGCCCGAAGGCGTCGCCGCGCGTTATCCCCACGCGCTGTCGGGCGGGCAGCGGCAGCGGGTCGCCATCGCCCGGGCGCTGGCCACCGAACCGCGGCTGATCGTCTGCGACGAGGCGGTCTCGGCGCTCGACGTCTCGGTGCAGGCGCAGATCGCCAACCTGCTGCAGGACATCCAGCGGCGCACCGGGGTCAGCCTGCTGTTCATCTCGCACGGGCTGTCACTGGTCGAACATATCAGCGACCGGGTGGCGGTGATGTATCTGGGCCGGATCGTCGAGGAAGGCCCGGCCGAGCGGCTGTTCACCGCGCCGCGCCACCCCTATACCCAGGCGCTGATCTCGGCCACGCCGGAACCGGTGCCGGGCGCCGGCGCCCCCCGCATCCCGCTGACCGGCGAGGTGCCAAGCCCGCTGTCCCTGCCCTCGGGCTGCCGGTTCCGCAGCCGCTGCCCGGTGGCGCGCCCGGCCTGTTCCGGCACCGATCCGATGCTCGCACCGCTGAGCACGGCGCACGATCACCGTATCGCCTGCCTCTTCGCCGAGGAGATCGCGCCGCTCGTCCGGCCCGATGTCGACCCGCCGGAAAGGCTGATGCGCGCCCTCGCGCTCTATCGTCGGGCGGCCGACCTTCAAAAGACCTCTCAGGAGACTTCATCGTGACCACCCAAATCTGGTCCACCGTCGATTTCGACGCCAAGGGCGTGCAGACCGGCGATCTCTGCCTGCCGCATTCGGTGCACCGTTCCGCCTATGGGGTGATCCCCATCCCCGTCGCCGTGGTCAATGGCGCGCCGGGGCCGACGCTGCTGCTGACCGGCGGCACCCATGGCGACGAATACGAAGGCCCGATCGCCATCCGCCGGCTGCTGTGCGGCCTTGATCCCGCCAGCCTGAAGGGCCGCGTCATCGCCCTGCCGATGCTGAACGCGCCCGCCTTTCGCGCCGGTCTCAGAACCTCGCCCGAGGATGGCGGCAACCTCAACCGCGCCTATCCGGGCGATCCCCAGGGCGGGCCGACCAGCGCCATTGCCCATTACATGTCCTCGGTGCTGCTGCCGATGGCGGATTACTTTCACGACATCCACGCCGGCGGCTCGTCGCTGCAATACCAGCCCTTCGTGTCGATCCGCCGCAGCGGCGACGTGGCGCTGGACCAGGCCGCGCTCTCGGCCGCCCGCGCCTTCGGGGCCGAGCGGATCCTGATCTGGGATTACAGCCCCGATCCCCGGCTCTCGACCTCGGAATCGAACCGGCAGAAGGTGGTGTCGCTGGGCGGAGAGTTCGGCGGCGGCGGCTCGGTCTCGCGCCCCGGTGTGGCGCTGGTCGAGGCCGGGCTGCGCCGGGTGATGGCGCATTGGGGGATGATCGAGGACGCGCCCGCCGCGCCCGGACGCCCGGCGCGCGAACTGCAGATCAAGACCCGCGATTACTATGTCTACGCTACCCGATCGGGCGTGTTCGAACCGGCGGTGGATCTGGGCACCGAGATTGCCCAGGGCGATCTTGCCGGCCAGGTGTGGAGCACAGAGGATCTGGCCGACCGACCGAGTGAGCAATTTTTCCGCCATGACGGCACCGTTCTGTGCCTGCGCCACCCCGGACTGGTGCAGCGCGGCGACTGTCTGGCCCATCTGGCAACCGAGGTTCCGCAATGACGACCGTCACCGAACTGCCCCCCACCGCGCTGCCCGAGGGCGCGCTGCAGGCCCAACGCCCGAACGCCTCGCATATCACCGCGCTCGGCATCCGCGATGCGGCGGGCAAGATCCTGGCCTATGCCGGGCTGCGCCAGCGCCGCACGGCCGAGGTGATCCATGTGATCGCCTGGTCGGCACCCGAGCCGCTCGCCGCCGATCTGGCCGCGGGGGTCGAGGCCTTCGCCCGCGCCCGCCAGGCCGATCTGCTGCGCGCCATCCCGGAGCAGGCGACGGCCATCGCCGCGCTTGGGCTTGAGGACAGCGGCCGCGGCTATGCCGAGCGCTGGCTGAGCGATCCGATCCCGCTGACCCATCCGGTGGCGAAATACAATCAGTCGACCGATTACACCTGCGGCCCGGTGTCGCTGTCCATGGCGATGGGCCAGATCACCCGGTCGCAGGAATTCGAGATCTGGCGCGAGGCCACCACCATGGTCGGGCTGACCGGCCCGGGCGGCTGCGGCCCCTATGGCATGTCGCTCGCCGCAGTGAAACGCGGCTTCCGGGTCGAGCTGCATTTCGACAGCAACGGCCCGGTCATGCTGGACCGCGCCAATACCCCGGGCAAGCGCGACATCTCGACCTTCGTGCAGACCGAATTCCGCCAAAGGGCCGAGGCGGAACCCGCCATCGAGATCCATGCCGACCGACTGCCGGCCGAGGCGATGGTAAGCGCGGTGGCTGAGGGCGCCATGGTGATCCTGCTGATCGACCAGTGCCACACCCACGATCATCACGCACCACATTGGATCCTTTTGCATTCGGTGCGCGCCGACGGCACCTTTCTGGTCAACGACCCCTGGGTCGAGCCCCCCGATCAGGAAACCGGCGCCGATGTCGACTGCCTGCCGATGAAGGCCGAAACGCTCTACAAGATGGGGGCCTATGGCGATCCCGCCTATCACGCAGCGCTGATCCTGCGCCCCGCGTAAGGCGCCCAGAGGCCGGGGGAAGCGATCAGCCCCCCGGTCCATCCCCGCGCATGGCGCGACCTCTGGCCTGCGGGCTCTTGGGGGCGCGATGGATTGTCGTCGCGCCAACAAGCGGCTAAGCGACATCCGGACGGACCCGCAGCCAGAAAAGACATGGGATGGACCAGTTCGACCGCCGCATCCTCGCCCTCGTGCAGAGGAACTGCCAGCTCAAGACCGAGACCATCGCCGCGGAGATCGGCCTTTCCGCCTCGGCCGTCCAGCGGCGGCTGCGCGCGCTGCGCGCCAATGGCACCATCGCCGCCGAGGTCGCGGTGGTGCAGCCGCGCGCCGGCATGACCTTCATCGCCGGGCTCGAGATCGCGCGCGACAATTACGAGGCGCTCGACCGGCTGCGGCACTGGGCCGAGACGCACGACAATATCCAGCAGCTCTATTACGTCACCGGCGGTGTCGATCTGATCGCCGTGGTGCTGGCCCGGGACGCCGAAGACTATGACGCCATCACCGCCGCGATGATGCGCGACAATCCGATGATCGAGCGGATCACCACCAATGTGGTGCTGCGGCCGATGAAGGTGGGTCTCTACCGACCGATGGACGAGACCTGAGCCGCCCGGCGGCGCGCATCCCCGCCTTGACGCGGGAAATCCGCGCGGCCAGGGCGATGATCGACGCCCGGCGGCGCGATGTCCAGGTATCGTCGCGGCGAACAGCAAGACGAGCCCCGACGATGACCGATCCCCTTCTTCGCCCCCTGCCCGCAGACCTGCGCCCGGAAACCCTGGCGCTGGATGCCGGGCTGACGATCAACCCCGCGACGCGGACGATCCAGCCCGACATCGCCATGTCGGTCAACAATCTGGTGACCCCGGGCGAAGGCGCCTTTTCCGCCGCCGGTCTCGGCGATATCGCCGATGAACCCTATACCTATGCCCGCTGGCTGAACCCGACGGTGCGGGCGCTGGAAACCCGCCTCGCAGCGCTGGAGGGGGCCGAGGACGCGCTGGCCGCCGCCACCGGGGTGGCCGCGATCGCCGGGCTGTTCCTGACCTTTCTCAAGGCGGGCGACCATCTGATCATCAGCGACGTCACCTATGCCGGCGCGGCCGAGCTGGCGCGGTCGATCCTGACCGATCTCGGCATCGAGGTGACGCCGGTCAACCTGTCGCGTCCCGAGGCGCTGCGTGCGGCGCTGCGGCCGAACACCCGGCTGGTGCATTGCGAGACGCCCTGCAACCCGATCCTGCGCCTGACTGACCTGGCCGAGATCGCCACCATCGCCCATGCGCAGGGCGCGCTGGTCTCGGTGGACAGCACCCTGGCGACGCCGGCCTCGACCCGGCCGCTGTCGCTTGGTGTCGATCTGGTGGTGCATTCACTGACCAAGTTCATCAATGGCCATGGCGATGCGCTTGGCGGCGCGGTGGCCGGGCGCAAGGAGTTGGTGGCACGGATGCGCGGGCGCGCCGGGGTCTATCTGGGGGCGGCGATGTCGGCCTCGAACGCCTGGCTGATCCTGCGCGGCATCGACACCTTCTATCCCCGGATGAAGCAGATCAACGACAGCGCCGGGCGGATCGCCCGGTTCCTGGAAACCCATCCGGCGGTCGAACGGGTGATCTGGCCCGGCCTGCCGTCGCATCCGCAATATGAGCTGGCCCGGCGGCAGATGGATCTGCCCGGCGGGGTGATCGCCTTTCGCACCGCCGATCCGCAGGCGATGGCACGCCAATTGGCCCACCGTCTGCGGGTGGCGCATTACGCCTTTTCGCTGGGCCACCAGCGCAGCATCGTGACGCTCCTCGACACCGAGGAGATGATCGAGGGCACCTATCGGCTGAGCGGCGAGGCGCTGGAGGACTATCGCCGCTTTGCCGGCGACGGGCTGTTCCGCCTGTCGGTCGGGCTGGAGGCGGCCGAGGATCTGATCGCCGATCTCGATCAGGCCCTGACCACCTGAGTCCTCAGTCGTTCAGATGGGTGGCGAGATGGTGGATATGCTCGGTTCCGATGCCACAGCAACCGCCGATGATCGTCGCCCCCTTCGCGGTCCAGCGCTCGGCCCAGCCGCAATAATGCGGCGGGTCGAGATCGTCGCGCAGAACCGACACCACCTCGTTCGCGGCGCCGTCCTCGTCTTGGGATTCGTCGAAGGCATTGGCATAGACCCCAAGCGGCAGATCCGGCGCGACGGCACGGGCGGCGACCAGCGCCGCCTCCATCACCTCGGGGCGCGAGCAGTTGAACAGCATCGCCGCCGCCCCGACCCCCAGCGCCAGCCGCGCGGCCTCGGCCACCGACTGGCCCGAGCGCAACTGCGGCTCAGGCATCTGGTCGGGCTCGACGTCATCGCGCAGGGTGAAGGAGAGCCACAGGGGCTTGCCCGTCTGGCTGACCGCCTGCGCTGCCGCTGCGGCCTCTTCCAGGCTGCTCTGCGTCTCGGCCAGCCACAGATCCACATGCGGGGCGAGGCCCGCCACCAGCACGCCCAGAATTTCCTGACCCCGATCGGCGCGGAACAGATCAGGTCGATAGGAGCCGAAGACCGGCGGCAGCGATCCCGCCACCTTCACCCCCGGCGCCGCATCCGCCGCCTGCCGGGCCATCTGCCCGGCCAGGTCGGCCAACCGCGCGCCATCGGTGCGAAACCGTTCCTCTCCGATGTGGAAGGGCACCAGCGCATAGGAATCGGTGGTGATGACCTGCGCGCCGGCGCGGATGAAGTTCTCGTGCACCTGACGGACGGTCTCGGGCGCCTCGATCAGCGCCAGCGCCGACCATTCGGGCTGCCGGAACGGCGCCCCGATGCGTTCGAGTTCGCGGCTCATGCCGCCGTCGAGGATGGTGATCTTGCTCATGGTTTCTCCTGCGTCGCGGCAAGCGACAGATAGCCCGCCACATCGAGTTCGATGGAGGCGTCGATATGGGTGCGCACCTGCTGTTCGGCCTGATCCGGGGTTCCCGACCGCAGCGCGTCGAACAATGGCTGATGTTCGGCAACAAGCGGGTTGCGGCGCGGCCAGCGCTCTTCCGACCAGCGATAGAGCCACTCCATCTTGTCGGCCAAGAGCGCGTGGCGACGGATCAGATGCTGATGCCCGGTCTGGCGCACAAAGCTCATGTGAAAGCCGAGATCGGCCTTGACCCGCGCGTCGGTCCCCGCCTCTTCCGCCGTGGCCAGACCGGCGAAGGCGGCCGACACCAGCTCAAGCCCGAGGCTGTCGCGGCGTTCGGCCAGGATCCGCGCGGCAAGCCCCTCATAGGCCGAGCGCAGGGTATAGATCTCCCAGATCGCGCGATCGTCCAGCTCGGCCACGCGCCAGCTCGAATAGGGCGAGCGGGTGACCATCTCCTGCGCCTCGAGGTCGAACAGAGCTGAGCGCACGGTGCCCCGCCCGGTGCCGATCCGTTCGGTCAGCGCCTGTTCGGTCAGAACCTCCGCCGGCGCGAACTGGCCGCGCACGATGGCGTCGCGCAGCCAATCGGCCGCCTGCTGCTGAAGACTTCGCCGTTCGATCGGTGTGCGCATGGAAACCTCAGCGGTTGCGGTCGAAATGGCTGGCAAGAAAGGCGCGGGCGCGGTCCGACCGCGGATTGCCGAAGACCTCGGCCGGAGTGCCGTCCTCTTCGATGCGGCCCTGGTGCAGGAACACCACCCGCGAGGACACTTCGCGCGCGAAGCCCATCTCGTGGGTGACGATCAGCATGGTGCGACCCTCCTCGGCCAAGCTCTGGATCACCTTCAGCACCTCGCCCACCAGTTCGGGGTCGAGCGCCGATGTCGGCTCGTCGAACAGGATCGCCCGCGGATGCTGGGCCAGAGCGCGGGCAATCGCCACGCGCTGCTGCTGCCCACCGGAAAGCTGCATCGGCCAGGCGTCGCGCTTCTCGGCCAGCCCCACCTTCTCAAGCAGCGCCAGCGCCTCGTCCACCGCCTCGGCCCGCGGGCGCCCCTGCACGAAAAGCGGCGCCTCGATCACGTTTTCCAGCACGCTGCGGTGCGGCCAAAGGTTGAAGCTCTGGAACACGAACCCCAGTTCGCGCCGCATCAGCCGGGCGGTGGCCTCTTCCTTGCGGCTGAGACGTCCGCCCTTCGGCGAGAGGCTGTCGGTGCCCACCGTGACGGTGCCGCTGTCGGGCACCTCGAGCATCGGGATGCAGCGCAGCAGCGTGCTCTTGCCGGAACCGGAAGAGCCGATCATCGAGATCACGTCGCCATCATGCGCGCTGAGGTCGATGCCGCGCAGCACCTCGTTGTTGCCAAAGCTCTTGTGCAGCCCGGTGATGGACAGCGCAGGCCCTTGTTTGTCTTGCTCGGTCATCGGGCGGTCCTTCCGAATTGCCAGGGCGAGAGGCGGCGCTCAAGCCAGGTCGCGGCCCTTGCGACCAGGATGGAGAGCGCCAGATAGATGACGGCGGCGCAGAGCAGGATCTCGACCGCGCGCCAGGTTTCCGAGATCGCCGCGCGGGCGATGCCGGTCATGTCCATCAAGGTGATGGTCGACACCAGCGCCGTCGCCTTGAGCATCGAGATGATCTCGTTGGTATAGGCCGGCAGTGCCTGGCGGATCGCGATCGGCAGGGTGATGCGGCGCAGGATGGTCAGCCGCGACATCCCCGACACTCTCCCTGCCTCGATCGCACCCTTGGGCACGGCGCGCAGGCCACCGCGCAGGATTTCCGACGTATAGGCCGCGTCATTCAGCACCAGCGCCAGCAGGCCGCACCAATAGGGTTCGCGCAGGAAGGGCCAGAGAAAGCTGTGGCGGATGAACCCGAAGTTCGCCAGCCCGAAGTAGATCATGAAGATCTGGATCAGCAGCGGCGTGCCGCGGAACAGGAAGACATAGGAGGAGGCGACCGCATCGCCCGCCCGCGTCGTCCGGAGGAGGTTCAGCAGCAGCGCCAGAACCCCGCCGCCCAGCAGCGACAGCAGCCACAGGTTCAGCGTCAGCGGCAGGCCGGTCAGGATGCGGCCGAAAATACCGGTGAGAAAGCTCAGGTCCATTCTACAGCCCCCCGTGCTGATGGCCGCGCAGGCTGCGCCGCTCGGCCAGACGGAAAAGCTGATCCGACAGCGAGGTGATGATCAGATAGATCACCGCCCCCGCCGCGTAGAACAGGAAATGCTCCTGCGTGGTGCCGGCGGCGACATTGACCTGGCGCATGGTCTCGACCAGCCCGGTGACCGAGACCAGCGCCGATTCCTTGATCACCGATTGCCACTGGTTGCCCATGCCGGGCAGCGCCGTCACCATCGCCTGCGGCGCGATCACCCGGCGAAACAACGTCAATCGGGTCATGCCGACGACGCGCCCGGCCTCGACCGTGCCCTTGGGCACCGCCTGCCAGGCGCCGCGCAGCACCTCGGACTGGTTCGCGGCCGAGATCAGCCCGATCGCCAGCATCCCGGCCACGAAGCCCGAGATATCGAAAGGGCCGGCAAGGCCGAGAGCGGTTCCGACGGCCGTCACCACCTGACGGCCGCCGAAGTAGAACAGATAGATCACCAGGATCTCGGGCACGCCGCGCAGGACGACGGTATAGGCCTCGGCCAGCGCCCGCAGAACGGCATTGCCGCCGATCCGGGCCCAGGCGATCAACATCCCGAGCCCGAGGCCCCAGAGAAAGGCCGCGACCGAGACGGCGAGCGTCATCAACCCGGCCTTGACCAGGACAAGGCCCCAGCCTTCGTCGCCGAAGCCCAGCAGTGCGAGATCCCCTATCTGCATCAGAGCGTCGGGGTCACGACCATGCCGAACCATTTCTTCGACAGCTCGGCCAGCGTGCCGTCATCCGACATCGACTTCAGCGCGGCGCTGAGCTTGTCCGCCAGTTCGGCATTGCCCTTCTGCACGGCGACACCGACACCCGCCCCCATGATGCCGCCCTTGAACGACGGGCCGGTGGCAACCGCCTCGTCGGCGTGTTTCTTGAGGAAGGCCGAGATATTGGTGACCGAGGCCATCGCCGCGTCGAGACGGCCGTTCAGCAGATCCTGATAGACATCGGAGCTGTTCGGATAGGCCCGGATGGTGACGCCCATGGGCGCCAGATACTTATCGAGGAAATCCGACTGGATGGTCGCGACCTGCACGCCGACGGTCTTGCCCTTGAGCACGGCCGCGACGGCTTCGATCGCCGCCTGGGTGGCCGCCTCGTCGTCGAGATCGACGGCGGTGTCGAGGCCGGGCAATTCGACGCCGCTCTCCTTGGTCACCGCGAAGGTCGACCCGCCGGTGGTGTAGGGCAGCGAGAAATCGACCACTTGCAACCGTTTCTCGGTGATGGTGACCGCGTCGACGACGGCGTCATACTTGCCGTCGGCAAGCCCCTGGATCATGCCGTCCCAGGCTTGCGAGATGAGCTTGAACTCAAAACCGGCGCGCTTGGCCATTTCGGCGACCAGGTCGGGTTCGAAGCCATAGATCGTCCCGTCCGGCTTGGTCATGTTGAACGGAGGGAAAGCGCCCTCGGTGGCGAATACCAGCGTCTTGCTCTCGGCCCGGGCGGGACCGACGACAAGGACGGCGGCGGCGGCGATACCGCTGCGCAGGAAGGTGGCGCGGGTGATGGTCATGGAAAATCTCCTCGATCTTGGGCGATGCTGGTTCAGGACAGGAATTCGACGGCGATGCGGCTGAGCGAGATGGCGCTGGCAGCGATGCAGCGCTCGTCCGGCTGATAGTCGGAATTGTGCAGCCGGTCGTCGCGCTCGGGCTGGGCCGAGCCGACGTGAAGCTGGATCGACGGCAGGCGCTCCGAGAAATACGAGAAATCCTCGGCGCCGAAGCTGGTGCCCTGCTCGATCGCGACGGGCTTGCCGAATTGCAGCGCCAGCGCCGATGCGGCGCGGTCGACCAGCGCGTCGTCATTCATCAGTGGCGGGCAGCCGCGCACATAGTCGATCTCGACGCCCAGGTTCAGAGCCTGGGCCGCGCCTTCGCAGATGCGCCGAAAGGCGGTTTCGGCCCGGTCGCGCGACTGCGGCGAGCGGCAGCGCACGGTGCCCTCGAACATGCAGCTGTCGGGGATGATGTTCTGGGTCGCTCCGCCTTCGATATGGCCGATGGTCAGCACCGCAGACAGCGCCGGGTCCATCTCGCGCGAAATCACGGTCTGGAGCTGGGTGATCACATGGGCGGCGCCGACGATCGGGTCGATCGCCGCATGGGGCCGCGCGGCATGGCCGGACTTGCCGTGCAGCACAACGCGGAACTCGTCGCTCGACGCGGTGCTGGCGCCACGGTTCAACTGCAGCTCGCCCGCCGGCGCCTCGGGCCGGTTGTGGAAGGCGACGGCCATCGCCGCCCCTGCGGCCGCGCCGTCGGCGATCATCGCCGCCGCGCCGCTGTCCTGGGTTTCCTCGGCCGGCTGGAACACCAGCCGCACCGTGCCGGCAAGCTGCGGCGCGATCTCGACCAACGCCCGCGCCGCGCCCAGCAGCGAGGCAGTATGCACGTCATGCCCGCAGGCATGCATCCGCCCCGGAATGGTCGAGGCGAAGGCGAGCCCGGTCTCTTCCTGGATCGGCAGCGCATCCATGTCGGCCCGCAGGATCAGACAGGGGCCGGGACGGCCGCCGGCGATCTCGGCCACAACCCCGGTCCTGCCCACACCGGTCTTCGGCGTCAGGCCGAGCGCGCGCAGTTCCTCCGCGACCATCGCCGCGGTCCGGATCGTGTCAAAGCCGGTTTCCGGATGGGCGTGAATATCGCGCCGGATCTCGATCAGTCGAGGCTCGATCTCGCGCACGATGCGTTCAATCTGGGGGCCGGGGTCGTTGGGTGTATGGGTCATGATCAGGGGTCTGCTACAGGCGAAAGTCCGGGGCATGACTCGGTTCTGACGCCGGAATTGTCAAGGATCGAGGATCGATCATTTGCATCGCGCTGAAAATCCCGGGCTGAAAACGCCTCGAAATCCGTATCAATGGGCATCCGGAGCCCGTTCGCGGAGGGCAGCCAGGTCGGCCGGGGGAGAGATTCCCTGCGGCCCGCATCCGACCGCCGGGCCCGACAAGCCGCCTGAAGGGGCCTTTCCGGGGCGCCGGGCCTGCCCCATGGGCAAAGCCCCCGAGAAGACATCGCAGATCACATCACGGGCCGCGACCCGACCAAAGGGGCCATCCCCCCGCGACGGCGATCACAGCGGGATGGCGATCACAGCGGGATGACGAGCCGGAACAGCAGCTTGCGACCGGTATCCTCCAGACTGTCGGGCGTGGTCCAGGGCAGCGCGGCGATGATCTGGACGCGGACCCTGTCGGCCAGCAGGCCGCTGATCCCCAGACCATAGGATCCCAGGCTCTCGCGACCGGGGCCGCCCCCCGCATCGCGGTTCCAGACGGTGCCGAAATCGGCGAAGGCCGACAGCGACAGGCCCGGAAGCTGCGCCAGCCCGGTGTCGATGTCATGCCCGATCTCGATCGCCACCGCCGCGCCGCTGTCACCGGACAGGCTGCCATTGTCGAAGGCCCAGCCATAGGGATCGCCTCCCAATGCGAACTGGACGGCACCGGGCAAGGCTCTGGGCGAATACTGACCGGACGCCCGTAGCCGAAACTGCGTATCCTCGCCGAGTGGCCGGGTGTAATCCAAACCGGCGGTGAGGAACTGAAAATCACCCGGCACATTGCCCATGTCGATATCCGAGGCGTTGCCGAAGCTCAGCCCACCTTCGGCGGTCAGGCTGCCGGCCTTGAGCGTGCGGTCGTATTGCAGCGAGGCAGTCGCCCAGCGGGTCTTGCCGCGCGCCACCGGGTTGCCGCCGGCGTCGACATCGTCGTTGCGCGCGGTCAGCTCCAGCCGCGCGAAAAGGCTCGCCTCCAGCCGACGCAGCAGCGGATAGGACAGAGAGGTCGTGCCGATGGTCGAGGCGACGTCGATATCCTGCGCCGCCAGCGACCCGCCGGGGCGTTGCCGCAGATGGGTCAGGCTGAATCCGGCGACCAGCCCGTCGTGACCGATCGGATAGTCCTGCGCGATCTGGATCAGCCCCAGTTCGCGCGGATCGTCGGGGATGGTGACGCCGGTCAGGGTCGTGGTCTCGAACCGCCCGAAGACATCGTTCAGCTTCAGATTGCCGGCGATCTCCACCGGCCCCACCGCCTCGGACCCAAGGTTGTCGAGCGCGATCACCCCGCTGCGCCGCTGCTGCGCGATGTCGAGCTTGAGAAGCCCGCCGCCGGTGGGCTTGTCGGGGCGCACAAAGGTGCCCTCGATCTCCAGCCCGCCCAGATCGCTCATCAGCAAGAGAACACGCTCCGCCTCGGCCACGCGGATCGGATGCATCGCCAGGATGCGGTCGAGATAGGGCGCCAGTCGCCTCTCGATCCCCGCAATGTCGCTGGTGATCTCGATCCGCGCGACATAGCCCTCGTAGACCTGCAGCCGCACCCGGCCAGAGGTGAAATCCTGCACCGGCACCACTGTTTTCGAAAAGTATCCGGCGGCGAGATAGGCGGCATCGACCGCCTCGGCGATCTTGTAAAGGTCCGCCAGGGTGATCTGCTGCCCGATCCGGTCCTGCCACAGCCGCGCGAGATCGCCCGCCGGCACCACAGCGGCACCCTCGACGCTGAGCGCGCGCAGGCGGAAGCGGACCGCCCGGGCCGCCTTGATGTCAAGCCGCCCGCGCTGATCCTCGACCGCGATGCCGACGCTGCCGGCCTGCGCCGGCGGGGTGAACCGCTGCAGGATCACCGTCTGCCCGGCGACCACCCGGTCGATGGTGCCAGAGCTGATGGATTGCGCCAGGACCGGCCCCGACAGCGCGGCAAAGGCAAGCGTAAGGAGGGCCAGACTGTGTCGGCGCGGTGCGGGCGGGGTCGATGAGACCATGTTCAGCGCCCCCCCCTACTGGGCCGGAGCCATGGCGAACGGATGGCCGAGCGCCAGCGAGATCGCGGCGAAGACGCGCGAGGCAGGCGAGGAACAGGCGATCCCCGATGGGTTGCCCGGCAGAACCTCCTCCTCTCCGCAATCGCCAGAGGGGATGTCGCTGTTGGCCTGCACCACCACGGTGGTATCCGCCGTCGTGTCATAGAACACGGTGGTATTGTAACCCGGCAGCTCTCCGGTATGGCCGATCCAGCCGCCGGAACAGCCGATCCCCAGGCCATAGCCCGCCGGCTCGGGGAAAGAGGTCAGCCGCTCGATCTGTGCGGCCTCGCCAAGCAGCCCCTCACCGGTGCCGAGCGCGCGCCCGTAGATCAGCAGATCCCCCAGGTTTGAGATCATCTCGCCCGCGGTCCAGCCCCAGGCCGGGTTCCAATGCGTCGCGTTCGACGGCGCCTCGGGCGTGGCCGCATTGCCCTGCAGGGTGAAGCCCTGCGGGAAGGGCACCGGCAGATCGGTGCTCGCTCCCGGCCAGGAGGTGTTCCGCAGCCCCAGCGGCGCGAAGATCAGGCGGTCGAAGACCGTGGCGATCGGCTCCCCCGTGACCTGCTCGATCACCATGCCCAACAGAACGGTGTTGGTATTGGAGTAATCGAACCGCTCGCCCGGCTCGAAGATCGGCGAGCCCGGAATCGCGAAGGCCAGCAGCTCCTCCGGGGTGAACACAGTTTCGGGACGTTCGAAGAAGATGTCGAGGAAAGCCTCCGCCCGGGTATAGCTGAGCAGACCGCTGGTCATATTGGCAAGCTGGCGCAGGGTAATCCGGTCGCCATTGGGCAGGTCCGGGACATATTGGCCGATGGGATCGTCAAGCGACAGCTTGCCCGCCTCGGCCAATTGCATCAGCGCGGTGCCGGTGAAGGTCTTGGTCACCGATCCGATGCGGCTATGCATGCCCACCTGCATCGGCGCCCCGGTGGCGGGATCGGCCAGCCCCCAGGCGCCAGACCAGTGACCCTCGGGGGTGATCACGCCGGCGATGATGCCGGGCGCCGCCGCCTGCCCCAACGCGCCCCGGACGGCAGCGTCGAGCTTTTCGGCCAGTTCCGCCGGCAGGGGGGCGGAACTGGGTTGGGTCTGACGCGCCGCGATCACGGCAACCGGATCGGCCACGCAGGCCCCGGCCCGGGCGGTGCCGGCAAGCGCCCCGCCCACGAGAACGGCGGTGCCCGCCAACGCCATCCAGCGCCCCATCCTCACCTCGAACCCGCGTTCCGTCATCCTGCATCGCCTCTTCGCTAGTTGCCCTGGCGGCACCTTGGCCCAGGGCGAAGGCCAAACAAAGTGGCGTAATGGTTCAATATCGGTATAATTCACTTCAGAATAAGTGAAATCTGATCGCGGGCGCGACCGCTCCGCTGCCCCCTGATCGCCCGGCAACCCCCAACGGAACGGCTCTTGAACCTCATGGAACTGGATATCGCGGGCAGCGCCCTGCTGCGCGGCGACGAGGTGCTGAAGCTCAGGCCGAAGACGCTGGCGGTGCTGGTCGCACTGATCGAGCGGCAGGGCGAAATCGTCAGTCAGGACGAGCTGCACCGTCTGGTCTGGGGCAAGCGCCATGGCAGCGACGCGGGGCCGAAGCAATGCATCCGTGAATTGCGCCGCCTGCTGGGCGACAGTGCCACCGCCCCTAGGTTCATCGAGACGGTGGGACGCCGGGGCTACCGGCTGACCGGCCGGATCGAAACGCGCTGCGGCCTTGGCGCACGGCCCCGGCCGGAAACCACGCGCTGCGTCGGGCGCGCGGCGGAACGCGCGATATTGGCCGAAAGCGCCGCCGCCGCCTATCAGGGCCGCCATGCGATGACGCTGATCGCCGGCGAGGCCGGCGCCGGCAAGACCCGGCTGGTCGAAGGGTTCCTGGCCGATCTGTCGGCACATCCCGCCGTCTGGATCGCACGGGGTCAGTCGATCTCTCACCCCGGCGCGCGGGAACCCTATGGTCCGCTGCTGGAGGCGCTGTCGCAATTGCTCGCCGGCCCCACCGGCGCCCCGCTCTCCCGTCTCCTGCCCGAGGTGGCGCCCGCCTGGGCCGATCAGCTCCCCGGGGCGGGCCGAAGCCTGGATGCGGTGGGTTTCGAGGTCGATCAGCGACGCCCGGACCCGATGCCGCGGGAATTTTCCACCCTGATGGAGCGGCTGACCCAGATGGCGCCGGGCATTCTGGTGCTGGAGGATCTGCACTGGGCCGATGCCAGCACGCTGGCCTGGCTCAGCGCCTGGGGGCTGCGGCGAACCGAGGCCCGGCTGCTGGTGCTGGGCACCTACCGCTGTGACGAGCTTGACCGCGCCGGCGATCTTGCCACGACGCTGCGCCACCTGAGCCGGCAGCCGGACACCCGGGTGCTCACCCTCGGCGGGCTGGATGCGGCGGCGGTGGCCGATTACCTTGCCGGCCGGTTTCCCGGCCACCGCTTCCCGCCCAGACTGGCCGCCGCCCTTGCCCGGCGCACCGAGGGTCACGCCATCCTGATCGAGGCGGTGGTGGACCGCTGGCTGACGCAGGGCGACATCCGGCAACAGGAAGGCCATTGGGCCCTGAGCGAACCGGTCGACACCCTCGTCCCCGCCATCGCCCCGGACATGCAGGCCTTTATCGAAGGCGACCTGGTCGGTCGGCTCGATCCCCCGGAACGGGCGCTGCTCGAGATGGCGAGCGTCGCCGGCCCCGACTTTTCCGCCCTTGCCCTCGCCGATGACCGCAACGGGCGCGAGGCGGTGGAGCGTCGGCTCGATCATCTGGCCCGCAACCGTCGCTTCATCGAGCGGGCCGGCCTCGCCCATCATCCGGATGGCAGTGTGACCACCCGCTTTGCCTTTCGCCACGCCCTGCATCACGAAGCGCTCTATGCCGGCATCCCGGCGGCCAACCGGCAGGGGTTGCATCGGCGGATCGGGACCCGGCTGGAAGCGCTTTATCGCAACAAGGCCGCCGAGATCGCCCCCGCGCTCGCCGATCATTTCGAACGCGGCGCCGACTGGCCCCGGGCGGCCCGCTATCGCGGCCTGTCGGGCCTGCGCGCGCTGCGACGCAGCGCTGAGCAGGTGGCAGCCGCCCAGTTGCGGCAGGCGCTGGATCTGCACGCCCGCTGCGACGATCCCGACCAGCCCCTGCAGATGGCAGAGCTGCAGGCCCTCCTCGGTCTCGGCGCGGCACTGATCATCTCGGAAGGCTTCACCACCGAAGAGCTGAGATCGGTCTATCGACGGGCCGGGCCGCTCGCCGCGCGGGTGGGCGAGCCTGCCAATACGGTGCCGGTGCTGGCGGGGCTGTGGAACGATCATATCTCCCGCGCCGAACTGGACCGGGCAGCGGACCTGGCGCAGACCCTGCACCAGCTGGCGGGCGACGCCCCCGCGCCGATCGCCATGGCGGCGCAGAATGCGGTCGGGCAGACCCGGTTCTTCACCGGCGCCTTCACCGATTGCCTGCCCTGCATCGACACCGTTCTGCGACTGCATGCAACCAGGGTGCCGGACGGCACAGCCACGCTCTTTGGCGAAGAACCGGGCATCGTCTGCCGCCAATATGCCGCCTGCGTCAGCCAGATCCTCGGGCGCGAGGCCGAGGCCGAGACGCATCTTGCTGCCGGCACCGACCTGGCCGGCGCGCTGGATCAGCCTTTCGGCCAGGCGCAGATGCTCTGGGCCGGGGCGGTGGTGGCGCGCCTGCGCGGCGACCGGGCCCTGACAGGCGCAAGGGCCGAGGCGCTGACCGCCCTCTGCCGGCGCGCCGGCATTCCCTATTGGCTGCCCGCCGGGATCATGCTGACGGGCTGGGCCCGCGCCATGGATGGCGATCCCGAAGGGCAAGCCCTGCTGGACAACGGGCTGGCGGCCTATGCCGAAATGAATGTCCGCCTCACCCTCCCCCTCGGTCTGGCCCTCTCGGCCGAGGTCGCCGCCCGGCGCGGCGATGCGGCGCGCGGGCTGCCGCTGCTACGCCGCGCCCTCGCCGCTGCGCGGACGACCGGAGAACGGTGGTACGAGGCAGAGCTGCACCGCCTCTGCGCCGTGCTGATGGACCGGGCCGGACGGCCGGACCATGCCCGCCGCGCCCTGGGCCGGGCGCAGGAGATCGCCCGCCGACAGGGTGCAACGGCCTTCGAAGCGCGGGCGGCCCGGGCGATCGCGGCATTGTCCTGAAATGGCGGCCTGCCCGAGGGGCAAGCGCCCCGCCCTCAGCTCCGGATGCCGTAGCGGCTGATCTTGTCGTTCAGCGTGCGCCGCGCCATCCCCAGCGCCCTGGCGGCGCGTTCGGTATTGCCGCGGCAGCGTTCCAGCGTCAGCTGGATTTCCCGCGCCTCGAAGGCCGCAACGCGGTCGGCAAGGCTTTCCGGCGCGCCGACCGGGCCGGCGGCATCCTCGGGCATGTCGAGCCCGAGCGCGAAGCGTTCCGCCAGGGCCTTGAGTTCGCGCACGTTGCCGGGCCAGGCCCGGCGCAGCAGCCGCTGTTTCAGCGCATAGTCCAAGGGCGGCAGCGGTCGGCCATAGCGCGCCGCGGCCAGCCCCGCGTAATGGCTGAAAAGCAGCAGCACATCTTCGCCAAGCGCGCGCAGCGGCTCCACCGCGATCTCCGCCCCGGCAAGGCGATAGAACAGATCGGCGCGGAAACTGCCATCAAGCGTGAGCGAGCGCAGATCGGCCTTGGAGGTCGCCACGATCCGCAGATCGAGCGGGATCAGCCGGTTCTCGCCCAACCGCTCCACCGCGCGTTCCTGCAAGGCGCGCAACAGCTTGGGCTGGATCGCCGCCGGCATCGCCTCGACCTCATCCAGCAGCAATGTGCCGCCCGAGGCGGCCTCAAGCTTGCCGGGCTTGTCCTGAGCACCGGGAAAGGCGCCGGCGACATGGCCGAAAATCTCGATCTCGAACAGGCTTTCGGGCAGCGCCGCGCAATTGACCGCGACGAAGGGCCCGGCGGCGCGGGCGCTGCCGGCATGCAGCGCGCGGGCCACCAACTCCTTGCCGGTGCCGGTCTCTCCGATGATGACGATATCCAGATCGGTGGGCGCCAGGGCGTCGATCCGGGCATGCAGCGCGGTGATCGCGGCGGACTGGCCCAGAAGCCCACCCTCTGCCGCCCGGGTGATCTGATCTTGCAGGCGGCCGATCTCGGCCCGCGCGGCCCGCGCCCTCAGGCTGCGTTCGATCACCGTCAGCAGGTGCATTCCGTCATAGGGTTTCTCAAGGAAATCCTCGGCGCCGGCGCGCATCGCCTGCACCGCCTGCGCCAGATCGCCATGGCCCGAGATCATCACCACCGGGCAATCGGGATCGCGGTCGCGCACCGCCTCGAGCACCGCCTGCCCGTCCATTCCCGGCATGCGCAGATCGGTCAGCACCAGATCCGGCCGGCTGGTGGCGGCCAGCGCGGCGCGCCCCTCGGCGAAGCCCTCGGCGCGATAGCCGGCGGCCTCGATCAGATCGCAGAGCGCATGGCGGTGATCGCTGTCATCCTCGACCACATGGATCAGCGCGGTCATTCTGCGGCCTCTTTCGTCTCGGTCCCCTCGAACAGCGGCAGAACCACCGAGATCTCGGTCCCCTCGCCCGGGGTCGACCGGATGTCGAGCCGCCCGCCGAATTGCTGGACCACCTCGAAGCTGATCGCAAGACCAAGGCCCAGCCCCTCGCCGCCGATCTTGGTGGAAAAGAACGGCTCGGTCACCCGGGGCAGCACATCGGCGGGGATGCCGGGGCCATTGTCGCGCACCGACAGGATCAGCTCATCAGCCTCTTGCCAGACCGCCAGCGTCACCTCGCCATGGCCGGGCTCTACCGCCTCGATGGCATTGTGCAGCAGGTTGACCAGCACCTGTTCCAGCCGGGCGTGACCGGCGCGCACCATCGGCGCGCCCTCGGGCGCCTCGAACCGGGGATGAATGCCCGCCGCATCGGCGCGCGGCTTGGTCAGCGCTAGAGCGGAGCGCGCCACCTCGACCACCGGCACCGGCGACAAGGGCGCCGCCTCGCGCCGCGAGAAGTTCTTGAGATGCTTGGTCATCCGCTGCATCCGCCGGATCAGCCCGCGCGCCGATTGCAGCCGTGCGGCGGTCTGTTCGGGCGCCCGCGACAGGCTGAATTCGGCCGCCGTCAAGGTCGCCTCCATCGCCGCCAGCGGTTGGCTCACCTCATGCACGATGGCGGCTGACATCCGGCCGAGCGCCGCCATCTTCTCGGATTGCACCAGCGTCGCCTGGGTGGCGCGCAGGTCGGCCTCGACCCGGGCGCGCGCCTCGATCTCGCGGCCAAGTTCGGCGGTGCGCTCGCGCACTTTGCGCTCCATCACCTCGGTCTGGCGCAGACGTAGCGCGATCAGCCGCTGACGATGCCGGCGCAGATCGGCAAGCCCGAGGCCCAGCAACCCGGCCAGCAGCGCCAGCGCCATGGTCGCGCCCCCCGCCGCGCGCGCCGGCCAAAGCGGCACCGCCGCCAGCAGGCGCCAGCCCTGTTCGAACGGCGGGCTGCGCAGGGTGGCGGCCCTGCCCTGCCCCTCGATCATCAGCACGGTGCCCGAGGTCAGCAGCGGCGTGGCGCGTTCCAGTTCCGAGCTGTCATAGAGCCGCGAGGTCCCGAGCCGCGCCCGCACCGGCGCGCTGAGCGGCATCAACGGGCGATAGCGCCAGCGCGGGATCGACGACATGAAGATCACGTCGTCCTTGTCGGTGACGGCGATCCGCTGCCCGGTCTCGGCCCAGGCCTGTTCCAGCGGCCGCAGGTCGATCTTGACCACCATCACCCCGCGCACCCCCAGCCCCGGATCGTCGACCCGGGTCGCGATGAAATAGCCGGGCTCGCCGGTGGTCACGCCGATGGCATAGACCGCACCGCTGCCGGTGGCGCGGGCATCGGTGAAATAGGGGCGAAAGCTGTAATCATGGCCGACATAGCTGTCGATATCGGTCCAGTTCGACGAGGCCAGCGTGACCCCTTCCGTGTTCAGCAGATAAAGCTGTTCGGCCCCGGTCTGGGCAACGATCCGTTCGAGATAGCGGTTGGCGGCGTCGATCGCCGCCGGGTCGCCCGGACGGGCCAGCGCCGCATGGATGCGGGCATCCTCGCCGGTGACGCGTGGCAGATAGCGGAAGCGGTCGATCTCGGTCTGGATCGCGCGGTGGCTGACCAGCAGCGTCTGCTCCAGCCCCTGGCGCAGTTGCGACATCGCCACCTGCCAGGCGAGCGCCCCGCAGAGCAGCGCGCCGATGGTGACCAGCACCAGCCGCAACCGCCAGGCCGTGCCGATGCGGCGCAGGAGGGCGCGGCGGCTGGCCATTGTCTCAGCCCGCCTCGGCGCAGGGCGCCACGGTGACCGGCTGGCCCGAGGCGGCGCCGATCTGGACACAATCGGCGGCGCAGAGCATCCAGGCCGAGGGTGTCTGCCCCGAGGCGGCCAGGATCAGCGAGGGCACCGGCGGCAGTTCCGGGGCCCAGACCCACCAGCCATCCTGAAAATGGCCACCGGGGCCGGGCTCCATCCCCGCCCCCGATCCCTTGACCGCCGCTTCGACCAGATGCAGGCGGTGATCCTGCGTGATCTCCCAGGTCTCGCGCCAGGCCTGGCGTTCGACCGAATGGGTCCATTCCAGGGTGAACTGCCCGCTGCCGGAGAGGGCGAGCATCGTCGCCCCCGCCATCAGGCAGCCGGTCATGCCGACACCGCGCCCCGGCGGCGCCACAGCAGCAGGCCGAACAGAAGGGTCAGTCCAAAGCCGATCTCATCGGTGATCGGCAGGGCGGCAACCAGCGAGAAGGCGGCGACGACGGCGATGCCACGTTCCCAGATCGCCAGCGGGCGGCCGAGCCAGCCGATCACGCAGGAGCCCCAGAGCGCCAGCGCCAACAGCGCCTTGAAGATGATATAGGCCACCGCCGGCCAATAGCCGATGGTTGCGGCCAGGGTGCCGCCATCCTGCAGCATCAGCGCCGGCGTATAGACCGCCATGAAGGGCACCACGAAACCGGCGGCAGCGACCTTGATCGCCTCGAAGCTGATCTTCAGCCCGCTTTCCTTGGCGATCGGCGCCGCGGCGAAGCAGGCCAGCGCCACCGGCGGCGTCAGATCGGCGAGGATGCCGAAGTAGAAGACGAACATGTGGCTGACGATCAGCGGCACCCCCAGCGCCAGCAGCGCCGGCCCGGCGATCGAGGAGGTGATGATATAGTTCGGGATCGTCGGGATCCCCATGCCGAGGATGATACAGGTGATCATCGTCAGCACCAGCGACAGGAACAGGCTGTCCTGCCCGACCGAGACGATGAACTGGCCAAAGGTATTGGCCGCCCCGGTCAGGGTCATCACCCCGATGATCACGCCGACAAGCGCACAGGCGATCCCCACGGGCAGCGCCGTCTTGGCGCCCTCGGCCAGGCTGTCGCGGCAGACCCCCAGGGTCTCGCGCCCGCCCTTGAACAGGACCGAGGCGAGGATCAGCGCCGCCAGGACCAGAAGCAGGGCATTGATGCCGAACTTGAAGAAGGCCGAGGCACAGAGCCCGAGGAAGATCCAGAAGATCACCCGCACGGTCATCGACGACATCCCCATGGCGATCGAGGCGCCGAGGATCAGCATGCCGGTCAGGGCCAACCCGATGGTCCCGGCGAAGAGCGGCGTATAGCCCGAGAACAGCAGCCAGACCAGCACCGCGAGCGGCAGGATCAGATACCAGCCCTCCTTCAGCGCCTTGCGGGCCGAGGGCAGCTCGTCCGCGGCAAGCCCGCGCAGATCGCGCTTGCCGGCCTCGAGATGGACCATCCAGAAGGCGCCGGCGAAATAGAGGATCGCGGGCACCAGCGCCGCCTTGACGACCTCGACATATTGCACGCCGAGCGTCTCGGCCATGATGAAGGCCACCGCGCCCATCACCGGCGGCATGATCTGCCCGCCCATCGACGAGGTCGCCTCGACCCCGCCGGCGAAGGCCGCCCGATAGCCGAACCGCTTCATCAGCGGGATGGTGAACTGGCCGGTGGTGACGACGTTGGCGACGCCCGAGCCCGAAATGGTGCCCATCAACCCGGAGGAGAGCACCGAAACCTTGGCGGCCCCGCCCATCCGGTGACCGACCAGCCCCAGAGCCACATCGGTGAAGAGCTTGATCATCCCGGCCTTTTCCAGGAACGAGCCGAACAGGATGAAGAGAAAGATGTAAGTGGCCGAGACATAAACAGGAATGCCATAGATGCCTTCGGTGCCATAGGCGATCTGCTCGACCACCTGCTCGAAGGCATAGCCACGGTGATTGAAGGGCGACGGCAGGTACTGACCGAACAGTGCATAGGCCAGGAAGAACCCGCAGATGATCGGCAGCGCCGGCCCCATCAGGATCCAGGCGGCGACGAAGACCCCGACGACGGCGACGCAGCCGACGATCAGGTCCAGGGTGTTCGGATCACCGGCGCGGAACAGCAGCGGCGTGTATTCGATCCACTGATAGGCGGCAACGGCCACCCCGGCGAGGGCGAAGAGCCAGCACAGCGCCTTGGCCAGCGGGCCAAAGCCGCGCCCCAGCGCCAGCAGCGGAAAGCCAAGCGCCATCAGAAAGGCGACATGGACCGCGCGCATCACCTGGCTGGGCAGGTCGATGACATGGGCGGCAATCGAGATCTGATAGACCGAGAAGGCCACCGCCAGCCAAAACAGGAACCGGCCGACCAGCGAATTGGGAAAGCTGTCGGCGAGCGGATCGTGGATCTCGTTCGATTCCTCGGCGCGCGAATTGGCCGAAGGCGTGGATGCTGTCATGGAGTCCTCCCGTAGAGACGACGGCCCGGACCAGCCGAGCCGTCTTTGGGCAAGCTGCCCGGGGCCTTACATCAGGCCCTTTTCCTTATAGTATTTCACCGCGCCCGGATGCAGCGGGATCGGAGAGTTCTTCACCGCATTGGCGATGTCGATGGCGCCGGCGGCGGCATGGGCGGCCTTCATCTGGTCCAGATGCTCGAACAGCAGCTTGGTCATCTGATAGGCCAGCTCGTCCGACACGTCCGAGCTGGTCACCAGGATATTGGTGATGGTCAGCGTCGGGACATCGGCGTCCTGCCCGGGATAGGTGCCGGCGGGGATCACCCCGGCCGCATAGGGCGCGCCCAGTTTCTCGGCCACTTCGGCGGGGACAGACACAAAGGTCACATCCTGGGTCGAGGCCAGATCCTTCAGCGCCGCCGAGCCGAGGCCCGAGCTTTGCAGCGTCGCGTCAAGCTGGCGGTTTTTCATCAGCTCGACGGATTCGGCGAAGGGCAGGAATTCGACCTTGCCGAGATCGTCATAGGACATCCCCAGCGCGCCGAGGATCTTGTGCGCGTTGACCTCGGTGCCGGATTTGGCGGCGCCGACCGAGACGGACTTGCCCTTCAGATCGGCGACGGTCTTGGCACCGGAAGCGGCCGAGGCGGCGATCTGGATATAGTTCGGATAGATGGCGGCAATGGCGCGCAGCTTGGTCAGCGGCTTGGTGAAACCGACATCGGCGTTGCCTTCATAGGCGTCCTTGACGGAGTCCCCCAGCGCAAAGCCGATCTCGCCGCGGCCCTGCTGCAGCAGGTTCAGGTTCTCGACCGAAGCCTTGGTGGATTGCACCTGGGCGCGGGAATCCGGGATGTTCTGCCCATAGATATCGGCCAGGGCAACGCCGAGCGGATAATAGACGCCCGAGGTGCCGCCGGTCAGAACGTTGATGAATTCGGTGGCCATGGCGGCCGGAGCGGACAGCGCGATGCCGCCGGCGATGAGGGCGCCGAGCCCAAAGGATCTGATCATGATGTTCCTCCCAAAACGAGCGCGCCTGTGGCACGCGGTGGGAACAACCTTGATTAAGGAACCCTCGCCATACAACCCTGTCGGGGCGACCGCCGCGAAATTTTCCACGCGAGGTTTCGCCCCGCCCCTGGCAGAAATCCGCCATTCCCCGCCCGCCGGGAGAAGACAGGACCGCCGCCGACCGCGGCGGTCCCGGGCTCAGCCCAGTCCGACGATCCGGGTGACGATCGCATCGTGATCGGACAGTGGCCGGCCGGCCTCATCCAGCGACGGGCGGATCTCGGTCTCGCTCAGCCGCAGACCACGCGCCAGGAACCAGTCGAGCTTCATCGCCCGTTCGGGCCAGCGGGTGATCAGGCTGGGCCGCGTGGTCGGCTGATCGTCCGGGCCACCATGCACGGTGAAGCCGGCGGCGCGGGCCACGTCGAACAGCCCCTCCGCCCGCCAGACGCCATCGTTATGGTTGCCGGTGTTCAGATCGCCGCCGATCAGCACCGGCAGGCCGGGAAACGCCGCGTCAATCGTGGCGATCAGCCCCGTCACCTGCCTTTCCCGATGGGCCGGACCACAGGCGCTTTCCAGATGGGTCGAGACGGCGAGAAACGGGCCGGCCTCGGTCTCGACCGTGGCGCCGATCGCGATCCGTTCGCCCAGACGCGGCTGTTCGGCATCCGAGAACCACTGCCGTTCGCCCCACAGACGCAGCGCGAAGGGGGCGCGCAAGGCGGTCTTCGCCATCAGCCCGTTGCCGTGATAGCCGAGCGCGTTGTGATCGTCGTCGCAGAACTGATGTTCGATCGGCGAGCCGAGGCCGAGTTCGAGAAACTCCACCGCATAGGCATAGGACATGTCCAGACCGTCGGCCATGTCGCGGGTGGTGTTGCGCTGCTTGGTGCGCGCCATGCCATTGTCCATCTCGGACACCAGGATCACGTCGCAGTCGCGCATCTTCGCCGCCGCCTCGGGGAAGAGACAACGTTCAAGGTTCCAGGCCCCGACCGTGACCGGCAGGGGCAAGGGCGCCGTGCCGCCTGCCCCGCCGATCTCGATCAGGTTCATGCCGGCAACCCGCGCCATATGGGCGTCATGCACCGCGATCTCGCGCGGCAGATCGCGGATCGCCAGATCATCGGCGCCCGGCACCGGCAGCGCCGGGGTGGTGTCGCGGATCATTGCGCGAATTCCGCCGCCACGCGGCCGCGCGCCTCGATCCGCCGGCCGGTCACCGCGTCGAACAGATGCAGCCGGGCCGGATCGGGCGCGACATGGATCAGATCGCCCGGCGCCTCCGCCCCCTGGTCGACCACGGCGAGCGCCTGGTCGCCGACCATGCCGTGCAGCACACGGTGCGCGCCCAGCTCCTCGACATATTCCACCCGCATCGGCATGCCGCCACGGGCGACCAGGCGCAGATCCTCGGCCCGGAGCCCCAGCGTCACCGGGCCCGCCGCATGATCGACCTCGGCCAGCGCATGTCCCTCCAGCATCAGCCGGCGACCTTCGACACGGGCGTCCATGAGGCTCATCGCCGGGGAGCCGATGAAGGCCGCCACGAAGGTCGAGGCCGGCTTGCGGTACACCTCGAGCGGCGCGCCGATCTGTTCGACCCGGCCGCCGTTCAGCACCACCAGCCGATCGGCCAGCGTCATCGCCTCGAGCTGGTCGTGGGTCACGTAGAGCGAGGTGGTGCCAAGCCGCCGCTGCAGCTTGCGGATCTCCATCCGCATCGACACCCGCAGCTTGGCGTCGAGGTTCGACAGCGGTTCATCGAACAGGAAAGCCGCCGGCTGACGCACGATGGCGCGGCCCATGGCGACCCGCTGCCGCTGCCCGCCCGAAAGCGCCCGCGGCTTGCGGTCAAGGTATTGGCCCAGTTCCAGCATCCGCGCCGCCTCGGCCACGCGGCTCTCGATCTCGGCCTTGGGGGTGCGGCGGTTCTTCAGCCCATAGGCCATGTTGTCGCGCACCGTCATATGCGGATAGAGCGCATAGTTCTGGAACACCATGGCGATATCACGTTCCGCCGGATCGAGCTGGTTGACCAGCCGCGAGCCGATGTGGATTTCGCCATCGGTCACCGTCTCGAGCCCCGCGACCATGCGCAGCAGGGTGGACTTGCCACAGCCCGACGGCCCCACCAGCACGATGAATTCGCCGTCGGCGATCTGGATATCGACGTCCGCCACCGCCTTGACGCCGCCGGAATAGGTCTTGCCGACCGCTTTGAGAGTAAGCTCTGCCATGTCACTTGTCGCTTTCTGTCAGGCCCTTGATGAACATGCGCTGGAAGATCACCACCACGGCAACGGGCGGGACCATGGCCAGCACCGCAAGGGCGAAGGCTTCGTTGTAATCGGGGATCTGGCTGCCGACCCAGACCTGCAGGATCGACTTGATGCCGCGCATGAGGGTGTAGAAACTCTCGTCCGTGGTCATCAGCAGCGGCCAGAGGTACTGGTTCCAGCCGTAGATGAACATGATGATGAAGATCGCCGCCATCATCGTCTTCGACAGCGGCACCAGCACGTCGATGAAGAACTTCCAAGGGCCGGCGCCGTCGATGCGGGCGGCCTCCAGCAGCTCGTCCGGGACCGATTTGAAGAACTGCCGGAAGAAGAACGTGCCGGTGGCCGAGGCCAGCAGCGGCACGATCAGCCCGGTATAGCTGTTGAGCAGGTGCAGCTGGCTCATCACCTGGTAAGAGGGCATGATGCGCACCTCCAGCGGCAGCAGGAGCGTGGCGAAAATCATCCAGAACAGCACGGTGGCGAAGCGGAACCGGAAATAGACCAGCGCATAGGCCGCCATCATCGACAGCACGATCTTGCCGATCGCAAAGCCGAAGCCCATGATCAGCGAATTCTTCAGCATCAACAGGCCGGTGACGTCGCCGGTGAACCCGCCCCGATGGGTCAGCACCTTTTCGTAGGTGGCATACCCGTTGCTGCCCGGTGTGAGATAGAGCCCGTTGGAATGGATATCGACGCCGGTATGGGTCGAGGACATCAGCGCCATGATCACCGGCACGCAGAGAAACAGCGTGCCGAGGATCAGGATCAGATGGTCGAAGGGTTTGATCTTTTGCATGGTCTCACCTCACCCGTAATGCACGCGACGTTCGAGAAAGCGGAACTGCAGCACCGTCAGCGCGGCGACGACGATCATCAGGATCACCGATTGCGCCGACGATCCGCCGATATCGTTGCCTTTGAAGCCGTCCAGATAGACCTTGTAGACCAGCGTCATCGGGTTGTTGGCGGGCTTGTCCTTCACGATCACGTCGATGATCGGGAAGGTGTCGAACATCGTATAGGTGATGTTGATGATCAGCAGGAAGAAGGCGGTCGGCGCCAGCAACGGCAGGGTCACGTCCTTGAACCGCCGCCAACCGGACCGCGCGTCGATCAGCGCCGCCTCGCGGACCGAGACGGGAACCGACTGCAGCCCTGACAGGAAGAAGATGAAGTTATAGGGGATCTGCTTCCAGACCGAGATGGTGATCAGCGCGATGGCGGTGTCCCAGTAATCCACCCCCACCCTCAGCTCGTGTCCGAACAGCGCGAAAAGCCGGGTGAAAGGCCCCATGTGCATGTCGAAGAACATCATGCCGATCAGCCCCGCCACCGGCGGCGCGATCGCATAGACCGAGATCAGCAGCGTCTTGTAGGTCTCCGCCCCGCGGATCACCTTGTCGGCCTTGACCGCCAGCAGCAACCCGATGCCCAGCGCCAGAGCCGTCACCACCACGCAGAAGAAGGCGGTGAACCAGGCGGTCGAGAGATATTCCTTGTTGCCGAGCGCGTCGGCGTAATTCTCCATCCCCACGAAGGTGGAGCCGAAGCCGAAGGGATCCTCGATATAGAAGGACGATGTCACCGCCTGCGCCGAGGGCCAATAGAAGAAGATCACCACCACGGCGAGCTGTGGCAGCACGAAAAGCCAGGGCGTGATGCCGTGGCCGAACTGCACCCGCTTGACCGGGTTGGCGGTTTCGCCGGACCACCAGTCGCGCAGACGGTGGAGCAATGAGGGGGCGGTTGGTCCCTGGGCGCTGAGGGGCGTGTCGGTCACCGGGTATCTCCTGTCCGGAGGCACGGGCCGGAGGCGCGGCCCGCAAATTGCGAAAGGGTCCCGGGCGAAAATGCCCGGAACCCCGTTGATGCGGTCAGTCTAACGCTCAGCCCGCGGTCTTGGCGAAACGCGCCAGCAGGGCGTTGCCTTCGGTCTCGATGGTGTCGAAAGCGTCCTTGACCGAGACTTCCCCCGAGAAGATGCGGTTGAATTCGCGTTCCATCACCGAGCGGATCTGCGGATAGAAGCCCATCCGATAGCCCTTGGTCCATTCGCCGCCCGGCAGCATCAGCTGCTGGATGCCGACCTCGGCCGCCGGTTTTTCTTTGTAATAGCCTTGCGACTTGGCCAGCTCATAGGCGGCTTCGGTCACCGGCACGTAGCCGGTGTTCTTGTGCCAGTAGACCTGGGTTTCCGGCGCGGTCAGGAAGGTGAAGAACTTGGCGGTACAATCGTTTTCCGCCTTGGGCTTGCCGGCCATGGCGAAGAGTGCCGCGCCACCGATGAAGCTCTGGGTGCCGGCGCCCTCGATCGAGCCCCAGTAAGGCATGAAGACCGCACCGAAGGGGAATTGAGCCGACTTCTGCAGCCCGCCGAAGGAGCCCGAGGAGCCGATCCACATCGCCGCCTTGCCTTCTTCGAAGGGTTTCAGGTTGTCCGACCAGCCGGCGCCGTAGAAGCCGTAATAGCCTTCGTCGGCCCATTCCTTCAGCTTTTCGAACATCATCACCTGATTGGGATCGTTGACGATGATTTCGGTGCCCTTGATGGCGTCATAGCCGTTGTTGTTGGTGGCGAACTGCTGATTGTTGCGCGACTTGAAGTTCTCGACCATCATCCAGGTCAGCTGCGAGGCGGTCATCGGCAGATAGCCGGCCGCTTTCAGCTTCGGCGCGATCGCTTCGAAATCTTCCCAGGTCTTCGGCGGCTCGACCCCGGCCTTCTCGAAGGCTTCAGTGTTCAGGTACATGATCGGCGCCGAGGAGTTGAACGGCATGCCGATGAACTTGCCATCGCTGTCGGCATAGAAATTGCGCACGCCGGCGATGAAGTCTTCGCGGCTGAACTTTTCGCCCGCGCCCTTGATCAGATCCTCGGCCGGGATGGTCGCGCCCTTGGCGGCGATGATGGTGGCAGCACCGGCATCGAAGACCTGCAGGATGTTCGGCTGTTCGCCCGAACGGAAGGCGGCGATGCCCGACGACAGAGCTTCCTCATAGGTGCCCTTGGAAATCGGCGTCAGCTTGCACTGATCCTGCGCGTCGTTGAACTGTTGGGAAATCTCGTTGATGACTTCGCCGTTGCGGCCGCCCATGCCGTGCCACCAGGTGATGTCGGTCGCCGCGAAAGCCGTCGAAGCGGTCATGGCCAGCGCAATGGCTGCCGTCGCCGTCTTGAACATGTCCCTATTCCTTTCAGGAGCTGGTTTCGCGCGACGGCTACGCGCCGGAGGTAACAGTTTCATTTCGCCAATGTGACACTTTGGTGATCCCTCTGCCCCGCGCGGCGGCTGCCCTGAGCCGCGCCACCCGAGCGGTTAACCGCTTTCCGGACCGCGATGAGGACGGTTTGCGCGGCCGATCTCCCCCGGCTTCGCGCCCCTCAGGTCCGCCGGGCAAGCGCCTCGCGGGCGGAACCGGACCGGGGTCATTTCGCGTTTTGATTGAGACCGCTCGGGCTCGACGGTGGGGGCAACCGGATGGTTTTCCTAAAATTCTCCCTGTCCAATCCCCGCCAACGCCCCACAGCGACGTGACCCCAAAGCGGTCATAATGATATATTATCATTTAAAATCAATACAATGAAATGGTCTCCTCAAGCGCAATCTCCATCCGCCAGGCGATATTGTCGGCTTTTTGATCGGTTTAACGCTTGAACATCCGTCAAATTCGCGGAAGCTCGAGGCACACGTAAAAATTGCAATAAAGGACGTTGTTGTGGAACTCACCGTTGAAAGACGTCTTGGGCTTAAAGTCCTATTCGCCCATGGAGAGCTTCGATCGGAGAACGCGGCGGGCAATGCCGCCCGCAAGCTGATCGAAGACCTTGCCCAGCGCGATGTCATTGTCGCGGAATCCAATTCCACCGATGACGCGGCCGCGCGCATTCAGACCGACGCCGGGCTCCAATGCGTTCTGCTCGACTGGTCGCTTGCGGATGAAGGCGGCACGCAGCAGGCCGAAAACCTGCTGTCGCTGATCCGGGCGCGCAACGCCACCATCCCGATCTTTCTGGTGACCTCGCGGCAGACGGCGACCGAATTGCCGATGTCGGTGCTGGAACAGGTGAACGATTTCATCTGGCTGCTTGAGGACACCGCCGAGTTCATCGGCGGGCGTGTTGTCGCCGCAGTGAAGCGGTACCGCGAAACCGTGCTGCCGCCGATGTTCAAGGCGCTGGCCAATTTCGCCAGCGTCTATGAATATTCCTGGCATACCCCGGGCCATACCGGCGGCACCGCCTTTCTGAAGCACATCGCCGGTCGCGCCTTCTTCGAATTCTTCGGCGAGGAGCTGTTCCGCTCCGACCTGTCGATCTCGGTTGGCGAGCTTGGCTCGCTGCTCGATCACTCGGGCCCGATCGGCGAGGGCGAGAAATACGCCGCCCGGGTCTTCGGTGCCGACCGCTCCTATACCGTGACCAACGGCAGCTCGACCTCGAACCGGGTCATCATGATGGCCAGCGTCACCCGTGGCCAGATCGCCCTGTGCGACCGCAACTGTCACAAGTCGGTCGAACACGCGATGACCCTGACCGGCGCCATCCCCACCTATCTGGTGCCCTCGCGCAACGGGCTGGGGCTGATCGGCCCGATCCATCCCGAAACGCTGACCGATGCGGCGATCCAGAGCGCGATCGCGGACAACCCGCTGACGGCCAAGGCGGTCGACCCCGCCCCGGTGCATGCGGTCATCACCAATTCGACCTATGATGGGCTGTGCTATAATGTGCTCAGGGTCGAGGAGCTGATCGGGCAAAGCGTCGACCGGCTGCATTTCGACGAGGCCTGGTATGGTTATGCCCGGTTCAACCCGATCTATCGCGGCCGCTTTGCCATGCATGGCGCCCCCGAGGGTCGCGACCGCAGCGGCCCGACCGTCTTTGCCACCCAATCGACCCACAAGCTGCTGGCGGCGCTGTCGCAGGCCTCGTTCATCCATGTGCGCGACGGGCGCAAGCCGATCCCGCACAACCGGTTCAACGAGGCCTTCATGATGCATGCCTCCACCTCGCCGCAATATGCGATCATCGCCTCGAACGATGTCAGCGCGGCGATGATGGATGGTGTCGGAGGCCTGACACTCACGTCGGAATCCATCCGCGAGGCGATCGCCTTCCGCCAGATGATCGCCCGCATGCGGGCCGAGCTGACCGACGCCGGCGACTGGTTCTTCAGCGTGTTCCAGCCGGAAACCGTCAAGATCGGCGGCAGCCGGATCGCCTTCCAGAACGCCGATGCGGACCGGCTGGCGCAGGAGCCTTCGGCCTGGGTGCTGCATCCCGGCGACGACTGGCACGGCTTCGACCGGCTCGAGGATGACTATTGCATGCTCGACCCGATCAAGGTGTCGATCGTCACCCCCGGCATGTCGGCGCAGGGAGAGCGCGGCGACTGGGGCATTCCCGCCGCCATCGTGTCGGCCTATCTCGACACCCAGGGCATCGTGGTCGAAAAGACCACGGATTTCACCATCCTGTTCCTGTTCTCTTTCGGCATCACCAACGGCAAATGGGGCACGCTGGTCAACGCCCTGCTGAACTTCAAGAAAGATTACGACACCAACCGGCCGCTGCGCGATGCCCTGCCCGATCTGGTTCAGGCCCATCCCGATCGCTATGGCGCCATGGGGCTGAAGGATCTGGCGGTCGAGATGTTCGCCGCGATGGGAGAGCTGAAGACCACCGAGACCATGGCGCAGGGCTTTTCCACCCTGCCCGTCCCGGTGCTGTCGCCGGTCGAGGCCTATGAGCAGCTCGTGCTCGACCAGATCGAATCCCTGACGCTCGACGAGATGGCGAACCGGGTGGTCGCGACCGGGGTGGTGCCTTATCCGCCAGGCATCCCGCTCTTGATGCCGGGCGAAAACGCCGGGCCGGCCGATGGCCCGCTGCTCGCCTATCTCAAGGCGCTGGAGGCCTTCGACCTGCGGTTCCCGGGCTTTGCCCATGACACCCATGGGGTCGAGGTCGAGGACGGGCGCTATCGCGTTCTCTGCATCGCCCCTGCCACCAGCTGAGGAGCCTCGCAATGACCGATACGACCTCTTCCCAGGGCTCCGGCGGCACCAAGATCGGCCTGGTTCCCGCCACCCTGATGGTGGCGGGCAACATGATGGGCTCCGGCGTCTTCATGCTGCCGGCCAACCTCGCCACCATCGGCGGCATTGCCGTCGTCGGCTGGCTGATCACCCTTGTCGGCGCGCTGGCGCTGGCGCTGGTCTTCGCCAAGCTCGCCGCGCTCGATCCCGCGGCCGGCGGCCCCTATGCCTATTCCCGCAAGGCCTTCGGCGATTACATGGGCTTTCAGACCAACCTGATCTATTGGCTGGCCAATGTGGTGGGCAACGTCGGCCTGGCGGTGGCCGGGCTCGGCTATCTCACCTATTTCTTCCCCGAGCTGAAAATCCCGCTGGTGCTGGCCCTGGGCCAGATCGCGATCATCTGGTTCTTCACCTACGCCAATATCCTGGGACCGCGCTTTGTCGGCCGGTTGCAATCCGTCACCACCGTCGCGGCGCTGTTCCCGATCATCGGCATGGCGATCTTCGGCTGGTTCTGGTTCTCGACCGACACCTATGCGGCAGGTTGGAACGTCTCGGGCAAGGATTCCTTCACCGCTGTCGGCGCGACGCTGAACTTCACCCTCTGGGCCTTCATCGGGGTCGAGACCGCCTCGGTCTCGGCGGGCGTCGTCGAGAACCCGCGCCGCAACGTTCCGATCGCCACCCTGGGCGGCGTGGTGCTGGCGGGGGTCTGCTATGTGCTCTCTTCCACCGCAATCATGGGGATGATCCCCAATGCCGATCTGATCACCTCGGCCGCGCCCTTCGCCGATGCGGTCCGCATGGCGCTGGGATCCGAGGCCGCCAATATCGTCGCGATCTGCGCCGCGGTCGGCTGTCTGGGATCGCTTGCCGGCTGGACCCTGCTGGTCGGCCAGAGCGCCAAGGCCGCCGCCGACGACGGGCTGTTCCCCAATGTCTTCTCGCGCACCAATGCCAAGGGCGTGCCCTCGGCCGGGTTGGCGATCGTCGCCGTGATCATGAGCGTTCAGGTGCTGGCCACGATGTCGCCGACGGCGTCGGAGCAATTCGGCAAGATCGCCTCGATCGCGGTGATCATGACCTTGCTGCCCTACATCTACTCGGCGATCTCGCTCAAGGTGCTGAGCTTCACCAAGGTCCAGCATCACGAATATGCGATCTACACGCTGATCAGCCTGGTGGCGGCGATCTATTGCCTGTGGGCGATCGTCGGCTCTGACGGGGAACAGACCCGCTGGTCGCTGATCTTCGTGGTCTCGACCATCGTGTTCTATGCCATGGCGCTGAACCACAAGCGCCAGGTCGAGGCGCATCAGGTGCAGGTCGGCGGCCATGTGCCGCGCATCGTCCGCTATCTGACCTTCACCATCACCCTGGTGGCCTTGGCGCTGATGCTCTGGGTCTCGGTCGGCAAACCGCCTGCCGGCAAGCTCTATACCCGCTCGCCGCAGCCGGTCGCCGGCGCCCCCAGCGCCAGTGCGCCGACCTCCGGCCAACCGGCGAAGCCGTAGGCCGGCCCTGAGGCACAGCGAAAGGGCGGGCCACGGTCCGCCCTTTCCTGTCGACGCAGGCGCGCAAAGCCGCGCGGTCACCTTTGCCGATTGCCCGGTTCTCAGCCGCTGCTAGCATGGCGCATTGCCCCCTTGCTCCGGATAGTTTGAAAATGAGTAAACCCACCTTCCTTATTCCCGCCCTGCTGGGCCTCACCCTCGCCTCTGCCGCCTTGGCCGCGAATGACAGCGCAGAGACCGCGCCGCAGCCCAAGCTCGGCCCCGACGCGGTACCGATCACCGCCGATCACGCCTATCTGATCACCGCCCCGGCGCCCGACTATTGGGCCTTCTCGGCCTTTATCAAACCGCAATTCACCAGCTCGGCCTGCTCGATCGCCGCCGTCACCGGCGCGCTGAACGGGCTGCGCGGCCTACCCGCCAAGGCCGAGGACACGGTGACCACCCAGCCGCAGATGCTGGAGCTGGTCGGCGACCCCGACTGGGCCACGCTTTCGGCCGAGGGGGGTGACGGGGTGACCTTCGATCAGCTCGTGCAATTCACCGGCAAGGCCCTGAAGGCCACGGCGATGGAGGGCTATCGCACCGAGGCTTTCAAGCCCGCTGATGAGAGTGCCGCCTCCCTGGACACACTGCGCAGGCTGCTGACGACCAACGAGGCCACCGCCGAGGACGCGCTTTTGCTCTATTTCAACCAGGGCGTCGTCACCGGTGACTGGGACGGGCCGCATGTCTCGGTGATCGGCGCCTATGACGCCGAGGCGGACAGGGTGCTGATTCTGGAGGTCGATCAAGAGTGGTATATCCCCTACTGGACCCCGACCCCGGTGCTGCTGCGGGCGATGCTCAAGCCCACCGGGGCAGAGCATGGGGTGCTCGAAGGCGAAACCGGCGGGCTCGTTCATATCGTGAAGTGACACCACAGAGGCAGCAGGCCCGCCGCCCCGGTCACATCAGAACAAGCGGCAGGCCCCGAGGGCCTGCCCACCCCATCTTCGATGGCCCAAAACCTCGAATCCAGACCGCGCGAAGATCTCGCATCTCGCGAAGGTGTGCTCTTTTTGAAGCCTTTCTTTTGCGGTATGCTGGAGTCGGGCCGCAATCAGAACGGCCTGTAGTTAAAACGTTTTCCGTCTCCGAAAGGGTCAAACATGCTCCGCTTCAAAGTCCTCGCTGCTGTTCCACTGCTTTGCCTGCTCCCGGCGTGCGAGAACAGCGGATCGAAATACACCCCGATCATCGACGGGGCCGTTGGGCCGAACTATTCCAATGACCTCGCCTATTGCCAGGCGCTCGCCTCGCAACAGGGGACCTTCTCGAACAACACCGCTGCAACCGCCGCAACCGGCGCCGCCGCCGCCGGCGGCACCACGGCCGTACTGAACAACAAGGGCACCAATGTGCGCGACGCAGCCCTGGTCGGCGCGGTCGCCGGGGTTGCCGTGGGTGCCCTGCAACAGCAGCAGAACAAGGAATCCATCATCAAGAACTGCATGCGCGGTCGCGGCTACCGGGTCGTCGGCTGACACGCGGATCACGGCGCCGCCCGCTGCGGAAAATGCGGGCGGCACCGGTTCCCGGGGCACCCTGGCCCTGATGATGTAAGTGGAGTGGCGGCGCGAGCCGCCTTTCCTGTTTTCGGGGTCCCCCCGAGGGCCGCGCGGTCGCAGCGTGCACGCCTCCGAGGACCGGCGAGGTAATCACAGCACCTCGAAGAAATGCGTCCCGTCGCGGTCGAGCTGCGCCACCAGCCCATATTCCCAGTCGAGATAGGCCTGCATCGCCTCGCGCGGCGCCTCGGTTCCCTCGTAGGGCCGGCGGTAGCGGTCGACCCGGGGCGAGGCGAGGCGCGTCTCCCCCTCCTCCACCGGCAGCCCCGCCGCCGCCCAGGCGGCAAGCCCCCCTACGAGCAATCGCACCGGACGCCCGGTCAGCTCGGCCAGATCGCTGGCGGCAAGGGCCGCCAGCACCTCGTCCGGCGTCGTCACCACATAACAATCGGCCTCACCGATCTGGCCCAGCGCCTGCGCCAACTGGCTGCGCAGGGCGAACCAGGCCCCCGGGACGTGACCCCGGACATAGGCGGCCGAGGTCGAGACGTCGACCACAGCGGTTCGCGGCCCGGCCCCGTCAAGCCACGTCGAAAGCTCTCCTGGCGTGATCCGCTCGACCGCGGGAACCGGGGGCAACGGCACCGCCGCCGCGCCCCTGGCACTGCGCGCCGCGGCCGGAACCGGGTCGAGGACGTGAACCTCCCACCCCATCTGCGCCAGCCAGGACGCGGTCATATCGGCGCGCGTGCCGTCATCATCCGCCAGCAACACCAGCGCGCCACGTACCGGGAGGGTGTGGTCGGTCTCCTGCACCAACTGACCGCCGGGCACGTTGACGAAGCCCGGCAGATGCCCCGCCGCATAGTCTTCGGCCGGTCGCACGTCGATCAGATAGACCGAGCGCCCGGACCGCGCCAACCGCGTGGCCTCGGCCAGTGAGACGCGCCCAACGCCGGCGCGCCGGGCCACCGCCCGCGCATCCCGCGCCGCCTGCGCCCGCGCTCGGGCCGAGGGCGGTTGCGCCCTTCGCCCGGCGCCGGTGTCCAGCGCCAGCCCCGCCAGGGTCCAGCCGATGGTGCCGTTGCGCAGGCCCGCCACCGGGTTGGGGATACCGGCGTTGATCAATGACTGGGTGCCGATGATCGACCGCGTGCGACCGGCGCAGTTGACGATCACCTGGGTCGCCGGATCGGGGGCGAGATCGCGCACCTGCAGCACCAGTTCCGCCCCCGGCACCGAAATGCCGCCGGGGATGCTCATCGTCGCGTATTCGTCGAACCGCCGCGCGTCGAGGATTACCGGCGGGCTCTCCGAGCCGATCAGCCGCGCCACCTCCTCGGCGGCCAGCAGCGGCGTGTGCCGGCGCGCCTCGACCAGTTCGCCGAAGGCCTTCGACGGCGCGTTCACGTCGATGAAGGTCTCGAACCCCGCCGCCTCCCAGGCGGCCAGCCCACCGGCCAGCAGTTGCAGGTCGCTGAACCCGAGCCGCCGGAGGATGCGCGCCGCGACCGGGGCGAGATCGCGATATCCGTCATGGCCGTAAAGCACGATCGGCACGTCCCTTCGCGGGATCCGCCGCAGCGCGTCGGCTTCAAGCCGGCCGAGCGGGAAATTCGCGGCCCAAAGTGGATGGCCGGTGGCGAAGGGATCTTCCTCGCGCAGGTCGGCCAGCAGGATTTCGTCGCGGGCAAGAAGCCGCGCGCGGACCTCGGCGGGGGTGACGCTCGGGATATCCTCGGCCTCGGGCCGGGTGGTCAAAGACTGGAAAGTCATGTCATCGCTCCTGCGGTCTCAGAAGAAGGCCCCGGTCGGCGGCAAGGCCCCGGTCAGCTGCTGACGCCCAAGGAATTGCTCCTTGTAGAGGCGCGGGTTATGGGCGGCGATCACCTTGATGTTGCGCCAGTGCCGGTCGAGCGCGGCGCTGCGCGACACCACCGAGCCTGAGCCGAGGTCGATCAGCCAGCCGGCAAGCTGCGGCGCGAGATCGTCGGCGACCACCTTGGCCTCGCTCGCGGCCAGGGTCGCGGCCAGCATCGCGTCGTATTCGTCGACACCGCTGCGGGCGTCCCAGCCCTGCTGGAGCGTCGCGACCGCCCGGTCGGTCACCGCCTCGATCGCGGCGGCATAGGCGCGGATGCGACCCAGCAGGGCTTGCAGGACCGGTTCGCCCGAGGGATGCTCGGCCTCGCCGTGATAGAAGTTGCGCCCCCTGCGATGCAGCACCTCGGTGGCGTCGAGCGTGACGCGCCGGGCGATGCCCGCGATGCAGTTGGTCAGCCAGATCTGATGGAAGGTATAGCGCCAGGGCGCCGCGCCTTCGCGCTCTGGCGGATCGAGCGGATAGACGGCGGCAATCGCCACATCACGAAAGCGCATGGTGCCCGATCCGGTCAGCCGCTGGCCAAAGCCCTGCCAATCGTCTTCGGTTCCGACGCCCTCGCCCCGCTCGACGAGATATTGCACCGTCTCGCCCGACCGCCCGTCGATCGCGGTGCCGACGAAGGCGTCGTTATAGAGGTTCCCGGTGGCATAGGGCTTGTCACCCGAACCACGATAGCTCTGGCGCGCCTCGTCCCAGTCGATCCGCGACAGCACCCGGCTGGGCGGCGCCCCGGCCGCCTGGGCATCGGTTTCGGCAAAGCTCAGCCCCACCGTGGCATGCGCCGCCGCAAGCTCCAGCACGCGGGCGTGCAGCGGGTGCGTCAGGTGGCGCAGCGCGTGTTCGACCTGCCAGGAATGGTTGCGGAAGGCATGGGCCAGGTTGGAATCGACCGCCGCCAGATCGCGGGCGACGCCGAAGAAATCGGTCAGCGAGACCCCGCCGCCCCCCGAGGCGACCGGCAGCCGGAGCGCGCCGATGCCGGCCGCCTTCAGCGCCGCCATCTCGGCATGGGGCAGCCCCGCCGCGGTCTCGCGCCCCGGGGCGGTCCGGGCGAGATCTTCGAACAAGGGACCAAGGCCGAGGCCGGCGGAGAGCGGTGAAATCAACCTCGGCCGATCGGCGGAAGGTCTGGAACTGTCAAGCATGGGAAGTCCTTTCTGGTGCAGGGGGATCAGACCGCGGCGCGCAGGTCGGCGGCATCGCCGGCCACGAAGCGCGGCAGGCCCAGGTTGTCGCGCAGGGTGCGCCCCTCGTATCCCCGGCGATAGCGGCCGAGCCGTTGCAGGACCGGGATCACCTGATCCGCGATCAGGTCCAGCCCCTCGGGCTGGACGTCGATATTGAGGTTGAATCCGTCGGCGCCGCGCCGGTCGACCCAGTCAACCATGTCCAGCGCAAAGCTCTCGGGCGTGCCGACATAGACGCGGTGGCCGCCGGTGATGTTCGAGAACATCAGATCGCGGATATTCCAGCCGTTCAGTCGCGCCTCCTTCAGCATCTCATTGCGATGCCAGCGCGAGGCGATCGGCACGCTGTCCTCATTGGCCTCGATCTCGGCCCAGGGAAGCGGCGCGTCGAGATCGGCAAGGCGGTCGGGATCGACAGCCAGATGGTGCGACAGCTCGTCTCGCAGCGCCGCGGCATCGAGCCCGTCGTCCAGCGCGCGCTTGCGCCGGCGCGCCTCCTCCTCGGTGGCGCCGAGGATCGGGAACAGCCCCGGCATCACCAGCAGGTGGTCGGGATCGCGCCCATAGCCAAGCGCCAGCGCCTTGACCTCGGAGTAGAAGGCCTGGGCGCCCTCGATCACCCGCTGCCCGGTGAAAAGCGCATCGGCATAGCGGGCGCCGAAGGCGCGGCTGTCGGCCGACTGGCCGGCCTGGAAGATCACCGGCCGCCCCTGCGGCGTCTCGGGCACAGAAAGCGCGCCCCGCGCCGAGAAATGCTGGCCCTCGAAGGCCAGCGGCCGCAGCCGCGCCGGGTCGAGATAAAGGCTGCGTTCGGTATCGGCGACGACCGCTTCGTCGGGCAGACTATCCCAGAAACCGGTGACGATGCGGACGAATTCCTCGGCCCGCAGGTAACGATCCTGCTGGTCCCAGCCCTGCGACAGGCCGAAGGCGCCCAGCGCCGGCGCGGTCTGCGAGGTGATGATATTCCAGGCGGCACGGCCACCGCTGGCATGATCGACCGAGGCGATCTGCCGGGCGATGGTATGGGGATGCCCGAAGAGCGTGGTGGTGGTGCAGACCAGCCCGACGTGCTCGGTATGCGCGGCGAGGTTCGCCACCAGCACCATCGGATCGAGCGCGCGCCAGGGCCGGCTATGGGCCTCGGACACCAGCCCGCCCGGCCCGTCGGCGAAGAAGATCGCGTCGAACAGCCCGCGTTCGGCCGATGTCGCGATCTGCACGAAATGGTCGATGTCGGTGGACAGATGACGCTTGTCGTCAAAGGTCTTCCAGGCGGCGTCGTGTCGGCCCGAGGCCAGGACGTTAACGCCAAGGCGGATATGGGGCCGGGTCATGCCGCACCTCCGGGGATCTTCACGCTGACCTCGGCCACGTCGATGCGGGACCGGATGATCTTCCGGTCGGCCAGCCAGTCGGCGGCGCGTTGGAAGCCGGCCATGAAATCCGCATCGTCGGGCTCGTGGAACCGGTTCACCCGCGCCAGCCCGGCGAGGTAATCACGCACCTCGTCGGCATAGCCGGCCTCGGCCTGGGCGATGGCCTCGGCCTCCTGCGGGTTCGCGCTCTGCCAGGCGCCCTCGGCGCTGTAGGCGTCGAGAACAGCGCGGACCAGTTCGGAATTTCGTTCCGAGAACTCGCGGCGGGTCACCAGCGAGGCGAAGTCGATCAGGAATTCCAGATCGCGCCCCTCGTTGAAGATGTCCTTGGCGTCATTCTCGAAGCGCGAGATATCGACGGCGGGCGACCACATCGACCAGGCATCCACCTTGTCCTGTGCAAAGGCCGGGCCGGCGTCCGGCGGATTGAGATAGACGACATTGACCTGATCGCGGTCGACCCCGTTCTGTTCGAGCGCCGCGACCAGCAGGAACTCTCCCAGACCGGAGCGGTTCACCGCCACCGAGCGGCCCTTGAGATCGGCGACGCTGTCGATGCCGCTGGTCTTCTTGACGATGATCGAGGTCGAGCGCGGCGCATAGATGTTGAAGCTGTTGAACACCAGCGGCGCGCCGGCCAGCATCGCGGCGAGCGCAGGGGTGGTCGAGCCCCAGAAGCCGAAGTCGGCGCTGCCGCCGACCACCGCCTGCATCGAGGGCGCGTGGTTGGGAAAGGGGCCGACCCATTCGACGCGGATGCCCTGTTGCGCCAGCCGCGCCTCGAAGGCGCCGCGCTCTTTGGCGACCAGGGTCAGACCACCACGGCCATAGCCGACGCGCACCACATCGGTGGTGCGGCTGAGCCCGGCACCGCCTTGCGCCAGCGCCGGAGAGAGAAGACCGCTCGCCGCGCTGGCGAGGACGGCACCGCCGCTGCGCAGCAGGCGGCGCCGGTCGATAAGGTTGCGTTTCATCTTGGATGTCCTTTCAGGAAAGAGGTCAGTGATGGGTCACGCCCAGCTCTTCCAGCAGGGCCTGACGCAGAAGCTGCCGGTCGATCTCGGCCGGGGTGAAGCTGGCGGCGATGCGACCGGTGCGCATGACCAGGATGCGATCGGCAAGGGTGATCGCCTCGTCCACGTCATGGGTGACGATCAGCACGCCAGGGCGGTGAACGGCGACCAGATCGCGGACCAGATCGTGCATCCGGATCCGGGTCAGCGCGTCGAGCGCGGCGAAGGGTTCGTCGAGCAGCAGGAGCTTCGGCTCGCGCATCAGCGCCCGGGCCAGCGCCACGCGCTGCGATTGCCCGCCGGAGAGACGCCGCGGCCAGTCGTCCTCGCGCCCCTGCAAGCCCACTTCGGCCAGGGCGCGGGCGGCGGCGGCGCGTCCCTCGACAGTCTCCCGCCCGAGCGCGACATTGCGCCAGAGCGTCGCCCAGGGCAGCAGCCGATGTTCCTGGAACACCACGGCAGGGCGCGCAGGCGCGCGGATTTCACCCGCATCGGGCGTATCGAGCCCCGCGAGCGCCCGTAAAAGCGTGGTCTTGCCACAGCCACTTTCGCCGAGGAGAGCCACGAATTCGCCCTCGCGGATCTCCAGATCGAGCGACTGAATGACCAGCCGGCTGCCATAGCGACGTTCGAGGCCGGTGACCGAGACCGCAAGCGGGATGTCTGCGAAACGGTCGCTGCGCGACAGGTCGCGAGAAACCGGGGGAAGATAGGTCATGCGTGACCCTCCGCATAGTTCGGGTGCCAGGCCAGCAGCCGGCGTTCGAAGACCCGGGCCAGAGCATCGGCGCCGACGCCGACGATCGAATAGATGACGATGGTGAGCAGGATGACGTCGGTCTGCAGGAACTCGCGCGCGTCCATGGCGAGAAAACCGATACCCCGAGTGGTGGCCAGGGTCTCGGCGATGATCAGCGCGAGCCAGGCCTGCGCCAGCGCATAGCGAACACCGGTCAGCACCGAGGGCATGGCGCCGGGCAGGATGATCCGCCGCACGATCGCCGGCCAGCCCAGCCCGGTGACGCGGGCCAGCTCCATCAGCTTGGGGTCGATCTGGCGCATCCCCAGCATGGTGTTGATATAGACCGGGAAAACCACCGCCAGCGCGACCAGAAAGAGCTTGGCCCCCTCGCCGACGCCGAACCAGACAATGACCAGCGGCAGAAGCGCCAGGAAGGGGATCGCCCGGATCATCTGCACCGAGCGATCGAGCAGCGTCTGCGCCAGGCGCGAAATGCCGACGGCCACGCCCAGCGCGAAACCGATGGTGCCGCCGATGACAAAGCCGATCGAGGCCCGCGCCAGCGAGGCGACAAGATGGCGCCCAAGCTCGCCGCTTTGGGCCAGTTCCCAGCCGGTGGCCAGAACGCGGCTTGGCGCCGGCAGGACGTGAGGGGTGACGAGCCCGCCGCGGGCGGCGAGTTCCCAAAGCAGGACAACCCCGGCCGGCACGGCCCAGGTCATCGCCAGCTGCGTCAACTGAAGGCCGGGCAGCAGGCGCATCCGGGCGGCCGGCGCCACGGTCGTCGTGGTATCTGCAGGCATTTCAATGTCTCCTGTCGGTTCGGGCATGACGGATCGGTCGCCGGCCCCGGGGGGGCAGCGTCACCGGCATGCGGTCGATGTTGCGATTGGTCTGGAGGCCGCGACCGGAGTCGCGCCGCGATCAGGCGGGTTGCGGGTGCCGCGCCAGCCGGCCGACGAGTTGCCCGGCCGCCGCGTTCAGCCGCGCCGAGATCTCGGGCGAGGCGATGGCGCCATCAAGGATGTCGGTCGGCCCCGCATAGACGCCCGTGGGCATGGTATCGGCCTCGAAGAAACCGAAGAGCGGGCGCAACTGATGTTCGATCACCAGCGCATGACGCAACCCGCCACCGGTCGCCGTCAGCAGGACCGGTTTGCCGCGCAGCGCCTCGGGCTCCATCAGGTCGAAGAGATGCTTGAACAGGCCGGCATAGCTGCCCTTGTGCACCGGCGTGCCAATCACCAGCGCCTTCGCCGCGACGATGCGGTCGAAGACCGCCCGCGCCTGCGGCTCCAGGTCTGTGGCGCGCTGAGCGGTGCCGAACCCCGGGCCGAGGTCGGTCAGATCGTGCACAAGGCCGCGCAAACCCGACAGTTCGGTCACCCGTCTGGTGGCTGCCTCGACCAGCGCCCGGGTGCGCGACGGGAGGTTCAGGCTTCCCGCGAGGCCGACGATATCGGTCATTTTAATCTCCTATATCTACCGTCTTTATCGAGATTTAGGCTAGGAGATCGGGGGCATTGCGTCCATTTCGAAGATCGCCCGGATTAGGGAAGCGTATTCTCCAAACGCGAGCTTCGGCGATAAGGTCTTTCTCTCGTGATCCGGCTGATCCCGGGGCTTAGCGAATGGTTCCGGTTGCCGACTGCACATTCAGAATTGGTGCGGCGGAGGAGCCGGAAAGGCAGACCTCAAGTTAGAAAAACATTTTCTATCAAAATATTACTGAATAATATTCATGCAAAACTTCATGGGAAAGATGGCGAACCGGCCAGCGCCATGGACCCTGGCGATGGTTTTCTATCCGTTCAGCGGCAAGTCCGCCGCGGCGGCATAGGCGGCGCGCATGGCGGCGATGAAACCGGTCACCGGACTGCGCTCCGGGCGATTGGCAAGCTGGATCACCGCCAGTTCCAGGCTCAGCGGCGTGGTCAGCGGCAGGATCCGCATGCCGCTGCCGCGCAGCGTCAGAACCGACAGGCTGTCAGCCACCGTGCACAACCCCGCCCCCCGGGCCAGGCCCACGGCAAAGGGGATGCTCAGCGCGGTCAGGCGACGGCTGGGTTCTATGCCGCGACGGATCAGCTCGGCCTCCAGCTTGCGGCCCAGGGGCGCGTCGACGTTATGGGTCACGCAGCCGGCTTCCATCAGCCAGGCCAGGTCGAAGGCCTCTTCTCCCGCGCGGGGGTGATCGGGGGGCAGTACCGCCACCAGGGGCATGTCGCCGATGATCCACTGCCGCAGCTCCGGCCGATTCGCGGCGGCGCCGCCAATGGCGAGGTCGATCGACCCTTCGCGCAGGGCCTGCAGCTGGTTGTTCTGGCGTCCGCTGTCCACCACGATGTCCAGTTCCGGGAACTGCCGGTGCAGCCGCCCGACCGCATCCGGCACCACCGCATAGGCAAGCGCCGCGGTGGCCATGATCCGCAGCGCCTCCTGAGTGCCGCGCCGGATCGACTCCACCGAATATTCCACCTGCCCCAACCGTTCGAACAGCCCGCCGCTTTCCGCATAGAGCCGCTGCGCCTCCCAGGTCGGTTCCAGCCGGCCCGAGACGTTGCGAAACAGGACGAAGCCCAGTTCGTCCTCGAATATCTGCAAATGGCGGCTGACCGTGGGTTGCGACAGGCGCATGGCGCGCGCCGCAGCGCTGACGCTGTCGGTTTCGAAAACCGTCCGAAAGACTTGAAGCCGATGCAGGTTAAGCCCGTCCATTTCGCTCCTCAAAGCGCCTAATTCTTCATCACAGCCCCGACGACCACCGCCTAGTCGTCCCTCGCCCAAAGGCGCAATGCGGGGCCTTCCCCGGAAACGCAGGGAAAATTCCCCTGAATGATCAGGCAAAGCCATAGCTTCGACGCATAGAATATCGAATATTTGTCGTATTGCCTATAGGCTGGCAGTCCAATTGTCTCTTCCGAAAGGAGACATTGATGCCGATCTTACCCTTCCTCTTTCTCTTCGCGACGCTGCTTTCGGGCTCGGCCATCGCCTATTTCGTCGGCGGCGCCACCATTGTCGGCTTCTTCACCCAAGACCAGCTGCGTTATCTCGCCGCCCTGCCGCAACGGGCGATGAGCCAGCTTGACGTCTTCGCCTTCCTCGCCATGCCACTGTTCATCCTGACCGGTGAGCTGATGAACCGCGGCGGCGTGACCGAGGCGCTGATCCGCTTCTCGCTGTCGATGCTGGGCCGCTTCAAGGGCGGCATGGCGCATGTGAACATCCTCACCTCAGTCTTCTTCGCCGGCATCTCAGGATCGGCGACGGCGGATGCCGCAGCGCTCGGCAACACCCTGGTGCCCGAGATGGAGCGGCAAGGTTATACCCGCGACTATGCCGCCGCGATCACCGCCGCCTCGTCGATCATCGGGCCGATCATCCCGCCGTCGATCATCCTGATCTTCTACGGGGCGCTGCTGAACACCTCGGTGGTCGCGCTCTTCGCCGCCGGCGTGGTGCCGGGTCTGCTGCTGGCGGCGGTGCTGATGGTGGTCAACGCGGTCATGGCGCATCGCTATGATCACCCGGGCGGCAAGGGATCCGAGATCCCGCGTTTCTGGCCATCGCTGCTGAACGCGCTGCCGGCACTGACCCTGCCGGCGATCATCCTCTCGGGCATCCTCTTCGGCGTCATGACCCCGGCCGAGGCGGCGGGCGTCGCCTCGCTCGCCGCGCTGGCCGTGGGGATGTTCTATGGCCGGCTGACCCTGCGCGACCTGCACGAGGCGCTGACCCGCACGGTGATCCTGTCGGGGGCGGTCTTCATCATCCTCGTCGCCGTGGCCACCTTCGGATATCTCACCTCGGTCGAGCAACTGCCGCGCAGGCTGGCCGAGCTGATCGGCGCCATCGGCCTGGACGCCACCGGCTATATGATCGTGCTGAACCTGATCTTCCTGGCCGCCGGCATGGTGATGGACGTCAAGGCCGCCGTGGCCCTGCTGGGTCCGTTGCTGATCCCGCCGGCGATCGCCATGGGGGTCGATCCGGTGCACATGGGCATTTTGATCGGCTTCAACCTGACCGTGGGGCTGCTGACGCCGCCCCTGGGGGGCGTGCTGCTGATCCTCTCGACGGTGGTCGACATCGGCTATTGGCGCCTGGTGCGCGCCACCCTGCCCTTCCTTCTGGTCGAGCTGATCCTGCTGGGCGTGCTGATCTACGTTCCCGCCATCTCGCTCACCCTGCCGCGCTATCTCGGCCTCATCAACTAACCAACAGGAGAGCAATCCATGAAAAACACCCTGCTTGCTGCAACCGTCAGCCTGCTGGCGCTGGCCGGCGCCGCCCAGGCGATGGACGATGTCGTCATCGCCTTCGCCGGCACGGAAGATCTGAAGAATGACGCGGAATATGTCTTCATCCATGCCTTTGCCGAAAGCCTCGGCAGCCATGGCGTCAACGTCGTCGTGCACCCGTCGAACGCCCTCGGCAAGGAAAGCGACCGGTTCGACCAGACCTCGCAAGGGCTGATCGCCGTCAATGTCGGCAACGCCGGATCGCTGATCAAGGCCTCAAAGTGGTCCTCCACCCTGTTCCTGCCCTTCCTGACCTCGGACGAGGCGGAATTCGACCGGGTGGTGGCGGAGTCCCATGCGCTGGATCACATCAACGCGGATGCCGGCAAGCTGGGTCTGCGCGTCGCCGGCTTTGCGATGCGCGGCGGCACCCTGGGCCTGTTCAACACCCAAAAGCCGGTGACCACATTAGCCGATGTCGCCGACATGCGGTTGCGCGCCCAGAGCGGTGACCAGGTGTCCGTCATGGCCGCCTGGGGGGCCAAGCCCACCGTCGTCAGCTGGGCCGAGACCCCGAACGCGCTGCAGACCGGCGTCGCCGTCGGCCATTTCAACCCGCCCTCGACCGTGGTTGCCGCCGGTCAGGTCGAGCTGCTGCATTATTTCACCCCGCTAGAGGCCGGCCCGGTGCCGAAGGTCATCATGATGTCCGACGACTGGTACAGCGGCCTGACCGACGAGGAAAAGGGCTGGGTCGACGCGGCGGTGGCGCATGGCGTCGAGGTGAACCGCGACTGGGCCCTCAAGCAGGTGCCCTATTTCGAACAGGTGATCCAGGACGGTGGCATCGAGATCACGCCGCTGGAGCCGGGCGAGCGCGACAAGTTCGTCGCCGCCTCGCGCTCGGTCTGGAACCAGATCGTGCCGCAGGAAAACATTGATTACATCACGCAATTCCTGAACTGATCCCGTTAGGATCGCAACTGGGGCGCGGTCATCCCGCGTCCCGACGGAGCCTTCAATGACATCGCTTGCAACTTTCCTGGAGCGGCTGAGCTTCGGCGTCGACCGCGTGCTGCGTGCCATCGCCCTGGTCGGTCTGGTGCTGATGGTGGCCTTCATCTCGCTGCAGGTCGTGGCCCGCTATGGCTTTTCCGCGCCCCCCGCCTGGACCGAGGAGGCCGCGCGCTATGCCATGGTCTGGGTCGGCCTGCTTGGGGCCTCCATCTCCTATCGCACCGGTTTCGACCCCCGGTTGGTCAAGCTGCCCGCCACCCTGCCGCGGCCGGTGCTGGGGCTGGCGGCGCTGCTGCGCGGCGCCGCAGTGGTGACCTTCCTGGGCCCGATCCTCTTCTTCTGCTTCTATGGGCCGGGCCTGAACCCCGCCCGCTCGTTCCTGGCGCGGAACATGCATACCACGGCCGAAACCTTCGACATGCCCACGATCTTCGTCGCCGTGACCGTGCCCATCTTTATCATCGCCATCTTCCTGCACGGGCTCGCCACATGCGCGCGGAGCCTTGCGAACCTCAGGGCCACCGGCCCGGACGGAGACACCAATGCCTCACATCACGCCTGACACGCTGCGCAACGACAGCGCTTTCATCACCCGCCTGACCGCGCTGCGCCAGGATCTGCACCGTCACCCCGAAACCGCCTTCGAGGAACATCGCACCGCCGATATCGTAGCCCGGCGCCTGGCCGAGATGGGGATCGAAATCCACCGCGGCCTGGGCGGCACCGGCGTGGTCGGCACGCTCAAGGGCAAGCGCCCCGGTCAGCGGGTGATCGCGCTGCGCGCCGACATGGACGCGCTTTTCATCGAGGAGCAGACCGGCCTGCCCTATGCCTCGGAGGTGCCGGGCAAGATGCATGCCTGCGGCCATGACGGCCATACGACGATGCTGCTGGGCGCCGCCGAGAAGCTGGCCGCCGATCCGGACTTCGCCGGCACCGTCCATTTCATCTTTCAGCCCGCCGAAGAGGGGTTGGGCGGCGCCCGGGTGATGATCGAGGACGGGCTTTTCGATCTGTTCCCCTGTGATGCTGTCTATGGGCTGCACAATGCCCCCAAGGAACCGCTTGGCCGCGTGCTGACGCGCCCCGGCCCCTTCATGTCGGCCGGCGATACCTGGGAGGTGATCTTTGAGGGCAGCGGCGGCCATGGCGCGATGCCGCATACCGCCACCGACCCGACGGTGCCGGCGGGCCAGTTCATCGCTGCCCTGGCGCAGATCATTTCCCGCAAGGTGCCGGCCACGGACTCGGCGGTGATCTCGGTCGGGCATATCGCCGCCGGGGACTACATGAGCCCTAATATCATCCCCGCCAAGGTGGTGGTGCGTGGCACCGCCCGATCCTATCGGCCGCAGATCCGCGACCTGCTGGAACAGTCGATCGGCAGCTTTGCAGAGCATTGCGCCGCGCCCCATGGCGTTTCGGCGCGGCTGATCTATACCCGCCGCTATCCGCCCTTGGTGAACACCGGTGCCGAAGTCTCCCGCGCTGTCGCCGCCGCCAGGGTGTCGGTGGGCGAGAACATGGTCGACCCCAAGGCGCCGCTTGCCGGCGGCTCCGAGGATTTCTCCTTCATGCTGGAAAAGGTGCCGGGCGCCTATGTGATGATGGGCAATGGCGACGGCCCCGAGGCCGCCTTCGTTCATACTCCGAAGTATGATTTCAACGACGCTCTGATCCCGATCGGCGTGGCCTATTGGTTGAACCTGGTGGCTGCCGAACTGGCGGCCTGAACCGACGCCCGCGCCCTCTTCGTCCAGGGGGCGCGGCGCTCGCCCGCCATGGCGATCCGCAGCCCGGCGCGTTTCTTCCCGTTCCTTTCCCAGAGCGAAGGGATTAGACTGTCCCCGAGGCAGACAGCAGGAGAAAACGATGCGCGGAACCGTCCTTTTGACGCTGGCGGCGGCGATGCTGACCGTGGTGTTGGGTGCGGCCCCCGCCGCGGCCGCCTGGCGCGACCGTTACGAGGTCTATGGCGTCGAGACCGACGACATGCTGAAGATGCGCGCCGGCCCCGGGACCGGCTATAACGTGATCCTCGGGCTGCCGAACGGCACCGTCCTGCGCATCCATAGCTGCCAGCAGACCGGCGGCACCCGCTGGTGCAACGTCTCGCTCGACCAGGCGCGCGGGCTCAAGGGCTATGTCTCCTGGGCCTATCTGCGGAAAAAGTGATCCGCCCGGCCTCAGAGGCGATCGCAGGCCGCCGCGCCGCAAGTGCCCCGCAAAACGGACAAAGGCCGGCCCGGGGGCCGACCTTTGCATGAACCGCGCCGGGCGCGGCAGATGATCCCAAGGCGGACCGGTCAGGAGCCGCGCGGCTTCGACGGGGTCGCGGGCATTTCGATGTTGATCTCAAGGCTCGACACCCCATCGTCACGCTGCATCCGGACCTCGACATCCTTGTCCTCGACGGTGACGTATTTCCGGATCACCGCGAGAATGTCGTTCTGAAGCTGCGGCAGGAAGTCGGCCGCGCCCGAGCCGCCAGCGCGCTCATGCGCCAGGAGAAGCTGCAAGCGATCCTTGGCCGTCTGGGCCGTCTTCGCGCGACGGGGTTTGAGGGAGAAACCGAACAAGCTCATGACGTGCGCCCGAACAGCCGCTGGAACAGGCCGGGGCGGCGTTCCTCGCCAATCCGCATCGGGATGTCCTCACCGGTGAGCCGCGCGACGGTATCCTCATAGGCGATGCTGGCGTTCGACGGCTCGTCGAGGATGACCGGCGTGCCGACGTTCGAGGCCCGCAGCACCGCCTGGCTTTCGGGAATGATCCCGATCAGCGGCACGGCGAGGATTTCGAGCACGTCCTCCACCGTCATCATCTCGCCCCTGTCGATCCGGGCCTGATCGTGACGGGTCAGCAGAATGCGGGCTTTCACCGGCTCTTCCGACTTGCTTTCGGCGCGCTTGGTCTTGCTGGCCAGCAGACCCAGGACGCGATCGCTGTCGCGGACCGAGGAAACCTCGGGGTTGGTCACCACCACCGCCTCGTCGGCAAAATACATCGCCAGTTGCGCACCGCGTTCGATCCCGGCCGGGCTGTCGCAGAGGATATAGTCGAACTCCTGCTTCAGTTCGTTCAGAACCGCCTCGACGCCCTCCTTGGTCAGCGCGTCCTTGTCGCGGGTCTGCGAGGTCGGCAGGATATAGAGCGTGTCGAGCCGCTTGTCCTTGATCAGCGCCTGTTTCAGCAGCGCATCGCCCTGGATCACGTTGATGAAATCGTACACCACCCGGCGTTCGCATCCCATGATCATGTCGAGATTGCGCAGACCGACGTCGAAGTCGATCACCACCGTCTTGTAGCCAAGCTTCGCAAGGCCTGCGGAAATTGCCGCCGCCGAGGTGGTCTTGCCCACCCCGCCCTTGCCCGAGGTGATCACGATGATCCTCCCCAGAGGCGGCTTGTCCTTCATTTGCGTCGTCATGCGAGCGCCTCCAAATGCAATCCGTTGTCCTTCAGAAACACCTGCAGGCTCTGCCCCCGCAGCGTGTCGCCGATGCTTTCGCTGGTGCGGTAGATCCCCGCGATGGCCAGCAGTTCCGCCTCTTGCCGCAGGCAGAAGATGCGCGCGGATTCGTCACCATGTGCCCCAGCGATGGCCCGGCCGCGGAGGGTGCCATAGACATGAATATTGCCCGACGCAATCAGTTCGGCCCCAGAGGAGACCGAGCCGATCACCGTCAGATCGCCGCGTTCGGCGAAGATGACCTGCCCCGAGCGCACCGGTTCGGTGATCAGCTTGTTGTCCGGAGGCAGCAGCTTGTCGATCTTGCGCCGGCCGCTGGCCGCGGCCTTTTCCACCGGAATTTCGCGCCCGATGGTCACCGGGATCAGCCCCAGTTCCGCCGCCACATCACATTGCGTGTCCGAGGCGTTCTGCACCCCGAAAACCTGCAGGTCCCGCCCGCGCAGCTGCACCACCAATTCACGGAGTAGATCGACATCGACCAGACCGGGCACCATGCCCAGATCGAGGATCAGCGGCGCATCGAGCAGGAGCTGCGGCGCCTGCCGCAATTGCTCGTCGAGGGCCTCGAAGAAAGCGGCGTCGAGGTCTTCGTTATCCAGCCGCAGGGCGATCGCGGTGATGAACCGTCCGCGAATCTGGAATGGCTGGGTCGATACCGAAGCGCGCCCGCCCCGGCCGTTTGCTTTGTCTGTCCGCACTTGGACCTTGCTCCTGCTCTCGTCGCGGGGTGCGATTCGAACGCACCCTTGATTTTCAGTCACCTAGCCGCCTTCGGCGGGTTTGCGCATCGTGGAACTACCTGAACGAACCGATTAAGCGATTTCCCGCTCCCTCTTGCCCGCCGACACAGAGACATTCCGCTTATGTGGGCCATCCAGGCTGGGCTGCATCTTGACGTGGCGCGATTTTGAGGTGGCGTGGCGACATGCAGCGCCTTCTTACGCGCCGCCGCGAACAATTCAACCCGAAACGGAAGCGAGCCCGGGCAGGAGGTGCGCGCGGCGGCGAGCCCTGCCCAGGCGATATTGACCAGTCTTGTGATGGCGCAATCTGACCCTGCCGCCCCCCCGGTGCCTCGCCCCCGGATCGCCGGTCGAGCCAACCCGGGGTGCAAAGGCGTTCCGGCTGGGTCAGGACGACAGGCTAGCCGCGGATGACCCCCATGACCGACGCGCCGAGCTGCTGCAGAGCCGCGTTGCGGGTGGCAAAGTCCGCGTCGACGTCCGACAGGAAGATGGTGACGATCCAAGGGGCGCGCCCGGCCGGGGTGACCACCGCCACGATATTGCGCGAATGACTGCCGCTGCCGGATTTGTCGAGGATCTGCCACCCCGCAGGAGCCTCCCGGCGCAGCAGCGCGCCGGTCACGCCACCGTGGCGCATCCACTCCGCCAATTGGTCGCGAGAGGCGGGCTCCAAAGCATCGCCCAGCAGGACCGCGCGCAGCATCTCCGCCATGGCGACCGGGGTCGAGGTGTCGCGCGGATCACCGGCGACGAAGGTGTTCAGCTCGGGTTCGAGCCGATCCAGCCGGCTGACCGGATCCCCGATGCTGCGAAAGAACTGCGTCACCTCCTGCGGCCCGCCCAGATGGTCGATCAGCAGGTTGGCGGCGGTGTTATCGCTCATGTCGATGGCGGCCAGGCAGAGATCCGCGATGGTCATACTGCCGCCAACGCGCTTTTCGGTGACCGGCGCATAGGACTGCACATCTGTCGGCCGGATGGTCAGCATCTCGTCCAGGGACTGCGCCCCCGCGTCGTGGCGTGCCAGCACCGCGGCGCAGAGCGGCACCTTCATCGTGCTGTTCATCAGAAAACGTTCGTCCGCCCGATGGGTCCAGGATTGGCCCGAGCCGGTATCGACGAGCGCAATGCCGACCCGGGCGCCAAGCCGGTCCTCGACCTGCGCAACCGTATCGGCCAGTGTCTTGAGCGGAGGTTCGGCGATCACAGTGGTGGCCAGAGACAGACCGAGGGCGAGCCCTGCCGCAGCGCGCGACAGGACAGAGGTGGTGAACCGCATGTAATGTTCCTTTTTGAGACCGGGCGCCGAGGGCGCCCAGGGGATCGGACATCAAGTGATGTCATGGACCTTGCCTAATCCATCCTGCATACCTGCCTCAAACGACAAATCTTATAACCTACCATTAGCTGAGGTAATGCGATGGATCGTCCTGATCTGCCACTCAACGCCCTGCGGGTCTTCGAGGTCGCGATGCGCCAGGGCAGCTTCACCAAGGCCGCGACCGAACTCCGCGTGACCCAGGCGGCCGTCAGCCATCAGATCGCCCGGCTGGAGGATCTGCTTGGCGCGTCTCTCTTCCTGCGCACCTCGCAAGGGCTGATCCCAACCGACGAGGGCCGGCTGCTCTTCCCGGTCCTGGAACACGGCTTCGACGCCATGGCGCGGGTGCTCGACCGTCTGGGCGGGCGGCGCGACGTGGAGGTGCTGGCGGTTGGCGTGAACACGACCTTCGCCCTTGGCTGGTTGATGCCGCGGCTCGATGCCTTCCGCGAGGCCCATCCCGAGATCGACCTGAGGATCTCGACCAATAACAACCGCGTCGAGATCCTGCGCGAGGGGCTCGACATGGCCATTCGCTTCGGGATGGGCGGCTGGACCGGCCATGACGCGATCCCCCTGCTGGAGGCGCCGCTGTCGCCACTCTGTGCGCCCGAAATGGCGGCGCGACTGCAGCACCCGGCGGACCTTGGGCAGATGACCCTCCTGCGCAGCTATCGCAGCGCCGAATGGCCAGGCTGGTTCGCCGCGGCGGGCACCCCCTGCCCGCCCGTTTCGGGGCCGGTGTTCGACAGTTCGGTGGCCCTTGCCGAACTGGCCGCAGCCGGCGCCGGAGTGGCGTTGCTACCGGTCGCCATGTTCGAGCGCTACATCCGGCAGGGCCGCCTGGCGCAACCCTTCGGTGCGACCGTCTCAGCCGGGCGATATTACCTCGCCTGGCCGTCCGACCGGGCGTCGACGCGGGCGATGAACATCTTCGCGCGATGGTTGTCCGGGGCGGCCCCCGCCCCAGGGTGACACAAGGGCTCCGCTGCGCCGCGCCTGAGGCAGCCGCCTAATCGACTTCAGGCGTCTGAGCCAGGTTTTTGGCGGTGTCCAGGAACAGCGCCACCTCTGGCAATTGCTTGCGATCGCGGCGAACGATGGCGTGTTCCACAAAGCTCAGCTTCATCTTGCCGACGTCGATGGGCAGATAGCGGACCCGCGGGTCGGGCATGCAGTCGAGCGCAGAGAAGATCGCCACCCCGATGCCATGGGCCACGGCCTCGCGGATGATCTCGCGGCTGCCGAAATCCATGATCCGGCGCGGGGCCAGATTTTCAAAGGCCATCGCCCGTTCCGCGAGCACCCGGGTGCGCGAACTCTTGTCGCGAAAGACCAGCCGTTCCCGCGCCAGTTGCGCCAGGGAAATGCTCTTGGCGTCCGCCAGCGGATGACCCACGGCCAATGCTGCGCAAAGATGGTCGCGGCGGATCGGGGTGATCAGCAAGGTCGCGTCCCCCAACGGCGGGTCCACCGAAATGCCCGCGTCGATGATCCCGTTTTCGACGCCCGAGGTGATTTCCACCATCGTCGCCAGACGCAATGTGATGTTGAGATCGGGACGCTGCTCCAACATCTCGCGGGTGACCAGCGCCGCCAGACGCGGGCTGTCGCTGGCAAGGCTCAACTTCCCGGTGGCCGGAAACTGCCGGCGGTCCAGCATCCGGTCCACATCTTCGGAGACCGCCATTAGTTTGTTTGTTACAGCGAGAAGCTCGCGCCCGGCATCGGTCAACACCAGCCGATTGCCGACCCGCTGGAACAGCTTCACATTACTTCGAGCTTCCAAGTCTTTGATATGCTGAGATATCGTTGGCTGACTGACATTCATCGCAGCGGCAGCACGACCGACGCCGCCCTCTTGGACGGTCATGTGAAAGGCACGGATTTGTAAAAAGTTCATAGGCTATACCAATGTCCTGGAGCGGCTAAATCGATTTGCTTGATGACTGTGCGATTTGCAACCTCCCGCTCGAAGATCCGGCGCGGGCCGGAATCATTTCTGGTGAGGATGACATGCCGAGCACTTATGAAAGCTATCAACTGGGGCAAGCCAGTGAATTTGGTATCGACCTGATCAACGGAGCCGACAGCTCCGTTTTGTCCTTTCCGGCCAATGGTTCGGACGAGGGGCTGCGCCTTCTGCCCGGCCGTGACGTCAGCCAATATGCGGTCGCCTTCGACCTGCTGATCCCGGAGACCGACAGCGGCTATATCAGCCTGATGCAGACCGGCGACGGGGATGGCGACCTGTTTCTGAAGAACAACGGCGACGGCACCGCAGGCATCGGCATTTCCAGCCAGTACAGCGGCAGCGTCGCGTTCGGCGTCTGGAACCGGATCGCGATCACCGTGGCGCAGCAAGACGGCGAAACCGTGCTGACCACCTATGTGAACGGCGAGATGGTGCAGGCGCATGACCTTGGCGAAACCGCGCGCTGGTCGCTGGGCGAAAACGGCCTGCTGCTGTTCTCCGACAACGACGGCGAAACCGCGCCGGGCTATGTCTCCTCTGTCTTCTTCCTGGCCGATCCGGATTTCGAGGTCGTCAACGCCGCGATCGCCAGCGTGCCGCAGCCCGATGCGGCGGGCTTCTTCCCGGTCTCGCCGGGCGGCGAGGCGATCGAACTGAAGTTCACCGGCAATGACATCGCCCCCAGCTATGGCTCCGCGACCGTGGTGCTTGAAGGCGCCGATCTGCAGACGGTGGTGACCGCTGGTGACAGCCGCTTCGGCCGGACCTCCCAATTGGGGGTCGAGGAACCGGGCGCCGATATCGCGGTGATGGAGCATGGCAGCTACGACGCCAAAGAAGGGCTTCATGTCGTCCCCGCAGGTCTGGAAGGCTCGGTCTCCAGCTATACGATGGTGTGGGACCTGAACCTTTCCGACCTGCCTGCGAACTATCACGCGCTGTTCCAGACCGATGTCGAGAACGGCAGCGATGGCGATCTGTTCATCCGCGGCTCCGACGGCGGGCTGGGGATCGACAGCATCTATGAAGGCAGCGTGGAGCTGAACAGCTGGACCCGCGTCGCCATCACCGTCGAGACCGAAGGCGACACCACCACGCTCAACAAATACATCGACGGCGCGCTGGTCGGCAGCCAGACCGTCGATACCGCGCGCTTCTCGCTTGATGCGGAGAAGGGCTTTCTGGTGATGGGCGACAACGACGGCGAGGTCGGCACCGGCTATCTCGCGCATTTCGCCTTCACGACCGAGGTGTTGGATGGCGCGGCGATCGCCGCGCTTGGAGGTGTCGACGCCGAAGGCCCCCTCGCCGGAACCGAGGCGCTGCAGATCGGGTTCAGCGACTATGGCGTGACCATCGAACAGGGCAGCGGCACGGCAGAGCTGCTGTCGCAGCAGGCCGGGACCGACCCCGAGCCGGAGGTGCCCGCGGTACATGGGCTCAAGGACATGCTGGTGGCCGAAGGCGATGCGCCGCAGAGCTTTGACCTGACCGAGGTGTTCGGCCCGGATGCCGAGAATTTCACCGTTACCAACAGCAACGGCGAGGCGGTCGAGGCCACCATCGAGGATGGCGTCCTGACCCTGGCCTATGGCGATCTCGGCGCCGCCGATCTGGTGCTGAGCGCCGATGTGGGCGGCGAAACCCTGACCGACAACCTGCGGGTGCGGGTGGCGGGCGAAGGCGCCTATACCATCGCCATCCTGCCCGATACCCAGGACTATGCCGACCGCAACGCCGGCGAGGAACGCACCAGCACCTTCACCAATCTGACCAATTGGCTGGTCGACAATGCCGACAACAAGGGCATCAGCTTTGTCACCCATGTGGGCGATATCACCCAGCACGCCGGCAGCGAGGAATTCGACATCGCGCTGAATGCGATGAACGTGCTGCGCGAGGCGGGCATTCCCTTCTCGGTGCTGCCGGGCAACCACGACATCGGCGCCGGCGGCTCGTCGAACGAACGCGCCACCAGCACTTTCAACGGCGCATTCTCCACCAGCTACATGAGCGAGGATCCGACCTTCGGCGGCGTCTACGATCAGGAAGGCGATCGCTACGACAACAACTATCACCTCTGGGATGCGCCCGACGGCAGCGGCTGGATGATCCTCAACCTGGAATTCGGGCCGCGTGATGACGTCCTGCGCTGGGCCGATGAGGTGCTGACCGAGCATGGCGACCGCAAGGTGATGGTGCTCACCCATTCCTACAACGACTTCGACGGCCGCCACGACGCCCTGGGCGGGCCGCTCAACGGCGAAGGCGCGGGCTATAACTATGGCCTGGGCCGCGATGCCGAAGGCTCCTGGGACGGCGAGGAAATCTGGCGCGAGGTGATCTCCAAGCACCCGAACGTGGTGTTCACCGCCGGCGGGCACATCTTCGGCGACGGCGCCGAGACGGTGGTCTCCTACAACGACTTCGGCAATCCGGTCTATCAGTTCCTGGTGAACTACCAGAACGGTGTCGCGCTCGAGTCGACCGGCAGCGGCGATGCATCGCAGGGCGGCAACGGCGGCAATGGCGCGGTGCGTCTGGTCACCGTCGACCCGACCAACAACGCCTTCTACACCGAGACCTATTTCACTGAACTGGATCAGTATTTCAGCGGTGGCCGTGGCGATGGCGAGATGTCCCGCGACGGGCTGACCGGCGATTACGTGGGCCATGAGGAAACCTATACCGGGGTCGATCTCGGCGAACGCGAGGCCGAGGCGATCGCCGATGCCGGATCCGACCAGATCGCCCAGGCCGAGGCCGGCGCGACCGAGGCCACGGTGGCGCTGGACGCCTCTGCCACCAGCAATCCCAACGAGGAAAGCCTGACCTTCCGCTGGTACAGCGAAAAGGGCGAGCTGATCGCCGAAGGCGAGCATGCCGAGGTCTCGCTTGGCGCCGGGGTCAATGATCTGGTGCTGGAAGTCGAGGCGCCGGACGGCACCACCAGCCGGAGCGATCACCGGGTGATCGTGGAAACCGACAAGACCTATCTGATCGAAACCTTCGACGATGGCGATGCGGCAGGCTGGGTCGCCCCGGATCGCGATGCGCCGGCCTATGTCAACCTTGCCACCGACGCCGACCTCGGCCTGCCGCGGATCGGCGAAACCCCGGTCACCGTGGCGCAGATCGACGCGCTGGCGCCGAACGAAGGCATCCTGGTGCAGCCCGAGGGCAGCGCCGGGGCGCTGGAATACACGCTGATCTATGACCTCTATGTCGCCAGCGGCCAGGGAAGCTATGCCGCTCTGCTGCAGACCGACCTCGGCAACAGCTCGGACGCGGATGTTGCGCTGCGCAATGCGGGCGATGGCACTGCCGGTCTCGGGATCTCGGGTAACTATCAGGGGGCGATCCAATATGACGCCTGGAACCGGATCGCCTTTTCCTTCTCGGTCGAAGACGGCGCCCATGTGCTGAACAAATACGTGAATGGCGAATTGGTGGGGACGCAGACCCTGACCTCTGACGCCAGCACCTCGCGCTGGGCGCTCAGCAAGGACGGCTTCCTGATCTTGTCCGACGAGGATGGCGAGACGCAGCAGGTGAGCCTGGCAAGCTTTACCTTCGTGCCCGAGGTGCTCGATGCCACCACCATCGCCAATCTTGGCGGCGTCGATGCGGATGGCCCCTTCGACAGCTCTCCGGCCGAGGGATCGGTGCAGCTGAACTTCGACGGGAGCCTTGATGCCACCGATTTCGGCGCGGTCACGGTGGAACAGATCGCCGTCGGCTTCGAGAACGGCACGTCCTTCTCGGTCAAGGGGGCGGTGGCCTCCGGCGGCGAAGGCGGCGCGCTGTTCGAATCCGCCGATATGGCGGACAACCTGATCCTCTGGCAGGGTGGCGACTGGGCGGACATCACCTTCGAGGCCACCATGCGGGCGCTCGACAACGACGTGATGGGCCTGAGCTTCCGCCATCAGGACGGTGACAATCAGTACAAGCTGCTGTTCGATGCCGAAAACAACACCCGTCAGTTGGTCAAGGTGCAGGACGGGGTCGAAACCGTGCTGGCCGAGGAACACGGCGGCTATCGCTTCAACAGCGAGATCGACGTGAAGGTGACCATCGTCGGCGGCCGGATCACGGTGCAGATGGACGACCAGCTGCTGTTCGGTGGCGCGGTCGAGGATGACGCACCGCTGGGGTCGGGCACCGTCGGGCTTTACACCGACGGCCAATCGCGGGCCTATTTCGACGATGTGGTGGTGCGCGCCCCCGATCTGGGCGCCGATGCCGGTGATGACTTCCGGGTCATCGACTGGAACGGCGACGGTGTCGAAAGCGTGACCCTGAACGGTGAAGGCTCCGAGCTGCCCGAGGGCCTTGCCGATGCCACCTGGACCGGGCTCGCCGGCGAAACCGACGGGCTGGTGACCGAGGTGCAGGCCTATACCGGCACCAACACCTTCGATCTGTCGCTGAATGGCGGCGCCAGCACCGATCAGATCAAGGTCGATGTGGTCAGCGGTGACCGTCTGATCGCGGCCGATCAGTTCGAGGACGGCGATCACGCCGGCTGGACCATCGTCGACACCACCGAACTGGGCGGTTCCGCCGACTGGGCGGTGATCGACGGCGCGCTGGTGGAGCAATCCGGGGCCTATAGCCGCGAGCTGACCTGGGACGGCGCATCGAACCCCGATGTCTGGCAACGCGGCTGGTCGCCCCTGGGTGATGGCGTCTATGCGCTGCACAAGGGCACCTATGCGCTCCGGGACGGCGACCGGAACCTCGAGGACTACGGGATCGAGGCGCAGGTCACCGCCCCCACCGCCGGCGGCGCCGGTCTGATGCTGAACTGGATCGACGAAGACAACTATTACAAGCTGGAGATCGACGCCCGTGTCGGTCTGACCACGCTGGTCAAGGTCGTCGACGGCTATGAAAGCTACATCGGGCGGGTGACCACCACCTATACCCCGGGCGAAACCTTCCATCTGCGGGCCGAGAACAACGGCGGCAAAATGCAGGTCTGGGTCGACGGCCAGGCGATCTTCGACACCGCGCTTGAGGTTCACGACCTCGACGGTGGTGCGGCGGGCGTCTATTCTTGGGGCGTGGCGGGGATCGAGTTCGACAATGTCGCGATCTATGACCTCACCCCGGGTGCGGCGGCAGAACTGCCGGGGGCGAGCGACAGCGACGATCTGCTGGTTGGCTCGGTCGACGACGACCATCTGCTCGGGCTTGGCGGCAACGACAAGCTGCGGGGCAAGGCGGGCGACGACATCCTCGATGGTGGCGCCGGCAACGACCGGCTTGCCGGCGGCCATGGCGACGACCTGCTGATCGGTGGCGCCGGGCGGGACGTGCTGCGCGGCGGCGAAGGCAACGACACCGCAAGCTATGCCGGGTCCGACGCCGGCGTGCGTGTCAACCTCGGGGCCTTCGGACCGGCCAGGGGCGGCGACGCCCGGGGCGACCGGCTGGTCTCGGTCGAAAACCTCGAAGGCTCCGATCACGACGATCGCCTGACCGGCGATCTGGGCGACAACAGCCTGTCTGGCGGGGCCGGCAACGACCGTCTGTCCGGCAGCCTCGGCGATGACGTTCTGGTCGGTGGCGAGGGTGACGATCGTCTGATCGGTGGCTCCGGTGCTGACGATCTGGCCGGCGGCGCCGGCAACGACCGGCTGTTGGGCGGCTTCGGCGCTGACGTTCTTGCCGGCGGCGCCGGCGATGACAGGCTCACCGGCGGCCGGGACCGCGATGTCTTTGTCTTCGGCGAAGGTGACGGGCGCGACACGATCACCGACTTCGAAGCGAACATCGGCTGGTTCGGCGATCTTGGCCGCGACGTGCTGCAGCTCCACATCGACGGGGTCTCGACGGCCGAGGACGCCCTGTCCTTCGCCAGCCAGCACGGCCGGGACGTGGTCTTCGACTTCGGCAATGGCGATGAGCTGGTGTTGCAGAACACCCGCCTCGCCGCCCTGCAGGACGACGACTTCATGTTCATCTGAATGTTCATCTGAACTCTCGCCGCCCCCCGAAAGCAGCGCTCTCGGGGGGCGGCCATTCTGCGGGACATGCCCGCCATGTCTCCGACCTTTGCCAGCCATGTCGCCATCGGTCGGCGGCCAGACGATCGGCGCCCCTCCGGGCGAACCCGGAACGCCCCGGACGGAGACAGCAACCGGGCAAGCCAAGATTTCAGGCAAACGTCACGACGGATCGGACCGATTGGCCTTGCCTCTGCGACAGGGCGCCCATTGCGCCAACTGACGCCCCGAACCACCGGACATTTACCAAGACGAATGGCCCACCCGCACGGGAACCGAAGCGTAAGCGCCTGGCCAAGTTTGGATACGAGCCCTCGTAGGGAGGGCAACAGGCGCGCGCCTTCGAATACAGCGCCGTGGAATAGTTTCAATCCACGCCCTCGCAGGGAGGGCGACCTCCGGCGCGCGCGGCATCAACGAGGACTTCATCGTTTCAATCCACGCCCTCGCAGGGAGGGCGACGGAGAGATCCTGCTTGGTCAACTCGATGACGATCAGTTTCAATCCACGCCCTCGCAGGGAGGGCGACATCTCAAGCCGGCGGGCGGCTTCAGCCTCCGACCCGTTTCAATCCACGCCCTCGCAGGGAGGGCGACGTCTGATCCAGCGCACTGGATCGTCGATGTGAGTGTTTCAATCCACGCCCTCGCAGGGAGGGCGACTCGTCGACCGCTTTCCAGACCGCGCGGGCACCGTTCACGTTTCAATCCACGCCCTCGCAGGGAGGGCGACTCCTGGAAAGTCTGGCTGACAGGGCGGCCGAGTTTGGTTTCAATCCACGCCCTCGCAGGGAGGGCGACCCCCCGGCTGCTGATAACGCTGCCGCCCGGCTACACGTTTCAATCCACGCCCTCGCAGGGAGGGCGACCCTCGCCCAGACCGGCGAAGGTATCGCGCAGCCGGCGTTTCAATCCACGCCCTCGCAGGGAGGGCGACGTGGGGGCTGTTCGACGGCGGGCCCGTGTCCATTGGAGTTTCAATCCACGCCCTCGCAGGGAGGGCGACTGTCTCTGTTTAACCGTCCAGACTTCAAAAGCAATTTCCAAGCGGTGCGCGAACCTCAGGGGTTGCCAGCTCCGGGATGGCGGCTGGGTGGAACAAGGAAGATGCAAGGCTCAGGAAACAAACGAAAAAGAGAGCTTGCGAACCTGCCCGCTTCGGCGTGATCGCTTGGGGTTCGCAGATCAGAAAATCAGCGGGCCGTCATAGTCGATGGCCGGCTTCGCCCCCACATGCTCGACCCGGCTGCGCCAGTTGGCGCCCAGCATATAGAACCGCAGGCTATCCTCGGCGGGATCGATCAGGTCGATCAGCCGGGCGCGCAGGGCGGTCCAGCGGGCGGGGTCGAGATCGCATTCGAAAACAGAATACTGCACCCTCTGGCCATAGTCGAGACAGGCCGCCGCCACCCGCCGCAGCCGGCGCCGCCCGGCGGGCGTTTCGGTGCGCACATCATAGGTCACCAGAACCAGCATGGCCTACCTCCAGATCCAGGCCGGATAGCCGTCAAGCTCGCCGCGCAGGTGGCGCGCCAGAAGCTGCGCCTGCAGATGCGGGAAAAGGCCGAAAGGGGCGGTCTCGTCGAAGAACGGGTGGCGCAGAGGCATCCGCTTGCGCTCCTGCCAGGCCTTCAGCAGCGTATCGCGGCCCTGATCGGTCAACAAAACGGCGCCGGTGTCCTGCGCGTCGAAATCGCGGGGGCCAAGCTGGCGGCGGTTGAACAGGCTGAGGCAGAGCCGGTCGGCCAGGGGCGCGCGAAACTCCTCCATCAGATCGAGCGCCAGGCTCATCCGCCCGGGGCGGTCGCGGTGCAAGAACCCCATCTGCGGGTCGAGCCCCTGCGCCTCGCAGGCAGCGCGGCAATCCTGCGCCAGCAGCGCATAGAGCAGCGACAGCACCGCGTTGACCGGATCGCGCGGCGGCCGGCGATTGCGCCCCGAAAAGGTGAAATCCGGGTTGCGCAGCAGATGCGGAAAGGCGGTGAAATAGGCATTGGCGGCCTCGCCCTCCTGCCCGCGCAGACTGTCGAGATCGGGCGAGGAGAGCGCCAACCGCGCCGCGTCGGAAAGCCGCCGTTCGGTGGTGTCGAGGGTGTCGCGCGCGCCCGCCGCCATCGTCGCGCCGTAATCGCGCAGGGCGCGCCGGATCACGCCGCGCTGGTTGGCGGCCTTGGCCGCGACCACGCCCTGGGCCACCGACAGCGCCAGCGCCGGATCCTCGGTACGCCGGTGCTGGGCGCGGCGCAGCAGCACATTGCCCGACTGCGGCCCCTCGACCCGGGCCAGGAACCGGCCCGACATCGACAGAAAGGCGATGGAAATCCCGCCCTCGGCACAGAAGGCCATCAGGGGCGGGCTGACCGTGACCTGCGCGAAACAGACAATCTGCCCCAGAAGATGCGCCGGCGCCCTGCCCCGTTCGACGCCGTCGATCTCGACCACCACATTCTGCCGATCCTTGCGCAGGACCGCGCCTTCCGAGGTGACATAGAGCGTGTTGAGCAGTTTCTTCATGGCGCCTCTCCCGGTACGGTATCGGCGGTGACGGCCCGATCCAGCCAGGCGAGGATATGAGGTGGCGCCTGCATCCGCTCGGGCCGGCAGAGCTCGATCAGCGAACAGGCGCGGCAGCGATGCTTGTCGAAGACCGGCGGAGGCACCTGCCCGGTGGCGATCATCGCGCGCACCTCTGCGGCGATCCGCAGGGTCAGGGTGCGCAACTCGTCATCGAAGACCACGGCCTTGCGCCGACGGGTTTCGCCATAGAACAGCGCGCCTTCGGGGATCCGTCGCCCTGTCATCTCCTCCAGACAAAGCGCCTGGGCGCAGAGCTGCACCTCGTCGGCGCGGTGCGGCTTGGGGCGGCCACGCTTGTATTCGACCGGGCGGATCACCTCGCCCTCCACCTCGACCACATCGGCGACGCCGTGAAGCCCCAGCCGCTCCGAACCGATCTCGACCGCGCGCAGGGTCTGCAGCCCCTTGCGCCGGTCACCCGCGCCGCCGTCGGCGCGGGCATGCAATATCCGCCCCTCGGCAGTCAGCCGGTTTTCCGACCACAGCCGTTCGACATGGATCAGCGCGCATTGGCGCGGGCAGAACAGCCAATGCTGCAGCGCCGAGATCGGCACGCTGTCGGGTGGATCACCAGGGGTCGACAATCGTCACGCCCGCCGGCAGATCGGTGTCATCGACGGTGATGCGATAATCCGAAAACGCCCGCGCCGGCGGCCAGTTGTGGGTTCTCGGATCACCCACCGGCAACGCCTCGCCCTGATAGAGGCGGTCGACCTTGATCCGGTCGAACAGCCGATGCGCCTGGGCATTGCCAAGCGCACTGTCGTGGCGGAAGGCGACGATCCTCTGCGCCGCCATCTCGCCGCGTGCGGCCGAACGGTCGAAATCGAACATGTCGCGCAGCGCGATCCAGAAGAGCGTCAGATCCTCTTCGGAAAACCCGGTCTTTTCCGCTAGCTTGGCGTTGATGAACCCATGCACCACATAGAGGCCGAAGGGCACGATATGCTTGCGCCCCATGGTGCGTTCCTTGTCCACATCCTTTTCGTTGGTGACCGAGGAGCGGGTGATCGAGATCTCCAGCGGCATGATCGGCTCCACCGAGCGCGCGAAGGACAGCTGCACCGGCCCGCGCACCTGGCCGGCGTTGACCTCGGTGGTCATGACGGCGCCGAAGGTGCGGATGTCATAGAAGTTGTCGCACATCCAACGGGTGAGGTTGCGCGCCTCCTCTTCCTTCTTGGGCAGCTTCTTGGATTCAGGCTTCAGCCCCAGCGCCTCATAGGCCTTGGCATGCTGATTGTTCAGCACCGAGCGTTCGGTGAAATAGATGTTGAACCCCGGCTCGCCCTCATGCGCGGCGGCGACGTAATTGCGCACCTTCCGCTTCAGCGCCACATCGGTGACGAGGCCGTTGTTGGTTTCGGGATCCATCCGCGGCAAGTTGCCGGCATCGGGATCGCCATTGGGGTTGCCATCCTTGACGGTGAAGAACAGCGCGAAATCATAGCGGTTGGTCAGGGCGGTCATGCGGGTGTCTCGTCACTTTGTTCCTCGACCACCTCGGTGGTCTTCTTGGTGAATTTCTGGTGGTAGTAGCCGGCCACGAACCGCCCCTGCGCCTCGAGCGTCAGCGATCCCGGCAGGTCGGGCGACAGCCCGGCCCAAATCTGGCCCATCTGATCGTCGAACCAATGGGCCAGCCCGCCCTTGTCACCCTTGCGCAGATTGGCCAGGTGATGGGTCGCGGTCTTGACCAGCAGCGGAAACACCCGCGCCGGGGTGGCCGAGGCGGCAGCAAAGTACCGGTCCCGAATGGTCGCGTTCAGCCCCGGCAGCGCCGCGAGCTGGATTTGCTCCAGCACCGCGAAGAGCCGCCCAAGCCGATAGGCCGGGTCGGGATTGTCTGGATCGAGGCTCACGGGCATCTCCTCCGTCAGGTTACGTGTCAGATAGGCCTTGCAGATGGCCGCGCGCGGGCCGTTGACGATACCGTCGGCGCGGATCCGGCCGATCACCGCGGCCAGAAGCAACCGCGGATAGGGCAGCCCGCCCAGCACCGCGCGCATCATCTCGCCGCCCAGAAGCGGCGGGATATTCTCGGCCTTATGTTGCAGCGCGGTCTCGTAGAGCAGTGCCCAGAGCGCCGGCGTCCGCCGCCAGGCGGCGGGCTCCAGCCGCAGGTCGTCCTGGAACCGCATCAGGTTGCGGGTGAAGCCGCCGAGCGTGCCGGGCAGCCAGAAGCGGACCGAGAGCCGCGCCGCATTGGGCGACAGCCCCAGCACATAGACCCGGGTATCGGGATGAAAGCGCGGATCGTCGGGCTGTTGGCCCTTTGCCAACGCCTCCAGCGTCACCTGCAGTTTTTGTGCTGCCTCGCCCTCGGTCTCGGTGTCATCGACCGGATCGAGCAGCCCCGCCAGCAGATCTTCGGCGGCGCTGTCGCCGTCGCGATCCGGCGTCTCGGCCCAGAACACCACGGTGGCGTCCCCGATCCTGAGCGCCCGGCGTCCCGGCCCCTTGCCCGAGCGCGCCAGAAGCGCGTTCAGCGCGGTGCCATAGGCGAAGGCCGCCGCCTCGGACACCGGGGCGTTCTCGCCCTGCTTCTTGCCGAAGGATTCAAAGGCGGTATCGTTGAAGCTGACCAGAGACGCGCCGGAGCTTTGCGCCCCCATCACCCCCTTGATGCTGGGATGCAGCCGCGCGACGGGCGCATGGGCCCCGGTGATCAGGCACAGCGGCCCCGCCTCGGCCCCGTCCGCGCCGGACAGCAGCGCGGTAAGGGCGGGACGATCGTGCAACAGCCGCGCGTCGCCCTCCAGCCGGAAGACGACATTCTGGTCGAGCACCTCTGCCGGACATGCCTGGGCGGCGAAATCTTCCCAGCTCCAGCGATTCAGAAACCGCAAGAAGGCCTCTGCCCCCTCGTCCTCGAGCCCGGCCAACCGCTCGGCCTGAAGCTCCACGAAGGCCGCGTGTTCGCGCGCCGTCCGCCCCTCCTGCCCCGGGATCTGGCGGCCCTCCTCCAGCAGCGGCTTGCCCTTGTCGTCCTTGGCCGCGGTCACCCCCAGCGCATAGGAGGTCTTGTCCCACAGGAAATTCGGCGCGATGCCAGAGGAGCGTTTCACCGCCGCCGGCACCGCGATCTGATCGGGCACCAGTTTCTTGCCGTCGACCTTCAGCCGGGGCCGGATCGCCACCAGGGCGCCGTCGCGATCGAACACCACCTCGGCGCCGATCTTCTCGGTGGAATAGCCCCGCCGCGGCGCCTCGCCGTTGTCGGCCATGCGATCGTAAAGGCTGGCAAGCGCGGTCAGGATCGTCATTGCGCCAACCCCTCGGCCCGGGCGCGGGCGATGTCGATCACGCCGCCCTCCATCCGGGCACGGAAGAACAGCGCCTCGCGCCCCCTGGCATAATCGACATCATAGAGCATCCAGCCCAGATCGCGGTTTCGCTCCGCCTCCGGCAGGGTCGTTTCGGGAAAGGCCTCGACCAGCGTCACATCGGCGGGGAATTCCCGCACGCCGAGACAGGGCTGATGAAACTGCTGCCCCCTGGCGGCGCGGCGGCGGGCCATTTCGATGTGCTTGGCCTCGCTATCCTCGGGGCCGGCCTTGGGAGTCATCTCAAGATGCGCCTCGATGCCATAGACCACATCGCGCAGCGCCATCATCGCCCGCTGCTGCCGATTCTCGTCCACCGCCAGATGCAGCCCCCTGACCGTGCCCGCCTTCATCGCCGTCTTGACGCTGCCGGCGGGGATTTTCGATCCGATCTCGTTGCGGCGGATATTCTCGAACCGGATGGGGGCGAGGACATGAATCCGATCAATCACCCAGCGAATGGCCGGCTTCCAGTGAATCGCCTCGATAATGCCACGCGCGGCAGAAGGGGTCATGGCATCATAGCTGACCCTTTCGACCTTCATTTCCGGCCGGGTAAAACAGGCGTAATCGCCCCGGATCAGGAGTTTAAGTCCGTAAGCCAATTTGCCCCCCTTTAAGATTAACCTAAGGTTGCAAAACTGGATAGGGCGCCGTCAATGCAAATATCGTTGCCGCCCAAACTCCTTTGCCGTTCAGAAGGACAGGAACCCCAAATCCCCGAAATCGTCCCACCTGAGCCCGGTGTCGGCATCGTAAATCCCCGGCTGATCCAGCAGCAGGAACTGGTCGCCGAACTCCGCTTGCCGGAACGGGCGCACCAGGCCCTCGCCCAGCATCCGGCGGCGCACCCCTTCGGGCACCTGCACCTGGTAGCTTTGCAGGCGCCGGGCGATGCCGCCGGCGCTGGAGATATAGCGCAGCGCCTCCAGCTCCGCCTCAGGCAAGCCCCAGTCGCCGCCCAGGACCACCACCGGTAAGGCACCGCCTTCAATGATCTGATAGGCCTCGGCGATCGAGGCATAGGGGAAGATCGGCCGCCGGTCGCCCGAATCCGTGATGGATTTCAGGATCTGGAACGGCTTGCCGCCGACCTTGCCGTCATCCATCCCATGCGCCCGGGTCCAGTAGATGTCCCTGAAGTAATCGCGGACAGCATCGAGGCTGAGCGGATCGTCGATGTGCTTGCCCAGAACCCGCGCCGCCGCATCGGCCAGTTGTTGCAGACCGGCGGGCGGCGCGAATTCACCCTGCTCCCCCCGCTCGGCCTCGAAGACCACGACCCGGCCGCCCTCGACCAGCCGCCCCTCGCGGTTGCAGCGGCCGGCGGCCTGGGCGATGGAATCGAGCCCTGCCAGCGCCCGCCAGACCACCGGAAAGCTGATGTCCACCCCGGCCTCGATCAGGCTGGTACTGACCAGTCGCACCGGCTCGCCGGCCGCAAGCCGCGCGCGTACCTGGTCGAGCACGCCACGCCGGTGCCTCGCGGTCATATTGGTCGACAGATGCGCGGCCCCCGGGCAATCGCGGATCAGATCGTAGACCGCGCGCGCCTGTTTGCGGTTGTTCAGGATCGCCAGCCCGCTGGGCGCCGCCGCCAGCCCCGCCGCCAGGCCCGCATTGTCGATCCGCCCGGCAAGGTCCACCCGCACCCGGCGCAGCGCATCGTAGAGCCCCGCCGGATCGGGGGCGAGTTCGCGCAAGGCCAGCGGCCCGTCACGCTCCAACCCCTCGGGGCAGGGAAACCCGTCAGGCTCGCCCTTCAGCAGGGCGGGCTGGGTGGCAGTACAGAGGACGACTGAGCCGTGATAGCCCCGCGCCAGTTCCTTCAAGGCGGCGAGACTGGGGCGCAGCAGGTGATGCGGCAGGGTCTGCGCCTCGTCCAGCACCACGACGGCCCTGGCGATCCGATGCAGCTTGCGGCAGCGGGAACCACGCGCGGCATGCAGGCTTTCCAGAAACTGCACCGCCGTGGTGACGATGATGGGCCGATCCCAACGCTCCGCCGCCGTCCGAAGGCTCGCCAATTCGTCATCGCCCTTCACCTCGTCCCAGTCGAAGGCCGAATGGTGTTCCAATACCGCCGCCTCGCCCAGATCGCCGAAGACCGTGCGAAACACCCCGGCCGTCTGTTCGACGATGGAGGTATAGGGGATCACGAAGATCAACCGATCCATGCCTTGCGCAATCGCGTGATCCAGCGCGAATCCCAGTGACGTCAGCGTCTTGCCGCCCCCGGTCGGCACCGTCAGGCTGAACATGCCCGGCGCCTGCCCGGCCTGGGCGCGCGCATGGTCATGCACCCGGCGCCGCAGCGCGTTGACCGGCCCCTCATCGTCCCGCGCCGCCATATAGGCATCCAGCCGGTCGCGCAGCGCGGTCAAAGGGATGTCCGGCGCGGCGGGCTCGGGCCGCCCCTCCAGCCGGTCATAAAAGGCGCCGGTCTCGCTCCGGTCGGCATCGACCAGGGCGGAAAACAGCATCCGGCCCAGGAACTGGAGCGTGTAGTTCAGCATCTCATCCCGTTTGGGCAGAGAGGCCACCACCGGCGGCAGCGCGGTGATCCCGGGCAGCGGCCAATCCTCCTGAGGTGCAAGTCGCGCAGCCTCCTCCAGCCGGGCAGAGAACAGTCGGCCGCCCTCGCCTTCGCCTTCGCCCTTCAGCCCGGCGTGGTGGCCGAGGATCACCTGCGCCAGCAGGGCACCGAAGGGATTGGGCCAGGTCTCATAGGCATAGCGCGCGCCTTCCGCCGCATGGGGTTCGATCACCGAAGGGTCTGAGAGCCGCGCCTGGAAGCGCGGTTTCATCTTGCCCAGATCGTGCAACCAACCGGCAAGCTCCCCAAGAACCGGCGCGAACGCTCGGGCGTTTTTCCCGGCCGTTTTCGACACCGCGGCGGAATGATCGAACAGGGTTTCCCAATCGGATTTCCCGGGATCGTGTCCTGAATGCGCAAATAACGACATCTCTGCAAATCACCCGGCAGAAGCAGTTGACCAAGGTATTCCAGAAACCGACGACCGCCCACCCGATGCGATGACCTGTCGCAATTTCGAAAATGTTCCGTTCCAGATACCTATCTTTGCCCCATGGCATTTTCTATTCAATTCCGAAGTCACGCGCGGGAAACCCAGCCTCCATTTTCAGGCAGACCGGAATTTCCGCCCCCAAACGGCGGAGCCCCCCGCTTCCGCCGCCGCCATGTGCCGCGCCTTGCCCAGATGTCTGCCATGCGGGATCATGCTGCCGTTCGCAGAACTCACGCATCGCCCATGCGACCGCGGGTCACACGGTGACCCTGTCGTCCACCAAGAGCCCGGACGCGAGCAGTTCGAAGGGCTTGATGGCATCCTTCATGACTTGATCGGTGCGGAAGCCACCCGTTGACATACGGTGCGTATGCGAAACTGCGGATCAGGGCGACACCCTGAAAGGACATTCCAGATGCTTCACAACGAACCCGTTTTTCCCTCTGACCGTCACGCGCTTCATGAGCAACACGGCTATTCCGCCGCGATCCGCTCCAGCGACCTGCTGTTCGTATCGGGTCAGGTCGGCGGCCGCGCGGACGGATCGCCGGAACCGGACTTTGCCAAACAGGTGCAACTGGCTTTCGACAATCTGCTGGCCGTGCTTGATGCGGCCGGCTGTGGGCCGGAAGATATCGTCGATGTCACGAGCTTCCACACAGACCCCGAAGTACAGTTGGGGACGGTCATGGAGGTAAAGAAACGGATATTCCCCGAGGCTCCCTATCCGAACTGGACGGCCCTCGGTGTCACTTGGCTTGCCGGGTTCGACTTCGAGATCAAGGTTATCGCCCGCTGTCCCGCGCGCTAAAATAACAGGCCAGCAAGCCGCGCCCTTGATGGCCTCGGCTTGCTGGCTAAGCCCGAATGCAAAGTGTCCCGGAAAGGCTGCCGACCAGCCTTGGTAAGAGTGCCGGTCGAACTTATCGCGATCAAGCGGCAGTGAGGTAAGACTACGCAGCCGCCGATGATCGCCCGACGCTATCCGCCGCCAGCCTCCGCTATGCTGCGCGAGACAGGCGGTCCCGGGCCGCTTCGATGAACTCACCATGCAGCGCTCTGATCGTCGGGTGCAACGCGTCGCGTTCAACCACGAACTGGACGTCCACGTTTCTCGGCCCCTGGCTGGCGCCGATGATGTCATGACCGGCATCGGAGATCGCCTGCAAGCCACGGGACAGGACCGACAACCCCTGCAAGTCCCGTCCGATGACAGATGCGATCGACAGGGTCCGGGTGGCGATTTCGGCCGTCGGATACAGTCGGGCGAGTTCCTGCGTGACCCGGCGCATCGTCTTCAGCGAGGCGGCGAGGTAATGCGTGATCGTATTGGCGTTGGACACCTTCGACACGATCCGGACATTGTGGCGCGTCAGCACGTCGAGGATCGTGGCGTCATAGCCTTTCACACCGACCATATCCTGTTCGAACACCTCCAGCGTCACGACATCAAGGCCAGTGACGATCTCGGCCGCCGGCCGATCCGCCGGCTTGTCGTCGATCAGGGTTCCGGGATCATCCGGTTCGAACGCATTGGTGACACGCAGGGGGATATCGGCCTGCCTGAGCATCTTGGCCGCCTTGGGATGGATCGCCTCCATGCCCATGTTGGACAGTTGATCCGCCACATCGTAGCTGGTGCGCCCGAGCTTGCGGACCAATTCCTGACCCACCAGCTTCGGATCACCCGAGGACAGGTGGAACTCCTTGTGGATGATCGCCTCGCTCGCTTCGACAAGGGCCGCCAGGCGCGAAAACGTCACCTCGGAATAGCCGCGGTCGTATTCGCCCACCAGACCCTCGGCGCATTGCGCGTAGCCGGTGACGATGGGCATCTCGACGCCGGGATCAATGCCTTCGAGTGCCTGTCGAATCCGGGCGTCCAGGGACAGATCGCCCTCGTCGCGCCAGCCGGACAAATCGACGAAACGCGCCTTCACCCCCGCCCGCTGCAACAGCAGCGTCGCGACGAAGGCCGAATGGGCCTCGCCCAGGCCGGAAAGCAGCTCGCGGGTCTGCCCCATGTGCTGAACCAGGCGGAAATGGCCATAGGAGCACAGGCGCTGCAGATCAATCAGACAATTCCGGGCGCCATGCAGCCGCTCATCGACAAAGGCGTCGGCCTGCTGCAGGTCGCCAGGGTGGTCGAGAATGGCGCAATGCGCCGCTTTCATCGCCGCGGCCACACGATTCAGACCATCATGCCAGCCGTAATGACCGTCGTCATTGGCGAACAGGGCATAGACTCCGGGCTCACCCGACTTCTTGTGTTCGAGCAACAGATCGGTGATGCCACCAAAGGCGGAGACGACGAAGATGCGGCCGTAAAGCCCGCGGCCCTCGCGGGCGCCGATGAACAGGGTATCGCGCAATTCGTTCAGGCGGGACATCGAGGTCCCGCCGATCTTTTCCACGGTGAGGACCATCTCAGGCCTCCTCGGCTGCCGCATAGGATCCGTCCTCGCGATGCACCTCGGTGCCGGTCACCGGCGGGTTGAAACAACAGGCCATGATCAGCTCTTCCTCGGCGCGCAGGATATGGCGGTCGTGTTGATCCAGCGCATACATCACACCGGGCACGATCTCATGGGTCTCGCCGCTGGCCAGATCGGTGATCGAGCCCTTGCCCTTCATGCAATAGACGCTTTCGAAGTGGTTCTTGTATTCGAACGTGTGCTCCGACCCCGCCTGAAGAAAGGTGATGTGGAAGGAAAAGCCCATCCCGTCATTGGCCAGGAGCATCCGGACCGAGGTCCATCGTGCATCCGCCACCACGCGGTCGCGGTCGGTTTCGATGATTTGGTTCAAATCTCTGACGATCATGGGTCTTACTCCGCTGCAATTTTGTTCGGTTCCGCCAGCACATCGCCTGCGGCATCCATGAGAATGCCGAAGCCCTTGCGCAGCATTTCGTCTGATGTGGTCAACGGCGCGAGCACCTTGACCACCTGCCCCTCGTTGCCCGAGGTCTCGATCACGAGCCCCAGATCATAGGCGCGGGCGCAGATCGCCGCGGCCAGTTCCCCCGAGCCGACATCGACCCCCCGCATCAATCCGCGCCCCTTGAGCTTGCCCTCGGGCACCATGGCGGCGAGATCGGCCAGCGCGCCATGAAGCAGCTCGGCCTTGTCCGCCAGTTCGTCGCGGAACCGATCGTCAGACCAGAATTTCTCGATCGCGACCCGGGCCGTGACGAAGGCATGGGTGTTGCCCCGGAAGGTGCCGTTATGCTCTGCCGGGCCAAGCACGTCATGCTCGGACCGCACCAGCACCATGGCCATCGGCAAGCCGAACCCCGAAAGCGATTTCGCCATGGTCACGATGTCCGGCACGATACCCATCCCGTCAAACGAGAAAAACGTGCCGCAACGGCCGCAGCCGGCCTGAATATCATCGACGATCAAAAGCGCGCCATGGTCTTTTGCCAGCTTGGCGATCCGCTTGACCCATGCCTGGCTGGCCACGTTGAGCCCGCCTTCGCCCTGCACGGTCTCCAGCAAGATCGCAGCCGGCGCATCAATGCCGCCGGAACTGTCCTTCAGCATCGCCTCAAGGTAATTGGCGGTATCGGTGGCCGCACCGAAATACCCGTCATAGGGCATCCGCGTGACACCGTTCAGCGCCATGCCGGCACCCGCGCGGTGATAGCTGTTGCCGGTCGCCGCCAGCGCTCCCGCCGTGACCCCGTGAAAACCGTTGGTGAAGGCGATGATATTGCTGCGCCCGGTCACCTTGCGGGCGATCTTCATGGCGGCCTCGACCGCATTGGCGCCGGTGGGGCCGGTGAACATCACCCGATGATCCATACCGCGCGGCGCCAGAATGTGGCGGTCGAAGGCATCAAGGAAGGCGGCCTTGGTGTCGGTATGCAGGTCGAGCCCATGGGCGATCCCGTCCCCCGCGACATGTTCGATAAGCGCCGCCTTCATGTCCGGGTCGTTATGGCCATAGTTGAGCGAGGAGCAGCCGGCGAGGAAGTCAATCCAGGTGCGGCCGTTCTCGTCGGTCAGCTCAGAGCCTCTCGCGGTTGCGAACATCGCGGGCAGGTTGCGGCAATAGGAGCGCGCCGCGCTCTCGCGGCAATCGAAAATGGAGGTGGCATCTGTCATGGTCTTGGGCATGGAATATCCTTTCGGGGCGAGGCCCCAAGGAAGGGTTTCAGGAAGGATTAGGGGAGGATTTCAGGCGACGCGGGCCAGCGCCTTGGCGTCCGGCAGTGCGATCGTCACCATGTGCTCGGTGTCGTGACGGCCCTCGAAATGCGCGTCACGTTCGAAATGCGGTGCCTCCGACACCGCAGCACCAATGCCGCGGGCAAAGCCGCGGAACAGGGCCCAGGAAGCAGCGTTATCCCGGGTGATTGTCGTTTTCAGATGGGTGGCACCACCGCAGGCATCGCGCTTAATCAGATCGAGAAGCATCGCCCGGCCAAGCCCGATCCCGCGCGCTTTGGGGCTGACGGCCACCTGCCAGACGAACAGCTCCCCCCGCCCCGGGATCATATGGCCGGAAACCCAGCCCACGACATCGCCACCGATCTCGGCCAACACGCAGGTGTCGCGGAAATGTTCGGCCTGGATCAGATTGCAGTAGAGCGAGTTCTCGTCGAGGGGCTTGCAGGCTTTCACCAGCTCCCAGATTGCCACCCCATCCGCCGCAACAGGTTTGCGCAGACGGGGCATGGGCGTTCGGGGGTCGTCACTGTCTTTCGGCATCGGTCGCACCTCTATTTAGTTAGATTTGCTAAGCGGATTACTCCCATATATGCTTCGAAATGTAAAGCAACTTCTCAAAATCATGGGCGGAGACTGGCGAAAAACCCAATAAATTAGCTATTTTTCCCTCAACCCAACCGAAGTTCATCCAAGAATTTTATTAGTATATTGAAGCATTATCGACAAATTGCGGCACCCCTGCCCTTCGTGCGATGATGGCGACCATGACCACGACCTCAGACAACAGAATCGACGACAGCCTGATTGCGCTGCGACGCATCCTGCGCGCCACCGAGCTATACGCCCGCGATCTCGCCCATAGCGTCGGACTAACGCCGGCACAGTTGCGGGTGCTGCAGATCGTCGGCGAGAAGACCAGCACCACCCCCAAGGCTCTGGCCACCCAGATGGGGGTGAGCCAGGCCACGGTGACGGCGCTGGTCGACAAGCTGGTGGCGCGCGAGCTTGTCGCGCGCATGCCCTCCGAGCTGGATCGACGTCAGACCAATGTGGTGGTTACGGAGCAAGGTCGCGGCAAGCTGCAAGATGCACCCGACGCGCTTCAACAGCGCTATGCCCGCGCCTTTTCACGATTGGAGAACTGGGAGCAGGCCCAGTTGATCGCCTCCCTTGAACGTGTCGCCGACATGCTGGACGCTCAGCATATCGACGCCTCGCCGGTCCTGACGATGGGTGAGATCCAGGGCACGAGAAAGCCCGACTAGCCACACGAGAATGCCGGCTCGTCCGTGGCGCCACAATGCCCCCGGTGACGCAGAGGCGGCCTCAGGCTCAGCGCGGGGAATGGCAGCTCCCCGATCCGGCCCACGAAACTCTTGCGATCGCCCAGAAATAGCGCGCAGGCGAACCGCAAAGCGAGTTCGAAACCGGCTCAGACTGCCCGGGAACGGAAACGAGATGTGAAAGTGCCAAAACACCGCGCGGAACGCGAAGTCAGACGACGGAATTCCTGATTTTATCTCTTGAAATCAATGTGGTGCGGGTGAAGGGACTTGAACCCCCACGCCTTGCGGCGCCAGAACCTAAATCTGGTGCGTCTACCAATTCCGCCACACCCGCACTCGGCGGCCCGGGCCGCGCGTGTTGCGCGTCATAGCAAAGCTCTCGCCGCGATGCGAGGGAAAATCACCGAGCTCGCCCGCACAGTTTTCCCGCCCCGGCCCGGCAGGTGGCGCCGGCCGTCACGGGACCAGATCACAGGACCAGGTCACAGGCCCAGAGTGCGGAAGACCTGCGGCAGGCATTCGGGGATATCCTCGGCGATCAGGCCCGGGCCGTAGCTGCGGGCGCATTCGACATGCAGCCAGGCGGCAGTTTCGGCAGCCCTGGAGGGAGGGAAACCACGCGCCAGCAGCCCGGCGATGAAGCCCGCCAGCACATCGCCCGAGCCCGCCGTCGCCAGCCAGGGCGCGGCACGCTCATAGGCCGCCGAGTTCACCGCACAACCTCCGTCGGGGGTGGCGATGACCGTATCGGCGCCCTTGAACAGCACCACGCAGCCCGCCCGTTTCGCCGCGTCCCGCGCCGCATCCACCTTGGAGTAGGCCGGGCCCTCGGTCGCGGAAGCGGCGAGCTTTTCGGCGATATCCGGAAACAACCGGGCGAATTCGCCGCCATGGGGGGTGAGCACGCAATTGTCGTGCAAGGCATCGAAGAGGGTCGCGTCCCGAGCCACCAGCGTCAACGCATCGGCGTCGAGCACCACCGCCCGCTGCGCGGCCAGAGCCACCTCAACCAAGGCGCGGGAATGTTCCGTCACCCCCATCCCCGGACCAAGGCAAAGCGCATTCCGCCGGCGGTCCTGCAGGACCGCGTTTAATGCGGTGAAATCCGCGACTTCCACCATCATCAGCGCGGTGATCCGGCCGGCAACCTCCTCCATCGCGGATTGCGGCACCCCCAGCGTCACCAGCCCGGCGCCGATCCTGAGCGCCCCGCGTGCCGCCAGACGCGCCGCCCCGGTGTGGCCGGCGCCGCCCGACAGGATCAGGGCGTGGCCGTGGGCGTATTTGTGCGCCCCCGCGCGCTTGTCCAATCCGCTTAGCCCGCCACGGTCGAGCAATCGGACCACCTCGCCCGACGCCACAGCCTTCGGGCCGACGCCCGCCTCCAGCCCGATACTCTTGACCACGACCTTGCCACAGAGCGACGGGCCGTCCGCCAGCCGGTGGCCCAGTTTTTCCGTATGAAAACTCACGGTGAGATCCGCGCGAAGCACGGGACCAAGGGGCTTTCCGCTATCGGAGCAGAGCCCTGTCGGCATATCCACCGCCACGACCCGCACACCCTTGTCCGCAAGAAGCCCTGATGCGCCAGGCATGGCCAACACAGAGAAGAGACCACCGAACGGGCGTGTCAGCCCCGTGCCGAATAGGGCGTCGACGAGGAGATCAACGTCTTCGTCGAGCTGAAAGCGATCGTCCGTCACCGGAGGCGAGTTGATCCCGCGTACCGCAACCTCCCCCAATTCCGACCACTGTTCATAATTGGTACAGGCATCCGGTGGCAGTTTCGCCGGATCACCGTAGAGAAACACCTCCACCTCCCAGCCGCGCGCCTTCAGCAGGCGCGCCACCACGAATCCATCGCCGCCGTTGTTGCCGGGCCCACAGAGCACCACGGCCCGCCCGGGCGCGGCCGCCAGCTCCGGCCATTCCTCCAACACGGCCTCCACCACGCCCTGCCCGGCGCGCTCCATCAGTTCCAGCCCGGTCACCTCGCCGGACCGGATCGCCGCCTGTTCAATGGCGCGCATTTGGGCAGCGGTCAGCAGTTCGGTCATGTTTCCTCAGCGTTTTAATATAGATTACTTTTTGAGCAAACTGCTCAAAAAGTAATCTCACACCCATTTTCGCCCATTTGGCCCTTGACCCCGCGACGCTATCGCATTGTCGCTGTCATTTAGAAGTGATCTGCCCCCCCGAGACAAGGTTGCGAGGAGTTCGTCGATGAAAAAGATCGAAGCGATCATCAAGCCGTTCAAACTGGACGAGGTGAAAGAGGCTCTTCAGGACGTCGGCGTCCAGGGTCTGAGCGTGATTGAGGTCAAGGGCTTCGGTCGTCAGAAGGGGCATACCGAACTCTATCGCGGCGCAGAGTACGTGGTGGATTTCCTGCCCAAGGTGAAGATCGAGGTCGTGCTTGACGACGATCAGGTCGACGCCGCCATCGACGCCATCATCGCGGCAGCCAAAACGGATAAAATCGGCGACGGGAAGATCTTCGTCAGTACCGTCGAACAGGCGATCCGCATCCGGACCGGCGAGTCCGGCTCGGACGCGCTGTAATCCACACCCAAAGAACGACCCTACAGAAAAGGACATTGCAGAATGAGCAAGGATGCAGTTCTCCAGTTGATCAAAGAGGAGGAGGTCGCCTACGTCGACATCCGTTTCACGGACCCGCGCGGCAAGTTGCAGCACGTTACCGTGGTGGCGGATCTGGTTGACGAGGACTTCCTTGAAGAAGGCTTCATGTTCGACGGTTCCTCGATCGCCGGCTGGAAGTCGATCGAAGCTTCCGACATGAAGCTGATGCCCGACACCGAAAGCGTCTATATCGACCCCTTCTATGCCGAGAAGACGATCTGCATCCATTGCTCGGTGGTCGAACCCGACACCGGCGAGGCCTATGAGCGCGACCCGCGCGGCACCGCGGTGAAGGCCGAGGCCTATCTGAAGTCCTCCGGCATCGGTGACGCCTTCTACTGCGGCCCGGAAGCCGAGTTCTTCCTGTTCGACAACGTCAAATACTCGAACACCATGAACAAGGTGTCCTACGAGGTTGACGCCACCGACGCTGCCTGGAACACCGACACCGATTACGAGATGGGCAACATGGGCCATCGTCCGGGCGTCAAGGGCGGCTATTTCCCGGTGAACCCGGTGGATGAAGCCCAGGATCTGCGTTCGGAAATGCTGTCGACCATGAAGCGCATGGGCATGAAGGTCGACAAGCACCACCACGAAGTGGCGTCCTGCCAGCACGAGCTGGGGCTGATTTTCGGCACCCTGACCGAACAGGCCGACAACATCCAGAAGTACAAGTACGTGATCCACAACGTGGCCCACGCCTATGGCAAATCGGCGACCTTCATGCCGAAGCCGATCTATGGCGACAACGGCTCGGGCATGCACGTGAACATGTCGATCTGGAAAGACGGCAAGCCGCTGTTCGCTGGCGACAAATACGCCGATCTGTCGGACGAGGCGCTGTATTTCATCGGCGGCATCCTGAAGCATGCCAAGACGCTGAACGCCTTCACCAACCCGGGCACCAACTCCTACAAGCGTCTGATCCCGGGCTTTGAAGCTCCGGTTCTGCGCGCCTATTCGGCCCGCAACCGCTCTGGCTGCGTCCGTATTCCGTGGACCGAAAGCCCGAAGGCCAAGCGCGTCGAAGCCCGCTTCCCCGATCCCTCGGCGAACCCCTACCTGGCCTTCGCAGCCCTGCTGATGGCTGGCCTCGACGGGATCAAGAACAAGATCGATCCGGGCGAAGCCATGGACAAGAACCTCTACGACCTGCCCGCCGAAGAACTGGCCGACATCCCGACCGTCTGCGGCTCGCTGCGTGAGGCTCTGGAATGCCTGGCCAACGATCACGACTTCCTGCTGCAGGGCGACGTCTTCACCAAAGACCAGATCGAGGGCTATATCGCGCTCAAGATGGAAGAGGTGCAGACCTACGAGCACACTCCGCACCCGGTCGAATACGGCATGTACTACAGCTGCTGATCGACTGCCGATCACAGCGGAAGGGCGTCCCTCGGGGCGCCCTTTTTCGTTGCGAGAAACGGCAGGCGGCAGCAGATGCGGCTGGCCGCACAGGGGGCTCCGCCCCGGCCGCGGGCGCTGCCCGCGTCCTCCCCGGGATATTTTCAGCTAGAAAAAGGCTGAAGAGCTGCGCGAGCCGGGCGCGCGCTTTGGCGGTTGCCAGCCGGGCGCGCCACGGGCAAGCTCGGCGCATTGCTCCAACGCTGTTGCCCTGATGAAACGCCTTGCCCTCGCCTGCCTTCTGACCCTGCTGCCCGCCGCCCTGGGCGCCGCGCCTTGCGGCAATTCCGGCGCCGGCTTCACCGCCTGGAAGACCGCTTTCGCGACCGAGGCGCGCCGCGCCGGGGTGGGCGCGCGCGGCCTGCAGGCGCTGGCACAGGCCGGCTATGCCAGCCGCACCATCGCCGCAGACCGCAACCAGAAGAGCTTTCGCTACAGCCTGGAGAAATTCATGGAGCTGCGCGGCGCCAATGCCATCGTCGCCGAGGGACGCAAGCGCAAGGCGCGCAACCCGGCCTTCTATGCGGCGCTGGAACGGACCTATGGCGTGCCCGCCGGGGTGCTGATCACCCTCCACGGCATGGAAACCGGTTTCGGGCGCTTCATGGGCGACAGCCCGGTGGTCTCGGCGATCACCACGCTCGCCTATGATTGCCGGCGATCCGATTTCTTCACCCCGCATGCAATTGCCGCGCTGACCCTGGTTGACCGGGGCGAGATCACCGCCGCCACCCTGGGCGCCCGGCATGGTGAACTGGGACATACCCAGTTCCTGCCCGGAAATGCGCTGGCCTATGGGGTGGACGGCAATGGCGACGGACGGATCGACTTTTATGACATCTCCGACGCGCTGGCCTCGACCGCGAATTTCCTGCGCCAGAAGGGGTGGCAGCCCGGCCGCGGCTATCAGCCGGGAGAGCCCAATTTCGCGGTGATCGGCCAGTGGAACGCGGCCAGCGTCTATCAGCAGGCAATCGCCCTGATGGCGGCGCGGATTGATGGCTGAGGCCACAGTTTCGCCACATTCCCCGCAGTGCAACCACAGGTTTACCCGGCGTTTTCAGGCCTGCCTCACAGCGGTTCCAGCCCGGTCCCTTCGCGCCGCTGCCCCGGACTCCTCCGGTTTCGGACATATTTCCTCCGCAATTCCCCAATAATTTTACTAAAGAAGCGAAGACAACGGAGGTCTCCCGCTGTGCAACAGAACTGCCGGTATCACGGCGGATTGGTCTTTTTCGAAGCCCCCGATGGCGCGCTGGATCGACTGAGCCAGATCGCCGCGGCGACTTTCGGAGACTACCGCCAGCCGGTTGAACGGCAAAGCCGGCTGCCCGACGGCCGGCTGCGGATCGTGACCGCCGGCTATGGGTTGACGCTGCGCCTCGACCCGCAGCCCTATGCCGGCGCCCTGGTCCACCCCAGCCCCGAGTTGCAGGCGCTGATCCACAAGGTGGCGCTGAAACGGATAACGCTTGAGCTTTGCCCGGTCTCGGGGACAGGCGAGGATGTCGAGATCTCGGAACAGCTGCTGGTGATGATGCTCTATCGCATGTGCGAGACCTATCCGGCGCATCAGATCGAATGGATGGATCCCGAGATCCAGGTGGGCGTCGAGGATTTCCTCGGCGTCTTCGCCTCTGCCTGGCCGCGTCGGGTCGCGGCGCGCCGGTTGCGCTATAGCCCCAAGGCGCAGCTTTTCGAACCGGTGGACAAGATGGCCGGCAACCTGTCGCAGCAGGCCGAGACGTTGCAGAACCAGCTCCTCGCCAGTGTCGAGGACGGCCTGCCGCCGCTGAGCCCCGAAGAGGCGCTGGCGATGGCCTTTCGCGCCGGGCCGGGCGTGGCGATCGGACGGCCACCGCAACCCACCGAAGTTCAGCGGCTGGCGGCCTGGGGGCTGACGGCGCTCCTGGTCTTCGTGTCGCTGCCGGTGGCGGCCGGGCTGGCGATCCTCAACCTGCTCCGGGGAGAGGATGTTCGGCTGACCTCCCAGGTCGCGGCCCTGACCGCCGGCTGCATCTCGCTGACCAGCTCGGGCCTGCTGGCCGACGTCGTCTCCCGCCTGCCGGGGTGATGCCTCAGCGCCTCAGTCGGCGATCGGCTGCGGCCAAGTCTCGGGCGGCATATCGGCGCGGGCGACGACAAAGGTATGCACGCTGAACACCACCGCCCGGGTTTCCGGCAACCGCCGCACGGTCTGACGCTCGCTGCGGAAATAGCCATTCCCCGGCGCCGTCCGATGCGGTCGGCGATCGCGCTCCAGCCGCGGCTGGAACAATTCGGGATCATTGTACCAAAGAGCGTTGAACCGCCAAAGCGGCCGATCCACCTGGACCCCGTCGAACAAACGCTGCACCCGGGCGGCGATATTGTCGTCGTAATCCGGCACCGGCACGTGAATGCGCGTCAGTGGCGTCATGAACTTTTCAGCCAATGTCCAGCTCGCCGGAAAGCACAGGACCGCCGCGGTCAACACATGTTCGTCACAGCCTTCGGGGCGTTGCAGGATCAGGAAATCCTCCTGCGCCAACCGCCCGATGGTCCCCATCGGATCGTCGCGGTCGATCGGCACCACCACCGCATCCGGACGGGTGACAGTCTCCGCGCCGGCCCCGGCCTCGGGATAGGCGGTCGCCAACAGCAGCTCCAGCAGCTCCAGCGCCGCGGCCCGGGCGCCGTCGTCCAGCACGATCACCGCCTCGCGCCGTGTCGCCACCAATTCATCCCGCCGCGCCATCTGGCCGGCAAAGGCGTCATCCCGGATCAGCCATTCCGCCACCGGCAGCGGCTGGATGCCCGGCAGGCGGCGCAGGCTGGTGACGTCATAGGGAATTTTCTTCTGCAGAATCTCGCTCATACCACCGCCATAGCAGCCCGACTCGGCGCTGTCGGCGAAAAACATGTCGCACCGCCTCAGGGGGCGAGAAAAATCCGCCCCAAAAGACCGTGGTGATCAGAGCCCAGGCGGCCAAGCACGGTGATGCGCCCCTCGCCGCCGGTGGCGAGGATATGGTCGATCCCCACCCCCAGCCCGCCATGCGGAAGGGAGAAGGTCGCCGCCTCGCGGCCGATCCTCTGCGTGTCGCTCGCCCGGGCGATCCGGGCCACGCCTTCGGACCAGGCGACATTGTTGAAATCGCCGCCGATCACCTTGGCGCCCGACATCTCGTGCAGCAGCGGCTCGATCAGGCCGATCTGTCCCGGCTGTGGAAACGGCCAGGGCCAGCGCAGATGGATCGAGATCGCCCAGATCATCCCCCAGGGCGCCTGCACCTGCATCGCCGCCAACCCCGGACCGCAGATCGCGCTGCCCGGCACCATCGGCCAGTGCGACAGCACCGCCGGCCCGCCGACCTCGCGATAATCACAGAAGTTCTGCGCCGGGAACTCCTCCCGCAGCGCCGTCAGCACCGCTTGATTGGGGCGCGAGACCTCCTGGACCGTGACCACATCCGGGCGGCGGGCGCGGATATCGGCGACCACCAGATCGGGTGTGGCGAGACGGAACAGCAAATTCTTCTGATAGAGCACAACCTCATGCGCGCCGACCGAAGGCTCCACCTCCGGGCGCCAGAGCGCCCAGAATCGCGGCGCCACCACCGCCGCCATCAACGCGACCAGCGGCAAAACGCCCCAGAGCGGCCGCCGCAGGAGCAGCAGCAGCAGGATCACCATCAGCGCCAGCGGCACCCGGAACACCGTCCAGGCATCCAAGGCCGGATGCAGCGCGCCGCCATATCCCAAGACCACCGCCACCACACCGGCCCCCGCCAATGCCGTTCCGATCCCACGCAAGATCCGCATCCCGCCTGCTCCTTCCGCTCGCCAAGGGTTGATAACCCCGCCGTAAGTGCCCAGCCTTAGGGGAACCGACCGAAAGGACCGCCCATGCCCTCAGAACGCATCACCTTCCCCGGCCATACCGGCGCTGAGCTTGCCGCCCGGCTTGATCTGCCCGAGGGACCGCCGCTGGCCACTGCGCTTTTCGCGCATTGTTTTACCTGTTCCAAGGATATTCCCGCCGCCCGGCGGATTGCCGCGCGACTGGCGGCCATGGGCATCGCGGTGCTGCGCTTCGATTTCACCGGCCTCGGCCATTCCGCGGGCGAGTTCGCCAATGCCGGCTTCAGCTCGAACGTCGCGGATCTGAAGGCCGCCGCCGCTTACCTGGCCTCGCGCGGACTGGCGCCGCAGCTTCTGATCGGCCATTCCCTGGGCGGGGCGGCGGCGATCCTCGCCGCGCCGGACCTGGCCTCGGTCACGGCGGTGGTGACGCTGGGGGCGCCATACGATCCCGAACACATCACCCATCTGATCCGCGACGCCCTGCCCGAAATTCGCCAAAAAGGCGAGGCAGAGGTTGAACTTGACGGGCGAAGCTTTCGCATCACCCGAAGCTTCATCGAGGATATCCAGGCCAGCAAGCTTGACGCGGCGCTGCATCGGATGAAGGCGGCGCTCTTGGTCATGCATGCGCCGCTGGACGATGTGGTCGGCATCGACAACGCGACCCGGATCTTCCTCGCCAAGAAACATCCCAAGAGCTTCGTCACCCTCGATACCGCCGATCACATGATCAGCCGCCCCGAGGATGCCGAATATGCCGCCGAGGTGATCGCCGCCTGGTCGAGCCGCTATCTGGGTCTTCACGCCCCCGCCGCCCCGACGGGCACCCCCGAAGGGATCGTGCGGGTGACCGAGGCCGCCCCTGACGGCTTCCTGCAGGATGTGCAATCCGGCCCCGATCACCATCTGCTGGCCGACGAGCCGCTGTCGGTCGGGGGCAGCAACCGGGGCCTGTCGCCCTATGGGCTGATCGCCGCCGGTCTCGGCGCCTGCACCTCGATGACGATCCGCATGTACGCCCGTCGCAAGGGCTGGCCACTCGCGGGCGTCAGCGTCGATATCTCCCATGCCAAGGTGCATGCCGAGGATGCCGCCAGCGGCCAGCCGGCGCAGATCGACCGCTTTACCCGGGTGCTGCGCCTGACCGGCGATCTGGACGAGGCCCAGCGCGCAAAGCTGGTCGAGATCGCCGACAAATGCCCGGTGCACCGCACCCTCACCCATGGCGCGGCGGTGGAGACCACCCTGGCCCCCGCCGAGGGCTGAGAGCCCGGCCCCCTCTGCCCGGCGATGCCCCGCCGGGCAGAGGTGCTCACGCGCCGCCCCCTTCGACCTGGCGGCAAATATCCCGGGGGAGGCTCCGCAGGAGACGGGGGCAGAGCCCCCATGGCCCAGCCTGCCGCTTGTCGCGGCGGCGCCATCGGTTTATGACGCGGCCATACCGTCCCCGCACGAAAAGGTCACGCTGCCCATGATCCCCCGCTATTCCCGCCCTGAAATGGTCGCCATCTGGTCGCCCGAGACCAAGTTCAAGATCTGGTACGAGATCGAGGCCCATGCCTGCGACGCCCAGGCCGCGCTGGGGGTGATCCCGAAGGAGAATGCCGAGGCGGTCTGGAAGGCCAAGGATGTCGCATTCGACGTCGCCCGCATCGACGAGATCGAGGCGGTGACCAAGCACGATGTGATCGCCTTCCTGACCCATCTGGCCGAACATGTGGGGAGTGAAGAGGCCCGCTTCGTGCATCAGGGCATGACCTCTTCCGACGTGCTCGACACCACCCTGAACGTGCAGCTGGTGCGCGCCACCGACATCTTGCTGGCCGATCTCGACAAGGTGCTCGCCGCGCTCAAGACCCGCGCGCTCGAGCACAAATACACCGTGCGCGTCGGCCGCTCCCACGGCATCCATGCCGAGCCCACCACCATGGGGCTGACCTTCGCGCGCTTCTATGCCGAGATGGACCGCAACAAGAACCGGCTGGAAAAGGCCAAATGGGAAATTGCCACCGGCGCCATCTCGGGCGCGGTCGGCACCTTCGCCAATATCGACCCGGCGGTCGAGGAACATGTCTGCGAGAAGATGGGGCTGCGCCCCGAGCCGATCTCGACCCAGGTGATCCCGCGCGACCGCCACGCGATGTTCTTCGCCACCCTCGGCGTCATCGCCTCCTCGATCGAGAACGTCGCCATCGAGATCCGCCACATGCAGCGCACCGAAGTGCTGGAAGGCGCCGAATTCTTCTCCATGGGGCAAAAGGGCTCCTCGGCGATGCCGCACAAGAAGAACCCGGTGCTGACCGAAAACCTCACCGGCCTCGCCCGCCTGGTGCGCATGGCGGTGATCCCGGCGATGGAGAACGTGGCGCTCTGGCATGAACGCGACATCTCGCACTCCTCGGTCGAACGCGGCATCGGCCCGGATGCGACGATCACGCTCGACTTCGCGCTGAACCGGCTTGCGGGCGTGGTCGAGAAGATGTTGATTTTCCCCGACAACATGTTGGATAACATGAACAAGTTCCCGGGCCTCGTAATGTCGCAGCGGGTGCTTCTGGCGCTGACCCAGGCCGGCGTATCGCGCGAGGATGCCTATACGATGGTGCAGCGCAACGCGCTCAAGGTCTGGGAGGATCGCGTCGATTTCCGCGAACAGCTGCTGGCTGACAAGGATGTCGTCGCGGCCCTGGGCGTCGACGGGATCAACGCGAAGTTCGACATGGAATACCACACCAAGCACGTCGACACGATCTTCAAGCGCGTCTTCGGCGAATAAGCCAAGCCGGTCATCCGGCACGCAAACCGCGCCCCGGCCCCGCCCGGCGGCGCGGTTTTTCTTTGGGGACGGGCCAAGATGGGTTACCTTAGGTCATGTGACCAGTTTCGACAGGAGTTTCCCAGATGATGATCAAGACCGCACTTGCCAGCCTTGCGCTTTGTCTCCTCCCTGCGCTGTCTTTCGCAAGCTGTGCCGCCCATGAGCAGGCGCAAAGCTGCGCGGCGGGCACGACCTGGGACGCCGCCAAGTCGGCCTGCGTCCCGAAGGCCAACAGCTAGGCCATTTCGCCCTGCGTGCAGGCAGCCGGGACAGCGTCGCGCCCCGGAGGCGGTGGATTTGTGATCGCAGCATCTATTGTCTGATGGACAGGAGCGCGGCTTCCCGCCTATCACCTCAGGCATGATCGCCGTTTCGCCCCCTTCGGCCGCCTCGCGCGCGCCCTGCCGCCCTGCCCCGTCTCCGGCCAGAGCTGGCCTCGCATGACGCCCGCCGAGACGCTGCGCGTGCGCAACCGCGCCATCCTGCTGATGATCGGCGCAACGCTGTTTTTCTCGCTGATGGACGCCAGCGCCAAGGCGGTGGCGCCGCGGATCGGCGTGCTGGGCGGGCTCTGGGCACGCTACGCCGGGCAGATGATCTTCGTGCTGATCCTGGTGGCGCCTCGCGTCCACCTGGTGGCGCGAACCCGCTACCCGGTGCAGCAGATCCTGCGCTCCTGCCTGCTGATGGGCGCGACGATCTTCTATTTCAGCGCCCTGAGCGTGCTGCCGCTGAACGCCGCGGCGCCGCTGATGAACACCAACCCGGTGCTGATCACCCTGGGCGCCGCCCTGTTTCTGGGCGAAAAGCTGGGGCCGCGCCGGATTGCCGGGATCGCCGCCGCGATGGTCGGCGCGATGATCATCATCCGCCCCGGCGGCGAGATCTTCAACATGTCCGCCCTGCTGCCGCTCGGCGCCGCCTGCTGCTATTCCGGCTACGCGTTGCTGACCCGCCGGCTTGGCCCCGACGAGGATCCCTGGACCTCGCTCTTCTACACCGGCGTGGTGGGAACGCTGGTCTTCAGCCTGCTGATCCCGTTTCACTGGCAAACCCCGGACCTGACCGCCTGGATGCTGATCGGGGCGATCACCTGTTTCGGCACCTTCGGCCAGTTGTTGCTGATCCGCGCCTTTTCCTCGGGCGAGGCCGCCATGCTGGCGCCCTATGCCTATTGCGGGCTGATCTTCGCCACGATCTGGGGGGTGGTGCTGTTCGGAGAGCGGCCCGATATCTGGACGCTGTGCGGCACGCTTGTGATCGCCGGGGCCGGGCTCTATGTGTGGCATCGCGAAACCTATCGCAGCTAACCAGACCGAAGCCGACCACATATGCCTGCAGATCCCTCGACCCTCACCGCCTCAGAGCGCGCGCAATACTACGTCTCGAACCTGTTTCTGCGCGGGGTGATCGGGGTTGTGCGGCTGATCCCCTATCGCTGGCGCATCCCGACGATGGGCTGGCTGGTCAGCCGGGTGGCGCCTTTGGTCGGCTGGACCAAGCGGATCCGCGACAACCTGAAGCTGGTCATGCCCGATCTGCCCGAGGCCGAGGTGGCGCGGCTGTGCCGGGCCGTGCCCGACAACGTGGGTCGGGCGGCGATGGAATTCTATTCCGGCCGGGCCTTTGCCGAACGCGCGCGCCGCGCGCCGCTCAAGGGCCCCGGTGTTCCCCTGTTCGAGGCCGCCCGCGCCGAGGGGCGGCCGGTGATCCTGATCACCGGGCATTTCGGCAATTACGACGCCGCCCGCGCCAATCTGATCGGCCGCGGCCACCCGCTGGGCGCGCTCTATCGCCGAATGGCCAACCCCTATTTCAACGACCATTACGTCAAGGCGATGCTCAGCGTCGGCACCCCGATGTTCGAACAGGGCCGCCGCGGCATGATGGAGATGGTGCGCTATCTCAAGGGCGGCGGCGTCATCGCCATCGTCAGCGACCTGCATGCCCATGGCGGCGAGAATATCGACTTTTTCGGCGAACCCGCCGTCACCTCGCTGGTGCCGGCCGAGCTGGCGCTCAAGTACAACGCCGCGCTGATCCCGACCTATGCGATCCGCCGCCCCAACGGGCTGGATTTCGACATCGTGATGCACGATCCGATCCGCCACAGCGATCCGGTCACCATGATGCAGGCGGTCAACGACGATCTGGAAACCTTGGTGCGCGACCATATGGAACAGTGGTTCTGGATCCACCGCCGCTGGAAGCCCTATCTGCCGGAACGCGCCGAACAGGCCGCCGCCGCCGCCGACGAGGCCGCCCAGCCCAAGGGCTGATCCATCCGCCCCGATCGTTACTGGCGGCTCACCCGCGCGGCGCCGACGATCGGCCCGAACCCTTCGCGCTGCACCAGCACCGCCCCCGGCCGATCGCCATCCAGCACGCCCTGAAAGCTCGCCTCGGAAGTGCCGTCCCAGCGGCCCAGGATCTGCCAGCCGTCGACCACATTGACGTAATCGAGACTTTGCCCGGCGTTCTCGCCCCGGGCGATCTGCACGTGATGCACCGGGGTATAACGCACCAGTTGCACGTCATAGACGCCGGGGGGCAGCATGATCGGCCGCAGCCGCACCTGCACCGCGCCGGCGCTCGCCTCGGCGGTGATCGCCAGTTGCGCCGGCCGGTGCATATGGCCCATGATCAGCTCGGCCAGATCCATCGCATGGGCGCCGACGACATCCTCCTGCCCCATCACGATGATCTGCGGGGTATAGATCATCTTGCGCCCCGCAGTCCGGGCATAGCCCTTCTGCCGCGCGGTGAAGAGCGGTTCGGCAAAGGTGTCTTCCCAGCCGATGTAATCCCAGTAATCCACATGCAGCGCCAGCGGCAGCACATCCTCGCGCCCGGTGAGCTGCTGCAACAGCCTGTCGGCCGGCGGACAGGACGAACACCCCTGGGAGGTAAAGAGTTCCACCACCACGGGTCCGCTCTTCTCCTGCGCGCTCAAAGGCGCGGCAAAAGCAATCAAGAACGCGATCAGACTCGCGGTAAAGCGTATCATTGGCTCAGCAATTCCCCCTGTCGCTCTGTTAAGATGTAGCCATGCCGACGCGCAAGAACCAATCAATGTTTCTTGAAACCGCTGCGAGCTGGACGGCAGATCGAAAAAACTGTGTGCAATGGTATACAAAAACGCCGCAGCCCCGATGATCACTATTGAATGCCAGGGCCTCCTGATGCAGAACGCAGCCAGCGAATTCCCGTTTTCCACGACTCTCTGAGGGAGGCCAGAATGCCTATCACCGTCGGACAGGATACAGCCAAGACACGCAAGACGCTGAGCGTGAACGGTCAATCCATTTCTTATTACTCGATCCCCGCGGCGACCGAAGCCGGCCTGGGCGATTTCTCGAAGCTGCCGGCTTCGCTGAAGGTCGTTCTGGAAAACATGCTGCGGTTCGAAGACGGCGGCTTCACCGTCTCGGTCGATGACATCAAAGCCTTCGCCGAATGGGCGCAAAAAGGCGGCAAGAACCCGCGCGAGATCGCCTATCGCCCGGCCCGCGTGCTGATGCAGGACTTCACCGGCGTTCCCGCCGTGGTCGACCTCGCCGCCATGCGCGACGGCATCAAGGCCCTTGGCGGCGACGCCGAGAAGATCAACCCGCTGGTTCCCGTCGACCTGGTCATCGACCACTCGGTCATGATCGACGAATTCGGCAACCCGCGCGCCTTCCAGAAGAACGTGGACCTGGAATACGAGCGCAACATGGAGCGCTACCAGTTCCTGAAATGGGGCCAGGGCGCCTTTGAAAACTTCCGCGTGGTCCCGCCCGGCACCGGCATCTGCCACCAGGTGAACCTGGAATACCTGGCCCAGACCGTCTGGACCGACAAGGACCAGAACGGCGACATGGTCGCCTATCCCGACACTCTGGTCGGCACCGACAGCCACACCACCATGGTGAACGGCGCTGCCGTTCTGGGCTGGGGTGTGGGTGGCATCGAGGCCGAGGCCGCGATGCTGGGCCAGCCGATCTCGATGCTGATCCCCGAGGTCGTGGGCTTCAAGCTGACCGGCAAGATGGTCGAAGGCACCACCGGCACCGACCTGGTGCTGAAGGTCGTCGAAATGCTGCGCAAGCACGGCGTGGTCGGCAAATTCGTCGAATTCTACGGCCCGGGCCTCGACAACCTGCCGCTGGCGCAACGCGCCACCATCGCCAACATGGCCCCCGAATACGGCGCCACCTGCGGCTTCTTCCCGGTCGACGCCGAAACCCTGCGTTACCTGCGCCAGACCGGCCGCGACGAGGACCGTATCGCCCTGGTCGAAGCCTATGCCAAGGAAAACGGCTTCTGGCGCGCCGCCGATTACGCGCCGGTCTATTCCTCGACGCTGGAACTCGACATGGGCTCCATCGTGCCGGCGATCTCCGGCCCGAAACGCCCGCAGGACTATCTGCCGCTGACCACCGCCTCGCGTGCCTTCACGAAGGTCGTCGCCGACTACCGTGGCATCGACATCTCCGCCGCCGCCTCGGACATGGTCGAGGAAGGCAATGTCAACACCAAGCCGGTCGACATCTGCAAATCCGCCGCCGTCGATGGCGAGGACTACAAACTGCACGACGGCTCGGTGGTGATCGCCTCGATCACCTCCTGCACCAACACCTCGAACCCCTATGTACTGATCGGTGCCGGTCTGGTGGCGCGCAAGGCGCGCGCGCTGGGTCTGAACCGCAAGCCCTGGGTCAAGACCTCGCTGGCGCCGGGCTCGCAAGTGGTTCAGGAATACCTGGCCGCGGCCAACCTGCAGGACGATCTGGACGCCATCGGCTTCAACATCGTCGGTTTCGGCTGCACCACCTGCATCGGCAACTCCGGCCCGCTGCAACCGGAAATCTCGAAGGCGATCAACGACAACGATCTGATCGCCACCGCGGTGCTCTCGGGCAACCGCAACTTCGAAGGCCGGATCAGCCCCGATGTGCGCGCCAACTACCTGGCCTCGCCGCCGCTGGTGGTCGCCTATGCGCTGGCCGGTGACATGAACATCGACCTGACCACCGAACCGCTGGCGCAGACGCCGGAGGGCAAGGACGTCTATCTCAAGGACATCTGGCCGACCGACGCCGAAATCGCCGAGCTGGTGGAAAAGGTCGTCACCCGCGAGGCGTTCCAGGCGAAATACGCCGACGTCTTCAAGGGCGACGAGAAATGGCAGGGCGTGGAGACCTCGGAAGGGGAAACCTACGATTGGCCGGCACAGTCGACCTATATCCAGAACCCGCCCTACTTCCGCGGCATGTCCAAAGAACCGGGCGTGATCTCGAACATCACCTCGGCCCGCGTGCTGGCCGTGCTGGGCGACATGATCACCACCGACCACATCAGCCCCGCGGGCTCGTTCAAGCCGACCACCCCGGCCGGCAAGTACCTGACCGAGCGCCAGGTCGCGCCGAAGGACTTCAACAGCTACGGCTCGCGCCGCGGCAACCACGAAGTCATGATGCGCGGCACCTTCGCCAACATCCGCATCAAGAACGAGATGCTGGATGGTGTCGAGGGCGGCTATACCAAGGGCCCGAATGGTGAACAGACGACGATCTTCGACGCCTCGATGGAATATCAGGCGGCGGGCACGCCCCTGGTGATCTTCGGCGGCATCGAATACGGCGCCGGCTCCTCGCGGGACTGGGCGGCCAAGGGCACCAACCTCTTGGGCGTCAAGGGCGTGATCGCCGAGAGCTTTGAGCGGATCCACCGCTCGAACCTGATCGGCATGGGCGTCATTCCCTTCGAGTTCACCGCCGGCGACACCCGCAAGACGCTGGGCCTGACCGGCGACGAGGTGGTCACCATCGAAGGTCTCGAAGGCGACATCAAACCGCTGAGCTTGGTGCCCTGCACCATCGAGTACAAGGACGGCACCACCAAGACGATCCAGCTCAAGGCCCGGATCGATACCGAGGTGGAGATCGAATACCTGAAGAACGGCGGCGTGCTGCACTACGTGCTGCGCAACCTGGCCAAGTCGTAAGACCGGCCCGACAGGTCAGAAACAGGAAAGCCCCGCCATCTCGCGGGGCTTTTCACGTTCTGGGGCGCTGAGGTCTTCTTCTCGGCGCAAATACGGTCGGGGGTGAATTGGGCCAAAGGCCCAAGAGGGGGCAGACAGCCCCCTGTCCCTCTCCCCCTCAGCGCGCCGCCAGCTCCGCCTGCGCGCGGGTCTCATACTCCATGATCGGCACGGTGCCGACCTGCGCCACCACCCGCGCCACCCAGTCACGCACCACAGGCACATCCGGGGTGTACTCCGGCGCCGCCCATTGGAAGGCCGAGGCCATGATCAGATCTGCGATGGTGAAGCGATCCCCAAGCAGGAAGGGTGCCTCCCCCAACCCCGCCGCAATCTGCGCGCCGACCTCCGTCAGGCCGCGGAAGGTGGCGGTCATGGCCGGATGGTCCACCCCGGCCATGCTGCAGACCAGCGCCGGCTCCACCACGCCGCCGTAATAGACCATCCAGGACAGCAGCGCGCCGCGCCCGGGCTGCCCCGGTGCCACCCCAAGCGGATAGCCGAAAATCTCGTCGAGATAGAGCATGATGGCGGCGGATTCGCGCACCGCCTCACCGCTGTCGGTGATCAGATAGGGCACCTTGCCCTCGGGATGCGGATTGGCGGCATCGCGCGCGCCCGAGCCATCCAGGCGCGGAATGGTGACAAGGCGGATATCGACAGCATCGAGCTTGTCCATCAGCATCAGCTGGGTAATGACCCGGGTCGAACGGCTCATCGGGGAATGATAGAGGATCGGCATCGTCGTTTTCCTTGGCTAGTGTCGATGCCCCGGATATGGCAGATTCCTCCTGACAGAATCCGTCAAGAGCGATCCGTGATGCTGGCCCCATGGCAAAATCCGACCGTCTGTTCCGTCTGCTGCATCTGATCCGGGGCCTCAGCCCGCCGGTCACCGCCGCACGGCTGGCCGCGGCAATGGAGGTCTCGGAGCGCACCATCTACCGCGATATCGAGGCGCTGCGCGCGGCCGGCGCCCGGATCGAGGGGGCGGCGGGCCTGGGCTATACGATGACCGAGGATCCGGCGCTGCCGCCGCAAACCTTCACCCAGCTCGAGATCGAGGCGCTGGTGCTCGGCCTCTCCGAGGTCGAGGCGCGCGGCGATGCGGCCCTGGCCGGCGCCGCCGCCGACGCGCTGATCAAGATCACCGCCACCCTGCCCGAACGCCAGCAAAGGCAGGCGGTGCAGGCGATCAACCTGGTGCACCGCTTCGCCCAGCCCGCCGCCGCCGCCGTCGACATGACCCTCCTGCGCGAGGCAAGCTGGGCCGAGGAGGCGCTGGAGATCACCTATCGGGACAATGCCGGCGCGATCACCACGCGGTGCATCTACCCGCTGGCGCTGGCCTATCTCGACAATGTGGTGATGCTGCTGAGCTGGTGCTGCCTCAGGCAGGACTTCCGCCAGTTCAAGATCGGCTCGATCCTCGACGCCCGGCGCAGCGGCGACAGCTTCCGGCCGCGCCGGGTGCCGCTGCTGCGGCAGTTCGTGGCCCGGCTGCGCGCCCGGCACCACGAGATGGCACAGCGCGACTGACACCGTGGATCGCCGCCGTGAATGCCTCCGGGCGCCTCCGGCGGGCGCATTGGGAGCGAGCAAACTGAATGAGAAAGGCCGCATTGGTGACCGGTGGCGCGACAGGAGCCGGGCGCACCATCGTCGAGGATCTGGCCCGCGATCGCGCGGAGGCCTTCACCTGCCCCCCGCCCAGGGTGCGGCCGGGGCGCGATCTGGTGCGGGACGAGGCGGCCGAGGCGGCGGTCCCCGAAACGCTGGCGCGCAACGGGCGCTCCTGGATCTGAACCTGCTGCGCAGGGCAAGCTGACCGAGGAGGTGCCGGAGATCACCTATCGCGACAATCACGGTGTCGATATCTATCCGCTGGCGCCGGCCTATCTGGATCCCGTGGTGGCGCTGCCGTCTCGGACAGGACTTTCGCCAGTTCAAGGTCACCTCGATCCGTGCTGCCAGGCGCTGCGGCGAAAGCTTCCGACCCCGCCGGGTGCCGCTCTTGCGCGACTTCGTGGTCCGGCTGCGGGCGGGCCGTCAACCCGATGGCTGACGGCCCTGCTTCTTCTCGGCAGAAATACGGTCGGGGGTGAATTGGGCCAAAGGCCCAAGAGGGGGCAGACAGCCCCCTGTCCCCGCCCGTCGCCAGATGGAGCATTGACAGCCAGGCACCAAGTCGAAACGCTCGCCGCGACGGCGCTGCACGGGGAGAGACAGGATGCGGAAAGTGGCACTGGTAACCGGCGGCGCCAGGGGGATCGGCCGCGCCATTGTCGAGGATCTGGCGCAGGATCATGCCCTGGCCTTCACCTGGCACAGCACCCCGCCCTCTGCGCTGCAGGAGAACTGCCCCGAGGCGGTGGCGATCCGCGCCGATCTGGCCGAGGATGCCGCGGCCGAGGCGGTGGTGGCGCAGACGCTGGCCCGCTTCGGCCGGATCGACGTGATCATCAACAATGCCGGCGTGGTGGCCAGCACCCCGAAGGAGCATATCGACCGCGCCGCGCAACGGGCGCTCCTTGATGTGAACCTGCTGGCCCCGGTCGCGCTGCTGGCCGCCGCCCTGCCGCATCTGCAGCCGGGGGCGGCGATCGTCAGCATCTCCTCGGTCAATGCGGAGCTGCCGCCGCGCGACGCCGCGCTCTATGGCGCCAGCAAGGCGGCGCTGAACCTCTGGACCCGGGCGATGGCAAAGGAGTTGGGACCGCAGGGCATCCGCGTCAACGCGGTGGCGCCGGGGCCGGTCAATACCCCCGAGGCGCCGCGCGATGCGGAGCTGACCGCGGCCCTCGTCGCGCTGACGGCGCTTGGCCGGATCGGCCGGCCTGAGGATATCGCCAGGGCGGTGCGCTTTCTGGTCTCGGAGGCCTCAGCCTTCATCACCGGAGAGGTCCTGACCGTCTCCGGCGGGTATCGGCTCTGATCCGCTGGTGGCCTCGGCGGATTTCTCCGCCTTCTTCAGCAGCGGACGCAGCTTCTCGGCGATCACCCGCTGGGTGATCGGGCCGGCAAAGCGCATCAGGATGGTACCCTCGCCGTCGATCACATAGGTCTCGGGCACGCCATAGACCCCCCAGTCCAGCGCCATCTTGCCCTCGGGATCGCGGCCGAGCGCGGCATAGGGATCGCCCAGCTCCCTGAGGAACTTGACGGCGTTCGAGGTCTCGTCCTTGTAGTTCACCCCCAGCACCTCCACCCCTTCGGCGGCCAGCGCCGAGAGGTTGGGATGCTCGACCCGGCAGGGGGCGCACCAGCTGGCCCAGAAATTGACCAGCTTCACCCCCGAGGTCCTGAGCCGGGCGTCGTCGAAACTTTCGTGGCCGGGAAATTCGCTCAGCACCACCGGCGGCGCGCTTTGCCCCTCGCGGGCCGAGGGCAGCGCCTCGGGGTCGTCGCGGAACATGCCGACGGCGGCGAGCGCCACGAAGCCGGCGAAGATCACCGGCGGGATCAGCATGATCGGGGAAACCCTAGCCATCGCGGCGCATCCTTTTCTCAAGCGCATCCATCTCGGCCCGGACCCTGCGGCCGCGCCAGAGGCTGATCGCCACCAGCCCGATCAGCAGCAGGATCGAGGCGGCATAGGCCGACAGCACCGTATCGGCGTATTTTCCAAGATCAGGCATCAGGCCCCCGCCCTTTCGCGCGCTTCCAGCGCCCGGATGCGGCGGGCGCGGATTTCGGTGCCGGTCCGATAGAAGACCAGCGCGATGAACAGCAGCACAAAGCCCGCGATGCAGACCAGCAGCGGGATGTAGAAGACATTCGCCACATTCTCTTTCTTGTCGAGGCTGAGAGAGGCGCCCTGATGCAGCCCCTGATTCCAGAAGTTCACCGCATAGCGGCTGAGCAGCGCGAAGACCGAACCGACGAGGCAAAGGACCGAGGTCAGATCGGCCGCCGTATCCGGATCCTCGATCGCCGACCACAGCGCCATATAGCCGAGGTAGAACAGGAACAGGATCAGAAAGGAGGTCAGCCGCGGATCCCAGGCCCACCAGGTGCCCCACATCGGTTGGCCCCAGATGGCACCGGTGACCAGGGCGATCACCGTCATGGTGGCCCCCACCGGCGCCGCCGCGCGGGCTGCCAGCGCACTGACGTGGTGGCGGCGGATCAACCAGATCAGCGAGGTGACCAGCATCATCAGCCAGCCATTGATTGCCATCAGGGCAGCCGGCACATGCAGATAGATGATCTTGACGGTGGCCCCCTGGCGGTAATCGTCAGGGGTGAAGAAGAACCCCCAGATCAGCCCGACGATCAGACAGCCCGCCGACAGGGTCCAGAGCCAGGGTATCATCCGCTCGGTCACCGCCAGGAATTTTCTGGGGTTGGCATAGGACCACAGGCTGTTCAGTTTCTCGCTCGCCGACATGATGCTTCTCTAGCCCCTCCTCCGGTCCGGCTCAACTCACAACACATTCAGCGCAGATTGACACGCAGCACCGCAGCGCTGGCGAAGGGCAGCAGCGCGATCGCCCCGGCGCTGATGCCGGCCAGCAACAAAAGCGGGGTGGTCAGCTGCAACCCCAGCGCGCCGCGGCGGGCGACCTCGGCTCCGAAGATCAGGCTGGGCACATAGAGCGGCAGCACCAGAAGCGACAGCAGCAGCCCGCCGCGTTTCAGCCCCACGGTCAGCGCCGCGCCGAAGGTGCCCAGCACCGAGAGCGCCGGGGTGCCGAGCGCCAGCGAGATCAGCAGCCACAGATATCCCTGCGGCGCCAGGTTCAAAAGCACCCCCAGAAGCGGCGCCACCAGCACCAGCGGCAGACCGGTGGTCAGCCAATGGGCCAGAGCCTTGACGCTCACCACCGCCTCGAGCGGCAGCGGCGCGGTGGCCAGCAGGTCGAGCGTGCCATCCTCCCAGTCCAGCGCGAAGATACGATCGAGCGACAGCAGGCAGGCCAGCAGCGCGCCGAGCCAGAGGATGCCCGGCGCGATGGAGGACAGGAGCGCGGTTTCGGGGCCGACGCCGAAGGGCACCAGAATGGTGACGATCAGGAAAAAAGCCAGCCCCAGGCCAAAGCCGCCGCCCGCCCGCACCGCCAGCCGCAAATCCCTGAGCAGAAGCGCGATCACAAAAAGGCCTCGTCGAATTCGTCGGTGACCGGGGCGAGCACCGCCTTGAACGGAGCGAGGTCCAGCACCGCGGCCTCGGAGAGGCCGAGGTCGATATGGGTGGCGATCAGCGCCAGGCCGCCCCAGGCCAGATGGGCGCGCACCGCCTCGGCAAACAGCCCCACCGCATGGGTATCGAGCGAGACGGTGGGTTCGTCCAGCACCCAGACCGGCCGTCTCGTCACCAGGAGCCGCGCCAGCCCGAGCCGGCGCTTTTGCCCGGCCGAGAGGCTGCCGGCGGCGCGATGGGCCAATGCGCCCAGCTCGAAGGCGTCAAGCGCCGGGGCGATGTCGCCGGCGCCGAAGACCGATCCCCAGAAGCGCAGGTTCTCCGCAACGGTCAGGGTCGGTTTCAGCCCGTCGGCATGGGCGGCATAGGCGACGCGATCCTCCGCCCCCTCGATCCGGCCCGCGACCGGAGGCTGCAGCCCGGCCAGCGTGCGCAACAGCGTGGTCTTGCCGATGCCGTTCGGCCCGCGCAGGATCAGCGCCCGGCCAGGCTCCAGCACGAAGCTGAGCCCGGAGAGCACCGGCAGCCCGCCCCGGGCCACGGTCAGATCGGAAACACGCAAATCCATGACGCTCCGCTTAGCCGATTGCGCCCGTTCGAGAAAGACGCTTTGCGGCGCTGCCGCGTCGCAGCCGATGGCTCAGACCGGCAGCAGCGCCATGGCGATGCGGCGGCCTTCGGACAGGAGCACGTTGTAGGTGCGGCAGGCGGCGGGCGAGGCCATGGCCTCGACCCCAATCCCCGCCTCTTCCAGCGGCGCGCGCAGGGCGTCTGGAATATGACCGATCTCGGCGCCGGTGCCGATAAAGATCACGTCGACCTCGGCGGCGAGCGCGATAAGCGGGGCGCGGTCGTCATAGCCGCCCCAGGCGGTGGTGCCCTTCGGCCCGGTCAGCACCGCGCCGTGAAAGACCGTCCCGCCGATGCGGAAGAACCCCGGGCCATAGCCGTCGATCGGATTCGAGTCGTTATAGACAACTTCGGTGACACGCATGTGCTGTTCCCCAGAGTTAGCCCCAGATCGGCAGCCCGGTCAGGGCGGATCCGGCGATGATGGTATAGGCGGCGGTGCGATAGGTCTTTTCCAGCCCGGGCCGGAACATCTGCCCGCCGACCACGTTGCCCGCCAGATTGGGCAGCCCCAGCACGAGCCCCAGCCAGACCGGAACGCCGCTCAGCAGCCCCTGCCAGGCCAGAAAGCCGATCAGCAGGATGTTGTAGAGAAAGAGATAGGACAGCGTCGAGGCACGGACAACCGGCGCCGGATTCGGGCTCGCCATATAGAGCAGGATCACCGGCGGCCCCGGCAGGCCGGCGGCCCCGCCCAGAAAGCCCGACATGCCGCCGGTGCCGAAGATCAGCCCCGGCCCCAGCCGGCCGTGATAGCGCAGTCCGGCGATCAGGCAGGTCAGCATCGCCAGCGCCAGGAAGGAGACCCCGAAGCGAAAGACCTCGGGAGCCACCGCCTGCAGGACCCAGAGCCCCAGCGGCAACCCAAGAACCGTGGCGATCAACATCCGCAGCAGATCGCGCCGGTCGGCCTGGCGCAGCGCCCCGGGCAGGTTCGGCAGCGGGCCGAAGGCATCCATCAGCGCCACGGTGACGATGGCCCAGACCGGCGGCAGCACCAGGGCCGCCACCGGCATGAAGACCAGCGCGGTGCCAAAACCGGAAAAACCGCGCACGGTGCCGGCCAGAAAGGCGGCCAACACCAGCCAGCCAAGCCCCGGCGTCGCCAGGGCCTGAGCCAGCGCCTCAGGCATCAATATTGGCGAATTGATTGCCACCGGTCTTCGGGTCGGGCTTGGACCAGTCGCGCTTGACGCCAAGGAACAGAACGATGGTCGAGGCCACGAAGATCGACGAATAGGTGCCGACCACCACGCCCCAGGTCATCGCGAAGACGAAGCCGCGGATCACGTCGCCGCCCAAGACGAGAAGCGCGATCAGCGCCAGCAGCGTGGTGAGCGAGGTCATCAGCGTCCGGCTCAGGGTTTCGTTGATCGACAGGTTCAGCAATTCGGCCAGCGGCATCTGCTTGTACTTGCGCAGGTTTTCCCGCACCCGGTCGAATACGACCACGGTATCGTTCAGCGAATAGCCGACGATGGTCAGCAGCGCCGCGATGATCGACAGGTCGAACTTGATCTGCAGCTCGGAAAAGATGCCGATGGTGAGCAGCACGTCGTGGATCAGCGCGATCACCGCGCCCATGGCGAATTGCCATTCGAAGCGCAGCCAGATGTAGATCAGCACCGCCCCGATCGCCAGCGCGACCGCCAAAAACGCGGTCTGGATCAGCTCGCCCGAGACCTTGGGCCCGACGGATTCGACCGAGACGAACTTGATGTCCGGCGCCACGCCCTTCAGCGCCGCCTCGACCTTTTCGATCATCGCGGCCGAGACCGCCTCTTGCTCGTCCTGCGCCTGGATGCGGATCATCGCCACATGCTGATCGGCGCGGAAGTTGGGATCGAAGACTTCGGAGATCAGCACATCGCCCAACCCCAGCGGGTTGAGCGCGTCACGATAGACGCCGACATCCACGGCCTGGGGGCTTTCGGTGCGGATGGTCGTGCCGCCCCGGAAGTCGATGCCGTAGTTCAGCCCCTGCATCAGGAAGGAGGCGAGGGCAATCACCATCATGGTGCCGGAGAACCCCAGCCACAGCTTCCAGTGCTTGAAAAAGTTGAAGGCGGTATGATCGGGAACCAGTCGCAGTCGCATCTTACACCTCGATCGTTTTGGGCCGGCGGCGATCATACCACGAGGAGATCAGCAGCCGGGTGACGTAGATGGCCGTGAAGACCGAGGTGATCAGCCCCAGCCCCAGCGTGATGGCAAAGCCACGCACCGGGCCGGAGCCGATGGCGAACAGGATCACGGCGGTGATGAAAGTGGTGATATTGGCGTCGAGAATGGCGCTCAGCGCTTTCTCATAGCCAAGCTCGATCGCCCGCGCCGGGCCCTTGGCTGTCTTCAGCTCCTCGCGGATACGTTCGAAGATCAGCACATTCGCGTCGACCGCCATGCCGACCGTCAGCACGATGCCGGCGATGCCGGGCAACGTCAGGGTCGCCCCCACCAGGGACAGGAACCCGAACAAAAGGGTGACGTTCAGGATCAGTGCGATATTGGCGAAGATGCCGAACAGCCCATAGGCCGCGGTCATGAAGATCAGCACCCCGGCAAAGGCCACGCCCGTCGCCAGCTTGCCGGCGTCGATGCTGTCCTGGCCGAGTTCCGGGCCGATGGTGCGTTCTTCGAGGAAATCGAGCCCCGCAGGCAGGGCGCCGGCGCGCAGCAGCACCGCCAGATTGGTGCTTTCCTCGACGGTGAAATTCCCGGTGATGATGCCCGAACCGCCGGCGATATGGGCCTGGATCACCGGAGCGCTGATCACCTCGTTATCCAGCACGATGGCGAAGGGGCTGCCGATATTGTCGCGGGTGTAATCGCCGAACTTGCGCGCGCCCGAGGTATTGAAGCGGAAGCTGACCGCCGGACGACCGTTCTGATCGAAGCTCGGCTGTGCGTCCACCAGGTCCTCGCCGGTGACGACCGGCACGGATTCGATGGTGTAATAGACGCCCTTTTCAGTCTGAGCCGGCACGATCTTGTTGCCGACGCCCGGGGCGGCGTCCGGATTGGTGCCACGGCTGACCACCGGGTTGAAGGTCAGTTGCGCCGTGGTGCCGATCACCGCCTTCAGCTCGGCGGCGCTGCCGATGCCCGGCACCTGGATCAGGATGCGGTCGGTGCCCTGGCGCTGGATGGTGGGTTCACGGGTGCCGACCTCGTCGATGCGGCGGCGGATGATCTCCAGCGACTGGCGCACGGTGCGGTCGTCGGTGGCAAGCTTTTCGGCCTCCGACAGCTTGACGGTGATCTCGTCGCCCTGGCCCGAGGCCACGATATCGGTCGAGCCGACGCCAGACAGCGACTGGATCGGCCGCGACAGGCCGCGCACGATCTCCAGCGCCTTGGCCATGCCCTCGGGCTGGCTGATGCGGATCCGCAGCTCGTCATCCGGCGAGGGTTGCAGCCGGATGGTGCCGACGGCGGCGCGCTCGTTGCGCAGCGCGTCGCGGATTTCCGGCCAGAGCGCCTCCATCCGGGACTTGTAGACATCGGCGACCCGGACCTCGGCCAGCAGATGGGCGCCGCCCCGCAGGTCGAGCCCGAGGTTGACCAGATCGGAGGGCAGATAGGACGGCCAGCGCGCCGCCTGCGCCTCAAGCTCGGGGGTGGCGCCGGTCTTCTCGATCGCGGCGCGGGCGTCATTGGCCTGCTCGACCCGGGTATAGAAGGCGTTGGGCAGGGAGAGGATGATGCCGGCTGCGCAGACAGCCCAGATCAGCACCCGTTTCCAAAGTTCGAATTGCATCATAACCCGGCCTTTTCAGTGGGGTCGAAAAGCAGGATGCGACGAGAGCCGCAAGGCCCCCGCGCGCACAGGCGATTGCGGCGATTACTTCGCCGGCTCGGTCTTGCTCAGAACCTGGGCGATGGTCGACTTGACCACCCGCACGCGGACGTTCTCGGCGATCTCAAGCTCGATCTCGCCGTCTTCCTTGACCTTGGAGACCTTGCCGATCATCCCGCCCTGGGTGACGACCTGATCGCCCCGGCGCAGCGCCTCGACCATGGCCTGATGCTGTTTGACCTTCTTCTGCTGGGGACGGATCAGCAGCAGATACATGATCGCGAAGATCAGGATGAGCGGGAGAAACTGGGCGATTGCGCCACCTTGCATGGGGTGTTCCTTCTAACCGGAAAAGGCGGGGGCCAGCCCCGCGGATTGCCGGGAACCTATGTCGGGAGAGGGTCCATTGCAAGGCGGCGTATGTCACTGCTGCGGCGGCGTCACACGACATTTGCGTGAGGCGGGGAAAAGCGGTTGCAATCCGGGGCTTTGGATCGGTTTGCCTCGCCTCCATCGTCTCGCCAGCCGCCGCCGGACACCGGCACGGGCCTCAGCGCGGCGCCGCCACGAAACGCTTGGTCGCGCCGCCCCGACACGGCATGCTGCGCCGAACCGCAACCGGAGCGCGACATGAGCGATCAGACCACCACCCTGCCGATCCCGCCGGATGTCTTCTGGGCCATCGCCGGGATCGGCGGGCTTGCCCTGCTGACACTGGTGATCTTCGGCGCGATGGTCCCCGCCGGCTCCAACTCTGTCGCCCCATTGGAGCGGTTGAAGGACCGGCTGGGGCTCGCCAGCCTGAACTCCGGCCTGTTCCTGATCGTGCTCACGTTCTGGGGCGCGCTTTTCCTGACCCTCACGGTGGGGCTGATCTGGCTGATCTGGGATCTGATCTGGATGGGCATCCCCGACGATCCCGGCGGGGTCTGGGGCTTTTCCATCGCCCGCATCGCCGGACTGACGGCCACCCTGGGGGCAGTGGTGGCCCTGCCCTTCACGCTGATCAAGGTGCGGATGACTGGAGAACAAACTCGGACGGCACAGGAGGGGTTGATTACTGACCGGATCAACAAGGCGGTTGAGGGGCTGGGGGCGGAAAAAATCATCCATTTCCGCGGTCGAGTAGTATACTGGAAAAATAAAAATGGCGATCTAGAACTGAGAGACGGATTTACGCAATATTGGGGAGATGGTCCAGATATCAAACACCGTCTTCCTAGCTACATGCGCGGAATGAGCGAAGACGAAATGGACCAGCACCTACAGTTTGGCGACTGGACAAACATTTCAAAAACCGTACCGAACTTAGAAATCCGCATCGGCGCAATCTATGCCTTGGAACGCATCGCGCAGGACAGTGATCGGGACCACGTGCAGGTCATAGAAATCCTCTGCGCGTATATTCGCGAAAATTCACCAGCCCAAACGGGAGCTCGAAGCCCACATGAAATTTCCGAAAAATTGGCTGAAGGCACCGAGCACGGACCAGGGCTGAATCCAGAACAGATATACCTTCACCCTGACTATCGGGAAGCTAACACCGGAGGCTGGACCCCGCTCGAACTAAACGATGAAACACTCGATCATTGGGCAAGTTCCTTGCCAAGAATCCGACAGGACATTCAAACCGCCCTGTCAGTTTTGGGACGAAGGCCGGAGAAGGGTATTCAACTGGAACGTAATAGGAATCCAAAGGCCTTTCGCTTGGATTTGTCACATTCGAATCTGCAAAGAGCAAATCTGTCGGACTGCAACTTCACAAACGCTATTTTTATAGGAAGTTGCTTCGAGGGAGCCTATTGTGCCCGAGCTGATTTCTCCGGCGCTAGCTTCAAGAACTCAAAGCTCTGGGCGACAGTCTTCGAAAACGCTACATTTCGAGAATGCTATTTCCGTGGAAACCCTGGTTTCCTCAAAATACTTCTCGAAAATCAAGTTTCAGGCAGCTTGGTGAGAGACACCGACCTAACGGAGCAAAATATTTCAGCGGAGAAACTTCATACAATCCTCTGTGACTGCAGCGTCAAAAGCACAGAAGAACAAGAACAGCCACATTGGATCACCACGCCGTTGCCTTGGGGAGAACTAAAGAGGCGATGGCATGACTGGGCACGTAGAAACAACTGTAGCGCCTACTGACGTTCGTTCCCGTTAGATCAACTAAGACTTTGCACTAAGGCGAAGCCAATGCCCCCCTACCCCTCAGGGGCGACATGTTGCATAAGGCCCCCACGATTCACACCTTCCGAGGGAGCCTCCCCATGCATGACATCCGTGCCATCCGCGAGAACCCGCAGGCCTTTGACGCCGCGCTTGCACGCCGGGGAGTCTCGGCCCTCTCGTCGGAACTCCTGACGCTGGACGAGGCGCGGCGCGCCAAGATCCTGGCGGCCGAGACCGCGCAGGCGGATCAGAACAAGGCCGCCAAGGCCATCGGCGCCGCCAAGGCCAAGGGCAACGAGGCCGAATTCGAACGGCTGCGCGCCGAGGTGGCCGACAAGAAATCCGAAGTCGCCGCCATGCAGGCCGAGGCCAAGGAGCTCGACACCCGGCTGACCGAGATGCTGGCCGGCATCCCCAACCTGCCCTATGACGACATCCCCGATGGCGAAGATGAGGCCGACAATGTGGAAATCCACCGCTGGGGCACGCCGAAGACCTTCGCGTTCAAACCGAAGGAGCATTACGAGCTGTCGGGCGTGATCCCGGGCATGGATTTCGAGACCGCCGCGAAACTCTCGGGCGCGCGTTTCGTCGTGCTGAGGGGCGCGGTGGCACGTATCCACCGGGCCTTGGCGCAGTTCATGCTGAACACCCATGTCGACGAAAACGGCCTGACCGAGATGAACACCCCGGTTCTGGTCCGCGAAGAGGCGATGTATGGCACCGGCCAATTGCCGAAATTCGGCGAGGACAGCTATCTGATGCGGGAAGGGCTGTGGCTGATCCCGACTTCGGAGGTGACGCTCACCAATACGGTCGCCGGTGAAATCCTCGACGAGGCCGCCCTGCCCCGTCGGATGACCTCGCACACGCTCTGCTTCCGCTCGGAAGCCGGCTCCGCCGGCAAGGACACCGCCGGCATGCTGCGCCAGCACCAGTTCGAGAAGGTCGAGATGGTGTCGATCACCAAGCCCGACGAGAGCGACGCCGAACAGCAACGCATGCTGCGCTGCGCCGAGGGGATTCTTGAGAAACTGGGCATCCCCTATCGCACCATCGTGCTCTGCACCGGCGACATGGGCTTCGGCGCGCGGCGCACCTTCGATATCGAGGCCTGGCTGCCCGGGCAGGACACCTATCGCGAGATTTCCAGTGTCTCGACCTGCGGCGATTTCCAGGCGCGGCGGATGAACGCGCGGTTCCGCCCCGAGGGCGGCGGCAAGCCCGAGTTCGTGCATACGCTGAACGGCTCGGGCCTGGCGGTCGGGCGCTGCCTGATCGCGGTGCTGGAGAACGGCCAGAACGAAGACGGCTCGGTCACCCTGCCCGAGGTGCTGGTCCCCTATCTGGGCGGCAAGCTGACGCTGACCGCCACGGGCGAGCTGGCCTGATCAACGACGCCGGGCGGCAAACCGTCCGGCGCCGCACCCATATGCGTCAGCCCTTGGCCTTGGCCGCCTTCTTCTCGGCCTTGGCTTCCTTTTCCTTCTTCTTGGCCTTCTTGGCCTTTTTCTTCGCCTTCTTCTCGGCCGCCTCAAAGGCCTTGGCCAGCGCCTCGGCCTTTTTCAGGGCCTTGGCGGCCTTGGCGCGCACCTTTGCCTTCTTCAGCGCCCCCGGCTCATCCCCGGCCACGATCGTGGCCGGCGGCAATGGCACGTCTGGGACTGCGGGCGCCCCAGCCATGGCAGCGGCCGCCGGCTTGGCCCGCTTCTCGGCCTTGCGCAGACTGTCCGATCGCGGCTTGCGCTTGACCGCTCCGGCGCGACCACGCGCGGCACGAAGCTTGAGACCGGGGGCCGGCGCAACCACATGCGGCTTGCCCGCCTCTGCCTCGGGCGCCGGTGCGCTCTCCACCTTGCCGATCAGCGCCTTGGCCGCCTTGATCATGTCTTTCGCCAGGGGAAGGCCAATGCCGTTGATCGCGGCCAGTTCTTCAGGGCGGGCCTTTGCCAGCGCCTCCACCGACGTATAGCCGTTGCCGGCCAGCACGGCCGCCCGGGCCGGGCCAATCCCGCGTATGTCGGTCAGTTTGCTCATCTATCCTCCTTCCGGGATACGAACTCACGCGTCCCGTTCGCGGCTTTGTCCGGCTCCCACCGGCGCCGGACTGACCGGGAGACTAGCGCAGATCCGCCCGGAACATACACAGAAAAGTAAAAGGGTCATGGCCGTCGGGCAAGACGATGCCGGCCCTGCGGCCACCCCCGCCGGCGGGGCTCAGCCCGCCAGCGAGTGACGCTCGCCGCGACGGGCCTGACGCTTCGGGAAGGGCACCAACCGCTTGCCCTCCTCATCCCAGAGCTTGAGGTTCAGCGCCGCCACCGCCTCGGGAAACTTGATCCGCCGCAGCGTATATTCAGGCGGCAGGTTGTAATGGCAGGCGCGCAGCCGATAGGAGGGAATCCGCGCGTTGAAATGATGAATGTCATGCAGGTTGATGCAACCGACGATCAGGTCGAAGAACCAGCCGAAATCCAGCGCCGAAGACCCCTGCAGCGCTGCCACTTGCGGATCGAGATCGGGGCGGCGATCCCAATAGGTGTCCTCGAAATTGTGCTGCAGATAGACCAGGAACACACCGATCATCCCGCCGATCACCGAGAAGGTCAGATAGATACCCAGCCCCTGCCAGCCCGACAGCGCCCAGATCAGCCCCAGCCAGGCGAAGACGGCGACATTGTGCAAAAGCACGCCGCGCACGCCGTATTTCACCGTGTTGCGCGGCCAGCGATAGCGGATGAAATAGGTGTAGAGCGAGCCCAGGGGAATCAGCACGAAGGGATTGCGATAGAGCCGGTAAAACAGCCGCTGGCCAAATCCGGCCTGGTTCCACTCCCTCAGGGTCATCGTATAGATTTCCCCGGTCTCGCGGTGATCCAGATTGCCGACCCCGGTGTGATGGTCGTTGTGATTCTGCTTCATCACCTGGAAGGGCGAGAAGGTGAAGGGCGACAGCACCTCGCCCGCCAGTTCGTTCTGCCGACGGGTTTCGAACAGCGAATGATGGCCGCAGTCGTGCTGCAGCACGTAAAGCCGCACCGCGCAAAGCGAATGCACCAGCCCCGCCGGCAGCATCACATACCACAGGCTGGCATAGGCGATCATCACGTAGAGCGATGAGAAATAGACCGCGAAGGTTCCGAAATAGCTAAGCGCCGCAAGACGGTTGTCCTGCTTGGCGTATTGGCGGGTGTAGGCGCGAAGATCCATGATCATCCCGTTTCTGCATTGGTCCCGGTTTCTCCCGCAAACTAATCGGTTCAGTTGCAGCCCACAACCCATCTTGCTCGTCATGCGCGAAAAGGATGCGGTTCCGCCGCCTTCCCTGCCCAAGACGGGCGCGGCCCGGGTTCGGAGCGCCGAAGCCTCTCATTCCCCAAAAGAACGAATAAAGAACGAATAAAGAACACCTCTAATCTGAAAATCTAAAAAACAACCTTAAGATATATGTTAACCGACGGGGATCATCCCTGAGGAGAACATTCACCGCGCTTATCGCAGGAGCATCCCGATGGCAAACTTCACCCTCTATTCCAACCTGTACGGCTGGAGCGTCAACGATCTCTGGTCCGTTGATTTCGGCGCAGCCCCCCTCCTCAAGATCTCTGAGACGACGATTGCCGGTTACCTGGACGGGGTCTTCGTCGCGGCGCAGGGACGCTTCACCCTGGAGGCCGGCGAGCTGACTGGCGGCACCCTCGCCAACCTCAGCTTCACGACCGGAGGCGACAGCATGGCAGTCTTCTCCGGTCTGTCGCTCGACATCGACGATCTCGCCTCTGGCGCGGTGGCGAGCATGTTTCAGAAATCCGATATCCTGACCTCCTCCTGGGACGGGGACGGCAGCTATGCCACCGGCGGCGGCGATGATCGGATCACGTTGGGGGCCGGCGACGATACGGTGGACGGCGGCTCCGGGCGGGACACTTTCGTGCTGGATCTTGCCTATGATCCGCAAAGCATCGAAACCGAAGGCGGCGCGGTGCTGGTCGACAGCGCCTGGGGTCACGACAGGCTGACCCGGATCGAGCGGATCGAGTTCACCGACCGCAGCGTCGCGCTGCAGGTCGGTGGGGACGGCAGGGATATCCTGCGTGGTGACAGCGATCCGATCACCTCCTGGGATATCCTCTTCGGCGGCGCCGGCGATGACCGCCTGATCGGTCGCCGAGGGGCCGACCGGCTGTTCGGCGGCGAGGGCGACGATCGGCTGTCGGGCAATGGCAATCGCGACTATCTTGACGGCGGGGCCGGCGACGACATCCTGCGCGGCGGCGGCGGCCGCGACACCTTCGTCTTCGCCACCGGCGCCGGCCATGACCGGATCGCCGATTTCCAGCTGGGGATCGACACCATCGCCATCGGCGACGGGGCGGCGGGTCTGTCCGATCTGACGTTCAGCCAGCAGGGCGCCGACGTGCTGATCAGCTTCGCCGACGTGACCATCCTGGTCCAGCATATGACGCTGGGCGAGTTGCAGGACGGGGGGAATTTCGATTTCTGATCGTTCTGCCGCGGCGGAAGGCATCATGTCCGAGCTTTCGGACTTGATCCCCTGCCCGGACCTGTGACTTCATTTCAGAACCTGTCCGACCACCGAGCGGGTTCTGAAATCCGCTAAGGCAGGCGACTTTCAATTATCGGTAATATAAAGGCCGCTTCCGTCATGACGACTTTGACGATTTCCTCTTCCCTGAACGGTTGGAGCTATGACGACTTCCTGAACATCGATTTCGATGCCGTCTCCGCCCCCTCGCTTACGTCCTCGGCCATTTCCGGTTACGTGGAGGGGATCTATTTCCTTGCCCGCGGCTATTTCACCTATAATTCCGGCGAGCTCACCGGCGGACGGCTCGACAGCATCCATATCAGCTATAGCGGGTCCTCACTGGCGTCGATCACGGATCTGGGGCTCGACCTGAACAAGGTCGCCTATGCCTCAGATGCCGAAATCGAGCGGATGATCTTCGGCGGCAACGATGTGTTTTTCTCCGACTGGACGGAGGGGGCCACCTATGCCACCGGCGGTGGCAATGACCGGATCACCCTGGGCGCAGGCGACGATTTCGTCGATGGCGGTGACGGCGTCGACACCTTCGTTCTGCGCACGGCCTATAATCCGGCCAGCATCCTCATGGAAAGCGGCCAGTTGGTGATCAAAGGCGCCATGGGGCGCGATGTGCTGAACAACGTCGAAATCCTTGAATTCTCGAACAAGAGCGTCGCCGTCAAGGTTGGCAGCATGCGCGATGACGTGCTGACCGGCGATGCCCAGGACGGCGTGCTGGCGGATATCCTGTTCGGCGATTTCGGCAACGACCGGATCAGCGGCGGCAAGCAGGGCGACCGGCTGTTCGGCAACGGCGGTGCCGACAAGCTGTTCGGCGGCGCCGGCAGCGACATGCTGAACGGGGGCGCCGGCAAGGATGTGCTCAAGGGCGGCAGCGGGGCCGACATCCTGCGCGGCGGCGACAGCGACGATCGACTGCTGGGCGGCACTGGCGATGACACGCTGACCGGCGGCAGCGGGCGGGACAAGTTCATCTTCACCCGCGGCGATGGCCATGACCGCATCACCGATTTCCAGATCGGCCGCGACACCATCGTGATCGACCGCGGCGCCTCCGACCTCTCCGATCTGGAGTTCACCCGCAAGGGCGCCGACGTGCTGGTCCATTTCGCCAATGTGACGATCCTGGTCGAAGACGTGACCGTCGCCGACCTGAAGGACGCGACGAATTTCGATTTCTGATCGCCGGTCGCCTTTCGACGCCCCGGAGAGGGAGGCTCGACCGGCCCAGCCGGCATGAGCGCCCCATCCCCAGACATGAGAAAGGCGGGCCGAGCCCGCCTTTCCTTTGACGACCAAGACGAAACCCCGCCTCAGGCGTTCCAGGGATGATCGCCGCGTGCGTCCTTCACCCGGGTCGGCAGGCCGATCTTGTCGAGAATGGTGAAGAAGGGCTTCGGGTCCAGCTCCTCGACGTTCTTCATGGTCTTGGCATCCCACTCACCGGAGGCCACCAGCATGGCGGCCGCCACGGGGGGCACACCGGCGGTATAGGAAATGCCCTGGCTGCCCACCTCGTCATAGGCTTCCTTGTGATCGGCGACGTTATAGACGAAAAGCTCGACCTCTTCGCCATCCTTCACGCCCTTCACCAGATCGCCGATGCAGGTCTTGCCAGTATAATTCGGCGCCAGCGAGGCAGGGTCGGGCAGCACCGCCTTGACCACCTTCAGCGGCACCACTTCCAGCCCCTCGGCGGTTTTCACCGGCTGTTCGCTCAGCAGGCCGAGGTTCTGCAGTACGGTGAAGACGTTGATGTAATGCTCGCCGAAGCCCATCCAGAACCGCACGTCAGCCTGGGGATAGTTGGCGGCGAGGCTGTGCACCTCGTCATGGCCCGACTGATAGGCGCGCTGGGTGCCGACCACCGGCAGATCCCAGTCGCGACCGGAAGCGAACATCGAGGTTTCCTTCCACTGCTGGTCTTCCCAGTAGTAGACGGTGCCGGTGAATTCGCGGAAATTGATCTCCGGATCGAAGTTGGTGGCGAAATACTTGCCGTGGGAGCCCGCGTTGATATCGACGATGTCGATCGACTTCACCTCATCCATCTGGTCGATGGCGAAACGGGCAAAGGCGTTGACCACGCCCGGGTCGAAGCCGGCGCCAAGGATCGCGGTCACGCCCTTCTCGGCGCAGAGATCGCGTTTCTTCCATTCATAGTTGGCATACCAAGGCGGCGTCTCGCAGATCTTGGCCGGGTCCTCGTGAATGGCGGTATCGATATAGGCCGCCCCGGTCTCGATGCAGGCATCGAGCACATACATGTTGACGAAGGCGGAGCCGACATTGATGACGATCTGCGCACCGGTTTGGCGGATCAGATCGGCCACCGCCTTGGTGTCCATCGCGTCCACCTGATGGGCCGTCAAGACGCCCTCTTGTTTCATCGAGCCCTTTTCGCGGACTGACTCAAGGATCGCCTCACATTTGGAAAGCGTCCGGCTGGCGATATGGATATTGCCAAGCACATCGTTGTTTTGCGCGCATTTATGCGCCACGACCTGAGCGACGCCGCCAGCGCCGATGATGAGAACGTCTCGTTTCAACTCAAGGGACCTCCTTCGTGTTCCTGTAGTTTGGGGTAAAGCCTCAGTTTCAAGGTTTCACGACAAAGCGGCCGTAAAATCCTCATAGGTGAAATCGCGCACCAGCCGGACGGAGCCGTCCAGCTCGCGAATGGCAATGGCCGGCATCTTGACGCCATTGAACCAGTTCTTCTTGACCATCGTGTAACCGGCGGCATCCTGAATGCTCAGCCGGTCACCGGCCTTGAGCGGGGCAGGAAAGCGGAATTCGCCGAAGATATCGCCCGCCAGACAGGACTTGCCGCAGACCATCCATTGCTGGTCGCCGCTTTCCTCCATCTTGGCGTTTTCGCGATAGATCAGCAAATCGAGCATATGCGCCTCGATCGAGCTGTCGACGATCGCCAGGTTCTTGCCGTTGAACAGCGTGTCCAGAACGGTGACTTCCAGCGTGGTCGACTTGGTGATCGCCGCCTCGCCCGGTTCCAGATAGACCTGCACCTGGTTCTGGTCGGAAAAGCGTTTCAGCCGATCGGCCAACTTGTCGAGCGGATAGCCTTCGCCGGTGAAATGGATGCCGCCGCCAAGGCTGATCCAATCCATCCGGCGGATCAGATGGCCAAAGCGCTGTTCGATCGACCCCAGCATGGCGTCGAAACGGTCAAAATCGGCGTTCTCGCAATTGTTGTGGAACATGAAGCCGGTGATCAGATCGGCCACCGGCTCGATATTGACCGGATCATGTTCGCCCAGCCGCGAAAACGGCCGCGCCGGATCGGCCAGATCGAACCCCGAGGTCGAGACGCCGGGGTTGACGCGCAGGCCGCGGATATGGCCACGGCTGATCTCTTCGAACCGGGTCAGTTGCCCCACGGTGTTGAAGATGATCTTGTCGGAATTGGCCAACACCTCGTCGATCTCGTGATCGGCCCAGGCCACCGAATAGGCGTGGGTCTCGCCGGGGAACTTTTCGCGCCCCAGCTTCACCTCGAACAGCGAGGACGAGGTGGTGCCATCCATGTATTCGCTCATCAGGTCGAAGACCGACCAGGTGGCGAAGCATTTCAGCGCCAGGAGCGCCTTGGCGCCGGAATTCTCCCGCAGCCAGGCGATCTTTTCCATGTTGGGGAGCAGTCGCGCCTTGTCGATCAGATAATAGGGCGTTTGCATCGGGGGTTCGCCTCCAGCCAAAGGGGACCACGTCAGAGACCCGGCTGATAGAAACTTTGGCCCCTGCAAACAAGTCCTGATTTTGGTGGAGGCGAATTTTACCAGGCCTTGCCGGGATTTTGGGTCGCCGTCCCGCAATCTCCGCCCCTCCCCCCTTTTCGAGGGGGGAAGGATAGAACAGGCAAACGCCCCTATTTGTCTTTCAGGTGCTTTCTCAGCGCGCTGGGACCAGCCTTCTTGCGCCCCTTATAGGGGTTCTTGTCGTTTTGACCGCGCATGTACAGGCGGATCGGCGTGCCGGGCATGTTGAAGTCCTGCCGCAGCCCGTTGACCAGATAACGCGTATAGCTGTCGGGCATCTTGTCGGGATGGCTGCACATCACCACGAACCCTGGCGGCCGGGTCTTGGCCTGGGTCATGTACCGCAGCTTGATCCGCTTGCCCTGCGGCGCGGGGGGCGGGTGCTGCTCCAGCATGCCAATCAGCCAGCGGTTCAGCTTGGCGGTCGAGATCCGGCGGTTCCACACGTCATAGGCCCGCAGGATCGCATCATGCAGCCGGTCCAGCCCCTTGCCCGTCTTGGCCGAAACCGTGACCAGCGGCGCGCCGCGCAACTGCGGCAACAGCCGGTCGAAGGCCTCTTTCAGCTCGCGCAGCTTGTCCTGCTTGTTCTCCTCGACGTCCCATTTATTGACGGCGACGACCACCGCACGACCTTCGCGTTCGGCCAGATCGGCGATGCGCAGATCCTGCTGCTCAAAGGGAATCGCGGCATCCAGCAACACCACCACGACCTCGGCGAATTTCACCGCGCGCAGACCGTCCGAGACCGAGAGCTTTTCCAGCTTCTCCTGCACCTTGGCCTTCTTGCGCATGCCGGCGGTGTCGAAGATCCGCATCGGCGTGCCGTCCCAGTCGATACGCAGCGAAATGGCGTCGCGGGTGATCCCCGCCTCGGGCCCGGTCAGCAGCCGGTCCTCGCCGAGGATCTTGTTGATCAGCGTCGACTTGCCGGCATTCGGGCGCCCCACCACCGCCACTTGCAGCGGCTTGGCCGCCGTCGGCACCGGCGTGGCGGCGATCTCTTCACCGTCATCGTCGAAATCGACATCCTCGTCGATCTCCACCTCGATCTCCGGCGCATCCTGGGCGGCCCGCTCGGCGAATTCGTCGGAAATCGGCATCAGCTGGGAATAGAGGTCGTTCAGACCTTCGCCATGCTCGCCCGACAGGCGAATCGGCTCGCCCAACCCCAGGCCATAGGCCTCAAGCACACCGGCGTCGGCGGCGGCGCCTTCGGCCTTGTTGGCGGCGAGGATCACATGGGCAGAGCGTTTGCGCAGGATCTCGGCGAAGATCTCGTCCGTAGGGGTCACCCCGACACGGGCGTCGATCAGGAACAGGCAGACATCGGCCATGTCCACCGCGCGCTCGGTCAACCGCCGCATCCGCCCTTGCAGGCTGTCGTCGGTGGCATCCTCAAGGCCGGCGGTGTCGATCACGGTAAAGCGCAAATCGCCCAGCCGCGCCTCGCCCTCGCGCAGGTCACGGGTCACACCGGGCTGGTCATCGACCAGCGCCAGCCGCTTGCCGACGAGACGGTTGAACAATGTGGACTTGCCGACATTCGGCCGACCCACGATGGCGAGGGAGAAACTCATGCGAACGGACTTTCGAAAACCTGAATGCGCCCTTTAGCGCATCCGGGCCTCAACGGAAAGCGTAGAGTGTTCCCTTGGTGCTGACGACGTAAAGGGTGCGCCCCGCTACCACCGGCGCCGAGGCCGCGCCTGCGGGCACGGAAAGCGAGGACAGCCGACGTCCGTCCTTCGGATCGAAGAAGCCCACGGTGCCGTCGGTCGAGGCGACGACGATCCGCCCACCGGCCAGGATCGGCCCATAGTTGGCATAGGACGGGCCCCGCTTGCGCGCGGTGTCGCGTTTGAAATCGCTCAGCTGCACCGACCAGATGGTGCTGCCGTCGCGGCTGTCCAGCCGGGTCAGCCGGTTTTCGTCGCTGATCAGGAAGATGCTGCCGCCGGCAGGGACCACCGGCCCCAGCGCCCCTTCGGTCGCGGTCCAGATGCGCTCACCGCTATTCAGATCATAGGCGACGGTACGTCCCGACTGGTTGCCGGCATAAACCCGGTTGCCGTCGATCACCGGGCTGCCGGTGACATCCATGATCATCGCCCGCGCCCAGCCCTTGCGCTTGCCGGCGATCGAAGCATACCAGCGCCGGAAGCCGCCCTTGCGGAAGGTCGCCGTCAGGTCGCCGGAGCCGAAGGCGAAGACCGCCAGCTCGTTGCTCAGCGCCGGCGCCGGGGCGCCCAGCACATTGGCAACGCTCGGGGTGGCGGAAATCTGCCAGGCGATGCGCCCGTCCGAGGCCTTCACCGCCCAGCCGGTATCGTCACCGGCGACCAGATAGACCAGCCCGTCATAGACCGTCGGCTGCCCTGAACCGGTCGCGTCCAGCTTCTGCTGCCAGCGCTGCGCGCCGGTGGCCGCGTCCAGCGCGGTCAGCCGGCCATAGCCGGAGGAAACATAGATGGTGCCCTGATGATAGGCCAGACCGCCGCCGGTGGCTTGCCCGTCCTTATCCGAGGAGGGAATCAGATCGACGCTCCAGGCCACGGCCCCGTTCTGGCTGACGGCGGTGACCCGGGCCGAGGAATCGAGCGTATAGATCATCCCGTTCGCCACCACCGGCGCTGCGGTGATGCGCTGGCGCAGGCTGTTGCCCTCGCCGATCGGGGCGGTCCAGGCCAGCGCCGGCGCCGCGGCCAAGGCCGCGTTGCCAACGCGATAGGCCGGGGTGCCCTGCCCCTGTTCCCAACTGGTGTTGGCCTTCTGGGCCGGCAGGTTGATGGCCAGGGATTCGTTGCCCCGCTTGGCGGCGGCAAGCTGTTCCTCGGTGGCGGGGCGGATCGCCTCGCGATCGCCCGGCAGGATCTCTTCCGGTTCGGAACAGGCGGATAGAACCAGCGCCGTGCTGCCCAGCAGGGCCAGACCGATACGCGAAAGAGAAAACGCTCTGCTCATGGAAAACTGCCTGTCGTTAGTCTGTCGTCACATCGCTCTGGGCACGCCATTGCGACCCCGGTTTCAGCCCTGCTGCACGCCGCTCACCGCCGCGGGCTTGCCACCCAGCGCCACGATGACCTGATAAACGCGCTGCCGCAAGGTGGCATTGATTTCAGCGTCCTGCAGGATCGCCTGCAGCTTTTCGATCGCCGCGTCACGCTGACCTTCGGCCACATCAATCAGGGCAAGTTGCTCCTCGGCCAGAAGCCGCAGCGGCGCGCCCGGCTGGGCCAGAGCCTCGAACCCCTGGCGGCGCTGATCGGCCGGCAGCGTGTCGGCCTGCAGGGTCAGCGCCTTGAAGCTGGCGATCTGGCGGTAAATCTCGGGCAGTTCGCCATTGCGGGCCACCTCCTCCAGATCGGCGACCGCCGCAGCGGTATCCCCCGCCTCGGCCTGTGCGGCGGCCGAGAGGAACCCCAGCACAGCCTCACCACCCGGAGTGGAGGCCTCGATCTTCGACAGCGCCGTGGCCCGCTCGGCCGGCGCGTCGAGCTCGAGCGCGGCCAGCATCGCCTCGCCCAGCCCCTGGGCGGTGGCCGTGGCCTGCGCCTTGCGATATTCGTTATAGCCCGCGCCGCCCACCACAGCGACGATCACCACCACGGCGATCCAGCCATAGCGGCGTATCAAGGTGAAAAGCCGGTCGCGGCGGACCTCTTCGGTGACCTCGTCGATGAAACTGTCGGCGTCGCTCATGCCTTGCCCCGCCCCGGTTCTGGCGGCCTCCTGTTGACGGCCCCGGATGGCATCCGGGCGGCCCGCTTTCGATCACCCGAGATACCGGCCGCGCGACCGGCACGCAAGGCCGCACCGCCAACCGCCGGAGATCTGGCGCATTTCCCCCTCTTACCGCGCATCCCCGGCCAAGCCAAGGGTCGCTACCGGCGGAAAATCCCCCGGCACCGCAGGAGCGGGGGGACGAGACGACAAAATCTCATCTTGAGCATATGTCATTTCAATCGCCGAGTTTGTATATCTGCCGACGCAATTCTCTCATTTCCATAAGTATCGTTTCTACGGATACGGCCTCCAAGGATGCTCCTCATGCGACCGATCCCATTTCTGACTGCGCTTCTGGTGGCAGCCCTGTTGTTTCTCGCTGTCTTCAAACGTGACGACCTGCTGGCTTTCGCCCAGGGCACCGCGGCGACCGAAGCCCCTTCTCCCGCGGCTCCCCAGCCCGCCGAGCCGATCCCGGCTGAGACGAGACCCGCCATTCGGGTGGTGGTCCTGCGCTCGATCGCGCGCACCATCGACAGCGCCGTGGTGCTGCGCGGCGAGACCCGCGCCGCCCGCCAGGTCGAGGTGAAGGCCGAGACCACCGGCGCGGTGATCTCGGAGCCGCGCCGCAAAGGCAATTTCGTCGCCGCCGGTGATCTGCTCTGCAAGCTCGATCCCGGCACCCGCGCCGCCAATCTGGCCGAGGCGCGCGCGGCCCTGACCGAGGCGCGCGCCCATGTCCCCGAGGCCGAAGCCAAGCTGGCCGAGGCGCAAGCGGTATTGGCCGAGGCGCAGATCAACCACACTGCCGCCAAGCAGCTCAGCGAGGGTGGATATACCGCGCAGACCACGCTGTTGGCCCGTGCCGCCGCCGTCCGCGCCGCCGAGGCCGCCATCGCCTCGGCCGAGGCCGGTCTCGAAGCCAGCCAGGCCGGAATCGAGGCCGCCCAGGCCGCCGTCGCCGCCGCCGAGCGCGAGATCGCACTCTTGACCATCACCGCCCCCTTCGACGGGTTGCTGGAATCCGATGCCGCCGAACTGGGCAGCTTGATGCAGGCCGGCAGCCTCTGCGCCGAGGTGATCCAGCTCGATCCGATCAAGGTGGTGGGCTATGTCCCCGAGACCGAGGTGACGCGCGTTGCCCTTGGCGCGCAGGCGCAGGCCGATCTGGCCACCGGCGAGACGGTCACCGGCCAGGTCACCTTTCTCAGCCGCTCGGCCGATCCGACCACCCGCACCTTCGAGGTCGAGATCACCGTGCCGAACCCCGATCTGGCGATCCGCGACGGCCAGACCGCCAGCATCGCCATCGCCGCCCAGGGCGCGCTGGCCCATAAGCTGCCGCAATCGGCGCTGACGCTGAACAACGAAGGCCAGCTTGGCGTCCGGGTGGTCGAACCCGGCGATATCGTCGGTTTCCGCCCCGTCCGCGTGCTGCGGGACGAGGCCGACGGGCTCTGGGTCGGCGGCCTGCCCGATGCGGCCGATGTGATCGTGGTGGGCCAGGATTTCGTCACCGCCGGCGTCACGGTGCTGCCCACCTACCGGGAGATCACCCGATGACCGGAATGATCGACTGGGCCGCCGCGCGGGCGCGGATGGTCCTGGCCTTCATCGCCCTGTCGCTGCTGGTCGGCGGCTATGCCTATGTCTCGCTCCCGAAGGAGGGCGAGCCGGATATCGAAATCCCCGTGCTCTTCGTCTCGGTTCAATTCCCCGGCATCTCGGCCGAGGATTCCGAAAAGCTGCTGGTCAAGCCGATGGAATCCGAGCTTGCCGATCTCGACGGGCTCGACAAGATGAACTCGACCGCCGCCGAGGGCTATGCCGGGGTCGTGCTGCAGTTCGAGTTCGGCTGGGACAAGACCGCGACCACCGCCGACGTGCGCGACGCGATGAACGCCGCCCAGGCCAAATTCCCCGCCGGGGCGGAACAATATACCATCACCGAGATCAACTTCTCGGAATTCCCGATCGTCATCGTCAACCTGACCGGCGCCGTGCCCGAACGAACGATGGCCCGAATTGCCAAGGACTTGCAGGACGATCTTGAAGCACTGGACGCAGTGCTTCAGGCCGGGATCGCCGGCAGCCGCGACGAGATGCTCGAAGTCATCATCGACCCCTTGCGGCTGGAATCCTATAACGTCACCGCTGCCGAACTGATCAACGTGGTGCAGAACAACAACCAGCTCATCGCCGCCGGCGAGGTGCAGAGCGATCAGGGCACATTCTCGGTCAAGATCCCGTCGTCCTTCAGCAGCCCGCAGGATGTCTATCGCCTGCCGGTGAAGACCAACGGCGACCGGGTGGTGACGCTGGGGGAACTGGCGCAGATCAACTATACCTTCGAGGACCGCCAGGGCACCGCCCGCTTTGATGGTGAGAACACCGTGGCGCTGCAGGTGGTCAAGCGCAAGGGCTATAACCTGATCGACACCGTGACCGAGGTGAAGCAGGCGCTGGAGAAGGCGCGTGCCAAATGGCCGCCCGAACTGCGGGCCGCCGTCACGCTGGGCACCTCGAACGACCAGAGCCGCATCGTCGCCTCCATGGTCAATCAGCTCGAAGGGTCGGTGCTGACCGCCATCGCGCTGGTGATGATCGTGGTCCTCGCCAGCCTCGGCAGCCGGGCCGCGCTGCTGGTGGGCTTCTCGATCCCCACCTCCTTCCTGCTGTGTTTCGCGCTGCTGGCGGCGATGGGGGTGTCGATTTCCAACATCGTGATGTTCGGCCTGATCCTGGCCGTCGGCATGCTGGTCGATGGCGCCATCGTGGTGGTGGAATATGCCGACAAGCGCATCGCCGAAGGGGCCGGTCCGATGCACGCCTATGTCGAGGCCGCCAAGCGGATGTTCTGGCCGATCGTCAGTTCGACCGCGACGACACTCTGCGCCTTTCTGCCGATGCTGTTCTGGCCCGGGGTCTCGGGCCAGTTCATGGGGATGCTGCCGGTCACGCTGATCTTCGTTCTGTCCGCCTCGCTGGTGGTGGCGCTGATCTATCTGCCGGTGATGGGCGGCGTGACCGGGCGGATTTCGCGCGTCTTCTCGCGGATCTCCGACGCGCTGCGGGCACATCTGCCCTGGCTGGCGCGGGCGGCGCTGGTGCCGGTCGCGCTCTATTCCATGTTCCTGGCGGCGATGCAGGTGCTGAACCCCGCTTATCTCTTGCCGCAGGACACGCCGCCGACGCTGGGGTCGCTGATCGGCGGACTGCTGTTCCTGCTCGCCGCCTTCGCCGGTTCCATCACGCTCAGCGCCGCGCGGATCGAAAGCGCCCCGCGCGGGCTGCGCCCGACCCGGCGCCACACGCTGTTCGGCTGGGCGATCCACCTGATCACCGGGAACCCGGTCACCCCCTTGATCGCCGTGGCGACGGTCTTCGCCGGCGTCTTCTATATCACCTTCGTCCTCTTCCCCGCCAAGTCGAAAGGGGTGGAGTTCTTTGTCGAATCCGAACCCGAACAGGCCAGCATCTATGTCCGGGCGCGCGGCAACCTGTCGCTGGCGGAAACCGATGCCATGGTGAAACAGGCCGAAAACGTGGTGCTGGCGCATCCGGCAGTGACCAATGTGTTCTCCTTCGCCGGTGACGGCGGGCTGACCCAGGACAACGGCGGCGCCGAGCTTCCCGCCGATACCGTCGGCCAGATCCAGTTCGAGATCATCCCCTGGGAGGATCGCCCGACGCTGGAGCAGCCCTGGTTCGGCGGCCGGCTGGAGCGGCAGATCTCCGATCCCGCCTATGACGGCGATCTGGTGCTTGAGCAGATTTCCGCCGCGCTCTCCGCCCTGCCCGGCTTTCAGACCGAGGTGACCGCGCTGGGGCGCGGCCCGGCCTCGGCCAAGCCGGTGCATCTGCGGCTGAAGGGCGACGATTGGGAAGAGCTGCAGCAGGCGGTGGCCATCGCCCGCGCCCAGTTCGACGCCACGCCCGGGCTGATCAAGACCGAAGACACCCTGCCCCTGCCGGGGATCGACTGGCAGATCGACGTCGATGTGGAAAAGGCCGGCCGCTTCGGCGCCGATGTGGCGACGGTCGGGGCGATGGTGCAACTTGTCACCCGCGGCATCCTGCTGGACACCATGCGGGTGGACAGTTCCGATGACGAGATCGACATTCGCGTCCGCCTGCCGCGCGAGGATCGGGTGCTCTCCACCCTCGACACGCTGAAGCTGCGCACCCCCGACGGGCTGGTACCGCTGTCGAACTTCATCACCCGCAAGCCGGTCGAGAAACTGGCAACCATCTCGCGCGTGGATCAGCAGCGCTATTTCGACGTGAAGGCGGATGTGCAACCGGGGCTGGTCAAGGTGGTTACCCCGAAGGACGGCGCGACGCTCGCCACCCTGCGCCCGCAACCCGAGGGCACGGCGGGCGAGATCTTGGGGGCCGACGGCGCCGCATATGGGATCGCGGCCCTTGCCCAAGGCGTCGATGTCACGGCCGTGCAGCGCGCGCTTGACGACGGCGCCCGGCTGGCCCCGATCAACGCCAACGAACGCATCGGGCTGTTGACCGACTGGTTGACCAGCGATCCCTTCCCCGCCGGCATCGACTGGGAATGGACCGGCGATCAGGAGGAGCAGGCCGACAGCCAAGCCTTTCTGACCAAGGCCTTCGCCGCCGCGCTGGGGCTGATGTTCCTGATCCTGCTGGCGCAGTTCAACAGCTTCTACAACTCGGTGCTGGTGTTGCTGGCCGTGGTGCTGTCGACCACCGGCGTGCTGATCGGCATGATGGTGATGGATCAGCCGTTTTCGATCATCATGACCGGCACCGGCATCGTGGCGCTCGCCGGGATCGTGGTGAACAACAACATCGTGCTGATCGACACCTATCAGGAGTTCAGCCAGTACATGCCACGGATCGAGGCGATCACCCGCACCGCCGAGGCGCGGATTCGTCCGGTGCTCTTGACCACGATCACCACCATGGCCGGGCTGATGCCGATGATGTTTGGCCTGTCGCTCGATTTCATCGGCGGCGGCTATTCGATCGACAGTCCGACGGCGCTCTGGTGGAAACAATTGGCCACCGCCGTCGTCTTCGGTCTGGGCATAGCCACGGTCCTCACGCTGGTGGTCACCCCCTCGCTCCTGGCGATCCGGGTCTGGTTCGGCACCTATCTGCGCTGGATCGGTCTGCTGCTGGCGCGGCTCGGCGCCGGCGGTTCCAGTCGGCAGGCGCGAGACATGCGGCTACATCGCGACGTGCGCCGGCTTAAGTCGATCGAAATCCTCTGGGACGAGGACCCGGCCGCGCCGCCCCCCTCCCGCGCCGCCCCCGACGCCCCGCAATAGGCGCAATGAAACAACCCGGAGCCGGGGCGGGGCCAACGCCTCGGCACCGGTCGTCCTCGGACAAGAAACGCGAATCGATTCGCCCCATTCCCGGCATGGAATTCTGGCAATTTTGGACAGCAAAATGTGCAACCAGTAGGCGATCCTGGGGCTGAGTGAGACAATTGGCGAACCGACCCGCCATTGTCCCCCACGAATGACCAATGCGAATACAAATTTTGCGAAAATTGTTTCTATCTGCCAGAGTCCGAGGAGTTCACTTGGGAGTACTTTTATGCTGCGTAAACTGACCATCATCGGGGCTTCCGTCCCCGCTCTTCTCGCCACGACTCTGAGCGCCTCGGCGCAGACCTCGGCCGCCACCCTCGGTTCCTACTGGGACTGGTGCTGGGGCGGCAGTGGTTCCGGTTCCTCCTCGCAGGTGCCGGAAATCGATGCCTCGACCGGGCTGCTGGCGCTCGCCGCCATCGGTGCCGCGCTTGCGCTGTCCTGGGAACTGAAACGCCGCCGCGCCTAAGCGCGGGACGATCCCCGGACCATCCGATCAGGCCCGCAGAAGCCAGCCTGATCGGTGCGCTCTCAGATCAAAGACCAGTCGCCGCTCAGCACCGCTGCAGCGGCGACAATCGTATTGGCGACTGCGTGGGAAACAATCGCATCCGCCAACCGGCCACGCCGCAACATCACCAGCGCGAAAATCACCCCGGCCACCCCGGCCTCGAGAATGCGGCCATGCAGCAGGGCGAAGGCCGCAGTCGATACCGCGATCGCGGCAATCCGCATCGGCCAGCCACCCGTATCGAGCCGCGCCAGCAGATAGCCGCGAAAGAACCCCTCTTCGATCACCGGCACCAGCAGCGAAGTGCCCAGCATCCGCAGCAGCGCCCACCCGGCCAGCCCAGCCGCCCCCAGCGTCCCGAGCCCCGGCAACGGAGCCGTGGCCCGCTCGGCCAGCAAGACCCAGCCCAGGCCCACCAGCGCGCCAGCCCCCAGGGCCACCGGATCGAGCCGCCAGTCGAGCCGCAAAAAGGGCTTGCGAAAGACCCAGAGCGCCAGCGCCATCATCGCCGCCTGCAGCGGAAAGCCCAAGGCCGGGGTCTGCCAGAAGCTATGGGCGACCAGGCCCGAGAACATGAAGACGATGAAGGGAACGATAAGGGCGGCGGTGTCGTCCTCGGTCAGCAGGCCAGCGGCCGCGCGCGCCTCCGGCGCGACCTTGGCCGCCCGCGCCTCGGGGGCCCGCTGCAACCAGCGCATGTTCTGCACCACCGCGAGGATTCCCAGCGCCAGCAGGGTGAAGAACAGCCAGCCGGCAAAGCTGTGAAAGCCGTTCACCGCCAGCTCCGGCGACACATAGGTGCCCAGCAGGATCAGCACCGCGATCCTGAGATTGTTGAACAGCCAGCTCACCACCAGCGCCAGCGGCAGCATGATCAGCCAGTACCGCCCGGGCCGCAGCGCCCCCCGCATCAGCAGCGCATAGATCACCATGAAACCGGTGATCAGCGCAAAGCCCTCGATGCCCGAACAGGCGGCAGAGATCTCGACCTGGAAATGCTCGGTGCCGATGGTGGGCGGAGTGAGGTCCAGAAACACCCGCTGACGCGCGAGCGACAACAGCACGGCGACGGCGTAGAAGGTCGAGATTTGCAGCACATAGACGCTCCAGGCGGCGCTCAGCACCTCGGCGAGGTCGGGGATCAGCGCGGCAAGCGCCGCCAGCGCCAGCACCAGCCCCCCGCCGGCTCGCAACCAGCGCCCCCAGTCGCGCGGCCCCATCAGCCAGAACACGCCGCCGAGCGCCGCCAGCAGCGCCCCGCCGGCGAGAAGCATCATATACCAGGCAAACCCGGCCTCGTGACTGCCGGCATCGGCCACCAGCCAGGGCAGGAAGATCACCGCGATCCCCGCCACATGCAGCGCCGCCCAGCCCAGCCGGCCGCGGATCGTCGCGGTCAGCGCCGCGAGCCGGCCCCGCAGATCGGCCCTGAGCGCCAGCACCAATGCCAGTGACGCCACCACGCAGAGCCCGCGCAGCGCGCCGCCCCTGAGCGCGCGGCAAGCCGCCTCGATCCCGGTCTGCCGGCATTCGAAACTGGTGAACACCTGGAACACCAGCACGATCGCCACCAGCTCTGCCATCAGGATCGCCAGACCCAGTCCCGCGCGTCTGCCCATATTTTTCCCTGCCGGCGCGCGCCGGTCCCTCTGTCATTGTCTCCTTTCCCTGACCACAGCATCAGGTCGGGAAAATGGCGAAAATCGGGACTTATTCGGATCAGGTCATCAAAAGCGCCCGGAATCAGGCGGCGTGACCCTCCGAAAGCTGCCGCCGCCACAGCGTGGCATAGCGCCCGCCCTTGGCCAGCAGCCCGTCATGAGTGCCCGCTTCCACCACTTCGCCGTGGTCGAGCACGACGATCTTGTCGGCCTCGGCGATGGTCGAGAGGCGGTGCGCGATGGTGATCACCGTACGCCCCTGGCCCGCGCGTTCCAAAGCGCCCTTGATCTCCTGCTCGGTATGGCTGTCGAGCGCCGAGGTGGCCTCGTCCAGCAGCAGGATCGGCGGGTTCTTCAGCAGGGTACGGGCGATGCCCACCCGCTGTTTCTCCCCGCCCGAGAGCTTCAGGCCGCGTTCGCCCACCTGCGTTTCATACCCCTCGGGCAAGGAGGCGATGAAATCGTGGATCTGCGCGGCGCGCGCGGCCTCGACGATCTCCGCCTCGGTGGCGCCGTCTCGGCCATAGGCGATGTTATAGCGGATGGTATCGTTGAACAGCACGGTGTCCTGCGGCACCACCCCGATGGCGGCATGCAGGCTGGTCTGCGTCACATCGCGGATATCCTGCCCGTCGATCCGGATGGCGCCGCCGGTGACATCGTAAAAGCGGAACAGCAAGCGCCCGATGGTCGACTTGCCCGAACCGGTGGCGCCGACGATGGCGACCGACTGGCCGGCGGGCACCTCGAGGCTCACCCCCTTCAGGATCTCGCGATCCGGATTATAGGAGAAATGCACATCGTCGAACTCGATCCGCCCGCCCGAGACTTTCAGCGCCGGCGCACCGGGCTTGTCGCAGACCTCCTGCGGCTGCTCCAGCAGATCGAACATCTCGCCCATGTCCACCAGCGCCTGACGGATTTCCCGATAGACGGTGCCGAGGAAGTTCAGCGGGATGGTGATCTGGATCATATAGGCGTTGACCATGACGAAATCGCCCACCGTCAGGGTGCCCTTCTGCACCCCCAGCGCCGCCAGAACCATCACCCCGATCAGCCCCAGGGTGATCAGGAAGGACTGGCCGAAGTTCAGGAAGGACAACGAATAGGCGGTCTTCAGCGCCGCCTGCTCATAGCCGCGCATGGCCACGTCATAGCGGGCGGCCTCGCGCGCCTCGGCGCCGAAATACTTCACCGTCTCATAGTTCAGCAGGCTGTCGATCGCCTTCTGATTGGCGTCGGTATCCTGATCGTTCATCTCGCGGCGCAATTGCACCCGCCATTCGGTGACCTTGAAGGTGAACCAGACATAGATGGCGATGGTCACCGCCACGATCAGCAAATACCAGACGTCGAACATCACCGTCAGGATGATGGCGACCAGCGACAGCTCAAGGATCAGCGGCCCGACGCTGAACAGCAGGAAGCGCAGCAGGAACTCGACCCCCTTCACCCCGCGCTCGATGATCCGGCTCAGCCCGCCGGTCTTGCGGCCGATGTGATAGCGCATCGACAGCCGGTGGATGTGATTGAAGGTCTGCAACGCCAGCCGCCTGAGCGCCCGCTGCGCCACCGGCGCGAAGATCGCGTCGCGCAGCTGCTGCAGGCCGGAGTTGAGCATCCGCGCCACCCCATAGGCCACCGTCAACCCGACCGCTCCGAGCGCCAGCGCCGGCACCCCGTCCTTCGCCAGGGAATCCACCGCATCCCGGTAGAGGATCGGCGTATAGACCGCGATCAGCTTTGAGATCACCAGCGCCGCCATCGCCAGAACGACGCGGCGCTTGACCCAGGGCTGGTCCCGGGGCCAGAGATCGGGGGCGACTTTGCGGATGGTCCGCCAGCCCGAGGCGCGCTCGGTCCGGACGGGGGGATCAATTGGTTGGGTCATGTGTCTTCCTTGCCTGCGCCCCAAATAGGGCGACACCGACGGAATGACCAGAGCCAGGCGCATCACGACAGGCCCGGGCGCCGTCTGCTCTGCCCGAATAGGCGCGCCGTAGACACACCCCAGGGGGGCGGCCCCGGCCTGCGGCGCCCCGCTATTCCGGCAGGGTAAAGACCTGGCCGGGATAGATCAGATCAGGGTCGCGGATGCGGTCGCGGTTGGCCTCAAACACCCGCACGAAAAGCGGCCCCTCGCCATAGCGGGCCTGCGAGATCGCCCAGAGCGTATCGCCCTTCTGCACCGTCACCGCCCGCACCGCCGCCGTGCTGGCAGGCGCCCCGGTTCCGGAGGCCACCGGCGCCAGCACCTCCGGCGCCTCGCGCTTGAACGGGGTTTCCAGCCGGTTCAGCACCTTGCCACCAGCGTCGATCTCGTCGAGCCGCAGCGTATAGACCCCCGGCCGGATGCCCGAAAGCCGCCCCTGCCAGCGACCGTCCGCCGCCACCTTCAGATCGCTCACCGCCGCATTGTCGAGATAGACCCGCACCCGCGCCGGCGCCGCAGCCAGGCCGGACAGCAGCACGTCCCCCTCGGCGCTGTAGCTGATGGTGTCGAGCGTGAAGCCCCCCGCCCCGGCAGCCGGCACGGCAGCGGGCTGCAACAGCTCCACCCCATCGGCACCCGCCCGCAGCACCGCAACAGGCGCGGGCTCCGCCACCGCGGCAGTCTGCACCTGCGCCTCGGGGCGAGCGACGGCAGCAGGCACAGCGGCGTCGCTCTGCGGCACGGCGCCACCGGCGGCCGCAGCCACGGTTTGGTCGACCGGCCCCTCCGTCTTGGCCGGCGCCGTCTCGGCGGACAGCGGCGCCAGGATGATCTGATCCTCGGAGAGCGCGCTCTCCGTGCCGAGCACCGCCCGCAGGGTCAGGACCCGCGGCGCCTCGCTCGGCGCAAGGCTCAGGAAACTGACGAAGGCACCGTCGTCCCCGGCCGTCAGGCTCTGCTGCTCGACCCCGTCGAGCAGCAAGATCACCTGCGCTCCCGCCGCCGCGCGCCCGGCGATCACCGCGGTGCCGTCGGCCTCGACCCGGACCAGATCGAACCGCGGCGCGCTCATCGCCGCCAGGGCAGCGACCGGCGCAGTTGCCGGGGTCGGTTCCGTCGCGACCGCTGGCTGCGTTTCAGACTTGGATGTGGCCGTCTCGGGCGCGGCTGTCGCCCCGATGGCCTGTGGTGCCGGCGGCGCGATCACCTCCTGCGGCGGCCGCACCGGCGCCGGAGTGAACACCCGCGCGTAATAAAGCGCCGCAGCCCCTGCTGCCACCACCGCGATCCCGGCGGCGGCCCCCAGAACCCAACCCGGCCCTGCATGTCCCGTTTCAGCAGCCATCTCCGTCCATCCCCGATCCGTCCCTGATCCGATGCTCCTGCCCCCGTTGTCCGGGGATCCGGCCGCATCGCAATTTTTCATCGCTTTTCACCGCCCGCGCTCCGCTCCCTCCCCAGGGAAGCGGCGCCGGCCCGCCCGAGGTTGAGCCAGCCTAGCAATGGGGCTATCAGGGGTCAAAACACGTATTCCCTCCCCCTGGCAAGAGAATGAAAGGCGCGCATATGAGCAGGAAATCCGTCTGTGTCTATTGTGGCTCACGCCCGGGCGTCCGGCCCGGCTATGTGACCGCCGCCCGAGACCTCGGCGCGGCACTCGCGGCCGAGGACTGGCGGCTGGTCTATGGCGCCGGCGACGTCGGCCTGATGGGAGAGGTCGCCCGCGCCGCCCAATCCGGGGGCGCCGATACCTTTGGAGTGATCCCCGAGCATCTGGTCCGCCGCGAGGTCGGCAAAAGCGACCTGAACCGCTATGTCGTCACCCAGACCATGCACGAGCGCAAGAAGGTCATGTTCATGAACGCCGACGCGGTGGTGGTGCTGCCCGGCGGCGCCGGATCGCTGGACGAGTTGTTCGAGGTGCTGACCTGGCGCCAGCTCGATCTGCACCGCAAGCCGATCGTCATCCTCAATACCGAAGGCTACTGGGAGCCGCTCAAGGCGCTGATCGACCAGATCGTCGCCGAGGGTTTCGCCGAGGCCTCGCTCGCCGGGCTGCTGACCTGGGCCACCACCCCGCAAGAGGCGATGGCCCGGCTGCGCGACGCGCTGCACTGACCCCCGGTCTTCTTATCTGCAAAAATACTCCCGCCGGAGGCGTCGTACCCTTGGCGCCGCACTTGCAGTTTACGCCGGAGACGGTGCGTATTCGGGCAGAGAAGACGGCGGACCGGACCGCCCGGATCATCACCCTCTCGTCCCGCGAAGGACACGCCAGACATGCAAACGCCCGACCAATCGGCCGGGCGTTGCGAATTTGGATGGGGCGCGTGATTACTTCAGGCGCGACGCCACGTTTTCCCAGTTGACCAGATTGTCCAGGAAGTTGGTCAGATAGGCGGGGCGCTTGTTGCGGAAGTCGATGTAATAGGAATGTTCCCACACATCGCAGCCCAGCAGCGCGGTCTGATCGAAGCAGAGCGGGTTCACGCCATTCTCGGTCTTGGTCACGGCCAGCGAACCATCGGCGTTCTGCACCAGCCAGGCCCAGCCCGAGCCGAATTGCCCGGCACCGGCGGCGGCGAAGTCTTCCTTGAACTTCTCGACCGAGCCGAAGGATTCGACCAGCGCCTTTTCCAGCGCGCCCGGCATGGCGGCGCCGCCCGGGCCCATCATTTCCCAGAACTGGGTGTGGTTCCAGTGCTGCGAGGCATTGTTGAAGATACCGTTCTGGGCGACAGCGCCAGCGGCATAGGTGCCCTTGACGATCTCTTCGACCGACTTGCCTTCCCATTCGGTGCCGGCGATCAGCTTGTTGCCGTTGTCGACATAGGCCTTGTGGTGCAGGTCGTGGTGATATTCCAGCGTTTCAGCCGACATGCCCTTGGATGCCAGCGCGTCATGTGCATAAGGAAGATCGGGTAATTCAAAAGCCATCTGAGACCCCTGCTGATAAAGTTGCGTTTCCCTAGAAGTACATGCGGCGCAGCCACCGGCAGGTCAAGGGTAATGAAGGCAAAAGCCGCTTGGCCGGCCAGGATGGGCCGAGGCCAGCGCAGAGGACAAGACGGAAGGCAAGACACCATGCTCACGCGGATGCGCAAGGCGATCTATCGAATGCGCGGCGCCTATCAGGGCGCCCTGGGCGGGATGCCGTTCCAGCTCGATCCCTATCACAGCAAGTTCTGGCGCCAGACCACCGCAGGACGATGGGAGCCCGAGACCTTCGCGGTGCTCGACGCCCATCTGGCGGCGGATCGGGACTATCTGGATATCGGCGCCTGGATCGGGCCGACGGTGCTTTATGCGGCGAAGAAGGCGCGCCATGTCTGGGCCTTCGAACCCGATGCCACCGCCTTTCGCCATCTGGCCTGGAATATCGAGCTGAACGGGATCACCAATGTCTCCGCCCTGCCCGTCGCCCTGTCGGACCGCACCGGTCTCGCCCGGATGGCGAGCTTTGGTGGCGAGGCGGGCGACAGCATGACCAGCCTGCTGAACGCCGAGGCCTCGGGCGGGAGCGATGTGGTCACGCTCGACTGGCAGGCCTTCGCGGCCGACACCGATCTCTCCGCCGTCTCGCTGGTGAAGATGGATGTGGAGGGGGCCGAGTTCGGCCTGTTGCACGCGCTCCTGCCCTGGCTCAAGACGGCGCGGCCGGCGCTTTATCTGTCGACCCACGCCCCCTATCTGCCCGAGGATCAGCGGGCGGCGCGGATGGGCAAGCTGGCGCGTCAACTGTCCTTCTATGGCAGTTGCCGCGATACCGCCGGCATGCCCGTCACCGCGGCGGATTTCACCGCGCCGGAGGCGCTCAGCCGGTTCCGAAGTTTCCTCTTCACCGGCTGAGATCGCGGATCATTTCTTTTTCGCCTTCGGCGGCGTCAGGACACAGGTTCCGGCGCCCTTGATTTCATTGTCATAGCCTTTCAGCGTGCCCTCGAACCCGACCCGCATCCGCACGGTGTCGAGATAGATCGAGCTTGAGGTCTTGAGGCTCTTGTTCCGGATCTTGATATTATCCAGCTCCCAATTCATCCGGTATTTCCCGGCGCTCATCTGTCTCGGGATCACCTTGATCGGGGTTCCGAGACTGTAGCGAATGAAATCATCATAGACATAGGCCGTCTTGAAATCGTCTTCGGAAACGACAATCAGCGTTTGCGGAACCCAGCCACCTTTCGCCTGCTGAACCAGATGGCATTCATAGATCTTGCTGACTGTGTCGGCGGCGGTCGCGGCGCTGGCGGCAAGGCTCATCCCGACGCCAAGGGCGAGAGCATGAAAAATGTTTTTTTGGCAAAGCCTTACGCACCGAAGGACAAGGCAATCGCCGCTTGAGGGAAAACGCAGGCATATTCAAAACCTCCTGATAGATAAGGTTTTGTAGCGATGCCCGCGCCCGGATAACAACCCGGGGATGATCCAGATTACCTCAGGTCATTTCTCGAGGTCAATAAACTCCTACAGCCGATCCCGGCATCGCGGCCTCTTTCAAAAGCTCGAATGCGAAATCTGCAACGGACCTGAAACAGATCATTCCGAAACTGCCGTCCTCTTCCATCCAGGCCGCTGCAGCGATCTGGCCCATGCGGCTGCGGCGGAAATGGCCGGCCTCGAACTGACCCGGCGCGAAGTCCACCGGGAAAAGCTTGCCCATCACCTCGCGCGCGGCAGGACCCTCGACACGGAAGATCGCGCGGGCGTCGGAGACATCGACAGCCAGGGCATGGACCGTCCCCAGCGCTGCCTCGGCCCGTTCCAGAAGCTCCGGCACCTCGGCATAGGGGCAGACGAGCAGCAGCTCGTCCGGCGACATCCAGGCAGCGGCCCCCGTCTTGCCAAAGCTGATCTGACCTGGCCCCGGCAGCTTGGCGCCGGTGACGGCCGTAACCGCCGCCTTCACCGGCCGCGTCGCCAGATCGCCGCGCAGGGTGATCATGCCGGTCGGGCCTGCCGCCTCGATCCGGGCGATGCCGTCATAGCGGGCGCCGCCGAGCGCGCTGATCGGTTCAGACATTCTGCTTCTCCCCCTCCTTGTCGAAGACCACCGGATCGACGATCTTGGCCTTATAGGTCTTGCCGTCGATGCCCGGGAAGTCCAGCACCTCGCCCATCCGGTCGGGGCCATGCAGCACCAGCCCCATGGCGATGCCGCGCCCCAGCGTCGGCGAGTAATAGGTCGAGGTCACCCGCCCCTGGGTGTTGCGCTGACCATTGGCGTTCACCCCCTCGGCCACCGCATAGGCGCCATCGGGCAGCACGCTGCCGTCGGGCGTTTCCAGCCCCACCAGCTTCCAGCGGGTCGGATCGGTCATGTGGCTGCGCGCCTGCGCGCGCTTGCCGATGAAATCCTCTTTCTTCTTCGAGATCGCCCAGTCGAGCCCCAGATCCTGCGGGATCACCGTGCCGTCGGTCTCGTCCCCGATCATGATGAAGCCCTTCTCGGCCCGCATGACGTGCAGCGCCTCGGTGCCATAGGGCATCATGCCAAAGTCCTCTCCTGCGGCGATCAGCCGGTCCCACAGCGCCTTGCCCTGACCGGCCTTCACCGCGATCTCGAAGGACAGCTCGCCCGAGAAGGAGATGCGATAGACCCGCACCGGGAAACCGGCGAGGCTGCCCTCGGCCCAGGTCATGAAGGGCAGCGCCTCCTTCGACACATCCATGCCACCCAGCTTGTCCAGCACGGCGCGCGCCTTGGGGCCCACGACGGCGATCTGGGCGAATTGTTCGGTCAGATTGGCAGTATAGACCTTCCAGTCCCACCATTCGGTCTGCAGCCATTCCTCCATATGCGCATGGATACGATCGGTGCCGCCGGTGGTGGTGTGGCACAGGAAGGTCTGATCGTCGATCCGCGCCACCACACCGTCGTCGATCAGAAAGCCGTTCTCCGAGCACATCAGCCCGTAACGGCATTTGCCCGGCGCCAGCGTCGACATCATGTTGGTATAGATCATGTCGAGGAACCGGCCCGCGTCCGGCCCCTTGACCAAAATCTTGCCCAGGGTCGACGCATCAAGAATGCCAACGGCTTGCCGGGTGTTCTTTACCTCGCGCGCCACCGCGTCATGCACGGTTTCGCCGGACCTCGGATAGGCATAGGGACGTCGCCAGGCGCCGACCGGTTCGAACTCGGCCCCGTGGGGGGCATGCCAGTCCTGCATCGGCGTGCGACGTATTGGCTGGAACAGCGGCCCGCGGGCATCGCCCGCCATGGCGCCGAAGCTGATCGGCGTATAGGGCGGCCGGAAGGTGGTGGTGCCCACCTGCGGGATCGCCTGCCCCAGCGCTTCGGAAAGCACCGCCAGACCGTTGATATTGCTGAGCTTACCCTGATCCGTCGCCATCCCCAGCGTGGTATAGCGCTTGGTGTGCTCGACGCTCTCATAGCCCTCGCGGGCCGCAAGCTGCACGTCGGCAACCTTGACGTCGTTCTGGAAATCCAGCCAGGCCTTGGCGCGCAGCTCGTCCGGCGCGTTGGCGGGCATCATCCAGACCGGCGCGATCGGCGCCTCGGTCAGATCGCGAACCTCGGGCAGCTTGCCCTTCTTCAGCTTGAAGCCGCAGGCCTTGGCCGCCATCTTGCCGGCCTCGGCGGCATCGGCCAGCCCTTCGGAGAGGCTGAGCGCGCCGCTCGCCGCGCCGGCGGTCAGCACGAAGCCCGCGCCATCGGCCCCGATCGGCGGCCGCGTCGCATCCGGGCGGAACAGCGCCGCCGCCTCGTCCCAGTCAAGCTTGCCGCCGCAATGGGACCAGAGATGCACCACCGGCGACCAGCCGCCCGACATGGCGACGGCATCGCAGGCGATCTCCTCCAAGGCGGCACCGCTGCCCTCCTGCGCGCAGATGGCCAGCTTCGCCACCCGCTTGCCGCCCGAAACCTCGGCCACCGCCCGGCCGCAATCGACCCTGAGGCCGAGGCCGCGAGCCTCGGCCATCAGATCGCCGCCACCGGTGGCGCGGGCGTCGAGAATGCGCAGCACATCGACACCCGCCTGTTTCAGCGTGATCGCGGTGCGATAGGCATCGTCGTTATTGGTGACCACGACAACCTTTTGCCCGGGCGTCACACCGTAGTTCACCACGTAATCCCGCATCGCCGAGGCCAGCATGACCCCGGGCACATCGTTGCCGGCGAAGGACAGCGGCCGCTCCAAGGCGCCGGTGGCGGTGATGATCTGGCGGGCGCGGATGCGCCACAGCCGATGGCGCGGGCCTTCGGTGCCCGGCCGGTGATCCGTCAGCCGTTCATAGCCCAGCGCATAGCCATGGTCATAGACCCCCGCCCCCATGCAGCGGCGGCGCAGGGTGACATTGGGCATGGATTTCAGGCCCGAGACGGTGGCGGCGATCCAATCTTCCGCCGCCATGCCGTCGATCTCGCCGCCATCGACCGGGGCGCGCCCGCCCCAGTGGCGCGACTGCTCCAGCAGCAGCACGCGGGCGCCGGCCTCGGCGGCGGTCTTCGCCGCCATCAGCCCGGCGACGCCGCCACCGATCACCAGGACATCGGCGAAGGCATAGAAATGCTCATAGCGATCGGCGTCCTCCTCCTTCGGCGGTTTGCCCAAGCCGGCGGACTGGCGGATGATCGGTTCGTAGATATATTTCCAGAAGGCGCGCGGGTGAATGAAGGTCTTGTAATAGAAGCCGGCCGGAAAGAAGCGGGCCAGCGCCGTGTTCACCGCGCCGATGTCGAACTCCAGACTGGGCCAGTGGTTCTGGCTGATGGCGCTGAGCCCATCAAACAGCTCGGTGGTGGTAACGCGCTGGTTCGGTTCGAACCTGGCCCCGACGCCCAGCCCCACCAGCGCGTTGGGTTCCTCCACCCCGCTCGCCATGATGCCGCGCGGGCGGTGGAATTTGAACGACCGGCCGACCAGCATCTGATCATTGGCCAAGAGCGCCGAGGCCAGGCTATCGCCGGCGAAGCCCTTCATCGGCTTGCCGTTGAAGGTGAAGGTGACGGGGCGGGAGCGGTCGATCAGACGGCCCAGCTTGGCGATGCGGCGGCTCATCCGGCGGGCCTTTCACTTGGGGCGCGGGACGCGATGGGAGGGTTTTGGCGAGGACGACGGCTCATTCCACGGCGCTCCAACTCCAGCCGGGGCGCCTGGCGGCGATGGCGTCGCGGATCGCCTGCGGCGGCTCGGTGGTCTGGGCGGGATAGGTGCCGAAGACCTCGAGCGTGACGGTGCAGCGGGCGGCGTGGAACCACTTGCCGCAGCCATAGGCATGGCGCCAGCGTTCGAAATGCACGCCCTTGGGGTTTTCCCGGGCAAAGAGGTAATCGCGAAATTCCTCGTCGGAGGAGCCAGGGCCGAAACGCTTGATATGCGCCTCGCCACCGGCGGCGAATTCGGTTTCCTCGGCGGAGACGCCGCAATAGGGGCAGTGAAGGATCAGCATTGGGTCATCCTTTCGGCGACGGATTTCCAGGCCTCGCGCCCGGCCCGAAGGGTGGGTGCGGAACGCGCCCGCCCTTGGGGGGCGGGTCGGGCGCGGCGCAGGCCTGTGGCCTGCGCAAAGGGGGGAAAGCCCATCAATGCGCCACCCCCGCCGCGACGCTCTCGTCGATGAAGCGGCCTTCGGTGAAGCGGTCGAGAGAAAATTCCTCGGCCAGCGGTGACTGACCCTTGGCCATCAGCTCGGCAAAGGCCCAGCCCGATCCCGGGATCGCCTTGAAGCCCCCCGTCCCCCAGCCGCAGTTGATGAAGATATTCTCGACCGGCGTCTTCGACAGGATCGGCGAGCGGTCACCGGTCATGTCGACGATCCCGCCCCATTGCCGCAGCATCTTGAGCCGCGAGATGATCGGGAAGGTCTCGATCAGCGCCGCCATCGTGTGTTCGATATGATGAAAGCTGCCGCGCTGGGTATAGTTGTTGAAGGCGTCGGTGCCGCCGCCGATCACCAGCTCGCCCTTGTCGGATTGCGACATATAGCCGTGCACGGTATTGGCCATCACCACCACGTCGATGCAGGGTTTCACCGGCTCCGAAACCAGCGCCTGCAGCGCCACGCTTTCGATCGGCAGCCGGAAGCCCGCCATCTCGGCCAGCACGCCGGAATGGCCGGCCACCACCAGCCCCAGCTTGTCACAATCGATCTCTCCCCTGGTGGTGGAGACGCCGACGACCTTGCCAGCATCGCGGCGGATGCCGGTGACCTCGCAATTCTGGATGATATCCATCCCCATGTCGGAGCAGGCGCGGGCATAGCCCCAGGCCACCGCATCGTGCCGCGCGGTGCCCGCCCGCGCCTGCCAGAGCGCGCCCAGCACCGGATAGCGCGGCCCGTTGATATTGATGATCGGCACCAGTTCCTTGACCCGCTCCGGCCCGATCCATTCGGTCTCCACCCCCTGCAGGGCATTGGCGTGGGCGGTGCGCTGATAGCCGCGAATCTCGGCCTGGGTCTGCGCCAGCATCAGGCAGCCGCGGGGGCTGAACATGACGTTATAGTTCAGCTCCTGGCTCAGCCCCTCGTAGAGCGCGCGCGCCTTCTCGAAGATCGCCGAGGAGGAATCCTGCAGATAGTTCGACCGGATGATGGTGGTGTTGCGGCCAGTATTGCCGCCCCCCAGCCAGCCCTTTTCCAGGATCGCGACATTGGTGATGCCGAAGTTCCGGCCCAGGTAATAGGCGGTGGCGAGCCCGTGGCCGCCGGCCCCGACGATGATCACGTCATAGCGTTTCTTCGGCTCCGGCGCGCGCCAGGCCCTGCCCCAGCCCTTGTGATGGCTCAGGGCCTCTCGGACGACGGCAAAGGCGGAATAGCGTGTCATGGGCGAATCCGATCAGGTCTTGGTCCAAGACATTGATGCGTCTTCCAGCCTATCCGTCCACGCCGTAAATCGCCACTCTAAGTCACAGTTGCGACATGAGGCCCCGCGGTAGCGATTTGCCCTTTTTCCAAGCGCCCCCGCCCTATAGATCATGCTGAAACGGGAGACGGCATGACATTCTGGATCGTGATTTCGGGAATGGCGCTGGCGGCGGCGGCGCTGCTGGTTCTGGCGCTGATGCGCGGGCGGGCCGAGGCCGGCGCGGCGGCGGCCTATGATCTCAAGGTCTATCGCGACCAACTGAAGGAGGTCGACCGCGATCTGGACCGCGGGGTGATCGGAGAAGCCGATGCCGACCGCATCCGCGCCGAGGTGTCGCGCCGCATTCTCGCCGCCGATTCCGCCGCCTCCCGGGCCGATACCGGCGCCGGCGGGCCCCCACCCGGGGGGGCCGCGGGGGGGGCGGGGGGGGGTGGGGGGCGGGGGGGCGGGGGGGCGGTGGTGCCTTTCCCCGGTGGGGGGGGCGC
>NZ_JBLWVT010000007.1:0-325342 GCF_048268305.1 Pseudodonghicola sp.
GCCACCGAGTGGCTCTGGTCCTACAACAACGAGCGCCCCAACATGGGCAATGGCGGCATGACACCCGCCCAGAAACTGAAGATGGCCGCGTAAAGTCTACGACCAAGCCCCCGCAAAAATGGGGGGATTACCACCCGACCGGGCCGCTTTGACCAGGTCGTTCAGATGCCGCACCCATCCTGTCTGGACATCACCCGGATCCTTGCGAAGGGGGTATCTGAAGCGCTCGACCCGGACGATATCCGGCAACTCGCGCGACAGGCGGTCGGCAAGACGCCTGCGGAGATCGATGCCGCGGTCCGGGCGGCGAAGGCGGTGGCGCGCCGTGCCAAGTCGCCACTCTCCACCGATCTCCTCCGCACCCAGCTCGGGTTGGCCAAGACCGATCCCAAACTGCTCCACAGGATCGCCGTGCATGAGGCCGGACATCTCCTAGCCGCCGCATGTCTCGTTCCAGGTTCTGTCGCCAGAGTCTCGATCTCAGAAAAGGGCGGCCTGACCGAACGTATGATCGCCCTGCGGCAACTGACGGTCGAGGAGATCGAGGCCGAACTGGTCATCCATATGGCCGGTCGCGCAGCCGAACGGCTGCTGATCGGCTCCATCTCCGGCGGAGCCGGCGGAGATGCGCGTAGCGACATCGCCCAGGCCACCGCGCTTGTCCTAAGTACGGATCGTGAGCTGGGGCTCGGAAAGAACGGTGATGCATGGTTGGGCGCCGCCGACATGCGCCGGCTGACCGAGGGCGAAAAGCAGCGCATCCGCGCGAAGCTCGCGCAAGCTACCACCCGGGCTGAGAGGCTTCTGCAACTGCATACCGGCAAACTGACCGACCTCGCAACGGCGCTCATGGAGGCTCGCGAACTCCAGGGGGCGGATCTGCAGCGACTGCTCGCCGACCTCCCGCCACCGGGGGCAAACATCCTTGAGTGAGTTGGGGCCTGTCGCTGCCGACCATCAATCCAGCGCATCGTGTCCTGTCGATAAGGGAGAAGGTGGCCGGGTGTAGGAGGTTACCCGCGCCACTACGCTTCCCGGTTGCACCATTTGAGGCACCGGAGGGGCGCTGGCGGCGTTAGGGGGCGGCAGATGCAATGCTTATGATAGAAATGAAGCCCCAAGGCAATTTGCGTCCCCGCTGCGTACCCACGCGCACAAAATTTTGCGAAGCGCCGATGGGTTCACAAAATTTTCTCAATCTTATCATGATTTTAAAATGGTGCCCGGGGGCGGAATCGAACCACCGACACGAGGATTTTCAATCCACTGCTCTACCCCTGAGCTACCCGGGCACGGGAAAGGCGTTTGCCTTTGGGTGTGGGCCTTCTAGGCGACGCCGCGGCGGGTGTCCAGAGGCATTTTCATCTTCTTGTCACTAATGTTGCCACTTTTGTGCGGCGTCTGCCTCTTCTTCTGCGTTTTCAATATCTTCCGGGGCATCGGAGGGGATCGAATAGCCGCCTTTCAGCCAAATTCCGAGGTCGATATCGGCGCAGCGTTTCGAGCAGAAGGGGCGGTATTTCGGATCGGTCTCGCGCTTGCAGATGGGGCAGCTCACAGCCCGGCCTCCCTCAGCTGGGGAACCAGAGGAAGCCGCCCGCGCTTGCGCTGGAGTTCATAGTTTCCAAGGGGCGTCCAGCCGGCGAGAACCGTCTCTTCGGTGTCGTGCTTGAAGGCGGCGCGCAGCACCGACTCGAAAGTGCGGCGATCCTTCTTCGGCATCGGCGCCAGGTCGATGATGATCTGGCCGCCCAGTCCCCTGAGCCGCAACTGGCGGGGCAATTCTCGGGCGGCGGCGATATTCGCCTTGATGCCGGCGGCCAGCGAGGTGTCGGCCCCGGTGTTCACGTCGACGGCGATCAGCGCATGGGTCGGCTCGACAAACAGGAAGGCACCGCCGGACAGCGGTACGCGCGTGGTCTTCAGCGCCTCCAGCGCATCCAGCACGCCAAGGCGGGCAAAGCCGCCGACTTCGGTCTCGACCTCGGCGGGCTCCGACCAGTCGCGCCAGGCCAGAAGATGGGGGCCGTCGCCCTCGGTCAGCGTCTCGGCCGGTCCTTCGGCATCGGCCAGCACCTTGTCGGCCAGCTCCAGCATGGCATCGACATCTTCGGCGATGTCGTCCTCGTCAGCGCCCTCGCAGGCCGAGCGCAGGATGATCCCATGCGCACTGGCCTCGGCCAGTTCGGTGCCCGCGGCGGCGAGGATGCGGATACGCTCCTCCTCATCGTGGATGCGGCGGGACAGGTTCACGCCGGGCGCCTCGGGGGTGACGATGGCATAGCGGCTCTTGAACAGGAGGCGCGCGGTGACCGGGATCGCCTTGCCGGGCTCGGCATAGCCGGTGACCTGCACCAGCAGCGCCTGACCGGGCGCGATGCCCTTGATCTGGCGCAGATAGGCGGTGCCGTCGGGCGTGTCGAGGAACAGCCCGCCTTGCCCCTTCATCGGCCGCTGCGCGATGGCGCGATAGATGGCGCCGGGGCGGGGGGCATCGCTGTCGATCAGGATATCCTCAAGCTGCCCGTCGATCATCAACGCCGCGGCCTCTTGGTCGCCGATGTGATCGAGAATGATTTGCCGGCCCTTCATGGCTGACCCTTTCGATAAAGCGGATACCCCGCCGCCTGCAAAAGCCCTGCGGCCTCGGCTAGCGGCAGGCCGACGATGCTGGTGAACGAGCCTTCGATCCAGGGGATGAAGGCGCCGGCCATGCCCTGGATGCCATAACCGCCGGCCTTGCCCTGCCAGTCGCCGCTGGCGACATAGGCGGCGATTTCCTGATCCGACAGCCGTTTCATCTTCACCGCGCTGACCACGTCGCGTTCCCACAGCCGGTCGCCCCGGCGTACCGCCACGGCGGTGATCACCCGGTGCCGGCGCCCGGAGAGGGCGCGCAGGAAGGCCTCGGCCTCGGCCGCGTCGACCGGTTTGCCCAGGATCCGACGGCCAAGCGCCACGGTGGTATCGGCGCAGAGCACGATGTCATCGGGGCCGGCCGCGACGGCGGCGGCCTTCTCGCGCGCAAGGCGCTGACAATAGGGGCGGGGCAGTTCCCCCGCCGTCGGGTCTTCGTCGATGTCGGGGGGAAGGATGGCGTCAGGAACAACGCCGATCTGCGCCAGCAGATCGCGGCGGCGCGGGCTGCCAGAGCCCAGGATAAGTTTCATCGCATGGGCCCTCGCGCAATGGGTCCGCGCCGGGGCGCGCGCTTACTTGAAGCGATAGTTGATCCGACCCTTGGTCAGATCGTAGGGGGTCATTTCGACCTGCACCTTGTCGCCGGCAAGAACACGAATCCGGTTCTTGCGCATCTTGCCTGCCGTATGTGCGATGATCTCATGGCCGTTTTCAAGCTCGACCCGGAACGTCGCATTGGGCAGGAGTTCCTTCACGACACCGGGAAATTCGAGCGTATCTTCCTTGGCCATGTTATCTCCATTGCTGATTGATCCGCCAAGCTGCGGAACGTGCGCTTAAATGATCTCATTCGCCCTGTATTTCAAGGCTGCAATGCCGCTTTGCGGCGAAATGTGACCGAATCGTCGGGGAAAATCGTCCTGCGTCGCGGTCAGAGGGGGCGAATCCACATCTGCAGCGGATGACGTGATTCGTCTTCCCGGTCGATATCCTTCCAATTGAACCTGGCCATCGCACCGGGCAGCTTGTCATAGCCGCGGGCACGCCAGAACGGATCGAGCGGACGATAATCGGCGGGGCGCAACGGGTGGTCGGCGGGGCGCTCAACGGCGCAGAAGGCGCTATAGCGGAACCCCAGACGGCGGGCGTGATTTTCCCGGGCATCAAAGAACTTATGCCCGATGCCATGGCCGCGATAACCGGGCAGCAGCACCGATTCGGCGCAATAGAACACCTGATCCAGGCTCAGGCCGGTGTCGGCGTAGGCTTCGGCGAAATCGTCGGCATGATCCGCCAGCGGCGTTCCGGTCGAAGCCCCGATCAGCCGGTCGCCCGCGAAGGCGCCGACCAAGATGGCATCTTCGCTGTCGCGATAGGACTGAAGATAGCGCCGTTCATAGTCCAGGTTGCCGTCATAGAGATAGGGCCAGTCGCGGAACACCGCGATCCGGAGGCCGGCGACATCCTCCAGCGCCGCGTCGAGCGCGGCGCCGGTCAGAACCCGCGTCTGGATCATTTGACCTGACGGATCCAGTCGGCCAGGTTGTAATAGGTGGTCACCCGGGCGATCTTGCCGTCGCGGATGTCGAAGAACGATCCGCCCGGCAGCCGATAGGTCTGGCCATGCGCTTCGGGCAGATCGCCGTCGGTGTGCAGATAGGTGCCGTTGACGATGAATTCCGCCGCGCCGCGGCGACCGTCCGCGGCCTCGAACAGCACGATATCGGTCAGCTCTTCCTTGTAGCAGCGGCTCATGTGGGCGCAGAACTCGGCGAATTTCACCTTGCCGACGCGGATCTGGCCCTCGTTGACGTGATGGGCCACGTCATCGGTCAGGCAGGCCAGCATGGCGGGCACGTCGCCGGCGTTGAAGGCGTCGAAATAGGCTTTGAGAATGGCAGTCATCGGGTGTCCCTCGGTTCGCCCCATTTTTCCTTGAGGCGGGCAATGATCTGGTCGCGGGCCTGCCGATAGGCGGCCAGTTTTTGGTCGCGGGTCTCGCCCATGCCGGTCGGATCCAGGATGGGCCAGAATTCCACCGTCAGATGGAAGAACCGGGTCAATTGCAGCGCCCGGCTCTGGCTGGCGGGGGACAGCGCCACCACCAGGTCGAAGGAACTCAGGTCGTCGCCGCGCCGCTGCATCTCGTCGAACGAACGCGACTGGTGGCGCGACAGCTCCACCCCGATCTCGTCGCAGACGGCGATGGCAAAGCCGTCGATCTCAAGATCGCTTTCCACGCCGGCCGATTGTACATAGGTCGACATGCCGTAGAATTTCTTCATGATCCCTTCGGCCATGGGGGATCTGCAGGCATTGTGATCGCAGCAGAACAGTACCGACTGCGGCAAGGATTCCACGAATTATCCCCCGAAGTGCAGGACGCAGATCAGGGTGAACAGGCGGCGGGCGGTGTCGTCATCGACATCGGCCTTGCCCTCGAGGCGCTCGCGCAACACGCGGCTGCCTTCGTTGTGAATGCCGCGCCGGGCCATGTCGATGGTCTCGATCTGGCTGGGGGGCATGGTCTTGACCGCGTTGTAGTAGGATTCGCAGATCTGGAAATAATCCTTCACCACCTGCCGGAACGGCCCGAGCGAAAGATGAAATTCGGCGGCCTTCTGGCCTTCTTCCGTCTCGATGTCGAAGACCAGCCGCTTTTCCCGGATCGACAGCATCACCCGATAGGGGCCCTCGGGGACGATTCGATCGTCCCGCTTGGGCAGGGTAAAGCTGTTCTGTTCCAGGAGGTCGAACATGGCGACCTTGCGTTCCTGTTCGATTTCCGGCGTGGGCGGGGGCAGCCCCGCATCGTCCAGCGCGATATCCACGATATGAGACATGGGCCGACTACTACCCTAGTTGTTCAGTTGATCCAGACGCGCGCGAACCGACAGCCCGTGCGCCTCGAGGCTTTCCGATTGCGCCAGACGCTCGGCGGTGGGGCCGATCGCTTTCAGCGCTTCGGGGGTCATCTTGGACAGAGTGGTGCGTTTGAGGAAGTCCAGAACGCTCAGACCAGAGGAAAACCGCGCAGACCGTGCCGTCGGCAGCACATGGTTCGGGCCGCCGACATAATCGCCGATCGCCTCCGGGGTGAATTGGCCCAGGAAGATGGCACCAGCGTGGATGCAGTGCGCGGACAGCGATTCCGGGTCGGCGACGCAGAGTTCCAGGTGTTCGGGCGCGATGCGGTTCGACAGCACGGCGGCCTCGTCCAGATCGCGCACGGTGATCACCGCGCCGAAGTCGCGCCAGCTTGCTTTGGCGATCTCGCGCCGTTGCAGCGTTTGCAGCCGCTTGTCGACCGCTTCGGCGACCTTCCGGCCGAATTCCGCATCGTCGGTGATCAACATCGCCTGGGCGCTGGCGTCATGCTCTGCCTGGCTCATCAGGTCGAGCGCGATCCAGTCGGGGTTGTTATCCTTGTCGGCGATCACCAGGATTTCCGAAGGGCCGGCGATCATGTCGATGCCGACCTTGCCGAAGACCCGCCGCTTGGCGGCGGCGACAAAGGCGTTGCCCGGCCCGGTGATCTTGTCGACCGGCTTGATGGTCTCGGTGCCATAGGCGAGTGCCGCGATCGCCTGGGCGCCGCCGATGCGGTAAATCTTGTCCACCCCGGCGATCTGGGCGGCCAGCAGGACTAGCGGGTTGACCACCCCATCGGGCGTCGGCACCGCGATCGCGAGCCGGTCCACCCCGGCGACCTTGGCGGGGATCGCGTTCATCAGCACCGAGGAGGGATAGGAGGCGAGCCCGCCCGGCACATAGAGGCCGGCGGCGGCGACGGCCGACCATCGCCAGCCCAGGGTGGCGCCGTCCGGATCGGTCCAGAGCTGGTTCGGCGGCATCTGCCGGACGTGATAGGCGCGGATGCGTTCGGCCGCCAGTTCCAGCGCGGCGCGGTCGGCAGGTGCGACCTGGGCCACCGCGGCGGCAATCTCCTCGGGCGAGAAGGCCAGCGTTTCGGGCGTCAGCTCCAGCCGGTCGAATTTCGCCGTCAGCTCGATCACCGCATGATCGCCGCGGGCGCGCACATCGGCGATGATATCGGCGACGATGGCGTCCACATCGGGGCTGTCTTCGCGCTTGGCGCCCAGCAGGGCGGCGAAGGCGGTTTCGAAATCGGCTGCGGTGGTGTCAAGAAACTGGGGCATTCTGGGTCTCCGGCGGATGGTCCCCCATACAATCGCAGGCGCGGGGTCTCAAGGGTTGAGGCGTTTCTCCAGCGGAAACCCCAGGATCCAGCGTCCGGTGCGCCCCGGTCCGGCGCTGCGCCAGCCATGGCGCAGATAGAAATCCCGCGCCGTGGCGGTAGAGGTCACCCTCGCGGTGACGATCCCGGCGGCGGACAGTTCCGCCTCCATCGCCGCGAGCAGGGCGGTGGAGAGACCGCGACGCCGATAGGCGGGATCGACGTAATTCAGCGTGATGGTGCCCTCGGAGATATCGACCGCGCCGACGGCGGCGGGGGCTCCGTCCAGCTCGGCGATCCGGATGCCGCCGGTGGCAATCATCCGCGCCACGCTCTCCGGTGTCTTGTTGGCAACCCAATTGGCCAGGGCCTCGGGATCGTCACCGTGATCGGCGCCGCAGAGCGCTGTGATCGAGGCGGTGAGGATCCGGGCGGCCTCTGCCGAGTCCCCGGGCCGGGCAGGGCGGAGGGTGATGCTCACTCAGGGTGCTCGGGCGTGTGGCCTGAAATCGCCCGATAGGGGCGGGTGACATCCTTCAGCGTGATGTCCAGCGCCTCGACCTGCAGCCGCAGCGCGCCATCGCCGGCGAGGGTCAGCAGCAGATCGCCTGCGCCATCCTCGCCCGGTTCGAAGTCGATCGACAGCAGCGACAGCACCAGATCCTTGTCGCGGTGGTCGATGCCCTGGCTGGCGACGCCCAGCACCTCGTCGATCACCAGCAAGGCGCGGACCCGTTCGGCGCCATGCCGTGTGCGGCCCTGATCTTCCCAGCGGAAGCGGTTCAGCAGGATGGCGAAGCGGCGTTGGCGCGACTTCCAGCTCATATCCGCGGCGGTGAAGATCGCGTCCTGCGTCAGGGTGGCGATGATCTTCAGATCCTCGGCATCGACGGCCCCCAAATTCAGCGGCGCCTCGCGGCCTTCTTCGAATGTTGCGTCTTCGGTCATCAGCCCCTGATCCGTTCGATTTTCGCGCCCACTGCCTGCAGCTTAGTTTCCACATGCTCATATCCGCGGTCCAGATGATAGACCCGGCTGACCACGGTTTCCCCTTCGGCGGCGAGGCCGGCAAGGATCAGTGACACGGAAGCGCGCAGATCGGTCGCCATCACCGGCGCGCCCTTGAGCTGTTCGACCCCGGTGACCCGGGCGGTGCCGCCCTGCACGTCGATCCGGGCACCCATGCGCATCAGCTCTGGCGCGTGCATGAAGCGATTCTCGAAAATGCGCTCTTCCAGCACGCTGGTGCCCTCGGCGGTGGCCAGCAGCGCCATCATCTGCGCCTGCAGGTCGGTGGGGAAGCCGGGGAAGGGTTCGGTCGTCACATCGACGGCGCGGATCGGGCCACCCTTGCGGGTGACCTTGAGGCCCTGGCCGGTCTCGGTCACCGTGACGCCGGCCTGTTCCAGCTTTGCCGCAAAGCTCGCCACCAGATCGAGCCGCCCGCCCAGGCATTCGACCTCGCCCCCCGCGATCGCCGGGGCGAGCATATAGGTGCCCAGTTCGATCCGGTCGGTCACCACCGGATGGGTCGCGCCGTTCAGCCGGTCGACCCCCTCGATGGTGATGACCGAGGTGCCGTCGCCCTCGATCCGGGCGCCCATCTTGCGCAGGCAGGTGGCCAGGTCGACGATTTCGGGTTCGCGGGCGGCGTTCTTCAGCACCGTGGTGCCCTTGGCCAGCGTCGCCGCCATCATCACGTTCTCGGTGGCGCCGACCGAGGCGAAGGAGAAGTCCACCACCGCGCCCTTCAACCCGCGTGGCGCCTTGGCGTGCAGATAGCCATCGCGCAGCTCGATCTCGGCCCCCAGCGCCTCGAGCCCGTGGATATGCAGATCCATCGGCCGCGCCCCGATGGCGCAGCCGCCGGGCAGGGAGACGACGGCATGGCCCAGCCGCGCCAGCATCGGCCCCAACACCAGGTTCGAGGCGCGCATCTTGCGCACGATGTCATAGTCGGCGACGTGGTTGTTCAGATCATGGCTCGACATCGCCAGCACCTGGCCGTTCTGCAGGCTGGTGACCTCGGCCCCCAGCGATTGCAGCAGCGCCGTCATGGTGCGGATGTCCGACAGCCTGGGCGCATTGGTCAGCGTCAGCGGCTCTTCGCTGAGCAACGTCGCCGGCATCAGGGTGAGGCAGGCATTCTTGGCGCCCGCGATCGGAATCTGACCGCTGAGCGGCCCGTTGCCGGTGACCAAAATCGAATCCATCTGCCTCTACCCTTCGTTTTCGCCTGTATCGCTGGCCTCATCCCCAGTCGCCGCCGCCCGTGCGCGTGCCTGTGCCTTGCGCTTGGCCATATTGGCCTTGAGCGCTGCCTTCAGGCGATCCTCGCGATCCGCCGCCGGTTTGGTTTTGTCGGTGTTCTTTGTTCTGGGTGCCATGTCCGTTCTCTACCCCAGCCTGACACTTCGGTCCAGATTGTGCCGCAGCCTCTGCCTCTCGCTGCGTCGCTGTGGTTGATATAAATCAATGCGGCATCTGGGATGTGTCTTACGGTCGATCGCAACGCCAATGGGGCAGGCGTCACCGCATTCGCCTGGGCGCAGCGGATGTCTCGCCCCTGAAGGCCGTGCTTTGCCAGGAGGAGAGACAAATGATCAGCAGCATGTTCACCAGCGATCTGGAAGGGTGGGTTGCCACCAATGCGACCCAGAGCTTTTCCGACACCGAGGGCGATCCCGCCGGCAGCCTGCGCGGCACCGAAGGCGGGAGCGGTGTCTGGTATTTCGCGGCGCCCGACAGCTATCTGGGCAATCTTTCCGACTATTATGGCGGCTCCCTCAGCTTCGAGATGAAGCAGGATGTCGATATCAACCAGTTCGATGACGTTGACCTGGTCCTGACCGGGGCCGGGCTCGAGCTGGTGCTGGACGTGGGCGACAACCCTGGCACGGACTGGACTTCTTATTCCGTCAGTTTGGCCCTGGGGGGCGGCTGGCGGCTCAGCACGCTCAGCGGCTCGGTGGCGAGCGAGGCGCAGATTCGCGATGTTCTGGGCAATCTGGAAAGATTCTTGATTCGCGGGGAATTCGTCAACGGCACGACAGGCGACGCCAGCAACCTGGACAATGTCGTCGTGACGGGCGAGCCGGTGACGCCGCCTGAGTATGTCGGGGTCAAGGTGGCGTCGACCTTCGACAGCGATATCGACGGCTGGTCCTTCATCGCCGACGTCAAGGAATTCAACTGGGTCGGCGACGGCGGCAATCCCGGCGGCTATGTCGAGGCGGTGGATTACGCCTATGGCGATGTCTGGTACTTCATCGCGCCCGAGAAATTCCTTGGTGACAAGTCGGCCTATGCCGGCGGCACCCTGTCCTTCGATCTCAAGCAGGATCCGATCGATTCCCAGTTCGACGCGGATGATGTGGTGATCGTGGGCAATGGCATCACCCTCGCGCTGAGCACGGCCGAGAATCCGGGGCTCGACTGGACCCATTACCAGGTGGCGCTGGATACTTCCGCCGACTGGCGGATCGGTTCCTCCACCGGCGAGGTGGCGACCCAGGCCGAGATCGAGACGGCGCTGGCCGATATCTCCGCTCTGCGGATTCGCGGCGAATATGTCTCGGGAACCGATACCGGCGGGCTCGACAACGTGGTGCTGACGCCGGATGCGGCGGCGGTGCGGGTGCTGTCGGACACCACCCAGGGGCTGCTGCTGTCGAACCACGGCACCTTGGCGGAGGCTTTGGCGGTGACCGAGGACGGCAATGTGGTCCAGATCAACAAGGCCACCGCGGTGACCGAGGCGCTCTATGAGGTCACCGACAACGGGCTGACGGTGCAGAGCAATCGCGCGGTCGAGACGGTGCTGAAGCTGGTCGGCGTGACCAGCCTGACCCTGGCCGGCGACAATGATCTGGATGTAATCGGCAACGCCCTGTCGAATACTATCCGAGGGTCGGACGGGGCCAATGTGCTCAAGGGATTGGGCGGCGCCGATCGGCTGCTGGGCGGCGAGGGCGCCGATCTCCTGCGCGGCGGCACCAAGGCAGATGTGCTTAAGGGCGAGGTCGGCAACGACAGGCTTTTCGGCGACGCGGGCTTTGACAAGCTCTATGGCGGCAACGGGCGCGACAAGCTCGACGGCGGCGCCGGCAATGACAAGCTGATCGGCGGCAATGGCGGCGATACCTTCATCTTCAAGGATGGCTATGGCGCCGACAAGATTCTCGATTTCGACGCCCTCGACGCGAAGGAAAGGATCAACCTGGCCGGCGTGGCCGAGATCACCGATTTCGCCGATCTCGCGGCGCACCACATGACGCAGGTCGGGGCGGATGTGGTGATCGAGGCCACGGGCGGCGACATGCTGACGCTGAAAGGGGTTCTGCTGGCCGATCTCGATGCGGGCGACTTCCTGTTCTGATCGCCCCCGGGGCGCGAGGCCGGAACACCCGGCCCCGCCACCCCCGAACAGCTGGCGAGAGAGGGGGAAAATGCCCGTCTCCGGAGGCGCGGGAAAAAAACCGGAAAAAAATCCGAAAGACCGCTTGCGCCCCCCGCGATTTGCATCTAATCAGCCGCCCACGGCGCTGCTGTAGCTCAGTGGTAGAGCACTCCCTTGGTAAGGGAGAGGTCGACAGTTCAATCCTGTCCAGCAGCACCATTTCCCTTAGATTTCAAAGACTAGACCCCAAAAAGGTCGACGATCGGCTGCGTTGTCTGCGGTCTGCGGATCGGCGCCCGGATCAGTCGGGCGCATCTCGCAGCGGCACCGGGAAAACCGCGTCATAGGCCCAGTTGAAGACCATGGCATAGGTCACGTAGAAGCCCGCCAGCGCGAGATCCATCATCAGCGCCTGCCACAGGGTCGCCGCGAGATACCAGGCGATGAAGGGGACGAGCAGGCAGAGCAGCCCGACCTCGAACAGCAGGGCATGGACGATCCTGACCGCCAGCGTCTTGCGGAGATCGCCGAAGACCCGCAGCATGCCGTGATCGAAGCCAAGGTTGAAAATATAGTTCCAGATCATGGCGATGGTCGCGCTGATCACGGTGATGACGCCGAAAAGGCTGATCTCGACACCGAAGATCAGCCCGCCCAGCGGCGTGGCGATGATCAGGGCGATCAGTTCGAACAGAATGGCGTGGCGGATGCGATCTCGGGTGGTTCTCATGGGCCCATCTGGTCCTGGCGGCAAAGGAATGTCCGGGATGGGCGAGAAGGCCGGGCAGTGCAAGCCCTTCGTGGCGACGGGGCGGCAGGGCCGCGATTTGCCGCCGGTCGGTGGCGCGCGCCCCCGAGGAGGGGCGCGCGCGGTGCCTCAGGCCAGACGCGGGCCGGCTTCGATCAGGCTCAGTTGCTTGGCGGCCCAGGGGGCGGCGCGTTCGATCTGGGCGGCGACCGACATCAGTCTTTCATCGAGCCCATAGGCCATCGCCAGATGCACGCCGACCGGCAGGTCGTCGGCGCTCCAGTGCAGCGGCAGGGTGATCGCCGGTTGTCCCGAGGCGTTGAAGATCGCGGTGAAGGGCGAATAGTCGAAGACCGATCCCGGCCCGTTACGATAGGCGACGAAATCCTCGAAATCCGGCTTGTACTTGCCCACCGGCGCCGGCGGGGTCGCCAGGGTCGAGGTCAAAAGGACATCGCAGTCGAGGAAGACATGCGCCATCCGCCGGCCAAAGGCGTGCACCTCTTCCACCGCATCGAGATAATCCGCCCCGTCGAGCTTTTGCGAATAGGCGATGGCGGCGCGGGTGACGCCCTCGACCATTGAGGGATCGAGCGGCGCGCCTTTCAGCTTCTTGCGCACGCTCAGCGCGGTGCCGCAGGCCACCACCGTGGTCCAGGCCATCATCATCGCCTCGACATCCAGATCGGCGGCAGGGCGGAATTCTTCGACGTCATGGCCCAGATCGGCCATCAGCCTGGCGGTCTTCTCGACCGCGGCGACGCATTCGGGGTCGATCGGCACGCCGCTGAGCGTGGTGGTCGAAAAGCGCACCTTCAGCTTGCCGGGATCGCGGTTCATCGCCTCGACAAAGCCGATCTCCAAGGGCGGGGCGACATAGGGCGCGCCCAGATCGGGGCCGGAACAGGCATCAAGCATCTTGGCGGTGTCGCGCAGCGACCGGGTCAGGAAGCCGTCGATCGCCATGCCGGCCCAGCCTTCGCCCGACATCGGCCCGTCGGGCAGCCGCGCGCGGGTCGGCTTGAAGCCCACCAGCCCGCAGGAGGAGGCCGGGATGCGGACCGAGCCGCCGCCGTCCGATCCATGCGCCATCGGCACGATGCCGGCGGCCACCGCCGCGCCCGAGCCGCCCGAGGATCCGCCCGAGGTATGGCCGGTGTTCCAGGGGTTCCGCGTCGGGCCGCCATAGGCCTGCGCCTCGGTCACCGGACCCACCCCCAGCTCGGGCGAGGTGCCGCGGCCATAGGTGACGACGCCGGTCGCCTGCATCCGCAGGAAGATTTCCGAATCATAGCTCCAGTTGGTGCCGGCAAAGAGCTTCGATCCGTTGAAGGTGGGATAGGCCTTGGCCTCGGCCCCCAGATCCTTCAGCAGGAAGGGCACGCCGGCGAAGGGGCCGTCGGGCAGGCCGTTGCGGATCGCCTGACGCGCGGCGTCCTCCTGGATGTTGACCACTGCGTTGAGCGCCGGATTGCGTTCCTCTGTCAGCTCCAGTGCAATATCCAGCAGCTCGTCCGCTGTGGCCTCCCTTTTGGCGACCAGCTCGGCCAGCCCGGTGGCGTCCTGCTTGAGATAGGTGCTTTTCATCTCGCGGTTCTCCCTGCGCGTGCTTTGAAATTTGGCGGCATCCTCAGTCGACCGCCCGGAAAAGGCAACCTTCGGGGCTTGGCCTTGGCGCGGACGCGGGGCAGAGTGCGCCGGTTCTGTGCAACAGGGAGAGAGACAGACATGACGCAAGGACCGCTGCAGGGACACGACGGCCCCTATCCCACCCCGGTCGAGGTGACCGGGCTGACCGTTCAGCCGGGGTGGATCGACCTCAACGGCCATATGAACGTGGGATATTACGGCATCGCCTTCGACGAGGCGGCCGATGTGCTGTTTGTCGACCACCTGGGGATCGGCGGCGATTACATCGCGGCAGCGGGGCAGGGGCCCTTCGTGCTGCAGGCGCATACGCTGTTTCTGAACGAATTGCGTCAAGGCGAGGGGTTCAGCCTGCGGTTCCGTCTGGTCGATCACGATCACAAGCGGATGCATTTCTTCGGCGAGATGATCCGCGACGCCGACGGTGTGCTCTGCGCCACGCAAGAGGTGGTGTCGATGAACGTCGATCACGGCACCCGGCGGTCGGCGCCCTATCCCGACTGGGTGGTCGCCCGGTTGGCGCGGATGAAGGCCGATCACGCGGGGCTGGCGCCCTCGCCGCATCAGGGGGTGCCGATCGGCCTGCGACGCTAGGCGGGCGCGAGCGGATCGGCTTGGGGGTGCCTCATGCGGGGGCGCCGCCGGTTCCGCGACGAAGGGCGATGAAGCCGGCCAGCGCCATCCGGGCCGGATCGGCCTGCAGACAGGGCACGCCCTGACGCCCCAGCGCGGCGACATAGGGGCGGGCTTCGGCCGGCGATCCCATCACCGCGACCTGCTGCCCCAGCCAATAGGGCCGTGCGGCGGCCAGCTCTGCCCCGATCAGCAGACCGGAAAGGCGCGCTGGCGCCTGATCGGGTGCTACCTGACCCAGCATCACCGCCGCTTGCAGCGCGGCAAGGCCCGAGGCCAGCCGTTCGGGCCGCGACAGGGTATTGTCGAGCGCGTCGAAGAAAGCCGTCTCGTCCCACAGGTCCGCGGGGCCGAAGGCCCCGTCCTGCCTCAGCGCCCGGGCAAGCGTGCCGCTCAGCGCGCTTTGGAAGCTCACCACCTCTGCGGCGCTGACCTGCACCCAATGGGTGATTGCCCCGGGCAGGATCACCACCCCGTCCCAACGCGGATTGAGCGCGAAGAAGCCGGCAAGCCGTGCCGCCGCGCCGGTCAGAAGCCCGGCGGTCGGTGTGCGTTGCATCAGTGGCGGCAGCGCCTGGGCCTGCAGCCCGTCCAGCGGGCTGGGGATCAGATCGGCGGGCTTCGCCGGCACCGCCACCGCAGGCAGCCGCAGCCCATCGATCAGCGCCGGCAGGCCCGCCGGTGCGGCAAGCGCTGCACGCAGGGCCGGCAGCAGCGGCGCGACCCCGGCGGCGTCAGGCGGGGTGAGCGGCGCTGCGATCGCGGCCCGGGCGCGCAGGTCTGTGCCGTCCAGCCACCAGGCCTCTGCCCGTCCGGGCTGCAGGTCTATCGCGATCCACTCCGCCAACTGCCGGGCCTCCCTTAGGCGATCACTTCGCCGATCAGCACCTGCGGCCGGACATTGGTGAAATTCGGCACATCGGCATTCACCGGGCCCGAGGCCCGCAGCGCCGCCTTCATCGCCGCCTGATCGGCGAAGACGATGGTGGCCACCAAATGATAGGGCGGCGGCACATCGGGCCCGCCGGCGATCCCCTTGGTGACCAGCACACGGTCGATATGCGGGCCCATGTGGCTGTCGACCAGCGGCATATGGGTGCCGAGGTAATAGTCGTAATCGAAGTGGCTGTCGGCGCTGACCGGATAGATGATCTGAAGCGATGCCGGCATGGTCGTTCTCCTCCCTGGGGTGTCCTTGCCGCCGAGGTGTGCCCCGTCGTGCACGGGGCTGTCAACGCGCAACCGGGGGCAGGGGCGCCGGGCCGGGGAAATGCGGCGGTTGCCTGATTTTCGCCATATTTGATGCGGTCGGACCCTGGCGGAAATCGCGGGGGTTTGGCGCTACGGCGTTAACCTGATTCTAAGCTCGGCAGGTTTCCGCAAACGATACAATCCTGGCAATCGACAGAGACTGATCTCGATGATACCCGGGCCACCGCCTGGTTTCCTGCCCCTACGGCAGTGAAACAGATTGTTTCCATGGAATTCGTTAAAAGTTTTCCGGTTGGTGGTAAAAGCAATCGTGGCGAAAACGGGGCAAAAACGCGACGCGAATTTGCTGCGGGCGGATCGGGTTATCGGTGGGGGCCGACTGAGCTGCTGAAAAAACGTCCAACGTCCGGCTGAGCTGCACAGGGTCGGGCATCGGGAAAATTTGGTTTGAACAAGTGCCGTGAGTTTTCGCGGCAGGGTCGGTTTTGACCCAGCTCAGGAGAGCGATCATGAATCACGTTGTCTATCGCCATGCCCATGGTGTTGCCCACAACCGGCTCCCCACCCTGACCGCAATGCCGGTCAGTATCCTGCTTCCCGCGCCGGCGAACATCAACGGCCCGGCCGACAGCATCTTCTGCCCGCCCGAGGGGGCTGGCAGCCATGAACTCTATGCCCGTGTGGGTAAGCGCCTGCTTGATCTGACGCTGACGCTGCTGACCCTGCCGATTGCGCTGCCGATCATTCTGCTCTGCGCCGCCGCGCTCTGGATCGAAGGGGGCCAGCCGTTCTATTGGCAGGCCCGTCTGGGCCAGGGCGGCCGCATCTTCCAGATGATGAAGCTGCGCACCATGGTGCGCAATGCCGATGCCCTGCTGGCCGAATATCTGGCCAACGATCCGGCGATGCGGGACGAATGGAACACCAACCAGAAGCTGCGCAAGGATCCCCGGATCACCGCCGTGGGTCACTTTCTGCGCGCCACCTCGCTGGACGAGCTGCCGCAGCTCTGGAACGTGCTGAAAGGCGAGATGAGCCTGGTCGGCCCGCGGCCGATGATGCCCGAGCAATTGCCGCTTTACGGTGACGCCTCGTGTTATCTGGCGGTCAAGCCGGGGATCACCGGCCTGTGGCAGGTCTCCACCCGCAACGAGAAGGGCTTCAGCTATCGCGCGCAGGTCGATGCCGTCTACTGCCGTACCCTGTCGCTGGGCCGCGATCTGATGCTGATCTTCCGCACCGTCGGGGTGATGGCGCGCCGCACCGGCGTGTGAGTCCGGCGATTTCTAGAGAACTTCGATTTGGAGGGCAGGATATGAAAGATTATCTTGATAAGGACACGGCCGCGATCGAAGGCGATATCCTCTCGGCCACATCTTGGAACGAAGCGGAGCCGATGGATCGCAAGGAACGCAAGATTTTCCGCCGCAAGGCCGCCGGCCGCCCGATTGAGGATACTCTGCTGACCGAGCCGAAGTCCTATGGCGTTCCGGGTCCGCTGCTGGCGGGCTGGGATCGTCTGGCACGGGTCAAGCCGGGGGCCGCCGCGATCGGCGCGCGTCCGGCGCCGCTGGTCAACCTGTTCCGCGACAGCGGCACGGCGCGGGGGTTTGACCTGTTGCGCACCCGGCTGATGGCCACCCTGCGCAACCAGGGGTGGCGCCGTGTCGCCATCGCCACGCCGACCTCGGGCTGTGGCGCCACCTTCACCGCGGTGAATCTGGCGCTGAGCCTGGCACGCGTTCCCGGCACTCGTACGGTGCTGATGGACATGAACCGACGCGCCCCCGGTGTCGCCAAGACGCTGGACATCCACGGGCATGGGCAGATGAGCGCCTTTCTGAGTGGTCTGCTTTCGCCGGTGGACCATCTGGTGCGCTGCAGCGAGGGGCTGGCGCTGGGGCTGGCGGATGCCGCCGATCCCAATGCGGCCGAGACCTTTCTTGACCCGCTGGCGATCCGCGCGCTCGACGAGATGATGCTGACGCTCGATCCCGACGTCGTGCTCTATGATCTGCCGGCCGTGCTGGAACATGATGACGCCGCCGCCTTCCTGCCGCATGTCGACGGCGTGCTGCTGGTTGCCGACGCGACCCGGACCACGGCGGCGCAGGTGCGGGCCTGCGAGGAAATCCTGGGCGAGCAGACCGAGCTGCTGGGGGTGATCCTGAACCGCACCCGCTCCGCGGACTGAGCATGGAATCGCCTTAGTTTTGCCCGCTTGCTATGGTGTGTTCCGGGTTAATGGCCCGGAACACGGGCGGCGGGCCCGTCCCGCGCGAAACTGAGGTAGGGGTATATGGGGCCGGTTCTTTCCTTCAGAGACTTCGTTGACATGCTGCGCCGTCGCGCCTGGCTGATCCTTTTGGTGATCGCGGTGGGCTGCGGGTTGTCGGTCGTGGCGGCGAAGGAGGCGAAGCACAAGTACCGCTCGACCGAGGTCATTCAGGTGACCCAGCCGAAGATCGAGGGCGAGGCGACCCGCGATCCCAACAATACCGAGGATACCATCTCGCGCCGGTTGCAACTGATCGAGCAGCGGGTGATGGCGCGCGAGAGCGTGCTGGCGGTGATCGAGAAATATGGTCTCTATGCCGACCTGCCTGCGCTGACCGAGAACGAGAAGGTCGATCTGCTGCGCACCTCGGTCCGGATCGACGGGTTGCAGAACAATGGCTCCTCGGACGGTTGGGTATCGGTGTTGACCGTCACCGCCGAGATGCCGACCGCCCGGCAGGCGCAAGAGATCGCGCATGAATTCGCCAGCCGCACCATCGAGCTCAGCAACGAGAGCCGGCTGGACAAGGCGCGGGAAACGCTGGCCTTCTTCACCGCCCGCGAGGAGACGCTGCGCGAGCACATCTCCCGGGTGGAGGATGAACTGGCCGCCTATCGCAAGGACAATGCGGTGGCGCTGCCCGGCACCCTGGAAATCCGTCGCAGCGAGATCACCTCGATCAACAACGAATTGCTGGATATCTCGCGTCAGCGAATCCAGATCGAACGCGCCGCGGATCTGTCACGGCAGAACGACATGCCGGCCACCGCCGCGCGCAAGCAGTCCGATTTCAGCGAACAGCTCACCACGCTGGAGGCGCAGGCCGAATTGCTGCGCCAGCGCAAGGGAGAGCTCGAGGCCTCGCTGCAGTCCTCGCCCGAGGTCGATCGCCGCGTTGGCGCCTATGATCACGAATTGGAGCAGATCCGCGCGCAGCTTCAGGAAGCCTCGGCCCGGCGCACCGATGCCGAGGTCGCCTATCGCCTTGAAACCCAGGCCCAGAGCGAACGGCTGACGGTGATCGAACCGGCCAGCCTGCCCGATTACCCCTTTACCCGAAGCCGCAAGAAACTGGCTTTGGTGGGGGCCGCGGTCAGCGTGATGATGGCGCTGGGGCTGGCCTTCGTGCTCGAACTGAGAAAGCCGGTGATGCGCACCCCGGCGCATATGGAACGCGATCTGGGCATTCGCCCGGTGGTTTCGATTCCCTATCTCGACACCCGTTCCCGGCGCCGCCGGCGCCGGGGGAACGACAAGGCCGCCTGAGGCGACCAGGGCCTTCGGAGCTTTTCCTTCCGGAGGTCAGAAGCCTGCGGCGCCCGGCAGCTCGGCCAGCACCGGCCAGTGCAGCCAGAGCGCGAAGCCGCAGCCTAGACCGGCCAGCACGAAGAACCCCATATCGGTTACCGGATCCCAGACCCGGTGGCGGCGGGCCAGCCAGACCAGCACCGGATAGGCGACGAATTGCGCCACGGCGATCGCCACGATGGCACCGAACAGGTGGAACCAGATGGCGCCGACCAGGATCAGGCCGACCTGCGCCACCGCCCGCACCGCCGAGTAGAGGAAGAAGCTGCGGCTGTCGCCAGCGGCCAGCGCGGCTTGGTCATAGGTCATTCCCAAGGCGGTGGGCACCAGGGCGCAGGACATCAGCACCACCACAGCGCCGGCCGGCAAATAGCGGGGGTCGTACATGATGCCCACCAGCGCCGGGCCGATCAGCGACATCAGGATCGACGTGCCCGCCATGCCGGCAAGCAGCCCGATCCTGAGCAACCGCTGCTTGCGGAAATTCGCCTCGGCCTCATGCGCGGGCCGATCGCGGAAGATCGGGATCAGCAGCCGGTTGGTCACCGCATGGCCCATCATGGTCGGAAAGCTCGCCAGGAAATAGCCGATGTTGTAAAGCCCCAGCATCTCCATCGACAGGAAGCGGCCCAGGACCAGCCGGTCGCCCTGGCTGGTCAGGAAGAACAGCGCGGTCGACAGGAAAATCCAGCGTCCGAAGCGCATGATCTCGCGCGCGATTTCGGGATCCCAACGGAAATGGTTCTTCGGGCCGGGCAGGAAATAATGGGTCAGGATCACCCGCGCCAGCGCCTGCAGCGGTCCGCCCAGCACCAGCGCCGAGACCGAGCGTGTCGCCAGCGCCAGCGCCACCATGGCGGCGATGCCAATGGCCTGGGCGATCAGCTCAAGCACGGTGAGCCGGCCCAGCAGCAGATGGCGGTGGGCGGTCTCGATCTTCATCGGCGCGAAGCCGGTGATCGCCGAGGCGATGCCGGCGATCGGGATGTAATAGGCCAGCGCCGGTTCGCCATAAAAATGCGCCACCGGCAGCGCCAGCACGCAGGCCCCACCCCAAAGGCCGAACCCCCGGATCAGCTGCAGCGTCCAGGCCGTGTCCAGAAAGGCCGGATCGTCGCCACGCTTGTTTTGCGCGATCGCCGGGCCGATGCCGATGTCGGAAAACAGCGACAGGCCGATCGTCACCACCGAGACCAGCGCCATCAGCCCGAAGGCCTCGGGATAGAGGATGCGGGTGAGCACCAGGTTGGACATCAGCCGCAGCGCCTGCGCGCCACCGAAGCTGAGCATCAGCCAGGAGGCGCTGCGCAGCACCCGCGCCATCAGCGTGTTGCCGGAAAAAGCGGAAAGGAACTTGGTCACGTCTGCGGCTTTGCCTCTGGTTCGTTCGCGGCCCCGGAAATGCGGCGATACTGCTGCGGAGATGCGGCCCGGATGGATCTGTCGGGCAGGCTAGGGGGCAGGGTGGTCCGGGTCAATCAGTGAGGGGAAAAGCCCAGAATCAACAGGGCTTTCAAGGTGTCATGGTCGGAAAATCCCTGCCTCTTCGCCATATTCCGTCGACCCCAGAAACAATTCCGGGGCCTGGCGCGGCAGATAAGGGGGCATGGCTTTCCTGAGCCCACCGCAGCGGCTAGGGTCAGCCTCGCCATCGCCCACAGGAGAGCCGCCGCCGTGAAGATCGCCTATGTGCTGAACACCTATCCGATGCCGTCCCATTCCTTCATCCGGCGCGAACTCAGGGCGCTGGAGCGTGCCGGGGTGCCGGTGCTGCGTCTGGCGATGCGGCGCAGCGCGACGCCGCTGGTCGACCCGCAGGACAGGGAGGAGGCGGCGGCGACCGACTATGTGCTCGACCGTGGCGCGGGGCGGTTGCTGATCGGGCTGGCGGCCCGGGCTCTGCGGCATCCCGCGGCGACCTGGCGGGCGGTTCGCCTGGCGATGCAGGCCGGGCGCGCCTCGCCCGCCGGGCGGTTGCGTCATCTGATCTATCTGGCCGAGGCTGCCGAGGTGGCGCGCCGCTGTGCCGCCGAGGGGGTCGATCATGTCCACGCGCATTTTGGCACCAATTCCACCACGGTGGCGATGCTGGCGCAGGTGCTGGGCGGCCCCGGTTACAGCTTTACCGTCCACGGGCCCGAGGAATTCGACGCCCCCGCCGCGCTTTCCCTCGGTGACAAGCTGAACCGGTCGGCCTTTGCCGTCGGCATCAGCCAGTTCGGTCGCAGCCAGCTCTACCGCTGGGCCGATTTCGACACCTGGGGCCGCATCCGCGTGGTTCATTGCGGCATCGAGCCCGGCGCCTTTGCCGCGCCGCAGCCGCTGCCCGAGGGACCGATCCGCCTGGTGTCGATCGGGCGGTTCGCCGAACAGAAGGGGCAGATGATGCTGGTGCGGGCGATGGCGCGGCTGCGACCGCAGCATCCCGATCTGCACCTGGTGCTGGTCGGCGATGGCGAGATGCGCGGTGATCTGGAGCGCGCCATTGCCGACCACGGGCTGAGTTCGGCCGTCACCCTGACCGGCTGGCTGGACGAGGAGGGGGTCCGCGCCCAACTGGCGGCGGCGCATGCGATGATCCTGCCCAGCTTTGCCGAAGGCCTGCCGATGGTGATCATGGAGGCGATGGCCGCCGCCCGTCCGGTGATCGCCACCTATATTGCCGGCATTCCGGAACTGGTGCGCCCCGGTGATACCGGCTGGCTGGTGCCGGCGGGCGATGTGCAGGCCTTGGCCAATGCTGTGGCAGAGCTGGCGGCGACCCCCGCCACCCGGCTCGAGGCGATGGGCCAGGCCGGGCGCGCCCGGGTGCTGGCGCGCCATGACGTCGATATCGGGGCGGCCCGGCTGATCGCCTGCTTCTCTGCTGTGGCGGGCGACTGAGCGATCAGCGCCCGCGATCCCAGCGGCTGCGGTTATGATAAAGCGGCGACCGCACCGCCAGGGTGACGGCGGCATAGGCCAGAAACCCCAGCGGATCACGCAGGGCGAGGCGCAGGATCAACGCGGCACCAGGGCGGCCGACATCGGCGTTTTCCATCAGAGCGGGGAATTTCCCGGCCACCTCGTCGACACCGGCATTCTGCCGCCGCCGCACCCGCACCAGATTGGCGAACCCCTCGACCATCGGCCAGCTATAGCTGGCGTTGACCCGCACCCGTTCGTCGCGGGTGAAATTGAGCCGCGCGAAAGTGTCGTCCGAAATGATATCGGGCCAGTCACCCCAGCGCGCCCGCCCGGCGGCGCTCATGGCGAAGATGCCGAAACCCGGCGCTCCGGTGGTGACAAAGGGCAGCCGGGCCCAGAAGCGGGCGTAAAGATGGGTGATGCTGTTCTGTGCCGGCGAGACTCGCGGCGTGCCCCCGGCAAAGCGGGGGGCATCGGTCGCCAGCGCGGCGGCGATCTCTTTCAGCAGGGAGGGCGAGACGGTGACATCGGTGTCGAGATAGACCCGCACCGCAGCGCTGCCGGCCAGCTCGTCGCCGCGGTTCAGCGCCCGCAGCTTGCCGCCCTCTACCAATTCCTCGACCCGAAGGCGCCAGCCGCGCGCGGCAAAGCGATCGACCCAATTCCGCGCCCGCGCCGCGGTATCGTCGCGGCAGCCGTTCGGCACCACGATGATTTCGGCCTCCCAATCTTCGGGCAGCGGGTCGGAGCCGCAGAGCGCCCCGAGGCAGCCGTCGATCCAGGTACTTTCGTTATGGGCCGGCAGAATGATACTGAGGGTCTGGGTCATAGAAAGGCTCTGATCGCGTCCCAACGCGGATTGCTGTCCGAGAGAGAGCGCAGCGCCCCCCAGCTTCCCCATTTGCTGGGTTTGTTCACGTCTGAGAAGACGTTGAACAGCTTGCCCCCGGCCTTGGCCCAGCCATTGATCAGCTCGGTATACAGCATGCCCATCTCCGGCGTGTAGTTCAGATGGATGAAGAAATCGGTCAGATCCTCGGCATCGACCATCGGGCCTATTCCCACCACATGGGTGCCGCCTTCGTACATCACCAGATCGAGCCCCCATTTTTTCGCGACCTCCGCCTGATAGGGGAAGACCGTTGCGATCAGCCAGTTGAGCGAGCCTTCGGTCTCGCCGCTGGCCAGGCCGTCGCGCAGCTCGGCGGCGGCGAGCGCGGTGGCGGCATCGTATTTGTGAGCGGCGAGATAGGCGTCGCGCTCCTCTCCGCGTAGCCGCTTGGCGGCGGCGGCGCCCTCGGCCAGATCGCGGCTGTCGCTCAGCCATTGCCGGATCAGGGGCGCGCGGTCCTCCATCCCCAGGGGCGCGCCGAAATAGCCGGTGATCGCATAGGCGTCGAAGGCGCTGGCGATGCTTGGCGCATCGGGCTGCTCCTGGGCCAGCAGCGGCGGTTCGAAAATATCGCCCTCGAGCCCGAGCCAGCCGGTTTGCGACGAGATCACGTTGATCAGCCGGTCGCGCACGCCGGTCTCGTCGAAGACCCCGGCGCAGAGGCGGGCGACCTCGGCGGCGCGCAGCGCGTAATATTGTACCCAGGCATTGTCCTTGCCCCAGCGTTTCCTGGCCATCTCATCGGCCCAGCGGGCCTGGGGGAATTGCCAGTTCCAGACCTCGTTCGAGAATTCCACGTAGCAGCGCAGATCGTGCCACAGCGTATCGCGGGCCAATGCGGCAAACTGCTGGACGAAGTCGTCATCGGCGGTATGGGGGATGTTGAACCAGGCGTCGACCCCGATCCGGTTGGCCAGATCCAGCATCACCTCGGCCGGCACCCCACGCAGCCCATAGGTGTAATCGCTGACCTGCGGCCGGCTGCCCCAGGTGGTCTGCGGGGTTTCGTTGGTCAGCATCCAGTCCATGAAGCGGACCGCCTTGAAGCCGTCGAGGATACGCAGGAAATCCGGGTTGAAGGTGGCGCCGGCATCGAAGGCGCGCAGATGCTCCTCCCGCACGATGGTGATGTTGCGGACATGATCGCCGGTCTTGCTGCGGTCGGTGCGCTGGATGCGGATGATCACCGCGCCCTCACCCGGGGTGAAGTCAAAGCTCACCTCGTTGTGGCCATAACGGACGTTCTGGCTGCGGCCGCTGACCTCGACGATGCCATCGCCCTCGAAGCGCAGCACATAGCGCCCCTTGAGCGAGGCCGCGTCGTCGGGCAGGTCGTTCAGCACCACCGTGCCGATCGAGCTGAGCTCGGGCGGGATCGCCAACGGCCAGCCGTGGTCGTCCAGATAATCCGCCTGCGCCAGATCGGCGTGGCCGGCGCCGCCCCATTGGCCGGGCTTGTGGCCGATCCAGGTCCGCGCCGTCTTCATCACGTCGAGAAAGGGCTGCTCCGGGCTCCAGTCGTTGACGCCGTTCAGCCCGATGCACATCGGCATTGGCCCCAGCGGCTTGGCCGGCGCCGGCGCGTCCTGCGCAAAGGCGCGGGGGGCCGAGGTCAGGGCCAGCGGCGACAGCAGGGCGGATTGCAGCAGGGTGCGGCGTCTCATTGGGCGACTCCGGTCTTGGGATAGGTGGTCACGATCTGCCAGACGGTGTCCTGCATGGCGCGGGCGGCCTCGGCGTCGGGGGCGATGGCGGGGGTGCCGTCGGCGCGGGCCAGCGCATGGGGCAGGCCCAGCGGAGAACGCCCATAGAGCACGGCGTAATGGGTCAGCGCCACCAGGTAATTGCCCAGATCGCCGGGGTGGATCGGATCGGGGGTGCCATCGGGTTGCCGGGCGAAGAGATCTTCGCGCCGCTGGATATTGCCGATGCCGCCCTCGGCCTCCAGCCGCCTGACGAAGGCGGCCATCACCTGGCCCGCCGGGATCACATGGGCCGGGCGGTGACTGGTGTCATGGGCCAGGTCGGGCAGCAGCAGCTTGCCCTCCCACAGCTCGGGGAGGTCGCGGTCGAGCCGGTCGAGCCAGCCCTCGGCGGTGTCGAGCGGGTGCCAGGTCTCGTAGAGATAGACCCGGGTGGAGGGCGCGGCGGCGCGCGCCAGATCGGCCCATTTCTGGAAAGAATGCGGGCTGTCGTGATAGCGGATGGCATCGCGCAGCTCGACCATCTCGGTCAGGATGACGGCATCGTAATCGCCCGATCCGATGGCCTCGCGCGCCGGGCGGAAGTGCGGGGTGGCATTCTCTGCCTCGAAGCCTTTGATCGGCAGGCCGGGCTCCCAATGCTCCCTCAGCGAGGTGCCCCAGCCCAGTTGCAGATCATAGCGATGGCCGGGGCCGGCAAGCTGCGCCAGCATCGCCGGCATGTCGCGGCCGACCAGGCTGTGACCCAGGTGATAGACGGTGAGCGGATGGTCGGGCGGCGGCAAGGGGGCGGCATAGGCGGCGGCGATCTCTGCCGCATCGGGCAGGCGCGGACGCGACCGCAGCGCCCAGAAGGCGGCGGCGAAGATCACGGCGGCAAGGGTAACAAGAAAAATCGTACGCAAAAGCATCTGTCGGCGGGCCTCAGGTGGGTTGGGTCACGTCGGCATGGTGTTATCTAGGGTGTCGACACATGAATTTCACCTTCGCAAGGCCATGGTCGTGAGGATCAGCCCCAAGGCAAGGCCGAAGCGCCCCGGCAGGCGGGTGCCCGCCGCGAAAGGCGGCACCTCATGCAGAAACCGCGCGGTGAAGGTCCCGCTGGTCTGCGGCGCCTCGGCGTCGAAGAGGATCTCAAGCGTCTGAAACCCGAACACCTGGCGCGAGGCGGGGTATTGCGCCTTATAGGCGCATTCCTTGGCGCTGAAGATCAGCTTGGCCGCAAGGCCCCGCTGCGCCTCGGGCAGGGGGGCGAGGCGTTCGGCCTCCGCTTCGGTGCAGATCGCCGGGATCAGGTCGAGCGGCAGCGGCGTCGCCTCCTCGAGATCGAGACCAAGCGCGGCGAAGCTGCGCGCCTCCGCCACTGCGGCGAGGCAGGTGGTGGTGCAATGGCTGATCGTTCCCACCAGCTCCGCGGGCCAGACCGGGGCGCGGTCGATCCCGTGGGGAATGGCCCGCGCCGGTTGGCCGAGCTGCGCCATGGCGTGCCGCGCCGCAGTCCGTCCGGCGGCGAATTCGCGCAGCCGTTCCGGGCGCGGCCGGTCCAGCCCCGCGCGCTCCTCGGGCCAGGCGGCAGGCTGCGGCACGCGCGGATCGGTCTCGGCCAGCGCAACGCCTGCCGGAAACAGCCCCCGCGCCAGGATCAGCGCGGAGGGTTGCGCCGCGGGTCTTCGGACCGGGGCGTTCATCCCGCGCGCATCCGCCGACGGTCGCGCATGGCGCGGCGCTTGGACATGGTTTCGCTGCGATCCGCCTCGTCGATCGGCTCCGGCCCCTCGGGCTCGGGGCTGCCGCCACCAAGATGCGCCGCCAGCCCGCCAAGGGTGGGGAAGCGGAAGATATCGGTGATCGACAGATCGGGCCGGCTCAGCGTGCTGCGGATTTCCCGATGCGCCTGCACCGCCAGCAGCGAATGGCCGCCGAGACCGAAGAAATTATCCTCCACCGTGATCTCGGCGGCATTGAGGCCGAGGATCCGGGCCCAGATCGCCGCGATCTGCGCCTGGGCGCCGCCGGTGACCGGAGCGGCGGCCTCGGAGGTGACGCTGGCGGCAATGGCCGGGCGCAACTGCCGGGTGACCTGCGGCGCCGGCAGCGCCTTGCGGTCGATCTTCTTGTTCGGTGTCAGCGGGAAGGTGTCGAGCCGGACGATATGGGCGGGCACCATCACCTCGGGCAGGTGCCGCGCCAGCTCGGCGCGCAGCACCGCCTCGTCGATCGCCCCATCGGCGGTGACATAGCCCACCAGCCTGAGATCGCCGGGCGCCATCTGCCGCGCCACCACCACGGCGGCGCTCACGCCCGGCCAGGCGGCCAGGGCCGCCTCGATCTCGCCCAACTCGATGCGCTGGCCGCGAATCTTGACCTGGTGGTCAGTGCGGCCGAGGAAATCGAGCTTGCCGTCGATCCGCCAGCGCACCAGATCGCCGGTGCGATACATGCGCAGCGGCTCAGGCCCGGTCAGGCCGATCTCGGCAGCGAAGGGATCGGCGGGGAAGCGTTCCGCCGTCAGGTCCTCGCGTTCCCAATAGCCGCGGGTCACCCCGGCGCCGCCGATATAAAGCTCTCCCGGAACCCCGATGGGGGCGGGGCGGCCGGTCTCGTCCAGCACGTAGACGCCGGTATTGGCGATCGGCGTGCCGACGTTGACGGTGCCGCGCGGGGCGGGGCCCACCGCCTCGCAGGTCGACCAGATGGTGGTTTCGGTCGGGCCGTACATGTTGAGGATCTGCGCCCCGGTGCATTCGCGCAGATCGGCGACCAGATCGCCCGGCAGCGCCTCGCCCCCGACCAGCAGATGCTTGACCCGGCCAAGCGCCAGCCGCGCCTCGTCGTTCATGGCGATCATCCGCGCCATCGAGGGGGTGCATTGCATATGGGTGGCGTTGTGGCGGATGATCTGCGCGGCGAGCGAGAAATCGTCCGCCTCGGGTTCACTGGGCGCATTGGCTCGCTTCAGCACCTGGGCCAGCGGCTTCAGCCCTTCGAGCACCAGATCGGGGGCGATGCCATAGTCGATCAGACAGGCGATCTCGTCCACGCCGATGCGCTTGAGCTGTTCGACCCGGGCCAGACCGTCGGCCACCGTGCCGAAGAGGCCGGACTCCTCGAAATACCGCTCGAAGGCGAAATCGAGGATCGCCTCCAGCTCTTCCGCGCCCAGCATGCCCAGATCCATGTCGAAGGCATTGCTCACCCCCTTGGGTTTCTTGAAGGCGGGGAAGGCCCAGGCGTATTGCTTGATCAGCGCGGCGGCGGAGCGGAGATAGTCCTTCATCGGCCCGCGGGCGACCTCGGCCGCCTGCTCGCGGGTCTCGGCCAGATAGCTGTGCAGCATCAGGGTGACGGTGAAGTCGGCCGGATCATGGCCGGCCTCGCGCAGGGCGGCGTGATAGAGGCGGATCTTCTCGCCCACCTCCTCGATCGACTGGCCCAGCAGGTGGGTCAGCACATTGGCGCCGATGCGGCCGGCCTCGATCCAGGTTTCGGGGTTGCCGGCGGTGGTGACCCAGATCGCCAGTTCCTTCGACACCGGCCGCGGCTGGGTGACCACGGCGTGCATTGATCCGTCGGCCTTGGGGAATTCAACCGCCTCGCCACGCCAGAGCTTGCGCAGGGTTTCGATGGTGGCGAACATCGCCGGCTTGTTGTGCGGCGGCGTGTTCTCGGGGCGCAGGATGAAATCGTCGGGTTGCCAGCCCGAGGCGATGCCAAGCGCCACCCGTCCGTTGGTCAGGTTGTCGATCACCGCCCATTCCTCGGCGATGCGCGCGGGATGGTGCAGGGGGGCGACGCAGCTTCCCGCGCGCACGGCGATGTTCTGGGTCACCGCCGCGACGGCGGCGCCGGTCACGGCGGGGTTCGGATAGGGGCCGCCGAAGGCGTGGAAGTGGCGCTCCGGCGTCCAGACCGCGTTGAAGCCGTTGGCATCGGCGAATTTGGCGCCTTCCAGCAGCAATTCGTATTTCTTCGGGCCGACGCCGTCGTCATTGCCCCAATACATCAGGTTGAAGTCGATCCGCCGATCGCTCACCGCCAGCGGGCCTTTCGAGACCACGGCGCGGTTCTCGTCTCCAGAAAGCACCAGCTTGAAGCCGCGCGCCAGCGTCCAGAACAGTTCCAGCACCGAGATATCGAAGCTGAGGCTGGTCACCGCGAACCAGGTGCCGTTTTCCGGCACGCCGATGCGGTCGTCCATGCCGGCGAAGAAGTTCGACACGTTGCGATGTTCGACCATCACCCCCTTGGGCAGGCCGGTGGAGCCGGAGGTATAGATCAGATAGGCCAGATCAGCGCCGCTGGCGCCGCCGTCGACATTGGCGGCCTCGGGTCCGAGGCCTTCGACCTTGAGGATCTGCGCCGCATGTTCGGGCAGATCGCCCTCGAGCCCTGCGGAAGTGACGATCACCTGCGCCCGGCTGTCGCGGATGTAATGGGCGATGCGGTCGGCCGGATAGACCGGGTCGAGCGGCACATAGGCGCCGCCGGCCTTGAGGATGCCGAGCGCCGCAATCACCAGCTCGGGCGAGCGATTGAGGAACAGACCCACATGCGCGCCGGGCGCCACCCCCATGCCGCTGAGCGCGGCGGCGACGCCATTGGCGCGGGCGTTCAGTTCGGCATAGCTCAGGCTCTGGTCCTCGAAGACCAGCGCGGTGGCCTCGGGGGTCTTCTCGACCTGCAGCTCGAAGGCGCGATGGATGGTCAGCTCGGGGTCGAAGGCCGCCTGGGTGGCGTTCCAGCTTTCCACCGTCTTGCGCCGTTCCGAGGCGGGCAGGATATCGAGCGCCCCCAGAAGGCTGTCATCGGCCATGGCGGCAATGGTGGCAAAGGCCTTTTCCAGCCGGCGGGCCAGCAGCTCGGCCGCGTCCTCGTTCAGCCGGGTCTTGTCGATATAAAGCGTCGCGCGTTCGTCCCGCAGGGAGACGGTGGCGATGCTGTCGGGTACCGGGCCGGTGCCGCACAGCCCCAGCGCGATCCCCGGCGCGCCGGCCCAGGTGATCTGCGGGTCGCGGGCGATCAGGTCGCGGGCGATACCGCCGGCCGCGGCCATGTCCCGCGCGGTGGCCAGCGCCTGCCCGGTCTCGGCCAGGGTGGCGCCGTTGCGGACTTGCAGCGGCACCCAGCCGGAGACATAGCCTGGCGCCAGTTGCTCCGAGGCGACGACGGCGGGGGTGGTCAGGGCCACATCGGCGAAGTCCTCGCCGCTGCTGGACAATCCCCAGGCCAGCGCCGCCAGCGCCGCGCGCTCGGGGTTGAGCCCGTCCGGCAGGGCGATGCGCAGGGCGTCCCACTCTGGCGCCGCCGTGGCGGCATGGGCCAACGGCACCGGCATCGGATGCATCGCCGCCAATGCCCGGCGCCATTGCGCCTTGTCGCGGATCGCGGCGGAGATCGCGTTGGTCAGATGCGAGGCCTGGGTGGCATCGGGCGAGGGGAGGGAGGCACCGGGGCTGACCAGATCGGTGGCGGTGAGGGCGATGCCCTCGGGGGTGGTGAGCGCCGACAGCCGCAGCGCGCCTTCGCTGGTCGCAACCGTGAGCCCCTGGCCGTCGACCGCCATCACCGTGCCGGGCAGGCCCTGCGCCGGCCCCGCCAGATCGGCCGTGCCGACCAGAACCACCTGACCTGCGATCTCGATCTTCGGGCAGGCGATCGGGTTCCAGTAGCCGCCGAAATCCAGGGCGCGCACCAAGGCCGCCAGTTGATTGGCCGGGCGGTGGAAATTCAGCCGGGCCGCCGCCTCGGGCCGGGCATCGCGGGGGTAATAGCTGCGCAGGCTCAGATCCTGCACCTGCCGGTCGGGCGCGCCGGTCTCGAGCTGGGCGATCAACCGCGGGAAGCTGTCCATCGCCGCGGCATAGCATTTCGAGTTCAGGGTGAAGGCGGTGTCCTCGGGCGCGATGGCGACCGGCTCCTGCACCAGGATGTCGCCCTCGTCGATGCCGCCTTCGATCATGTGCCAGGTGATGGCGTAATCGGTCTCTTCGTTGATCAGCGCCCAGACCGGGGCGTTCAGCCCGGCATAGCGCGGCAGCGGACCGTCATGGAAGTTGACCGCGCCCTTGGCGGGCAGCGCCAGAACGACGTCCGGGATCACGTTGAGGTTGGCGATGGACAGCAGCCAGTCGAAATCGCCCGCGCCGAACCGCTCTGCCAGCATGGCGATCTTGGTTTCGACCGGCAGACCCAGACCTTCGGCCCAGGTGCGGATATCGGGATCGCGCGAGACCACGGCGCGGATGGTGTGGCCGGCGTCGCGCAGGGCGTCGCCGCAGCCGATCAGGAGGGATTCGTTACCAATCAATACACAGGAAAAAGCGGTCATTTGCTGTCCTCAACGAGGGGTGGCGGTAAAAGGCGAGACGGGCGCGCGGGGTTTGAGCCCCGGCCCGACACTATGGGCGACGAGATCGCGCAGGAAATGATCTGGATCAGCCTGCGGCTTGCCCTGCAGCAGCCGGCGCAGGCCCCAGACCGATTGTCCGGCCACCCGGGCCAGCGTCGCGGCCAGGGCATAGGCGGCCCCATGGGTCTTGGTGAAGTAATAGCGGCGCGAGTCGAACCAATACCCCGGGGTCCGGCTCCAGCGCTTCATGCCGGTGGAGACGGAGCCCAGATGCATGATCCGGCTTTCGGGGACGAACCAGCATTGCCAGCCGGCCTGCGCCGCCCGATGGCAAAGCTCGGTCTCCTCGTAATAGAGGAAGAAGGTCTCGTCGAAGCCGCCGATCTGGTGGATCATCTCGGCCCGCAGCATCAGGCTGGCGCCGGCGGTCCAGTCGATCTGCGTCGCCCGATCGGGGACCGGCAGGGCAATGATGGAATTCTTCAGCAGACGCGAGAAGACGCCGGTGCGCGCCGCCGTCTCGAACTCTCCGGCGGCGGAGGGGAAGCGGAAGGCGGTCTGATGTGGCGCGCCGTCCTCGCCATAGACGAAGCTGCCGGCGAACCCGGCCTTGGGGTGGGCGATCAGGAAATCGCGCAGCGCGGCGATGGTGCCGGCCTCGGGAAAGGCGTCGGAGTTCAGCAGGTAATAGAAATCCGGCGCCGCACCAGAGGCGAGGCCGGCGGCCATGCCGACATTCATCCCCGCGCCGAAGCCGCCGTTATGGTCCGAGGCGATCACCCTGAGCCGGCCGGAGGCGAGCCATCCGCGCGCCTCGGCCGCCGCGCGGATGGTCTCGAACGATCCGTCGCCGGAATCGTTGTCGACGATCACGATCTCGCCGGCGACATGCTCCATGGCGATCAGCGCCGCCTCGGCCGACCGCAGGGTCAGATCGGGGGTGCGGAAGTTCAGAAGCACGGTCAGGACAGTGGGGGCGGTCATCGTCATCACTCCGCCGCCTGCCGATGGTCGCCCGAAACCTCGGGGCTGTCGGGCGGCAGCCCGGCCTCGGCCTTGTCGATAAAGGTCTTCATCTTCTCGGCCAGCACGCTGACATTCGGGACCAGCACCATGGAATCGTGATCCCCCGGTACCTCGACCACCTGGGTGCGCGGCACGTGGGCGGTCCATTGGTTGTCGTCGAAGACATATTCGCGCGCCGCGCTCACCCAATTGCCGCCCGACACCTTCCAGTGCCGGTCGAGCGGCGGGCGGAACAGCACCATCGGCCCGTTCCAGGGCTTGAGGTCATAGGCGGTCAGCGAATCGCGGAAGGCGGCTTCGATCTTTTCGTTGTTGAAGCTGGTGCCGGTGCTGACCAGCGCCGGGGCGCCACGACGCTTCTGCAGTTCCCAACGGATGCGGTTGCCGGCCCATTCGCTCAGGTATCCGGCACCCTTGCGGCGCAACTCCTGCAGCTTGATCAGCGCCTTGTCCTGCGAACTGAGCGTTGGGCGGACGGGCAGGGGCGTATCCAGCATGACCAGCAGCGCCACCTTTTCACCCGCCGCTTCAAGCTGGCGCGCGATCTCATAGGCGGTGATGCCGCCGCCCGAGAAGCCGCCCAGCAGATAGGGCCCATGCGGCTGCACCTGGCGCAGCTCGGCGATGTAATCGGCGGCGGCCTCCTCCATCCGGTGGTGCGGCTCGTCGCCGCCGATCAGCCCGCGCGCCTGCAGCCCCCAGACCGGCCGGTCGCGGCCCAGCATCAGCGCAAGATGGCGCAGGTTCAGCACGTTGCCGAACATGCCGGCGACCAGGAAGAACGGGGTGCGGGCCGCGGCGCCACCCTTGTGCAGCGCCACCAGATGGGTGAAGGCCGGGGCGGCCTCTGCCTGCGGCGGAGTCTCACCTTCCACGGCCTCGCCAGTCACCCCGGTGCGCGCGGCGATGAGCCCGGCCAGCGCGGCGACGCTCGGCGCCTCGAACAGGGTGGCGAGCGGGAATTCGACGTTATAGAGCCGGCTGATCCGGGCGAAGAGCCGCACGGCGATCAGCGAATGGCCGCCAAGGTCGAAGAAGCTGTCGTTCACCCCGACCCGCGCCACCCCGAGAAGCGAGGAGAAGAGACCGGCTAGGGTCTTTTCCACCTCGGTCGCGGGGGCGACATAATCGGTGTCCAGATCGGGGCGATCAAAGCTTTGCGCCTCGTCCGGTTTCGGCGCGCTGACCCTTGCGGCCTGGGTGATCAGCGCCGGCAGGTCGAGCGTGCTGATCAGCACCTGCGGCGCCCCCAGCGCCAGCGCCCGGCGCAGCGCCTCGGGCCCTTCCTCGGGGCGGATGCCTTGGGTGATATTGTGCCGCAGCCGCTGTTCCTCGGGGCTGAGCGGCGCGTCGTGCGACGCCGCCACCAGCCCGAGATCGGCGGCCTGCGCATCGGGTTTACTGGGCGCGGTGAACTCCAGCGTGCCGGCGGTGCGGGTCATCTGGAAGCCTTCGATCTCGACACAGACATTGCCCTCAGGGTCGGTCAGGGTGACATCGAAGCTGGCGAAACCCTCCGCCGCAGCGCTGCCCGGGGTCAGCCGCATCCAGCTGCGGATCTCGCCCGGCAGGGGGGCGAAGACGCGGATGGCGCGATAGCTGACCGGCACCCAGAGGGCGCCGTCGTCATAGCCCGGCGCCAGCGCGATGGCCCAGCCGGTGGCGAGGTCGAGCAGCCCCGGATGCATCAGATAGCCCTTGGCCAGATCGCCCCGGCACTGTTGTGGCAGGCTCAGCGTGGCGAGCCCTTCGCCCGCGCCCATGGCACGACGGCGCAGCACCTGCCAGCGCGGGCCGAAGCGCAGATGCGCCTCTTGCGGGGAATGCAGGCACTCCTCCGGTCCCGCCAGCTCCGGCGCGCCGCAGCGCGCGGCGATCGCGGCCAGATCGAGCGGCGCGGGGCGGGCCAGATCGGCGCGGGGCAGGATCTGCGCCTGGGCGTTCAGCTCGTACCCCGCGGCCTCTTCGGCGCCGAGGGCGGAATGCACGGTCAGGTTCAGGCTCGCCTCGTCGGCCTCCAGCCGCAGGACGGCGCGGCGGGGCTGGTCGTTCGCCACCCGCAGCGGTCTGAGGAAATAGAGATCGCGGATCTCGTAAGGCGCGGCGATGCCCTGGGCCGCCATCGCCTCTGCCGCCAGTTCGATATAGCCGGTCCCGGGCAACAGCGCCTCGCCCGCGGCGGTGCGGTGCTGGTCGAACACCCAGGTCTCCTGCGCGTCATAGGTCGACACGAACAGGCGATTGCCGGCGGCATCAAAGCCGGTCTCGCGCAACAGCGGCTGGTCGCACTCCACCCGCTCGCTCGGCTTGCCGGCGCTGTCGCGGGCGGACATGGCATCGGCCGCCATGCCGACCTGCGACCAGACGCCCCAATCGACCGCCATCACCCGCGTCGCGGCGCCCTTGCGGCCCTGGGCGAAGGCGTTGAGATATTCGTTCGCCGCCACATAGTCGATCTGCCCCGCCGGTGCCGTCGCGGTGGAGGAGGAGGAGAACAGCACCATCACCTCGACCATCCCGTCGGGGAAGAGGGTGTCGAGCACCCTGAGGCCGGTGACTTTCGGCGCGAAGACCTGGGCGACGCCGCTTTCGGTCTTGGCGAGGATGGGGCCATCGTCGATCTGGCCGGCGGCATGGATCACCCCGGTCACCGCGCCAAAGCGCTCCTCGGCCTCGGCCACTGCGGCGCGCATGCGGTCGATGTTGCAGACATCCGCCGCGATCGCCATCACCGCGCCCTGGCCGATCGCCTCAAGTTCCTGCAGCGCGCGGATGCGGCGGGCGGTGCGGTCGCCGGGGGCATGGCTGGCGAGATAGCCCGCCCAATCGTCGCGGGCGGGCAGGGGATCGCGGGCCAGCAGGATCACATTGGCGCCGTGGTCGCGCATCAGCTCGGCCGCCAGCGTCAGCCCGATGCCGCCGAAGCCGCCGGTGATCAGATAGGTGCCGCCAGCCTTCCAGACCGGCGCGGCGCTGTCCTCCAGCGGCAGCGGTCGCCAACTGCGGATATAGCGTTTCTCGCCCCGCCGCAGCGCCACCTCGGTGCCGGGCTCGGCCAGCAGTTCTTCCAATGCCTGCGACACCAGAGGCGTCAGATCGGCCGGGGCCGCTTCGCCGCCGAGTGCGGCAAGAAGGCGCTTTGGTGCCGCCTCGGGCAGGGTGATATCGACCGAGGCGAGGGTGATCCCCGGCATCTCGTGCGGGATCACGCCCACCGGGCCGGCGATCAGCGCCTTTTCGGGATAGGCCAGCCCTTCGTCGTCCAGCTGCGCCGCGCCATTGGTGAAGGCGACCACATGCACCGGATGTTCCAGCTCTGCGCCGCCAAGCGCCTGCGCCAGATACATCAGGCTGAAGAACCCCTGTTCCAGCATCCGGTCATAGAACGACCCGCCGGGGCGGTGGCTTTCGTCCCGGGTGACCAGCCAGAAATGCCCGATCCGCGTCGGGCTGCGGCCGGCCTCGGCCAGATCGGCCAACAGGCTATCATAGCCGAAGCGGCCCTGTTCGGGCGGCAGTTGATAATGATCCTCGGAGAGCTTGGCATAGGTGTCGCCGGCGGTCACGCGGGTCACGCTCTGGCCGGCTTCGCTCAGTCGCCGGATCACCTTCGACGCCAGGCCCGCGTCATCCTCGAAGATCAGCCAGGTCTGCGCCCCGGCCTCGGCCAGATCGCGGTCCACGTCGATCTCGCAATCCGCCGGGCGCGGCCGCCAGGCCGGGCGATAGCCCCAGCGCGACATCTCCTCGATGCGGGAAAGCGACACCTCGCCCTCCACCGTCACCTGCGGCTTGCCGGGCTCGATGAAATAACGGTTCGACTGGAAGGCATAGGTCGGCAGCGGCAGCCGGTGGCGCTTGGTCTCGCCCCAGATCTGATCCCAGTCGGCTTCGATGCCGCAGGCCCAGAGCCGGCCGATGCCGGACAGGAAATAGGCGTCGTCGGCGATCTCCTGCTGCGGGTGGCGCAGCGAGCTGATCACCTGACCCGAGCCCACCGCATCGTTCATCTGCGCCAGAGAGCTGAGCGCCTTGCCCGGCCCGACCTCGAGGAAGACGCGTTTCTTGCCCTGCGCCAGGGTGGTGATGCAGTCGTTGAACCGCACGGTATTGCGCAGCTGGCCGACCCAATAGTCGGGATCGGTCGCCTGTTCGGCACTCAGGACCGCGCCAGTGCGGTTCGACATCACCTTCATCGTCGGCGCCGACAGCGGGATCGACCGCAGGAAGGCGCCGAACTCTGCCAGGATCGGGTCGAGCATGCGCGAATGCGCTGCGATGTCGATCTGCACCCGCTGGTGGTCGACCTCTCGCGCGGTCAGGGTTTTCGACAGGGCGTCGAGCGCCGCCTGCGGTCCGGAGACGGCGCAGAGCCGGGGGGCGTTGACGCTGGCGATGTCCAGATCGTCGCCGATCAACTCGCGCAGCTCGGCCTCGGGCAGCGACACGCTCAGCATGCCGCCGGCGGGCACGGTATCGAACAGCCGCCCGCGCAGCAGCACCAGGTCGATGCAATCCTCGAACGACATCACGCCGGCCAGACAGGCGGCGGTATTCTCGCCCATCGAATGGCCGACCAGGGCAGAGGGGCGGGCGCCCCAGCTCATCCACAATTGGGCCAGCGCATATTCGACGATCATGATCAGCGGCAGCTGCACCGAGGGGCGTGTCAGCGTCCGGTCGGCCTCGGACTGCGCCGCCTCATCCTCCGGCAGCCAAAGCGCGCGGATGTCGAAATCGAGCTTGGGTTCCAGATGGTCGAGGCCGCGATCCATCCAGTCGGCAAAGACCGGCTCGGTCTCGTAAAGATCGCGGGCCATGCCGGCATATTGGGCGCCGCCGCCGGGGAACATGAACATCAGCTCCGGCGCGGTGCCGAGCCGGTCGTGGGTGAAGACCTTGCGCGGGTCGTTTTCCTCCAGCAGCCGGGCGGCCTCCTCGGCGCTCTCGGCGACCAGCACCCGGCGCTTGTCGAACCCGCGGCGCCCTTCCTTCAGGGTGAAGGCGACATCGGCGAGCGACAGATCGGGGTTGGCGCGCAGATGCGCCGCCAGCGCGCGGGAATTGGCATCGAGCGCGGCACGGGTGCGGCCGGAGAGGCAAAGGATCTGGAAGGGAAACTCGCTCTCCTCCGAGGGGGCGCGTTCCGGCGCCTCCTCAAGGATCGCATGGGCATTGGTGCCGCCGACGCCAAGCGCGTTGATGCCGGCGCGGCGCGGGCCCTTGTGCGACTGCCAGGGCAGCAGCCGGTCGGCGACCTGGAACGGCGAATGGTCGAAATCAATCGCCGGGTTCGGCGCCTCATAGCCCAGCGAGGGCGGGATTTCCCCGTGTTTCAGCGCCAGCGTGGTCTTGACCAGACCGGCGACGCCGGCGGCGGTATCCAGATGGCCGATATTGGTCTTGACCGAACCGATGCGGCAAAAGCCGGTCTCGGTCGTCTCCTTGCGATAGGCCTCGGTCAGGGCGGAAACCTCGATCGGGTCGCCCAGATAGGTGCCGGTGCCGTGGCATTCGACGTAATCAATGGTGTCGGCCGGCACGCCGGCGGCCTTCAGCGCCAGCGTCACCGCCTGCGACTGACCGTCGACCGAGGGGGCCAGATAGCCCGCCTTGGCGGCGCCGTCGTTGTTGACGGCGGTGCCCTTGATCACCGCCCAGATGTGATCGCCATCGGCAATCGCATCCTCCAGCCGCCGCAGCGCCACCGCGCCGGCGCCAGAGCCGAAGACGGTGCCCTGCGCCCGGTGGTCGAAGGCATGGCAATGGCCGTCGGGCGACAGGATCTCGTTTTCCTTGTAGATATAGCCACGGCCCTGCGGCAGCTCGATGGTCACGCCACCGGCCAGCGCCATGTCGCATTCCCGCTCGCGCAGCGCCTTGCAGGCGTAATGCACCGCGACCAGCGAGGTCGAGCAGGCGGTCTGCAGGTTGATCGAGGGGCCCTTGAGGTCGAACACATGGCTGACCCGGGTCGACAGGAAATCCTTGTCGTTGCCGGTGTGGCGCAGCAGGAACATGCCCACGTCCTGCACCAGCCCGGGATTGGAGCAGATGTTGAAATAGAAATAGCTGCCCATGCCGCAGCCGGCATAGACACCGATCGGTCCGGCGATGGTCTCGGGCGGGTGGCCGGCATCCTCCATCGCCTCCCAGGCGACTTCGAGGAACTTGCGGTGCTGCGGATCGAGGATCGAGGCCTCCTTCGGGGAAAATCCGAAGAATTCCGGGTCGAACATCGCGTAATCGTCCAGCGGCGCGGCGGCGGGGACGTAATTGGGATCCGCCATCAACGCCGGATCCTCGCCATTGGTGAGCAGCTCTTCCTCGCTCAGCCGGACGATGGATTCCGTCCCGCTGCGCAGATTGGCCCAGAAGGCGCCTGCAGAGCCTGCGCCGGGCACCCGGACAGAAAGACCGACGATGGCGATATCGCCGCTGCTGATATGGTTCTCGTTCGACGTCATAGAGTGACCAAACGCTCCGCTTTACCCCACGTTGGCCCCCACCCGCGTCAGAGAATAGACACAGGGGCAGGCTGCCAACAGTCAATCTTTCAAGGGTGCCCGACCGTCACCCCTAACACCTTGTTTCGGATCGGAAAAACTTCCAGAGCCGAAATCACATTCGTGCAGCTCGCCGCACAATGGGATTAATCATCTGTTATTTGGGCCGTCATATGAACAATTTGTGGCCATTTCTGCCGCAATCCGGCCGTCGGCGCGGGTCACAGCACGGTGCGGCGCCCCCTGGGGCGCCGTCGTCCGATCACCGGTCCCTTGCCGAACAGCCTCGACGTTGTCTCTCGTGGTTCGGGGCTCGAGGCCAGGCGCGGATTTTCCGCATGCCCCAGCACCGCCCCGGCACAGAGCCAGGTCAGCGGCACCAGCGTGGCGTTCAGCAGCATGTCCACCATCGTCGCGGCGATGATCAGGGCCACCGGCGCGGCATAGTTCGAGACCGCCCCGGACCGGCTGCGCCGCCACAGCAGCACCAGCGGCAGCGCCAGCAGCCCCATCTCGGCGATATAGCCAAGCCAGCCGAAGGTGCCGAAGACGATGATCCAGCGCCCGTCCGGCACCGTCAGAACCCGGCCCGAGGCGGGATCGAGCATCAGGTTGCGACCCCAGCCACCCCAGCCGAACAGCAGCTTGTCATGCGCCCGGGCCAGCAGGATTTCCTCGTTGTTGATGCGATAGAGCAGCGAGGCGGCGCGCTCCTGACTGATGTCCGAGGCCCAGGCCAGGATCGAATCGAGCGGGATCAGCCCGGCATTGCGCAGCATCGGATAGAGCACCGCAGTGGCCGCCAGCAGGAAGGCCACGCGGATTTGAACCTTGGGGCTGGCGAAAAGCACCAGCGGCAGGAAGCTGATCGCATAGATCTGCGAGGCGAGGCTTTTGCACAGGTAGAGCACGCCGGCGAGATAGATGGTGGCCATGATCATCTTCGCCCTAACCTTCGGGTCGGCGTATCGGGTCAGCGCGGCGGTGGAAATCAGCGCGCTGAACATGAAGATGGCCAGCCATAGCCCATGCGGCAGGAAGACGATCGGACGGAAGCCCCCCTCGCGCATCATCTGTTCGAAGGAATGCTGGAAGAACCCATAGACCCAGACGTTGATCTGCGGGCTCAGCCGGATCTCGATCAGGGAGGGGATGGTATAGATCAGCCCGCCCACCATCATCGCGAGCAGCAGCTCGCGCAGGCCCTTTTCCGTGCCCAGCAGGGCCCGGCCCAGCAGGAAGGGCAACAGCACGATCGCCTGGCCCACCATCACCGACAGGATGTCATGCACCCGCAGCCCCTGCACGGTATAGGACTCTCCCCACTCGTTCGAATAGGTCACCGGCTCGCCATTGGTCAACACCGTGGGGATGGTGCCCAGCAGGAACATCAGCACCAGAACCTTGCCGGCGGCCGATTGCGGCATCAGCGGCACCTTGCGGTGCAGCATCAGGATGGCCAGCAGGAAGGCCATCACGCTGGGGATCGAATCCTTGTCCATCGGCGGGATCAGCGGCAGGTCGAAATTCGCCACCGGCGGCAGCAGCAGATAGCCGCCGAGGATGCACCAGATCAGCCCGCGTTCCAGCGGCAGACGCTTCATCAGGATGATGCAGGCAATCGGCCAGATCATCAGCATCAGCATGGCAAGGGCGTTGGGCATCGGGGCTGCTCGGGGTCGTTGTTTGTCTTGGCGCGGCTGCGCCGGCGCAGTCTATCAACTCTGCCCGGCTCTGTCCTCCTCCGTTGTGCGCGATCCAGCCGGGAGGGGCAGGGATACAACGCCGCAGCGGAAACTTTCGGGCCCCGGCTGGTCGAGCGGTCGATTCGCCCCTATGCCATTGGGGCCCCTATGGTCTTGGGGCGAAGGAGAGTTTCGGTGCAGTTCAGGTTTTCCGGTCAGACCATCTCGATCAACATGCCGACGCGTGATGCGCTGTTGGCCGAGCTGCGGCGCAGGTTCCGTGCCGGCGAGGGCTTTGCGCTGGCCACCGTCAATCTCGACCATCTGGCCAAGATGCGCGTCTCGCCCGACTTCGTGGCGATCTATGCGGCGCAGGATCTGGTGGTGGCCGATGGCTGGCCGATCGTGGCACTGTCAAAGCTCGCTGGTCGGCCGGTGGAGCTGATGCCGGGGTCGGATCTGATCCTGCCGATCTGTCGTGTCGCAGCCGAGGAGGCGATGCCGGTCGCCCTGGTCGGCAGCACCGAGGTGGCGTTGGCCGACGCGAAACAGTCGCTGCAGCGCCAGGTGCCGGGGTTGAACATTGTGCTGACCATCGCCCCCTCGGGCGTGTTCGATCCGATGGGCGAGGAGGCGGCGGAGATTCTGAAACGGCTCGACCGCGAGGGGATCAGGCTCTGTTTCCTGGCGCTGGGCGCGCCCAAGCAGGAAAGCCTGGCGGCGCGGGGCCGGGCGCTGGCGCCAGCGGTGGGCTTCGCCTCGATCGGGGCGGGGCTGGATTTCCTCGGCGGGCATCAGGTGCGGGCACCGCGCTGGATGCGCCGGGTCGGGCTGGAATGGCTGTGGCGGATGCTGAGCAGCCCGGCGCGGATGGTGCCGCGCTATGCCCGCTGTTTCGCGGTGCTGCCGGGCCAGTCGCTCAAGGCGCTGCGGCTGCGCTGGTTCGGCAAGTAGGAACGCGTGTCGCTGGCGCTTTGCGCCATGTCCCCAGCCAGATGGCTCTCCCGGCGTTTACGCCGGGCAGCGCCTGGTTGCCTCCCGGCAGGTGCCACCCTTTGTGCTCTTGACGGATCTCCGGGGCATTCCCCAAGTCATTACTTGTATTCCATGATCCCCCGCCGCTGGCCGCGCAGCCGGCGCAGGTGGAACTCCAATGCGCCCTGCGCCTCGGCGAATTTGCCGAGGACGGTGAACAGCGCGGTTTCCCAGCGGTTCGGGCCGCGATCGCGCAGGGCCAGGCGCAGAACCTGCGCCGGGTAGATCAGTGCCAACAGCGCGGCCCAGGGGGTGATCAGCATCAGCAGCAGGATCGCCAGCGGCAACCCGGCGCCCCAAAGCAGCGCGCGGCGGGTTTCCTGCACCCAGTGCCGTTCGGGGCCGGCACCATGCAGATGCGCCCCTTCGGCAAAGGCATGACCGGCCCGCCGGCTGCGCCGCCACCATTGGCCGAAGCGCAGGATTTGCGCGTCATGCAGCGTCATCTCGGCATCGAGCCGCCAGATGCTCCAGCCGGCGCGCCGCAACCGCAAGCACATCTCGGGTTCCTCCCCGGCGATCAGATCGTCGCGAAAGCCGCCGACCTCGGCCAGCGCCTGCCGCCGCACCAGCGCATCGCCGCCGCAGGCCGTGGCCTCGCCCACCGGGGTGTTCCATTCCCGGTCGCAGAGCCGGTTATAGACCGAAGCCTCGGGGTGACGTTCGCGCCGTCGGCCGCAGGCGACGGCGGCCTTGGGGTGACCTACAAGAAACGCCTGAGCGGTGGCGATCCATCCCGGGTCGATCACGCAATCGCCGTCGACCAGCTGCACGAATTCCGCCCCGTCCCCGGCCAGTGCTGCCAGTCCGGCGTTGCGCGCCCGGGCGGCGGTGAAGGGCTGCGACATGTCCAGCGCCACCACCTCGGCCCCCAGCCGCTCGGCCGCCGCGACGCTGCCGTCGGTGGAGCCGGAATCGACATAGATCACCCGCCGCGCCGCGCCTTGCATCGAGCGCAGGCAGTCGATCAGCCGTTGGCCTTCGTTGCGGCCGATCACCACCGCGTCCACCCGCATTTCCGCCATTTGCGTCTCCTTGCCCGGTTGCCGCACAGCCTAACGGCTTTGACGGCCCCCGCAAGCGGGCTTGCCCCTTGGCGGCGGGCGGGGATTGGGGCAGCCTGGGCGAGACGACAAGGGGGGCAGAGCATGACTGAGGCGGGGCTGGTGCTCTTGGCCGATATCGGCGGCACCAAAAGCCGGATCGCGTTGGCGCGCGGCGCGGCGATCCTGGCGGCGCAGACCTGGGCCAATGACGATTTCGATGGGCCCGAGGCCTTGATCGACACCTTTGTGCGGCAGGCTGGCGCGCGACCCTCGCGGGCGGCGATCGCGGTGGCGGGTCCCGTCACCGGCGCAGGGGCGCGGTTGACCAACCGCGATTGGGAGATCGTGCCGGACCGGCTGCGGGTGCGCTGCGGGGTGGAGGAGGTCCAATTGGTCAACGATCTTGAGGCTTTGGCGCTGGCTCTGCCGGCTCTCGCCGCGGATCAGCTTATCGGGCTGCGCCCGGGCGAGGGGAGCGGCAACGGCCAGGCGCTGGTGGCGAATTTCGGCACCGGCTTCAACGTCGGACTGCTGCGCGAGACCGCCGCCGGGCCGGTGGCCTTCGCTGCCGAACTGGGTCATGCCGCGCTGCCCACCCCGGTGGCCGCGGCCGCCGGCGACGGGTTCGCGACCATCGAACATCTGTTCGCCGGGCCCGGGCTCAGCCGGTTGCACCGGGCGCTGGCGCAGGCCGATCTGTCGCCCGAGGCGATCAGCGCCGCCGCCGACAGCGACGGCGCGGCGGCGGCAAGCCTTGATCGCATGGCGCATCTGATCGGGCTTTTGGCGCGTGAACTGGTCTGCAGTTATCTGCCGCTGGGCGGGCTCTATCTGGCCGGCAGCATGGCGCGCGCGGTGCTGGCGCGGGCATCGGCGCGGGCGGCCTTGCTTGATGGCTTTGCTGCGCCGGGGCTGGCCGAGGACATGCCGCTGATCCTGATCACCGACGACGCCGCCGCGCTGACCGGGTTGGCGCGACTTGCCGCCACGCGTGTCCCCGGTCAGTAATCGCGTTCATAGAACAGACCGACCCCGGTATTGCCCAGGTTGTCCATGCTGCCCTTCACCGTCACCGATTTGGTCAGATCGAAGTTCAGGTTCACCTCGGTCTCGCCTTTGGTGTTGACGGTGAAATCGGTATAGATCCTGTCCGAGATATAGGCGCCCGCCCCGACCTGGCCGGCCCCGCTGGAATCCGTCCCGATGTCGAGCGTGCTGACGCCGGTGGCACTGCGCATCTTGTCGGTGACCCCGCCGGAGCGGCCGAGCGTTGCCAGAGAGGCGGCCATCTTGGCGATCATGAAGGGCGAGAGATCAGAGATGCGGCTGCCGAAGACCAGCATGGCCAGCGCCTCTTCCGCCGGCCGGTCGGGATCGGCCGAGACGGTGATCTTCGGCCCGTCGATGGGGCCGGCGATCTGGATGGTGGCCTTGCCGTCCTCGGTGGTGGTCGAAGAGGCGAATTCGACATAGGGTTTCAGATCGCCCTGCAGCGACACAATCCCCTTGGTCAGCTTCAGCCGGCGGCCGAGCAGGTCGAGCGTGCCGCGGATCAGCGAGATTTGCCCGGTGGGGGCGAGTGCTGCGGTGGTGCCGCGGATTTGCATGGCGCCGCCCAGCTCGGCCTGCAGGCCGAAGCCGCGGGCGAAGACCTTGTTGGGCGCCAGCAGCGCGATATCGAGCCCGATCGCGGGCCCGCTTTTGCCGCTGTCCTCGGTCTGCAGCAGCCCGGCACGATCAAGGGTGGCGCGCACCGCGGCGGATTCGCCGGTATGCACCATTCCCTCGGGGATCGGCGCGGCGGCGGCGCTGCCGGAAACGGCGTTGAGGTTGATATTGGTCTCGCCGAATTCGATCCGTCCCGACAGCTTCGGCCCGGCGGTCAGCGGCCCTGCCAGGACGAGCTGCCCGTTGGCCGAGGAGGTGACGCTCTTGTTGTCGGTCAGGATCAACTGCAGCAGGTCGATCACGAGGCGCCCCTCAAAGGGCGCCTGCAGCGCCACCGGCCCGTTGACGCGGATGGTGCCGCCGGAACCGAGGTTGGTGCTGATCGCCACATTGGCGCGCGAATTGGCCAGGGTCACCGTGCCGCCGATGTTCTCCAGCGTCTGGGCAGCGGAGGGAATCGCCATCCGCCCGCCCGAGGTGGTGACGGTCCCGCTCAGCGCCGCAAGCGAGGGGGCGCCGCGCAGCCTCATGTCGAAGTTGGCAGCACCGCTGATCGAATTGGGCCTGAGGAAGGGATTGGCGCCCTCAAGCCGCAGCCGGCCGGTGGCATCCATATTGGCGGTGCCCTGAGCCTCGTCATAGGTGCCACTGAGGCGGGTGGTGATGTCCGACGGGCCGGAGGCATCGGCGCCCACCGTCCAGATCCCGCTCTTGCGTTGGGCGGTGCCCTTGGCGGTCAGCCGGCCGGTGAGTTCCGGCATGAAGCGTTCCAGCCGGTCGAGTGCGGCGTCGAAGGTCAGATCGGCGTCACCCGCCGGATCGAAACTGCCGCTGAGCTTGGCTTGCGAACTGTCCGGCCCGTTCAGCGCCACATCGCCCTGCCAGACGCCGCCCTTGCTCTGGGCGGTGCCCTTGGCGGTCAGCTGACCGGAGAGCTGCGGCACGAACCGTTCCAGCCGGTCGAGCAGGGCGTTGAAGGTCAGGTCGGCCTCTCCGGCCGGATCGAAGCTGCCGTTGAGATCGGCAAAGGTCTTGTCCGGCCCCTTCAGGTTGATGTCGCCGGCCCAGGTGGTGCCGGTCTGCTTCAGATCGCCCTTCAGCGTCAGCGGTCCCGAGACCTGCGGCGTCACCCGCGCCAGATCGTCCAGCGCGGCGGTGAAGCGCAGCGCGCTGTCGGCGGTCTTGGCGGTGCCCGAGGCCGAGGCCGAGAGCGCCTCGCCCTTGAGGTCGAAATTGCGGATGGTCAGCCCGTCGAGCCCGCGCGCCGCTGACAGCTGCAGCGTGGTGGCGCCGCCGATCAGCGGATCGACCTGTTTGATGCCGGCGGCCAGATCCTGGGCCTGCATGTCGAGCGTGAAGTCGAAGGTGCCGTCGAGCGGCGCCCCCTTGCCGGAGAAATCCGCGGTGACCGAGCCGCCCAGATCCTGCCCCGCCAGCCCCGAGAAGCGCGACAGATCGGCGGCGCCGAGATGCAGTTTGGTATCGACTTCAAGTCCGCTCTCGGGGATTGCGATCTTGCCGTCGAGCGTGGCGGTATAATCTGCGCCGGTCAGTTTGAAGCCGTTGAATTCAAAGGCGCCGCCGGCATCGCGGGCGATTGCCCCCTTTAGCGTCACCTGGTCGCCGATCGCCCGCTGCTGCGCCGGGTCGGTCAGTTTCAGACCCGCGAGCGCGGCCTCGATATCGCCCTGGATGGCGAAGCCCTGGGTCTGATCCAGCGTGCCCTTGCCGACCAGCGCGGCGCGGTTCAGATACATCTCGGGCCGGTTCAGCCGCTCGGTCGACAGCACCAGGCTCCAGTCGTTGCCGGTGCTGGCGTCGAAACTCACGTCGAACTCCGCCGTGCCCAATGCGGTGCGGTCGCCGCTGATCGGCAAGACCACCTCATTGCCGGCGGGCGGGGTGATGCCGCCCTGGAACTTCAGCCGCTCGATCTGACCGGAGGCAGCCAGCGCCATGTCGCCGGTCAGTTTCAGCGCGTCGGATTTGAGATCGAGCGTGGTGATGTCGAGCTGGCCGTCGGGGTTGCTTTCGCCGCGCAACGTCAGCGCGGTATCGGTGCCGAAGAAGGCGCGATAGTCCGAGGGCAGCATCGGGGTGACATCGCCGGCCAGATCGGCGGCGAAGCCGATCGGCACCGGGGCGGCGGGATCGCTGCCCGCCGGGGCCTCCAGCCCGCGCAGCCGCACCTGGCCGCCCAGCCGCTCGGCATCGTCGGTCATCAGCGCGATATCGGCGGTGAAATCGCTGACCGGCCCATCGCCCTTGGCGGTGAACAGCAGCGCCGGCCGATCGGGCATGTTCAGCAGGGTGGAGATCAGCCCGCCCTGATCCTCGATCATCTTGAGGTCGAGCCCGATCTGCCGGCTCTCATTGGCGAAAGAGGCCTTCAGCCCGATCTGATCGCCGGGCCGGTCCAGCCGGGTCACCGCCAGATCGGTATCGAGCGCGCCGTCGGCCAGCGACAGCGATCCGTCGAGCTTCAGCGTCGCCGCCGTGCCCATCAGATCGGCCCCGAGGTCCAGCTTTTGCACCCCGATGTTATCCAATTCGACCGAGACCGGCAGACTGGGCAGCGAAAAGGGTGTCGCCTCCGGGCTGGGCAGGTCGACGGCGGTGGCGCTGGGGATGGGTTTGCGGGCGACGATGATCTCATCCGCGGTCAGCGCGTTGACGGAAAACCGTCCGCGCACCAGCGCCAGCCGGTTCCAGTCGAGCACCGCGTTGCGGATCGTCAGCCAGACGCCCTGGTCGTCGGATACCCGGATTTCCCTGATCGTGGCGCGGGAGCTGAAAGCGCCCTCCAATCCGGTGACCGAGACCTTGCGATTGTCGCCGGACAGCGAGCTTTCCAGGAAGTTCACCAGCATGCCGCCGGATTCGCTGGCGTCCTTGGCGGCGCTCTTGGCCGGGGCGAGGCCCGGGGTGGAAACCGTGAGGGTCACACAGGTGACCAGAACCAGATACCGTTTCACGCTCAATGTTCTTGTCCCGTTGCCCGTTAAAACGCCTGCCCGATGCCGATATAGAACTGCAGCCCGTCGCCGGTGCCGCCGTTGACCGGCAGCGCCAGATCCAGCCGGATCGGCCCGAAGCCGCCCAGATCATAGCGCACGCCGAGGCCGGCGCCGGCCTGGCTGGGTGAATTGCTGCCGATGAAGGAATCGGCATCGACCGCGCCATAGTCGAAGAAGCCCACCGCCGAGATCTTGTCGGTGATCTGGCCGCGCAGCTCGACCGAGGCGCCAAGGAAGGACCGGCCGCCGGCGATGTCGCCCGAGGGTTGTTCGATCCCCAGTGAATCATAGGGCTGGCCGCGCACGGTGCCGGCACCGCCGGAGAAGAACAGCAGGTTGGGCGACACCTCGTCCTGCGCCGGCCCGATCACCGAGCCCAGTTGCACCCGGCCGGCCAGGGTGATCCGCTCGTCAGCGCCGAAGCTGCGATAGACCCGCCCGTCGGCCTTGAGCCGCAGGCCCGAGGCGCTGCCCGAGACCCCGGCAAAGCCCATGGTTTCGAGGTTGAGATATTCGCCGCGTCGCGCGTTCACCGGATTGTCGCGGCGGTCCCATTCCAGTTTCACCGGCAGCGCCAGATAGCGGAAGTCGCGCCCCGATCCGAAGGCGTCATCGGCGCGGGCATAATTCGCCGTCAGAGAGATTTCACCATAGAGCTTCGATGAATAGACACGCCGCATCCCGATGCCGAAGTCGACCATGTTCACCGAATAATGGGTGCGGTCCAACCGTTCGAGATCGAAGGTATAGAAGATGCTGTCGTCCGGCCCCAGCCGGTCGGGCCGGTCAAGCCGGATGCCGAGCCGACCATCGACATCCTCGGTCCCGCCGATATTGCGGACAGCCGCCTCGATTCGCAGCCGTTCGGCGCCACGGAACAGGTTGCGGTGCATCCAGGCCGCGCTCAGGTTCATGCCCTGACGCGAGGACAGCTCGGCGCCGAAGGACACCCGTCGCTTGGGCTGATCCTCCAGCGTGGCAGTGATGTCGAGCGTGCCGTCGGGATTGGGCTTGTCGGCCTCTTTCAGCGTGACGGTCTCGAAGGTGCCGGTGCGCCTGAGCCGGGTGCTGACCTTCTGCAGCGTCGCCGGGCTGTAGACCGCTCCCTGGGGCAGGCCGGCGATCCGTTGGACCGAGGTTTCCTTGACCGTGGAGGTGCCGGCGACGATCAGCTTGCCAAAGCGGAGCTGCTGGCCTGGGGCCAGGTTGATTTCCGCGTCGAGCCGATCGGCCAGATGGTTGGCGACGATGCGCTGGCCGTCGAGCTGGGTCTTGGCATAGCCGGCGTCACGCCAGCTTTGCACCCCGGCGGCGGCGGCATCGCGGATCGCCCCGGTGGTGGCGACCTTTCCGGGGGCAAAGCCTTCGGGCAGCTTGGTCCCCGGGGCCAGCGGCACCACCTCGGCCTTGCCGAAGTGGAACAGATCGCCGGGATCGACGGCGATGTCGATCTTCTTGATCTCGCGCGGCAGTTTCAGAGGGTCGATATAGGCCGCCTCCTGACCGTCGAGCAGGATGTGGATGACCGGGCTGAAATAGCCCTGATCGTACAGCACCTGCACCAGCGTGTTGTAATCGGCCTGGGCGGCGGCGACCAGTTCCTGCACCGAGGAGGTGCCGCGCTCCTTCGCCGCCATCACGGCCGAGGCGGTGCTGAGCGTGCTTTGCAGCTCCTTAGAGGCCTTCGGCGCGGTCAGCGCCGCATCGAGCGCCAGCGCCATTTGCGAGGACAGGCCGAGCGTGGCGGCGATACAGAGCGCACCGAAACCGCGCAGAACGGCATCCTTGCGATGGTTTCCGGTCATGGCGACGCTCCCGCTTCAAGATGCGGCAGGGATTGGTGTCACAGTTGCCTGCGCTCGATGTTCTCCCTTGCCCCTGACCTTGCTTAACATGCGAAATCTGGGGGGGGGAACCGGTTTCTTTCCGGAAAGCCGTGGTCTTTTCGGGCGATTTTAAGGGGGTGGCGCATTTCGCGGGGAGCTGCGCAAGATTACGCCGGCCGGCTGGCGCCTTTGGCCGGTTCGCGGCCGCGGGCGCCGTCCGGGGTCAGTCGCGCGCCATCAGCTCGGCGACATCCAGCATTCGCGCCGAAAACCCCCATTCGTTGTCGTACCAGCCGAAGACGCGGGCCTGACGCGGGCCGATCATCCGGGTTTCGGGCAGCGCGATGACCAGCGACTCCGGCCGCGCCCGCAAGTCGGAGGAGACCAGCGGCTGGTCGATCCAGCCCAGCACCGGGCTGGTCTCGGCCGCGGATTTCAGCGCGGCGTTGAGGCTGTCCTCCGTCATGTCGCGATCCAGTTGCACCACCAGATCAACGGCCGAAACGCTGGCGGTCGGAACCCGCACTGCGGCGCCGCTGATCCGGCCGGCGAGCGCCGGCAGCACCACGTCGATCAGCTTCATCGCGCTGGTCGTGGTGGGCACCATCGACAGGGCGCCGGCGCGGCTGCGGGCCAGATCCCCGCGCGGCGCGTCGACCATGGGCTGGCTGCTGGTATAGCAGTGGATGGTGGTCATATGGCCGCGCTCGACCCCGGCGATCTGGTCGATCACCTTCAGGAGCGGCGCCAGGGCGTTGGTGGTGCAGGAGGCGTTCGAGACCATCTGGGCATCGCCCAGCGTGTCCTCGTTGGCGCCAAGGACGATGGTCTTCTCGGCCGCCGGCGAGGGGCCCGAGATCAGCACCTTGCGCGCGCCCGCCTCGATCCCGCGATGGGCGAGATCGGTGGTTCGCGCGATGCCGGTGCAGTCGAGCAGCACGTCGACGCCGGCAAGATCGACGGCGCGGATATCCGTCTCGCGCGAGATCGGAATGCGCCGTCCGCCCACCTCGAGACAGCCATCGGCATAGGTGACCGGGCCGGGGAAGGGGCCAAAGGTGCTGTCGTACTGGAACAGATACGCACAGGTTTCCGGCGGCGCGATATCGTTGATCTGCGCTACCTCGACCCCGGCATAGCGGGGCAATGTCAGGATCTGGCGCAGAATGCTGCGGCCGATCCGTCCGAATCCGTTGATCGCCACTTTCATGCTGCAGCTATGGCAGGAAGGCTGACCGACCTCAATCCCGGTTTGACACCGGCAAACCGGTGCCGTGGGGGAGGCGTCGGGCGTGGCCGGGTCACCGTGCCGCGGGACAGCGCAACTGGCTCAGCACATCGCCGGTGATGGTCTGATACATGGTCTTGTAGACGGGTTTGCAGCCGGTGGCGGCCTCGAAGGCCTGCATCGCCTGCACCGTGCGCAGCCGGGCCGGCTGGCCGAAGGGATCGAGGTTGTTCCAGTCGCGCGTCGCCCGCCAGTAGCCGGGCTTATGTGCCTCGGAGGTGATCGTCCAGGTGCGGCCCAAGACGGTGACCACAGTGGCCGGTCGCGCCCCGGCCGAGGCGGGCAGGGCAGTCAGCAACGGCGCGGTGGCAAGGGCCAGGGCGGCGGACAGCAGAAGGGTCTTCATGTGGCGGTTTCCTGAAAATGGCTTAATCTGCTTTGACCTCAGCAGAAAAGCCGGCGGCTGTGAAGCCCCCGCGCGGGGCGTCGGGCGTTGACGGGAGGTCCGGCGGGCGTAGTCTGCGGCGAAAGCGGATGGGGTGGCTATGGCGATTGGGCAGGCGATCTGGGCGGCGGCGATGTCGATGCTGGCGCTGGTCGGGGCGGCATCGGCGCAGGATTGGTCGATGTCGCAATTTGACGATGGGTCTTATTTCAGTGCCACTCTGGCGCCGATCGACGGGCCCGGGCCGGCGCTGGTTTGTGGCGAGCGGTCGCCCAGGGGGCTGTCGCCGGCCGCCACCGGCAATCTCGAGCCTGACATCACCCCGGTGGGCGCCTTCCGGCTCTATCTCAGCGATCGCGCGATCGGCGCGCCGGCGCCGCAGCGCATGATCCGCGACGATGTGCTGATCGTCGCGGGGGGCAGCGGATACCGGCTGCGCGGGCTGCGCTGGAACGCGGCGTTTTCGACCTGGCAGATCGACTTGCCGGCGACCGATCCGTCCTTTGCGGCGATCGCCGCCGCCCAGGAGTTTGAGCTGCGCTATGATGGCGGTGTCCGCCGGCTGTCCTCGGCCGGGTTCGCCGCGGGTGTCGGGGGTCTCTCGACCTATTGCCAGACCATGTTCGCCAGCATCGGCAAGCCCTGGCCTGCGACCCAGGCTCTCCCTCCCGCCCGCCAGACCATGCGACAACTGGCGGAGGCGGGGATACGCCAGAGCTGCGGCGGCGCGGCGCATTGGACGCCCGAGGCGATCCTGCCGGCGCAGATCGACGGCGACGGGGCCGAGGATATCGTCGTCGACTGGCATGGGGTGACCTGTACGACCGGCGTCCCGCGCCCGAACTGCGGCGCCGCCAATTGCCTGGTCGAGGTCTATATCAGTGCGCTCTATCCCCGCGTCGGCGCCCCGGAAAGCACCCTGGCGCTGGGGGTGCGGCTGCAGCCCCTCACCAACGGCAACGATGCCCTGGCTTTCGCCGGATCGCTGGGTTCCTGCACCCGGACCGTCGGGCAGACCCGGTGCGAAACGCTCAGCTATTGGAACGGCGCTGCGCTGGTTCCCCTGCGCTGACGCTTGACCGGAGCGCCGCCTGCGGCTATCGGCCACGCCATGGGCCGCAGACGCCCGCCACCCGCAGGCCCCTGGTCTTGGTGAAGCTCTGCCATCGTCGTGCTTTTCGATCCTTTCCCGCATATCGCGCGGAGGATAACGCGGGTTCCCCTCCTTTACAGGCGATATGCGCAGACAGGAGGCGGGGCATGATGGACAGACCCCCTGAAAACAAATTCCTGACCGGGTCGCTGCTGGCGGCCTATGCGCGCACGGCCGTGCCGATCATCACCGTGATGGGGATGAGCGGGCTGCTGACAGTGGTCGACGCGCTGTTTCTCGGCCGCTTCGCCGGGCCGGAGGCGCTGGCGGCGGTGACCTTGCTGTTCCCGGTCTACATGATCTTCGTTGCACTGGCGACGCTGGTGGCCGGCGGCATGTCGAGCCTGCTGGCCCGCAGGCTCGGCGCCCGCGACATGGGCGGCGCGCGGGCGGTCTTCGCCGGGGCGCATGGTCTGGCGCTGGCCGTCGCCCTTGGGATGGTGGTGCTGGTGATGGCCCTCGGCGGGCCGCTCACCGGGGTCTTTGCCGGCGCCGGTGGCGATATCGCCGCTCAGGCGCTGGTCTATCTGCGCATCGTCGGCTTCGCCGCGCCGGTGATGTTCCTGCTGTCGGTCGAGACCGACGCGCTGAGGAACGAGGGGCGGGCGGGGCTGATGGCGGGGCTGAGCCTGCTGGTCTCGCTTCTCAACATCGGGCTCGACGCTCTTTTCGTCGCCGGCCTGGGGCTCGGGGTGGCGGGATCGGCCTGGGGCACTGTGCTGGCCCAGGGGACAGCCTTGGGGCTGCTCGCGGTCTTCCGGCTGCGCGCGGCGACGCCCCTGCCGCTCAGGGCGCTGACCGAGGGTGGCCTTTGTCGCGGCTGGGGTGCGATCCTGGCGCTTGGCGCCCCGCAGAGCCTGAGCTTCCTGGGCATCTCGCTGGTCTCCGCCGCCATCGTCGCCACCGTGGGGCGGACCGGCGGGGTGGGCTATGCCGATACGCTGTCGGCCTATGGCATCGTCACCCGGATGATGACCTTTGCGGTCCTGCCGCTGGTGGGGCTGGTGCAGGCGATGCAGACGATCACCGGAACGAACTTCGGTGCCGGCGATCACCGCCGCACCGACGACAGCCTGCGTCTGGCGCTGGTTCTGGCGCTGGTCTACGGCCTTGTCGTCCAGACCGGGCTGAGCCTCGGCGCCCAGGGATTGGGCCGGCTCTTCGTCGCGGATGGGGCCGTGGTGCAGGAAGTCGGGCACATCCTGCCCGTGATGGTGACGCTCTTCCTGCTGACGGGACCCCTGATGATTCTCGGCGGTTATTTCCAGGCGGTGGGGGATGTGCCCCGGGCGGCGGTGCTGGGGCTGGCGAAACCCTATCTCTTCTCGCTGCCGCTGATCTTCGTCTTCTCCGGCCTCTGGGGCGTTCGCGGCATCTGGTGGGCCTCGCCCGCGGCGGAGGCCGGGCTTTTGATGCTGACCCTTGTGGTCCTGGCCCGCGCCGCCCGTCGCCGTCCGGCGCGCTGGGGGGTATTTCTGGCCTGATGGCCTCGGTTCCGGGCCGGCCCTCCCATGGGCTGGCCCGGGACGGTCGAAATCCGACGCTTTTGGCCTCTTGTGCGGCATTTCTTTCGCCGCTAATGTCGCGGCCGAGCATGTGGGAGAACCGGGTTCGACCCGGTGCCGAAGGAGCAACCGCCCCCGGAAACTCTCAGGCAAAAGGACCGTATGCTCGACTGGAACTCTGGAGAGAGGCGCCCTGTGCGTCCGCCGAAGGGATAACGATCTCAGGCGAAAGGACAGAGGGGGCATCGCATGGCGGGCATTGACCGCCGAATATGGGATGCCGGAGGATTCGTCAGAACACCCGGTTGCAACAGGGACGGGCCGATGACGGAATTGCTGCGCACGCCGCTATTCGATCTGCATTTGGAACTCGGGGGCAAGATGGTCCCCTTCGCCGGCTATGAGATGCCGGTTCAATATCCCGCCGGCATCATGGCCGAGCATAATCACACCCGCGCCCGGGCCGGGCTGTTCGACGTCAGCCACATGGGGCAGGTGATCCTGCGCGGCGCCGATGTGGCCGCCGTGGCCGCGGCGCTCGAGACGCTGATCCCGATGGATGTGCTGGACCTGCCCGAAGGGCGGCAGCGCTATGGGCTGTTCCTGAACCAGACGGGCGGCATTCTCGACGATCTGATGTTCGCCAATCGCGGTGATCACCTGTTCCTGGTGGTCAATGCCGCCTGCAAGGCGCAGGACGTGGCGCATCTGAAGGCGGCGCTGGAGCCCGGTGTGACGGTGGAAGAGATCACCGATCGCGCGCTGATGGCGCTGCAGGGGCCGCTGGCCGAGGCGGTCTTGACCGAATTCGCCCCTGAAGTGGCCGAGATGCGCTTCATGGATGTGCGCACGCTCGATCTCGACGGGGTGGAGGCCTGGGTGTCGCGCTCGGGCTATACCGGCGAGGACGGGTTCGAGATCTCAGTCCCGGCGGATCAGGCCGAGGCGCTGGCGCGCCGGCTTCTGGCGCATGACGCGGTGGCCCCGATCGGGCTGGGCGCGCGGGATTCGCTCAGGCTCGAGGCCGGGCTTTGCCTTTACGGCCACGATATCGACACCGAGACCCTGCCGGGTGAGGCCGGGCTGGCCTGGGCGATCCAGAAGGTGCGCCGCAGCGGCGGTGCGCGGCAGGGCGGGTTCCCCGGTGCCGATGCGGTGCTGGCGCAGCTTGCCGATGGCCCCGCCCGCAAGCGCGTGGGGCTGCGCCCCGAGGGGCGCGCGCCGATGCGCGAGGGGGTGGAGATCTTCACGGCGGCCGAGGGCGGCGCGCCGGTGGGGCGGGTGACCTCGGGCGGCTTCGGTCCCAGCGTCGGGGCACCGGTCGCCATGGGCTATGTCCCCGCCGACCTGGCCGCCCCCGGCACGCCCCTTTTCGGCGAGCTGCGCGGCAAGCGGCTGCCGCTGACGGTGGCGCCGCTGCCCTTCGTTCCTGCCAATTTCAAACGCTGACCCATCTGTCATCCCGACTCTGAGAGGAAAAGAGCCCGATGAAATATACCGAAGAACACGAATGGCTGCTGGCCGAGGGCGATCTGATCGTCGTGGGCATCACCGAACATGCTGCCGAGCAGTTGGGCGATGTGGTTTTCGTCGAACTGCCCGAGCCCGGCACCGAAGTGTCGAAGGAAGAAGAGGTTGTGGTGATCGAGAGCGTCAAGGCCGCCTCGGACATCCTGGCGCCGCTCGATGGCGAGATCGTCGAGGTCAACGAGGCGATCGTGGCCAACCCGGCGCTGGTCAACGAGGATCCGCTGGGCGAGGCCTGGTTCTTCAAGATCAAGCCCACGGACCCGTCGCAGCTGGACGAGTACATGGACGAGGCCGCCTACAAGGAATTCATTGGCTGAGCGGCACCCGGAAAACGCTCCGCTGGAGCGTTTTCTGATCCGCCTCACTGCAGCCGCGAACGGGCGTAGCCCCGGCAAGGCGCGCCAGAACACGGCACGGTACCTCTGCCGGGATCGCCCGGCCGGCACACCCGGGCTGAGGTGACCCCGCCCGGGCGGCTCTTTCGCTTCGGCTTGGGGAGCCTCCGGCGGCCGTATTTGAACCGAGAAGAAGCCGGGGGCGGCGCGCCCTGTCCCCGGATCACGCCAGATAACGGGGGGCGGTGCGCTTCCCATGGGGATGATGCAATGAGTTACACGCCCACCGATTATCAGCCTTACGATTTCGCCAACCGGCGCCATATCGGACCCTCGCCCGCCGAGATGACAGAGATGCTCGGGGTCGTCGGCGCCGCGAGCCTTGAGGCGCTGATCGCCGAGACCGTGCCGGAGGCGATCCGCCAGGCGGCGCCCCTGTCGATCGGCGCGCCGCTGTCCGAGCGGGAGCTCCTGTGGCACATGCGCCAGGTGGCGGGGAAGAACAAGGTCCTGACCTCGCTGATCGGGCAGGGCTATCACGGGACGGTGACGCCGCCGGCGATCCAGCGCAACATCCTGGAGAACCCGGCCTGGTACACTGCCTATACCCCCTATCAGCCGGAGATCAGCCAGGGCCGGCTTGAGGCGCTCTTGAACTTCCAGACCATGATCAGCGATCTGACCGGGCTCGAGATCGCCAATGCCTCGCTCCTGGACGAGGCGACCGCCTGCGCCGAGGCGATGACCATGGCGCAGCGGATCGCCAAGTCGAAGGCTGCGGCTTTCTTCGTCGACGAGAATTGCCATCCGCAGAACATCGCCGTGGTGCAGACCCGGGCGCGGCCGCTGGGGATCGAGGTGATCGTGGGGGCGCCTGAGACGCTCGAGGCCGACAAGGTCTTTGGCGCACTGTTCCAATATCCGGGCACCTACGGGCATCTGACCGATTTCACCCCGCTGATCGAGGCGCTGCATGCGGCCAAGGCGGTGGCGGTGATGTCCGCCGACCCGATGGCGCTGACGCTGTTGAAGGAACCGGGCGCGATGGGCGCCGATATCGCGGTGGGCAGCGCCCAGCGGTTCGGGGTGCCGGTGGGCTATGGTGGCCCGCATGCCGCCTATATGGCGACGCGGGCTTCGCATGCGCGGTCGATGCCCGGCCGGCTGGTCGGTGTCAGCGTCGACAGCCTGGGCAACCGGGCCTATCGTCTGGCGCTGCAGACGCGGGAGCAGCACATCCGGCGCGAGAAGGCGACCTCGAACGTCTGCACGGCGCAGGCGCTGCTGGCGGTCATGGCCTCGATGTACGCGGTGTTCCACGGGCCCGAGGGGCTGCGCGCCATCGCGCAGCGCATCCATCGCAAGACCGTGCGCTTGGCCCGCGGGCTGGAGGCGGCGGGCTTCAAGGTGGAGCCGAAGCAGGTCTTCGATACCATCACGGTGGATGTGGGGCTGCTGCAGCAGGGCGTGCTGCAATCGGCGGTGCGCGAGGGGGTGAACCTGCGCGCGGTGGGCGAGACCAAGGTGGGGATCACCATCGACGAGGCGACCCGCCCGGCCACCATCGAGGCGGTCTGGCGCGCCTTCGGTCTGGTGTTGCAGGCCGATGACATCGCTTCTGAATACCGTCTGCCCGAGGCGCTGCTGCGCCAAAGCTCCTATCTCGATCACCCGATCTTTCACATGAACCGGGCCGAGACCGAGATGATGCGCTACATGCGCCGTCTGGCGGATCGCGATCTGGCGCTGGACCGGGCGATGATCCCGCTGGGATCGTGTACCATGAAGCTGAACGCGGCGGCGGAGATGATGCCGATCTCCTGGCCGGAATTCGCGCAACTGCATCCTTTCGTGCCCGCCGATCAGGCGCAGGGCTATGCCGAGCTGATCGACAACCTGTCGGATATCCTGTGTCAGGTGACCGGCTATGCCGCCTTCTCGATGCAGCCCAATTCGGGCGCACAGGGGGAATATGCCGGGCTGCTGACCATCGACGCCTGGCACCGGTCGCGCGGGGAGCATCACCGCAAGACCTGCCTGATCCCGGTCAGCGCCCATGGCACCAACCCGGCCAGCGCCCATATGGCCGGCTGGCAGGTGGTGCCGGTGAAGGCGGCGGCCAATGGCGATATCGACCTCGACGATTTCCGTCAGAAGGCCGAGGCCTATGCCGATACGCTGGCGGCCTGCATGATCACCTATCCCTCGACCCATGGGGTGTTCGAGGAGACGGTGCGCCAGATCTGCGAGATCACCCATGCCCATGGCGGCCAGGTCTATATCGACGGGGCCAATATGAACGCCATGGTGGGGATCAGCCGGCCCGGCGATCTGGGCGGCGACGTCAGCCACCTGAACCTGCACAAGACCTTTGCCATTCCGCATGGCGGCGGTGGTCCCGGCATGGGGCCGATCGGGGTCAAGCCGCATCTGGTGCCCTTCCTGCCTGGCCATCCCCATACCGGCGGGATCGAGGGGCCGGTTTCGGCGGCGCCCTATGGCTCGGCCTCGGTGCTGCCGATCAGCTGGGCCTATTGCCTGATGATGGGTGGCGAGGGGCTGACCCAGGCGACGCGGGTGGCGATCCTGAACGCCAATTACATCGCGGCGCGGCTGGCGGGGGCCTATGAGGTGCTCTATCGTGGCAGCCATGGCCGGGTGGCGCATGAATGCATCATCGACACCCGCCCCTTTGCCGACAGCGCCGGGGTGACGGTGGACGATATCGCCAAGCGGCTGATCGATTGCGGCTTCCACGCGCCGACGATGAGCTTTCCGGTGCCGGGCACGCTGATGATCGAGCCGACCGAAAGCGAGACCAAGGCGGAGCTGGATCGGTTCTGCGACGCCATGCTGGCGATCCGGGCGGAGATTGCCGAGATCGAGGCGGGGCGGGCCGATCCGCAGAACAACCCGCTGAAGCATGCGCCGCATACGATGGAGGATCTGGTGCGCGACTGGGACCGTCCCTATAGCCGCGAACAGGGGTGTTTCCCGCCGGGGGCTTTCCGGGTGGACAAATACTGGCCGCCGGTCAACCGGGTGGACAATGTCTGGGGCGACCGCAATCTGCATTGCATCTGTCCGCCGGTCGAGGATTATGCCGAGGCTGCGGAATGAGACAGGGGGGGCGGCCTTAGGGGCCGCCCCCTTTGCTTTGAGGTGAGCCGGGGCCGCCCTGCGGGCGGTGCCTGTGGTGAGAGCATTTGGACAGAGAAGACGGAGGGGACGCCATGCGGGTTGTCGTCGTTGGAGCGGGGATCGTCGGTGTCTCGGTCGCCTGGCATCTGGCGCGGGCCGGTGTCGAGGTCGAACTGCTGGAGGCCGCGGCGGCGCCGGCCACGGGGGTGACCGCGCGGGCCTTCGGCTGGATCGGGCTCGGGGCGCAGGCGCCGGGGGATGATCTGGAGCTGTTTGCGTTGCGGCTGCGGGCGGTTGCGGAGCATGCCCGGTGGCGCCGGGCGCTGGGCGATCGCTATCCGGTCTCGGGGCAGGGCGCACTGGTCTGGCGTGGCAGCGCGGCAGAGACCCGGGCGCTGATCGACTGGCACCGGGCGCGGGGCAACCAGGTCGAGGCGCTGGATCGCGCGGCGGTCGCGGCGCTGGAACCGGGGCTGCGGGAGGTGCCGGAGCTGGTCGCCTGGTTCCCGCAGGATGTGGCGAGCGAGCCGCCGGCATTGGCCCGGGCGGTTCTGGCCGATGCGCCCGGTGTCGTCCTGCGCTGCGCCGCCCGTGTCGTGGCGCTGGAGGAGGGCGTGGCGGTGCTGGCGGATGGCGCCCGGGTGGAGGGCGATGCCGTGGTTCTGGCCAATGGCGTGGCCGCCGAGGCGCTGCTGCCGGGACTGGATGTGAGCGTGTCGCCGGCGGTGCTGATCGAGGGGCGGGCGGAGGTGGGCGGCAGCGGCCGCATCCTCTGTGGGCCGGATTTCGAAGCTCGGGTCGGGGCGGAGGGACGCGCGGTCTTGGCCGAGTGGCTGCCGCCCGAGGGCGAGGCCGCGCTGCCGGCCCTGGCGCGGGCGGCGGAGGAGGCTTTGGGGCGCGGGCTGGGCACGAGGGTGGTGTTGCAGCCGCCGCAGGTGGGGGCGCGGCCGGTCACCGGCGACGGTTGGCCGATGCTGGGGCCGGTGCCGGGGCGTCCGGGGCTGTTCCTGGCGGTGGCGCATCCGGGGGTGATTCTCGCCCCTTTCCTCGGCCGGCTGGCTGCTGAGGCGGTTTTGGGCGGCGCGAGCGATCCGGAGATGGAAAAATTTCGGCCAAGATGTCGCATCATCCTTTGATATCGTCGGACGATATGAGTCATTGTTTTGCTTGGCGAAATTCATTTCCGCGGCTTTCCGACCTCGGGTGAAATCGGAAAAATACAGCGATTTTCGGGGGATGGCTGGCAGAAAACTGCCAGACCCGGCTGGACATTTGCCAGATCGCCGCGCAGTCTCTGCCCGAAATCTGAGGCCGGCGGGGAGCCGGCGATACGGGAGGAAGAGCTGGAATGAACATCTCGTTCACCATTCGCGAGGAGAACGCGAAACTGCTGGAGCGGGTCCGCGACCTGATCCGAAACGAGGCGATGCCGCTGGAAGAGGAATACCAGCGCGAAGTCGCCACCGGCGATCGCTGGACCTATACCGAGCGTCAGACCGAAATCCTTGAAGGGCTGAAGGCCAAGGCCAAGGCCGAGGGGCTGTGGAACTTCTGGCTGACCGACAGCGACAAGGGCTTTGGCCTGTCGACCGTCGAATACGCCTATTTCGCCGAAGAGATGGGCAAGACGCCGCTTGGCGCCGAGATCTTCAACTGCTCCGCCCCCGACACCGGCAACATGGAAGTGCTGGAGCGGTACGGCACCGAGAAGATGAAGGAAGAGTGGCTGAAGCCGCTGCTCGCCGGCGAGATCCGCTCGGCCTACCTGATGACCGAACCGGATGTCGCCAGTTCGGACGCCACCAATGTGTCGATGTCCTGCGTGCGCGATGGCGATCACTATGTGCTGAACGGCGAAAAATGGTGGTCCTCGGGCGCCGGCGATCCGCGCTGCAAGGTCTATATCACCATGGTGAAGACCGGTGGCGATGACATGCCCAAGCACCAGCGCCATTCGATGATCGTGGTGCCGGCCGAAACCCCGGGGGTCGAGATCCTGCGCGCCATGCAGGTCTATGGCCAAGACGACGCGCCGCACGGCCACATGCATATCCGTTTCACCAATGTCCGCGTGCCGGCCGAAAACCTGCTGGTGGGCGAAGGCAAGGGGTTTGAAATCGCGCAAGGCCGCCTCGGGCCGGGCCGCATCCACCACTGCATGCGTGCCATCGGTCAGGCCGAAATCGCGCTGGAACAGATGTGCAAGCGTGCGCTTGATCGCGAGGCCTTCGGCAAGAAGCTGGCGCAGCTTGGCGCCAACTATGACATCATCGCCGAATGCCGGATGGAAATCGAAATGGCGCGTCTGCTGTGCCTGAAGGCCGCCTGGTACATGGATCAGGGCGATGCCCGCGCCGCGGCGCCGTGGATCAGCCAGATCAAGGTCGTGGCGCCCCGCACCGCGCTGAAGGTGATCGACGAGGCGGTGCAGATGTTCGGCGGCGCCGGCGTGTCGCAGGATACCCCGCTCGCCACCGCCTGGACCCATGTGCGGACCCTGCGTCTGGCCGATGGCCCCGACGCGGTGCACCGTCGTCAGGTCGCCCGCAGCGAGCTGAAGAAATACACCCAAGAGAAAGTCTGAGCGGACTTTCCCGCGGCAGGGAGAAAGAACGGGCGGTCCCCTCGGGCCGCCCGTCGTCGTTTTCGGGGCGCGGGGGATGGGCTTAGGCTGGCCGGCGCTTTTCCCAGGCGAAGGCCCGCATTGGCGCGTCGACCGGGGTCTTCGCCAGATGGTTGGTGTAGTTCGACATCACCTTCTGCGCCACGCCCAGCACCACCTCGAGGATCTGGCGCTGGGTGAAGCCGGCGTCGAGAAAGGCCTGGACCTGATCATCACTCACATCGCCACGCTGACGCACGACCTGCAGGGTAAAGCTGCGCAGCGCTTCGAGATGGGCGTTGGGCAGCGGAGTCTCGTTGCGCAGTGCCTCGGAGATCGCGTCATCCACCGTCATTCGCTTGGCGATGCCGGTATGGGCGGGCACGCAGTAATGGCAATTGTGTTCGACGTTGATGGTCTGCCAGACCACCGTCAACTCGTCCTTGTCGAAGGACGTTTCCTCGGCAAACAGCCGGTGGAGCTGTTGATAGCCTTCCAGCAGCGCCGGCGCCTCGGCCATCACCGCATGCAGGCCGGGCAGCCGGCCAAAGGCCTTTTGCGAGGCTTCGATCAGCGGTTTGCTCGCCTCGGGCGCGGTTTCGGGGGTGTGCAGGGGGAAATCGGTCATCGGGTCCTCCATTTTTGAGCGATCACTCAAATTGACATGAGGCATCTCTAGCTTTACTTGAACGATCACTCAAATTATATTTTGAGCGATCACTCAAATGTCATCGAAGGAGGTCCGGGTGGCGCGAAAGGCCAGTTATGATCGCGACGAGGTGCTGCAGAAGGCCTTGGAATTGTTCTGGGCCAAGGGCTATCACGCGACCTCGCTGAAGGATCTCGAGGTCGCGCTCGATATGCGCCCGGGGTCGATCTATGCTGCCTTCGGATCGAAAGAGGCGCTCTTTGCCGAGACGCTGAAGCTCTATGCCGAGCGGTCGCAGGCACAGTTCGACCGGACCATCGCCGAAGCGCCAACGCCGCTGGCCGGGCTCGCGGCGCATGTGCGCGCGCTGGGCTGCCCGCCCGAGGGCAAGGCGCCGCCGTCGCGCGCCTGCATGCTGGTCAAGACCCTGCTGGAAACACCGGATGACGATCCGGGGCTGCGCCGGCTGACCGAGGAGAGGATGCGCGAGATCGAGGCAGGCTTCGCCAGCGCCTTCCGGGCCGCGCGGGACGCCGGGCAGATCGCGGCGGACACTGACCCCGACCGACTGGCGCGCCGGTTGCAGGCGGCGGTCTTCGGGCTGCGCGCCTATGCGCAACGCCGCGACGCGGGGGCGGGCGTCGCCGAGCTGGCCGCGGATATCGCGCGCGATCTTGAGGCGCTGGCGGTAAGATGAAAGCCTGATCCCGAATCGGATCCTCTTGAATGGAGGTGCGGATGGAACCGCTCGAGCTGCACAGGGTCTTCACCCTGATGGAATCCGGGCCGCTGGTGCTGGTCACCACCAATGACGGCGCCAAGGACAATGTCATGACCATCACCTGGACCATGGTGATGGATTTTGCCGGCACGCTGGCGATCACCACAGGCCCCTGGAACCATTCCTTCGAGGCGTTGCGGCAGACGCGCGAATGCGTGATCGCGATCCCGACGGTGGACATGATCGACACCGCCGTAGGGATCGGCATGTGCTCGGGCGCCGAGGTCAACAAGTTCGCCCGCTTCGGCCTGACCCGGGCCAAGGCGGCCGAGGTGCGCGCGCCGCTGATCCGCGAGTGTCTGGCCAATATCGAATGCCGTGTGGCCGAGGTGATCGAACCCTATACCATCGTGGTGCTGCAGGCGGTTTCTGCCTGGATCGACCCGGCGCGGCAGGAGCGGCGGCTGCTGCATGCGGTGGGTGATGGCACCTTCATCGTCGATGGCGAACGGCTGGATCGGCGCGAGATGATGCGCGCCAAGCTGCCGCCGGGGGTCTGACCAGGCAGCGGTGGGCGGGGCACTGGCCGCAGCGGGGGCTCCGCCCCCGTCGCCTGCGGCGCCTCCCCCGGAGTATTTCAGCAGAGAAGAAGGGCGCCTGCGGCAGGAGGGCAGGCGCCTTTGATTGATCGTCGTCGGTGGTCTCAAGCAGCCGACAGGGCGGCCAGCGCCGCGGGCAGGGCTGCGGCGAAGGCGTCGAGATCGGCGGGGGTGCCGCAGCTGACCCGGATGCAGCGGTTCTGCGGCGCGGCGAAGGGCATGCGGACGAAGATGCCGCGTTGCCCCAGCGCCTCGACCAGCGATTTGGCGAAGGCGCCGTCGCGGCCGCAGTCGATGGTGACGAAATTGGTGGCTGAGGGCAGGGCACTCAGCCCGTTGGCAGCGGCGATCTCGGCGATGCGGTCGCGGGAGGTGACGATTTCCGCCTGCACATGGGCCAGCCAGTCGGCATCCGCCAGCGCCGCCAGCGCGCCGGCCTGGGCCGCCCGGTTCATGCCGAAGTGGTTGCGCACCTTGTTGAAGGCCGAGATCAGCTCCGGCGCGCCGATGGCATAACCCACCCGGGCGCCGGCCATGCCGTAGATTTTCGAGAAGGTGCGCATCCGGATCACCCTGGTGTCATCCGCGTCGATCGGTGCCGCGGTACCTTCGGGGGCGCATTCGACATAGGCCTCGTCCAGCACCAGGAGGCTGCGCTCGGGCAGGGTGTCGAGAGCCGCGACGATCTCCGCCCCCGGGCGCCAGCTGCCCATCGGGTTGTCGGGGTTGCACAGATAAACCAGCTTGGCGTCGACCTCGGCCGCCTTGGCGAACAGGCTGGCGGGATCCTGGCGGTCGTCGAGATAGGGCACCGTGTGCAGCACCCCGCCGAAGCCCGCGACGTGATAGTTGAAGGTGGGATAGGCGCCGGTGGAGGTGACCACCGGGTCGCCTTCGCCGATCAGCAGCCGCACCAGATAGCCCAGGAGCCCGTCGATGCCCTCGCCCACCATGATGTTGTCGGGCCGCACGCCGTGATGCGCGGCCAGGGCGGCGCGCAGATCGTGGCTTTCGGGATCGCCGTATTTCCAGATCTCGGCGGCCTCGGCCTGCATCGCGGCAATGGCGCGGGGCGAGGGGCCGAAGACATTCTCATTCGCGCCGAGGCGCGCGGTGAAGGGGGCGCCGCGCAGACGCTCCTGCGTTTCCGGGCCGACGAAGGGCACGGTGGCGGGCAGCGCGCGGACAAGCGGGGTGTAGCGAGGTTCAGTCATGGCGGGCAGATAAGCCGGGATTTGGCCGTCGGGCAAGCGATTTGAATGCCCTAACGTTCGACTGGATTTCGCGCCCTCCGGCGGGGCAGAGTGGCGCGGGAAACAGAGGAGGGGACGCCATGGCGCGCGTATCGGTCGATTATCAGGATCACATTGCCCGGGTGACTTTGACCCGGGGGGACAAGATGAACGCGCTTGACGACGCGATGGTCGACGCCATCCTCGCCGCGGGCGAGGAGGTGGCGGCCTCGGACGCGCGCGTCGTGGTGCTGTCGGGCGAGGGCAAGAGCTTCTGCGCCGGGCTCGACATGGCGAGTTTCGCCAAGATGGGCCAGATGTCGGATATCGAGAGCTGGCTGATGGACCGCACCCATCACGATGCCAACAAGATGCAGGAGGTGGCGATGATCTGGCGCCGCCTGCCGCAGCCGGTGATCGCGGCGATCCGGGGCGCTGCCTTCGGTGGAGGGCTGCAGCTGGCGCTGGGGGCGGATATCCGCATCGCGGCACCCGATGCGCAATTCGCGGTGATGGAGATGAAATGGGGCCTGGTGCCCGACATGGGCGGCATGGCGCTGTTGCCGGGGCTGGTGCGGTCCGACGTGCTGCGGCTGCTGACCTATACCGCCACGCCGATCCCGGCTGGGAAGGCCGAAGCCTGGGGGCTGGTCACCGAACTGGCCGATGACCCGATGGCCCGGGCGCTGGAGATCGCGACCCATATCGCCGAGCAGAGCCCGGCCGCGATCCGCGCCGCCAAGCGGCTGATCGAGGTCGCCGAAAGCGCCGACCAGGCCGAGGTGCTGCTGGCCGAATCCCGCGAACAGGTCAGCGTGATCGGCAAGCCCGAGCAGATGGAGGTCGTCATGGCCCGGATGCAGGGGCGCAAGCCGGTGTTCGGCTGAGCACCTCCGCCGGCAGGTAGTGGTCGAGGATCGCATCGACCACTGACCGCGCGACGCGGTCCGCATCCTCGCGGTTCAGCCCGCAGACGTCGTTCAGCGCCACATGCTGTTCGAAGCCGGTGCCGCAACTGGCGAGGGCCATCACCAGATCGTCGAATTCCCCAGGTGTTATGGTGTCGCGCGCCGGTTCCAGCGCCAACCGCAGCGCGGGGATACGCCGGGCGCCGCGTTGCCGGTTGGCGCCCTCTGGCGTCCAATCGGCCATGAGCTGACCCAGGAATTTGCGGAAGGCGGGTTCGCGGTCGCGGCCGAAGTCGCGGTAATAATCGGTCACGATATGCACCCGTTGGCGCAGATCATCAGCCCCCTCCAGCAGGGCGTCCGGCGTGTTGACGGCCATGTCCAGCATCGCCTCGCTCGCCAGTACGGCCGGATCCGAGAAATAGCGATAAGCGGTCGCTTTCGAGATGCCGGCATGCTGGGCGGCGGCAGTGACGCTGACTTCATCTCCGGCTTCGGCCAGCTCGCGGGCGGCGGCCAGAAGTTTCTGTCGGGTTTTCAGCTTTTGCGCTTTTCGTTCGTGTTTCATGCGTCTCCGCTTGACACCTCAAGAGTTTATGAGACATATGTCTCATTATGGGTACGGGCTTACCCCACCTGATTCAAGGAGTAATTTCATGAAAGCAAGCAGACGTTTTCATATGCTTGGCAATATCTTGCACTTCCACAAATTCAGCAGCGAAACGAATGGCCGTTATTGCATGGTCGAGGCGTTGGTGGCCCCCGGGGCCGGCGCGCCGCCCAACCGGCATCCCGAAGAGGAAGAATGCTTCGTGGTGCTGGAGGGCAGTTTCGATTTCATGGTCGAAGGTGAGGTGACCCGTGCCGAGACCGGCGCCATGGTGCCGATCCCCTCCGGCAGCCTGCATGCCTTCACCAACGCAGGGCAGGCGCCGGGGCGGCTGATGATCTTCAACGCGCCGGGGCAGATCCATGATGTGTTCTTCTCGGAGGCCGGCGATCCGGTGCCGGAGGACAGTTGGGACTTCCCGGTGAGTGGCGGTCGCCCCGGCGTCGCCCATGTGCTGGCGGCGGCAGCAAAGGCCGGGGTGGAAATTCCGCCGCCGCCGGCCGAGGCCGCCAGCGCCTAAACCAAACGTCCTGCTTGAACTTGCCTCGCTCGCACGCCGGACCGGACGCATCAGTTTGCTGATCCGTTCGGTCCGGTTTTTTGTGAAGATACTTCGATTGATGCAGCCCGGTTACCCCGGTCGGCAGAGGCCGCCCGGGGCAGGGGATCATTCCAGTTCGGCGAGACGGGCCAGCGCCTCGGTGATCCGGGTCTCTTCCTCCTCGCGGGCGGCGAGGTTGGCGCGGGTTTCCTCGACCACCTCCTCGGGGGCGGAATCGGCGAACTTCGGGTTGTTCAACCGGCCGCGCAGACCACCGAGTTCCTTGGCGAGCTTTTGCAGCGCCTTTTCCAGCCGCGATTTTTCCTCGGCGATGTCGATGATGCCGGCGAGCGGCAGGCCGAAGGTGGCGCCCTCGGCCGGGATCGTCACCGTGCCCTTGGGCAGGCTGGAGGCCGGGGTAAGACCCTCGATCCGCGCAAGCCGCAGGATCAGCGTCTCGTTGCGGTCCCAGGCATCCTGGCCGCGGGCGTCGATCTCGGTCACCAGCATCGGGACATAGAGACCCACCGGCACATGCATCTGCGCCCGGGCAGAGCGCACCGCCTCGATCAGCCCGATCACCCAGTTCATCTCGTGATCGGCCTGCGGGTCGACCAGATCGGCCGCCGCATACTCCGGCCAGTCGCCATGGATCAGCGGCTTTTGCCGCTCGCCCGAGATCTGCCACAGCTCTTCGGTGATGAAGGGCATGATCGGGTGCAGCAGGATCAGGCATTGATCCAGCACCCATTTCATCGTCGTCTTGGTCTCAAGCTGGACGGCGGCGTCTTCGCCCTGCAGCAGCGGCTTGGCGAATTCGACGTACCAGTCGCAGACCTTGCCCCAGACAAAGGCGTAAAGCGCGTTGGCGGCGTCGTTGAAGCGGAAGTTCTCCAGCGCCTCGTCGACCTCGGCACGGACCTTGGCGGTTTCGCCGATGATCCACTTGTTCACCGTCTGCGCCGGGGTGGGGATGCTGTTCGCCGTCACCTCGAACACGCCGTTCATCTCGGCGAAGCGCATGGCGTTCCACAGCTTGGTGCCGAAGTTGCGATAGCCGGCGATCCGCTGCATATCGAGCTTCAGCACCCCGCCGATCGAGGCCATGGCCGCATTGGTAAAGCGCAGCGCATCGGCGCCGTATTCGTCGATGATCTCAAGCGGGTCGACCACGTTGCCGACCGATTTGGACATCTTCTTGCCCTTGGCGTCGCGCACCAGCCCGTGCAGATAGACCGTCTTGAACGGGATTTCGTTCACCACGGCAAGCTGCATCATGATCATCCGGGCGACCCAGAAGAACAGGATATCCTGGCCGGTGATCAGCACGTCGGTCGGGAAATAGCGTTGCAGTTCCGGCGTCTGTTCCGGCCAGCCGAGCGTGCCGATCGGCCAGAGACCCGAGCTGAACCAGGTGTCCAGAACGTCCGGATCGCGCCAGACCGGATAGACCAGCTTGGTCGGATCCTGATCCATCTCGTATTGCGCGAAACTGGAGGCCAGCAGCTCCACCGCCGCCGCCTTGTCGGCGACCTCGACGATGCGGGCATCGGCGATCGGGGTGGGGGTATCGGCCAGCTCCTGACGGAAGGCGTCGATCACCCCGTCGAAATCGGCGGCGCAATGATGCACGTCGCCCATATGGACCAGCCCGTTCAGCAGCAGTCGGCCCATCTCCACCACGTCGAGCGCGCCGTCGCCCTCGTCATCGCGGAAGCCCGGCGCCGAGAGGTCGAGCCCGTACCACACCGGGATCTGATGGCCCCACCAGAGCTGGCGCGAGATGCACCAGGGTTCGATATTCTCCAGCCAGTGATAATAGGTCTTTTCGCCGCTTTCCGGCAGGATGGTGATATCGCCACCGCGCACCGCGTCGAGCGCGTGGCCGACGATGCGCGCGGTATCGACGAACCACTGGTCGGTCAGCATCGGCTCAATGACGACCTTGGAGCGGTCGCCGAAGGGCTGCATGATCGGCTTGTTCTCGACCAGCGGCACCAGCTCGCCATCCTCGGCGGTGATCATCACCGCCAGACCTTCGGCGGTGATCTGTTCGACCACACGCTTGCGCGCCTCCGAGCGTTCGAGACCGCGCAGCTCGTCCGGCACCAGGTTCAGCGTGTCGACTTCCAGCTCGGTGAACGCGGCGCCGTTGGAGATTTCCTGCGCCCGGGTGGCGCAATCGGCATAGGGCAGCCCGTCGGCGCGCAGATGTGCCTTGGTGTCCATCAGCCGGTACATCGGGATGCCGCCCCGCTTGGCGACCTGATAGTCGTTGAAATCATGCGCGCCGGTGATCTTCACCGCGCCCGAGCCGAAGGTCGGATCGGGGTATTCGTCGGTGATGATTGGGATCAGCCGGCGATGCTCCTTCGGGCCCACCGGGATTTCGCAGAGCTTGCCGACGATCGGGGCATAGCGTTCATCCGAAGGGTGCACCGCCACCGCGCCGTCGCCCAGCATGGTCTCAGGCCGTGTCGTGGCGATCGAGATATAATCGCGCTCTTCCTCAAGGATGACGTTCCCGTCCTCGTCCTTCTCGATATAGGTATAGGTCTCACCACCGGCGAGCGGGTATTTGAAATGCCACATGTGGCCGGCGACTTCGATATTCTCGACCTCGAGGTCGGAAATCGCGGTCTCGAAATGCGGATCCCAGTTCACCAGCCGCTTGCCGCGATAGATCAGCCCCTTGCCGTACATGTCGACGAAGACCTTGATCACCGCATCGTGGAAATTGCCTTCCTCGCCCGCAGGCGCGCCGGGCGCGCCGGACATGGTGAAAGCGTTCCTGGACCAGTCGCAGGAGGCGCCGAGCCGCTTCAACTGGTTGATGATGGTGCCGCCCGACTGCTGCTTCCATTCCCAGACCTTGGCGGTGAAGGCTTCGCGGCCCATCTCGCGGCGGCTGGGCTGCTGATGTTTGGCCAGCTCGCGTTCCACCACCATCTGGGTGGCGATACCGGCGTGGTCCTGGCCCGGTTGCCACAGGGTGTCAAACCCGCGCATCCGGTGCCAGCGGGTCAGGATGTCCTGCAGGGTGTTGTTGAAGGCGTGCCCCATGTGCAGGCTGCCGGTGACGTTCGGCGGCGGGATCATGATGCAGAAGGTCTCGGCCCGGCTGGCATTGGCGCCAGCGCGGAAGCAGCCGGCTTCCTCCCAGGCCCGATACAAACGTTCTTCGGCTTCCGCCGCGTTGAAGGTCTTTTCCATCGCCATGCGGGGGATCCCCTCGTCAAAATCTCTAGGTTCAGGGCAAACTCCTAGCGAAAGGCCGGGCCAAGGGAAAGGTGGCGCAGTGACTTTTTACCCCGGGGCAGGTGAGGCGAAAGCGGGTGACAGCCCCGCCGGGGCAGGGCAAATATGGGGCGAAGGACCACAGGAGGCAGGCGCGGCATGGGCACCGGACGATCGGCTGAGATTCGGATCTACGGCTTCGACGGCGAGGGCAAGACCTGGTCTATGCCGCCAGATCCCCTGAAGGTCTGCACCGACAAGGTGCCGGAAAGCGGCTTCGTCTGGGCGCATGTCGACGGCTGGACGCCGGAGGGGCGCAAGTGGTTGCAGGCGGCGGCCATGGATCCGATGGAGCTTGAGGCAATGCTGGCCGAGGAAACCCGGCCGCGTTGCACCGTCCATGGCGATATCGCCCTGATGAACCTGCGCGGCGTCAACCTGACCCCGGGGGCCGAGCCCGAGGATATGATCTCGCTCCGGCTCTATGTCTCGGAACATGTAGTGATCTCGACCCAGATCCGGGATCTGCAGGCGGTCGATGATCTGATGGATTCTCTCGACCGTGGCGCCGGGCCGGTATCGCCCGGCGATCTGATCGCGCGGCTGGCGCTCCGGCTCGCCGACCGGGCCGAACCGGTGGTGGCGGCGTTGAACGAACGCGCCGACAATCTCGAGGACGCGGTGGATGCTCCGGAGGGGCCGGGGCGGGAGGAACGCGCCGAACTGGCCGATATCCGCCGCGAGTCGATCCTGCTGCGCCGCTACATGTTTCCGCAGCGCGATGCGCTGTCGACGCTGGAGATCGAGGATCTGGATTGGCTTTCTCCACGCGACCGAGGCCGGTTGCGCGAGGCGACCGAACGGGTCACCCGGCTGGCGGAAGAGCTGGACGCGATCCGTGACCGGGCGCAGGTGGTGCAGGATCAGATCACCGATCTGCGCGCCGAGGCAATGAACCGGCAGATGCTGGTCCTCTCGGTGGTGGCGGCGATCTTCCTGCCGATGAGCCTGTTGACCGGGCTTCTCGGCATCAACGTGGGCGGCATCCCGGGAGAGCATTCGCCGCTGGCCTTCTGGCTGGTCTGCCTGCTGCTGGTGGTGATGGGGGTGCTGCTGGGCTGGCTGTTCCGGCGGTTGGGGCTCTTGAACAAGTAAGGCGCGGTTGTGCCCGCGGGAGATGGTCAGGCGGTCTTTTCCGTCAGGCTGCCCGTCACGCTCTCATGCAGCCGCTCAGAGGGATCGCGCCCGACCAGCCGGCGCTTGCGCAGCAGGAACAGCTTGCCCCAGCCGCGCCAGGTGCCGACCGAGGGCGCGGTGACATCGGTGTAGAACCGCAGTCTCCAGCCTGCCGGCAACGGCAGGCCGCAGGCCTCCGCCCGTTCCAGCATCCAGATGAAGGAAATATTGGCCAAAGGCCGCGCCGCCTCGAAGCCGCCAAGCTGGCCGCCGACATCGCCATGGGCGCCGCGGAACCAGACCTGTTCGACATGACCGGGCCAGCCCGCCGGGCAATCCCACATCACCGGTTCGAAGACCTCGCGGGTCTCGTCGAGGGCCAGCGCATGAAACCCGTTGCGGATCGAGGCGCCGAGGTGGTGGTTGTGAAAGGCGTGGGAATCCTCCGTCAGCATCCACAGAAGCGGCAGCCGTAGCCCCAGCGCCTTCACCGTGTCCCAGACGCCGACCATCTCGATCCCCACCTCGGGATGGCAATGGGCGCGGGCGAAAGCGCGCGTCGCCTCATGCCCGGCCTCGCCCTGATAGTGACGATAGGCGGTGCGGATATTGCGTTCGGTGGCGCAATCGGCGCGCAGCAGCCCGACCCGGTCGATCACCCCGGCGAGCGAGCGCACCGCATAGGCGCCGCGCGAATAGCCGATCAGATAGATCCGGTCGCCCGGGTGATAGCGCGAGGCGAGATAGCCATAGGCGCGGCGGATCTGCCGGTTGATGCCGCGTCCCATCACCACATCGACCGAGTTGCGCCAATTGGCCCATTGCACCCCCGCCTCGTAATAGACCGAAACGCGCGCGCCCATCTCGGCGCAGAGCCTGTAGGTCATGCCGGCATGGGTCTCATACCCCGGCTCCAGCGTCGACATGGTGCCGTCGAGGATGATGACATGCGTCAGTGGCCCGCGGTGGCGGGTCTCGGCGGAGTGTTCGGATCGAAACGGCCGGGCGAACCAGCCGAAGATCCTGTTACGCAGCCGCCTCAGCACCATCGCGGATCAGCTCCCAGAGTTTCAGCGGCGTGAACGGCATGTCCGCCTGCCGCACGCCGACCGGCCAGAGCGCGTCCTGCACCGCATTGGCGGCGGCCGCCATCGACCCGACCGTGCCGGCCTCGCCACAGCCCTTCATTCCCATCAGGTTGGCGGTGGAGGGAACCGGTTCCGAGGTGAAGCCGATCATCGGCACATCCTCGGCCCGGGGCAGGGCGTAGTCCATGAAGCTGGCGGTCAGGAGCTGGCCATCCTCGTCATAGACCACATGTTCGGCAAAGACCTGGCCCAGCCCCTGCACGACGCCGCCGTGTACCTGACCTTCGGCCAGCAGCGGGTTGATCAGATTGCCGAAGTCATCGACCACGGTATAGCGGTCGACGGTCGCCTTGCCGGTTTCGGGGTCGATCACCACCTCGGCCACATGGCAGCCGTTGGGATAGGATCGGCCGGGCAGGGTGGCGCGGGCCTCATGGGTCAGCAGATCGGCGCGGTCATCCGTCCGCGCCATCTCCGCCGCTTCCAAAACGGTGGGCGTCAGGTTCGACCCCGGGGCGCGGAAACGTTCGTCATCGAAGCTCACCGCCTCGGGCTCGACCCCCATCTTGTCGGCGAGATAGGGGACGAAGGCCGCGATCATGGTGTCGACGGTGGCAAGCGTCGCGGTGCTCTGGGTGGTGACGGACCGCGATCCGCCGGTGCCGCCGCCCTTGGCAATCCGGTCGCTGTCGCCCTGCACCACATGGATCAGATGCGCCGGGATGCCGGTCTGATCGGACAGGAACTGGGCATAGACCGTCTCATGCCCCTGGCCGTTCGACTGGGTGCCGACATAGAGGTTCACGCTGCCGTCGTCGCAGAATTCGACCTTGGCGCCTTCGCTCGGGTCGCCGAGAATACTCTCGATGTAATAGCCGATGCCCTGACCGCGCAGCAGCCCGCGCGCCGCATCCGCCGCCCGGCGCGCCGCGAAACCGGTGGCGTCGGATTGGATCATTGCCCGTCGCATCACCTTGTCGAAATCGCCGACGTCATAGGTTTCCCCGGTGGCGGAGGTATAGGGGAAGCTTTCGGGGCGGATGAAGTTCTTGCGCCGCAGCTCCCAGGGGTCCAGCCCCAGTTCGCGTGCCGCGCGGTCCATCACCCGTTCCAGCACATAGATCGCCTCAGGCCGGCCGGCACCGCGATAGGCGTCCACCTGGGTGGTATTGGTGTAATACCCTTCCACCTGCAGCCAGGTGGTCTGCACGTCGTAGACGCCCATCAGCACGCGCGAGAACAGCCGGGTCTGGATCGCCTGCCCGAAGTTGGAGTTATAGGCGCCGAGATTGCAGCGGGTCTTGACCCGATAGGCGGTGATCCTGTGATCGGCATCAAAGGCCAGCTCGGCGACCGAGACCAGATCGCGGCCGCCGTGGTCCGACAGCATGCCCTCGGTCCGGTCGGCCATCCAGCGCACCGGCCGGCCCAGCACCCGCGCCGCCTGGGCCACGGCGAAATATTCAGGGTAAGGCGCGGCCTTCATGCCGAAGCCGCCGCCGACATCGGGGTTGGTGACGCGCACCGCTTCCTTGTCGAGGTTCAGCAGTCGCGCCAGTTCGCCCTTCATGCCCCAGACACCCTGGCCGCCGAAGGCCAGGTGCAGCCTTGCGCCGTCCCATTCGGCATAGCAGCCGCGCGGCTCCATCGGGTTGACGATGATCCGGTTGTCGCCAACCTCGAGGCTGACCACATGGGCGGCGGCGGCAAAGGCGGCCTCGGTCGCCGCCTCCTCTCCCAGCCCCCAGTCGAAGGCCAGGTTATCGGGCGCCTCCGGGTGGATCGTCTCGCCACCGCGGGCGAGGTCAAGCTTGGCGGGCAGATCGTCGAACTCGAATTCGATCATCTCCGAGGCGTCGCGCGCCTGGGTCAGCGTCTCGGCCACGATCAGCACCATGGGTTCGCCCACATGGGTGACCTTGCCCTTGGCCAGCACCGGGCGGTGCGGAGCGGCGCCTTTCGACCCGTCGCGATTGTCCACCAGCACCCCGGCCATGCCGGCGGTGATACCGGCGGCCTCCAGATCATCATTGGTCAGAACCAGATGCACGCCCTCGGCCTCGCGCGCGTCCGAGACATCGAGATGGCGGATCACCCCATGCGCCACCGGCGAGCGCAACAGATAGGCGTAAAGCGCACCCTCGGGCACGATATCGTCGACATAGCGGCCCTGGCCGGTCAGCAGGCGCTGATCCTCGACCCGCGTGACCGGCTGGCTTTTCCCGAATTTTTCCATGGCGCGCCCCTGCTCTGATAGCTCTCGCGGCGCAGCCTAGTCGCCCTCGCCGGAATGTCCAGTAAGCCCCAGCACGGTCACGACATTGCGCACGCCATAGCCGTTGAAGCCGGTCGACATGGCAATCGAATAGGCGCCCATCGCCTCGAACAGCACATAGTCCCCGGGCTGGGTATCGGCAGGCAGCGCCAGGCCGTCGGGCAGCCGGTCGAGGCTGTCACAGGTCGGCCCGAAGACCGACCGGGGCAATCGCCCCCCCTTGCGCGGCTCGCCCGCCGGGCCGAGCACCCGGACCCGGCCCGGCAGGCCGATGTCGCGCAGATCGACCAGCCCGCCATAGATCCCATCATTCAGATAGACCATGTGGCCGTCGTGGCGCAGGGATTTCACCCGCGTGGCCAGCGTGAAGGCTTCGGCCACCATGGCGCGACCGGGTTCGCAGACCAGGTCCGGCCGGTGGTGGGGAAAGGCCCGGGCGGTGGTCCGGCCGATCGCCTCGAAGATGCCGGTCAGGTCGGGCGCCTCTCCGGCGCGATGGGCGGGAAAGCCGCCGCCGACGTTCAGCCGCCCGATCCGCACGCCGGCGGCCTCGGCGATGCGGGCGGCTTCGGTGATATGGGCGACCCAGGCGGCCGGATCCTCGCATTGGGTGCCGGGATGGAAGCTGAGCGCGGGACGCCAGCCCGATGCCGCCACCTGGCGCAGAAGATCGACGGCGCGGTCGGGGCTGGCGCCGTGCTTCTCGCCAAAGCCATGGGCCGCGCCCTTTACGGGGAGGGCGAAACGCACCGCCATCTCGGCGCTGCGCGGCACCTCGCCCAGCTTTTTCAGCTCGGAGCCGTGATCGACGGCCCAGCTCGCCACGCCGATGTCGATGCCGGTCGAAACCTCTGCCGGGCTGCGGATCGGGTTGTTGTAATGCAGCACCGCCGCCGCGTTGACGGCGCGCACCGCCCGCATCTCGGCGGGAGAGGCGACATCGAAGGCGGTCAGCCCCGCGGCGTCGAGATTGGCCAGAACCTCGGTCCGCTCATTGGCCTTGACGGCATAGCTGACCAGCCCGGGAAAGCCCGCCTGGAACCGCCGCGCGGTTTCCTGCAGCACGGCGGGAGAGAGGAACAGCACCGGGTGGTCGGGCCGCATCCGCACCAGATAGGTTTCGGGATCCGCCCAAGGCGTGGCCAGTTGCTTCATCGGGATACCGCGCATGTGTTATTCCCAAGCTGGCCTTGTCTTTGGCGGAATTCATGCGTCATCCTGACGATGCGACCAAGGGTTTTCGTCAAAGTGACATAACGATTATGCAAGTTGACCAGGCCGGCCGCAAATTGCTTGCGCTCCTGCGCGAGAACGCGCGCATCCCGATCGGCTGGCTGTCCTGAACGGGCGGTCCTGGCCGCGGGCGCGGCGCCCTGTGCGGGTCGCCGCGGCAGTTTCCGGTGCCGGGGCCTATGCCGGCAGCCGCATCACGATGCAGGTGGTCGAGCCGGTCGCATAGAGCTTGCCGTCGGCGACGCCGCGGATTTCCCCATGCGCCACCCCGGTCGAGCGGCCGACGTGATCGGCGATGCCGATGCAGTCCACCTCCATCCCCAAGGGGATCGAGCGCAGGATGTTGATCTTGTATTCCAGCGTCGTATAGGTCGCGCCGCGGTCGACCATGGTCTGCACGGCGCAGGCCATCGAGCTGTCCAGCAGCGTGCCGTACCAGCCGCCATGCACGGTGCCGAGCGGGTTGGTGAAGGCGAATTGCGGTGTGCCGCGGAACACCACGCGGCCCTTTTCGATCTCGTGCAGGGTATATCCGAGAGTCTGCGAGATCGGCGGTGCCGGCAGGCGGCCGTCCCGCATCGCTTCCATGAACTCGAGCCCCGACATCTTCGAGAGTTCCTCGGGGCTGAGCAGATCATCCAGACTTTGGGCAAATGTCATTCGCGCGTCCTCCTCTTGACGCCGGGACGCTAGCAGCCCGGCGTCGGGGGACAAGTCGTTACGCGACGTTCTGCAGGCCTGCCTTCGGCGTGACCCCGAGCGCGTGGCAGACGTCACGGGTCAGCTCCGGCCGGTTCAGTGTGTAGAAATGCAGCCGGTCGACGCCGCCCTCCAGCAGCTCGGTGCAGAGTTCTGTGCACATCGCGGTGGCCAGCAGATCCTCGCGCCCGTCGCGGGTGGCCTTGTCAAAGGCATCCTCGACCCATTGCGGGATATGGGTGCCACAGCGGCGGGCGAAATTGCGCGCGCCCTTCCAGTTCTCGATCGGCAGGATGCCGGGGGTGATCTTCGCCCCGTCGATCCCGGCCTTTTCGCAAGCGTCGCGGAAGCGGAAGAAGGTTTCCGCCTCGAAGAAGAACTGGGTCAGCGCCTCGTTCGCGCCGGCGTCGAGCTTGCGCTTGAGCCAGTCGACATCGGCCTGGGCATTCGCCGCCTCGGGGTGGACATCGGGATAGGCGCCGACGCGGATGCTGAACTGGCCGGTGGCGGCCAGCGCCTCGATCAGTTCCACAGAATTGGCAAAACCGCCGGGGTAGGGGGTGAATTTCCCCTCGCCCTTGGGCGGGTCGCCCCGCAGCGCGACGATCTCTTTCACCCCGGCCTTGGCGAAGCTGTCGGCGATTGCCAGAGTTTCCTCTTTGGTGGCGTTCACGCAGGTCAGATGAGCGGCCACGTTCAGGCCCGAGGATTTGTGCAGCGTCGCCACCGCCTCGCGGGTCAGATCGCGGGTGGTGCCGCCGGCGCCATAGGTGACCGAGACAAAGCGCGGCCCCAGAGGCGCCAGGGTCTGCACGGTATCCCACAGGCGGAAAGAGGCCTCCAGCGTCTGCGGCGGGAAGAATTCGAAGGAAACTTCGGGCACTTTGGCGTTGATATCGGTCTCGGCGGCGGTCATCTGCGGCTTTCCTCTGGATTTCCGCCCTTGTCGCATATTTCACTTTGTGAGACAAACTCATAATTCTCAACAACAACATGAGTTGAACTGTGGGTTTGCATCTGGAGTTCCGCCATCTGCGGACCATCAAGGCCATTCATGACTGCGGCGGGCTGGCCCGTGCCGCCGAGCAACTGCACATCACCCAAAGCGCATTGAGCCACCAGATCAAGGGGTTGGAGGATCAGGCCGGGATCGAACTCTTCGCGCGGCGCTCCAAGCCGATGCGGCTGTCGGCGGCCGGGCTCAGGCTGTTGCGGCTGGCCGAGCAGGTGCTGCCGCAGGTCGAGGCGATGGAGGCGGAGTTCTCGGCGCTGAAGACCGGGCGGGCGGGGCGGCTGCATATCGCCATCGAATGCCACGCCTGTTTCGAATGGCTGTTCCCGGTGCTGGAGGCCTTCCGGAAGAACTGGCCCGAGGTCGATGTCGACATCCGCCCGGGTCTGGCCTTTGACGCCCTGCCGGCGCTGATCAAGGAAGAGGTCGATCTGGTCGTTTCCTCCGACCCGGAGGATCTGACCGGGGTCGAATTCATAGAGCTGTTCGATTACGCGCCGGTCTTCGTCGCCGCCTCCACCCACCCCCTGGCTGCAAAACCCTGGATCGAGGCGGAGGATTTCCGCGATCAGACCCTGATCACCTATCCGGTGGACCGGTCGCGGCTGGATATCTTCAGCCAGCTCCTGATCCCCTCCAAGGTGGAGCCGGCGGCGGTGCGACAGGTCGAACTGACGGCGATGATCCTGCTGCTGGTCGCGTCCAACCGCGGGATTTCCGTGCTGCCCGACTGGGTGGTGCGCGAGGTGAAATACAGCAGTGATTACGTCACCCGGCCGCTGACCAAGGCCGGCTTGACGCGCAGCCTCTATGCCGCTGTGCGGATCGAGGACCGCGACAAGCCCTTCATGCGCGAGCTGATCGCCCTGGCCCGGCAGGAGGCGCGCCGGCTGCAAGGGCTCTGATCCCGTCCCGATGCGCTGAAATTCCCGACTGCGACATGGCGGCAGTCGGGAGAGCGAGGTTTTCATTTTAATACGATAAAGAAGATCGTCTATATAGGGTTATGAGGGTGTGACGCGAAAGGATACCCGATGACATTCGAGCAGATATTGGTCCTGATACTGGTTGGGGCCGTCTTTCTAAGTTTTTTCAAAGAGATATACCCGCCCGAAGTGACCGCACTGGGCGCCGCCGCGGTGTTGCTGGCAACGGGAATCATCGAGACGCGGGATTTTCTGAAAGTTTTCAGTTCCAGCGCGCCGATCACCATCGCGATGATGTTCATCATCTCGGCTGCGCTGGAGCGGACCGGGGTCTTGGCGGTTCTGGGCGATCTGCTACGCAAGCAGGCGCGCGGGTCCTACCGGCGGGCGATCCTGATCATGATGGTCGGCACCGTTCTGGCCTCTGCCCTGATGAACAACACGCCGGTGGTGGTGTTGATGACGCCGGTGATGATCTCGGTCGCCTCCAGTGTTGGCGTGGCACCATCGCGGTTGCTGATCCCGCTGTCCTTCTCGGCGATCTTCGGTGGCACGCTGACGCTGGTCGGCACCTCGACCAACATCCTGATGAGCGGGGTCGCCCGCGATGCGGGCGAGCCGGCGATCAGCATGTTCGAGATGACCGGCCCCGGGGCGATCTTTGCGGCGGTGGGCATGGTCTACATGCTGTTCGCCGGTCGCTATCTGCTGCCCGATCGGGCCTCGCTCGCCACGCTGTTGGGGCAGGGCGGGCGGCGCCGCTTCATGGCGCGGCTGCTGATCCCTGCGGATTCGCGCTATATCGGCAAGCGGCTTGAGGATCTGCCCTTCAACACCGCCGAGACGCGGGTTCTGGACGTGATCCGCGGGGAACAGTCGCTGCGGCGTGGCCTCGTCGGTCTGGTGCTCGAGCCCGGCGACCGGCTGGTGCTGAAGACCGGCACCGGCGAAATCCTCGGGTTGAAGGAAAACGGCCAGGTCGAGTTCCGCGATATCTCCGACCAGGGGGTGGAGCCGGTGACCGCCGACGCCATGGTGACGATGGAGGCCAGCGTCGGCCCGAACTCCCACCTGCGTGGCCGGGCCCTGGGCGAACTGAAGCTCAGGCGGAAATACGGGGTCTATGTGGTCGCCGTGCACCGCAATGACACCCGCCTGTCGGACAATATCGACGAGGTGCGCCTGCAGTTCGCCGACACGCTGCTGCTGGAGGGGCCGCCCGAGGGGCTGGGGCGGCTGCTCGAAGACGGCGGCATCGTCAACCTGTCGACGCTGAACGAACGGCCGGTGCGCCGGGCCAAGGCGCCGATCGCCATTGCCACCATCCTGGGGGTGATGCTGTTGGCGGCCTTCGGGGTGATGCCGATCGCGGGGCTTGCGATCATCGGCGCGGTGGTCGTCATGGTCACCCGTTGCATCGACCCCGAGGACGCCTTCGACGCCATCGACTGGCGCATTCTGTTCCTCATCTTCGGCATGCTGGGTCTCTCTCAGGGGATGGAGCAGACCGGCGCGGCCCGGGTGATCGTGGAGCAGGTGGTGCGGCTGGTGCAAGGGGTGGGGCCGGTGGCGATCCTGGCGGTGGTCTATGTGCTGACCTCGGCGCTGACCGAAATGGTCAGCAACAACGCCGTGGCGGTGCTGATCGGCCCCATCGTGATCGCCCTGGCGCATCAACTCGGGCTGGACCCGCGGCCCTTCATCATGGCGGTGATGTTCGCGGCCTCGGCCAGTTTCGCCACGCCGATCGGGTATCAGACCAATACCTTTGTCTATGGCGCCGGCGGCTATCGCTTCCGCGACTTCCTGGTGGTCGGTCTGCCGTTGAACGTGATCTTCGCGGTGGTGGCGGTGGTGATCCTGCCGCTGTTCTTCCCGTTCTGATCGGGCCGTTCTGATCCGGCCTGATCGTGACGTCCGGCGCCGGGGGCTCAGCCCTCCGGCGTCTCGGGCGCCAGGCTCTGCCGGGCGAAGCGTTCCAGCGGCTCGGCATCCATCTGCAGATCGGCGAGCGTCAGGGATTCGATCATCACCAGATAGCTCCAGTAAAATCCGCTGAAGACGGCGCGGATGCGACAGGTCTCTTCGTCGACACAATCCTCACAGCGCTGATAGGCCTTGCGCGACAGGCAGGGCAGCGGCGCCAGCGGGCCGTCGATCAGCCGCAGCACCTCGGCCAGCGAGACGCTGCGCGCTTCCTTGATCAGCTCATAGCCGCCGTTGCGGCCGCGGCGGCTGCCGATCAGCCCGGCGCGTTTGAGATCAAGCAGGATATGTTCAAGGAACCGCTTTGGCGCGCCGGATCGTTCGGCGATGGTCTCGATCCTCAGGGCTTCGCCATCCTGGGCCTTTTCATCGGCCAGCACCATCAGGGCCTTGAGCGCGTATTTGGTCTTCTGCGTGATCATCCGTATTCGCCTGCCTACTTGTCCGACCGACTTTAGCAGGATTTCAGGCGATGGCGAGCCGCAGATGGGGGCGGGCGACCTGCGCCCGCCCCGGAGGTGATCAAATCACCTTGACGATCTGCTTGCCGTGGTTGCCACCCTTCAGCATCGACATGAAGGTGGCGGGCGCATTCTCCAGCCCTTCGGCGACATCCTCGACATATTTGATCTCGCCGCTGGCGACCTTCGGCGCGATCTCGTTGAGGAAGGTGGGGAAGCGGTTCCAATGGTTCGAGATGATGAAGCCGTTCACCGAGAGGAACTTCACCAGGATATTGCGCCAGAGCGCCGGGGCGGTCAGCCCCTCGGCGGCGGCCCCGGCACCAAGCGCGCCGGCATCGTACCAGGCGATCATGCCGCAGATCGGAATGCGACCGAAATTGTTCATCAGCGGGATCACCGCCTCGAGCACCTTGCCGCCGACGTTTTCGAAATAGATGTCGATGCCGTCCGGGCAGGCCTGGGACAGGGCGGCGCGCAGTTCCTTCGCGGTGGCATAGGCGCGGTGGTCGAGACATTCGTCAAAGCCGAAGGTCTCGGTCGCCATCTTGCACTTGTCGGCGCCGCCGGCGATGCCCACGGTCCTGAGCCCCATCAGCCGGGCGACTTGACCGACCATCGAGCCCACCGGCCCGGTCGCCGCCGCCACCACCAGGGTTTCGCCGGCCTTGGGGCGACCGTATTCCATCAGCCCCTGCCAGCCGGTGAAGCCGGGCATCCCCAGCACGCCGAGCGATGTGGTGATCGGTGCCTGGTCCGGGTCAATCTTGCGCAGCATCTTGGCCGGCAGACAGCCATGGGTCGCCCAGCCGAACATGCCGAATGCGAAATCGCCGGGCTTGAAGGCAGGCGAGTTCGAGGCGATCACCTCGCCCACCGCGCCGGCCTCCATGGTGCCGCCGACCGGAACCGGGGCGGCATAGGATTTGGCGTCGTCCATCCGCCCGCGCATGTAAGGATCGAGCGACATGTAATGGACCCGCACCAGCACCTCGCCCTCAGCCGGTTCCGGCATCGGGGCGGGTTCATAGCGGAAGTTCTCGGCCGTGGGGGCGCCGCTGGGGCGGCTGGCCAGGGCCACGCGGTACATCTGATCGGTCATTGCGGCGTCTCCTCTTCGCGCAAAATTTGTCGCACGGTGCCGGGCAGTCGCTGACTTGGCAAGCGGCAGGGGGGCTGACGTAACGGCAGGATGGCCACCCGATCCCCTTGTTTGGCGGTGTTTTGCGGTTGGCAAGCCCGGCGAGCACGCGTATACGCGCGATCTGATCCCCAGATGCTCCGCGCAATCCGATGCGCGACCTGACCGACACAGGAGCCGGAACGATGATTGGCAGTGCCAACCTCAACATCATGATCAAAGCCGCACGCAAGGCGGGGCGGTCGCTGGTCAAGGACTTCCGCGAAGTGGAAAACCTTCAGGTCTCGATGAAGGGCGCGGGCGATTTCGTGTCCAAGGCCGATATCGCCGCCGAGGCGATCCTCAAGCAGGAATTGCTTGGTGCCCGCCCGACCTATGGCTGGCTGGCCGAAGAGGGCGGCGAGATCGCCGGCGAGGATCCGACCCGGCGCTGGATCGTCGATCCGCTGGACGGCACCACCAACTTCCTGCACGGGCTGCCGCATTGGGCCGTCTCCATCGCGCTGGAGCACAAGGGGCAGGTGGTCGCCGGCGTGATCTTCGACGCCGCCAAGGACGAGATGTTCTTTGCCGAAAAGGGCGCCGGCGCCTGGATGAACGACATGCGCCTGCGGGTGTCGGGCCGGCACCGGATGATCGAGTCGATCTTCGCAACCGGCCTGCCGTTCGGCGGCCGTTCCGACCTGCCGGCAACGCTGCAGGATCTGGCGCGTCTGCTGCCCACCTGCGCCGGCGTGCGCCGCTGGGGGGCTGCCGCGCTCGACATGGCCTATGTCGCCGCCGGCCGCTATGATGGTTTCTGGGAACGCCGGCTGAACCCCTGGGATGTTGCCGCCGGCGTCATCCTGGTGCGCGAGGCGGGCGGGATGATCCAGCCGCTCGACCCCGAGGGCGATATCCTGGAGGACGGCGACGTGATCTGTGCGAACGAGCCGATCTTCAACGCCTTCTCGAAAGTGATCCGCGGCTGATCCCTTGCGGCCCGGACGTTCAGTTCGGGCCATTCAGCCGGTAATTCACCCCATCGGTCCAGGGGATGTCGCTGAAATCGCGCGGGTCGATGCCGTCGAGACAGCCGATGTTGATGCCGCATTCCGCCGGGTCCGACCGGCGTTGATGATGCGTGTAAATTCCACAGGTCTTGCAGAAGTAATGCCGCGCCGTATGGGTGCCCCAGGTGTAGAGGCCGAGATTGCCCTGGCCCTGCAGCACCTTGACCCGCGCCGTCAGCGCGGTGACCGCCCCGGGGCCGCGCCTGCGACACAGTGAACAATCGCAGCGCCGGGCCGAGGCGAGCCCCTCGGGCAGGAAGGCCTCGATCACCACGGCGCCGCAATGGCAGCGCGCCAGCCGGGTTTCGGGATCAGCGGGCAGTTCGGTCATTTTTGCCTCGGCACTCGGGGAATATGGCTCTGGCCATAGCGGAACTGGCCCTGCGGATGCGGTGGACGGCCGCTGTTGCGGTTCCAATATCCGCCCGCCCCGCGTCTGAACCAGATCGGCAGGGTCAGGATCAGCCCGACGGCGAAGCCGCCGGTATGGGCCCAATAGGCGACGCCGCCCTGGTTGGGATCGGCGCCGAGCCCGCCGAGGAACTGCATGCCGGCCCAGAAACCCAGCATCAGCCAGGCCGGAACCGTGAAGATGCGGAAGAACACCACCAGAATGATCAGGATATCGACCCGCGCCCGCGGGTAGAGCAGCAGATAGCCCCCCATCACCCCCGCGATCGCTCCGGAGGCGCCAACGGTCGGCATGGTCGATCCCGGCGCCGTCATTACATGCACCAGGCCGGCGCCGACGCCGCAGGCGAGATAGAAGAGAAGAAAGCCAAAGTGCCCCATCTCGTCTTCGAGATTGTCGCCGAAGATCCATAGAAACAGCATATTGCCGAAGATATGCATCACACCGCCATGCAGGAACAACGAGGTGAGCAGCGTGGCATAGCCTTCGCCCTGGCTCAGCCGTGCGGGGATCAGCGCATAGGGGGCATAGACATTGCGCTGGATTTCCGGTTCGGGCAGCGACCAATAGCTTAGGAAGACCGCGATGTTGATCGCGATCAGGGCATAGACGACATAGGGCGTGCGCCCCGAGGGGTTGTGATCGCGGATCGGAAACATGGGCCGAAGCTGCGGTCTGCGCCGCCGGCCGTCAAGGGTGGTTCGCGCCGGGCCGGCATTTTCATACATCTAGACCGTTATGTTTTCGTTGAGCTTTTTCCGAAATGGATCGTTGAGATTGCTCTCCTGTTTTGCTTAATTCGAAGAAATGGAGGTGAGAATCGAAAAGCGAAATGTGCTCTTGGCATTTGTTGGTTTTTCGAGAAATTGCCTCTCTGTTTTGTCGAAGTAGACTATCTTATTTTGTCGTGCGATTTACCTGCCTGGTTTTTGAACGGCTGGTCACAGATCATGCGATCCTGTGGCAGGTTCCATTGTCCGAGGGACAGACGCGGGCGGAGGATCGGCGAGACGGGCCGCAGATCGGGCGAGGGGCCGCATCTGGGGCAGGTGCTGGCAGCGGCAATGGGGGTGCTCTTTCCGGGGGCTGCTTTCCGCCTTTCGGCGATAGAGTGTTACATAGGTGTTTAAGCTGAAATTAGGGTGATCTTTCAGGGTAATTTGGAGGGGGTTCCCTGACGGTAAACCCTTGGGATTTTCAGCTTGGCGGGGCGGGGACATTTCTGGTTTTGTCCCCGCCTTTCGCTTTTTGGGCCTTTGCCCGGGCGGTCAACTCATCCCGCCCAGCAGCGCGGCATTGCCGCCGGCGGCAGTGGTGTCGACACAGACGTGGCGTTCTCCCATCACCCGGGCCAGATCGGGCTGGCCGGGGATCAGCGCCACGATCGGGCCGGACCGTTTCGACAGCGCCTGGTCATAGGCCCGCCCCGTCGCCTCGTCGCCCCACCAGAGCACACCGCCCAGCGGGCCGCAGTCGGTCAGCCGCGCCGGATCGACCCGGCCGGTGGCGCGGATCGCCTGACCGCCGAGGGCGCGCACCGCCTTGGCCTGCGCCTCTGCCGCCGTCTCGCCCGGTCCGAGGCAGAGGATCGGCGGGCGCTGCACCAGCATGAGCCGGTTCGATTCCCCGGTCGGCCCGGGCAGGGTGGTCGGCGACAAGGTGGCGTTGGTCCCCTCCGGGGCGGGCAGCGTCGTCATCTCTTCGCTCCAGGCGGCGGTCACCTGCTGCCGGTCGGCGGCGGCGAAGCGGGGCAGATAGTTCGGCCCGCCCGCCTTGGGGCCGGTGCCGCTCAACCCCTCGCCGCCGAAGGGCTGGCTGCCAACGATGGCGCCGATCTGGTTGCGGTTGACGTAGATATTGCCGGCATGAATGCTTTCGGTCACATGCTGGACCCGGTCGTCGATCCGGGTCTGCAGCCCGAAGGTCAACCCATAGCCGGTGGCGTTGATTTCGGCGATGACCCTGTCCAGCTCGCCGGCACGGAAGCGGGCGACATGCAGGACGGGACCGAAGATTTCCTTTTCCAGATCCCCAATCCCGTCGATCCGGATCAGCGTCGGCGACACGAAGGTGCCCCCCTGCGGCACCGGCAGTTCCTTCAGCACCCGCCCTTCGGCCCGGGCGCGGTCGATATGGGCGGCGATGTCGGTCAGCGCCTCAAGGTCGATCACCGGGCCCACGTCGGTCGAGAGCTGCCAGGGATCGCCCAGCCGCAGCACCTCCATCGCGCCCTTCAGCATGGTCAGCAGGTCATCGGCGATATCCTCCTGCACATAGAGGCAGCGCAGGGCGGAACAGCGTTGGCCGGCCGATTGGAAGGCGCTTTCGACGATCGCCTGCACCGCCTGTTCCGGCAGCGCGGTGGAATCGACGATCATCGCGTTGAGCCCTCCCGTCTCGGCGATCAGCGGCGCGCCGGGGCGCAGGTTATCGGCCATGGCGGCGCGGATCTTCAGCGCCGTCTCGGTCGATCCGGTGAAGGCGACGCCACCCACCCGCGGGTCGGAGGTCAGCGCGGCGCCGATATCGCCGAAGCCCGGCAGCAGTTGCAGTGCGCTACGCGGCACGCCTGCCTCATGCAGCAGTTGCACCGCGCGATGGGCGATCAGCGGCGTCTGTTCGGCGGGTTTCGCCAGCACGGCGTTGCCGGTGGCCAGCGCCGCGGCGATCTGGCCGGTGAAGATCGCCAGCGGGAAGTTCCAGGGGCTGATGCAGGTGAAGTTGCCGGTCGGGGCCGCATCGGGGATATGCGCCGCGTAATAGCGCAGGAAATCCACCGCCTCGCGCAGTTCGGCCACCGCATCGGGCAGGCTCTTGCCGGCCTCGCGGGAGAGGAGCGCGAAGATTTCGCCGAACTGCGCCTCGTAAAGGTCTGAGGCGCGGTTCAGCACCGCTGCCCGTTCTGTCGCGGGGGCGTCCCAGGCCCGGGCGAGGGACAGCGCGGTCTCGACATCCCGCGCGCTGGCGCAGGCGACGGAGCCGGGGATATCGCCGGGCAGGGCGGGGTTGGCGACCGGTTGCGGCGCCTCTGGCGCGGCCTTGCCCGCCAGCAGGGGGGCTGCCTGCCAGTGATGCGTCGCGAAGGGCGCCCGCGCCGCTTCGATCCGGTCGAGCGTCGGCAGGTCGCGCAGATCGAAGCCCATGGAATTGCGCCGCTCCGGCAGGAACAGCTCCGCCCCGCTGGGAAGCGGTTTTGCCGGTTGTTTCACCGTCTCGAACGGATCGGCGGCCACCACCTCGGGCGGTACGCTGTCATCGACGATCTGATTGACGAAGGAGGAGTTGGCGCCGTTTTCCAGCAGCCGCCGCACCAGATAGGCCAGCAGATCGCGATGCGCCCCCACCGGTGCATAGATGCGGCAACGGTGGCCGTGCTGATCCTTGACCAGATTGTGCAGCGTCTCGCCCATGCCGTGCAGGCGCTGGAATTCGAACGGCCTGTCACCGGCCATATGCAGGATGGCGCTGACCGTATGGGCATTGTGGCCGGCGAATTGCGGGTAGATGCGGTCGGTCATCTCCAGCAGCTTGCGGGCATTGCCCAGATAGGACACGTCGGTCGCCGCCTTCTGGGTGAAAACCGGAAAGCCCTCCATCCCCATCACCTGGGCGCGCTTGACCTCGGTATCCCAATAGGCGCCCTTGACCAGCCGCACCATGATCTTGCGATCATAGCGTTCGGCCATCTCATAGAGCGCGTCGATGGCGAAAGAGGTGCGCGGCCCATAGGCCTGCACCACGATGCCGAAGCCGTCCCAGCCGGCCAGCGCCGGATCGGACATCACCCGGTCGATCACCTCCAGCGACAGCGACAGCCGGTCGGCCTCTTCCGCGTCGACGTTCAGCCCCATGTTGGCGGCCTTGGCCAGCAGCGACAGCGCCTTCAGCCGCGGCACCAGGGTTGCCATCACGTTCGCTTCCTGCGCCACCTCATAGCGCGGGTGCAGTGCCGAGAGCTTGACCGAAATGCCCGGGTTGTCGCGGATATCGTCATGGGTGCAGCCTTCGGCGATCGCGGTGATCGCGCGGGAATAGGACAGGTGGTAATGCGCCGCGTCCGCCTCGGTCCGCGCCGCTTCGCCCAGCATGTCGTAGGAATAGGTGAAGCCCTTGGCCTGCATGACCTCGGCCCGCTTCATCGCGCCGCCGATGGTCTCGCCCAGCACGAATTGGCGGCCCATCTCCTTCATCGCGCGGCCGACGGCGGTGCGGATCACCGGCTCCCCCAACCGCTTGATCGCGCCCTTCAGCGCGCCGACGGGCGAGGGGCGGCGATCATCCAGCACCCGACCGGTCAGCATCAGCGCCCAGGTCGAGGCATTGACCAGAGAGGATGTCGATCGGCCCAGATGCCGGCCCCAGTCGCTGGGGGCGATCTTGTCCTCGATCAGCGCGTCGATGGTCTCGGCATCCGGCACCCGCAACAGCGCCTCGGCCAGGCACATCAGCGCGATGCCCTCGTCGGTGGACAGGCCGTATTCGGCCAGAAACACTTCCATCAGCCCCGGGGCGGTCGCGGCGCGGATATCGCGCACCAATTGCGCGGCGGTGGCGCAGATGGTGGCACGATCGGCCTCGGTCAGCGCGGCCTGGGCGGTGAGACGCGCCAGCGCGGCTTGCGGGTCGGCATAGGTCTGGGCGTCGATGGTGCGGCGCATGTCGGCATAGGAGAGGGGCATGGGAAACTCCGATGGATTTCCGCCTTAGTATATGCAAATTTGAGGGTCAGCGGCCTGATGATGTGAAGTTTGCAGGCAAATGGACTGAATTTCACAAGGTTTTCGATGCAATCTGACTTTCCGGAACTTGACCGTTTCGATCGCGCGATTCTGAGCGTTCTGGCCGAGGAGGGCCGGCTGTCCATCGCCGATCTCGGCCGCCGGATCGGTCTGTCGAAATCCCCCACCCAGGCCCGTCTCAGACGGCTCGAGGCCGAGGGGATCATCACCGGCTATCGCGCCCTGATCGACCCGATCCGCCTGGGCCTCGATCACGTCGCCTTTGTCGAGGTGCGGCTGACCGACACCCGCGAGGCCGCGCTCGCGGCCTTCAACGCCGCGGTGGCGAAGATCGGCGAGATCGAGCAGGTGCATATGATCGCCGGCAATTTCGACTATCTGATGAAGGTGCGCACCCATTCGATGTCGGAATACCGCCGGGTGCTGGGCGAGAAAATCTCGACCCTGCCGCATGTCGCCAGCACCTCGACCTATGTGGCGATGCAGGCGGTGAAGGAGGACGGCCCGCTCAGCCCGATGGAGTAGGCGGGGTAAGGTCGAAAACCACATTGTACCCGGCAAAGGGGGAGGCTAAACCAATCAGGCTTTCCTTCGCGGGCGTGATGGAATGGTAGACATATCGGACTTAAAATCCGAAGGGCTTTGTCCCGTGTGGGTTCGAGTCCCACCGCCCGTACCAGCCTCTTCCCCTTCGGTGGTCTTTCGCTGGCATCTTTGACGCTTCCGAGATCGGTCAGGCGTGCTAGTCTGACACGACCTTGAGACCTCCAACCACATTCAGATCAGAACGGAGACCCGATATGGCCCTGACCTTGCAGGATTTGATGGAGGCTGCCAATGCCGTGGTGCCGCGCATCGACGGCGCCCGCGCACAGGCGCTGGTGGCCGATGGTGCCTTGCTGCTCGATGTGCGCGACGCGCCCGAACTGCAAAAGGCCGGTCATGCGCTGGGGGCCCATCACATTCCCCGCGGCATGCTGGATTTTCGTGCCGATCCGGCCAGCCCGTTCCACGACCCCGAACTCAATCCGGAACGTCCGGTGGTGATCCATTGCGCCTCTGGCGGGCGCGCCGCCCTGGCAGGCAAGCTGTTGAAGGACATGGGCTATCGGGAGGTCTATAACATGGGCGGGCTGGAGGCCTGGAAGGCCGCTGCCGGCCCGATGGTCGAACCGGTCGATCCCGGCATGTGATCGACGCCGGGCCGGCGGCGGCACCTCCGGCCCGCGATGGCGTCAGCTCAGAAACGATCCCGCCTTCATGGTCCCGGCGATCGGCGCGCCCAGACGGCTCAGGATGGTGGGGGCCAGTTGCAACTGGTCGATCACCTGATCCTCCGCCGGCCCCTTGGCCGGCCCGAAATAATAGAGCGCGGCCTCCTGCTGCAGCGGGCTGCGGCCGCCGTGATGGCCGCGCTCGTCCTGGCCGTGATCGGCGGTCACGATGATTTCATAGCCCATGGCGCGCCACTGATGGATGAAGGGCGCCAGCATCTCGTCCATCATGGCGCAGGCGTTGTCCATCTCCTGACAATCATGAAAGAACCGATGCCCCATGCTGTCGAGCGTACAGGTATGCAGCATGCCGTAACTGAGCCCGAACCGCTGGCAGAGATTGGTCAGCGTGGCGAAAAGATCCACGTCGGAGGGCGTCATCTGGTTGATCAGCCCATAGCCGGTCATGGTGTGGAACCGGCCGTGGTTGATCGTCTCGCTCTCCGGTTCGTCATATTCGATGTCGCGGACCAGATCGAAGGGATGGCGGTTGAAGAAGCTTGACCAGAAGGAATGGGCCACCGCGCCGGTGATGCCGCCCGCCTGCCGGACCTGGGAAAATACATCAGGATGGCTCAGCCGGAACACATTGCCATTGCCGGTGCAGCCATGCTCCGCCGGTGCCACCCCGGTGTGGATCGAGGCATAGCAGGAGGCCGAGATCGACGGCAGCACCGACCGCAGTTTCCACACCCGCGCCTCGCCGCTGTCGACCCAGCCCTCCAGATTGCCGAACAGCCGGCGCCAGTTGCGCCAGGGCACCCCGTCCAGAATGATCAGCAACAGCTTTCCGTTCATATCGCCCTCTCGGCCTGTCCTTGCCGGTCGGAGATTGCCTCCGTCCCGGCGCCTTTTTCTAGCCCGAAATATCCTCGGGGGGTGAATTGCCCCCTCCGGGGGCAAGAGGGGGCCGACAGCCCCCTCGCGTCGCACGGTCAGTTGCCGGCGCTTTCCATCTTGCGATGGGCGATCACCTCTTCCAGCCAGCCGAGCTTCATCTCGGGAACGGAGCTTAGCAGCAGGTCGGTGTAATCGTCGAATGGCGGGCTGAGCACCTCGGTCTTTGAGCCATAGCGGACCACCTCGCCGCGATACATCACCGCGATGGAATCGGCGATCGCGCGCACGGTCGCCAGATCGTGGGTGATGAAGAGATAGGCCACTCCCTCGTGTTTCTGCAGCGCCAGAAGCAGCTTGAGGATGCCATCCGCCACCAGCGGGTCGAGCGCGGATGTCACCTCGTCGCAGATGATCAGCCTGGGCTTGGCGGCCAGGGCGCGTGCGATGCAGACCCGCTGTTTCTGGCCGCCCGACAGTTCCGCCGGATATCGGTCGATGAACTCCGCCCCCAGTTCGATCTTCTCCAGCAGCTCGATGATCCGGTCGCGCCGTGCCTTGCCCCTCAGGCCGAAATAGAACTCCAGCGGCCGACCTATGATGGTGCCCACGGTCTGGCGCGGGTTCATCGCCACATCGGCCATCTGATAGATCATCTGCAATTCGCGCAGATCATCGCGTGACCGGCCCGACAGCGCCGCCGATACCTCACGCCCGTCGAACCGGATGGTCCCCTGCGAGGGCGGCAGCAACCCGGTGATCACTCGCGCCAGCGTCGACTTGCCTGAACCGCTTTCGCCCACCACCGCCAGGGTCTGACCCGGGTGCAGCTCGATCGAGATATCCTTGAGCACGTCGAAATCGGTGCCGGCATAGCGCGCGGTGACGGTCTCGACGGTCAGCACCGCCTCCGGAGTCGGGGCCTTTTCCTCGTGCCGGATCGACCGGACCGAGACCAGCTCGCGGGTGTACTCCTCTTGCGGGGCATTGATGATCTGGTCGGTGGGGCCGTATTCCACCATGTCGCCATAGCGCAGCACCATGATGTCGTCGGAGACCTGCGCCACCACCGCCAGATCGTGGGTGATATAGAGTGCGGCGACGCCGGTGTCGCGGATCGCCTCCTTGATCGCCGCCAGCACGTCGATCTGGGTGGTGACGTCGAGCGCGGTGGTCGGTTCGTCGAAGATCACCAGATCGGGTTCGGGGCAAAGCGCCAGCGCGGTCATGGCCCGCTGCAACTGCCCGCCCGAGACCTGGTGGGGATAGCGATCGCCGAAGCTCTCCGGCTCGGGCAGGCCGAGCTTGCGGAACAGCGCCACCGCCCGCGCCTCGGCCTCCTGCCGCGAGAACCGCTTGTGCAGGATCGCGGCCTCGGTCACCTGTTGCATCAGCTTCTTGGCCGGGTTGAAGGCGGCGGCGGCCGATTGCGCCACATAGGTCACCTCGGCGCCGCGCAGCGCCCGCAGTCCCCTGAGCCCGCCCTTCAGGATATCGCGGCCGTTCACCCAGACCTCGCCGCCGGTGATCTCCACCCCACCGCGACCATAGCCGAGCGCGGCAAGGCCGATGGTGGATTTGCCGGCGCCGGATTCACCGATCAGCCCCAGCACCTTGCCCTTCTCCAGCGTGAAGGAGACGCCGTGGACGATCTCGATCTCCTGCGGCGGCTCGCCGGGGGGATAGGCGGTGGCGCCGATCTTCAGATCGCGCACCTCAAGCAATGCTCCTGTCATCAACCGCGCCCTCCTTTCAGCGATGTGGTCCGGTTCAGCACCCAGTCGGCCACCAGATTGACCGAAATCGCCAGCGTCGCGATGGCGACGGCCGGCAACAGCGCCGCCGGGATGCCATAGACGATGCCATCCTTGTTCTCCTTCACGATGCCGCCCCAGTCGGCGGCGGGCGGTTGCACGCCCAACCCCAGGAAGGAGAGGGTGGAGACGAAGAGCACCATGAAGATGAAGCGCATTCCCATCTCGGCGATCAGCGGCGACAGTGCGTTGGGCAGGATTTCCCGGAAGATGATCCAGCCACGCCCCTCGCCGCGCAGCCTGGCGGCCTCGACGAAATCCATCACGTTGATATCGACCGCGACCGCGCGGGCCAGCCGATAGACCCGGGTGGAATCCAGCAGACCCATCACCAGGATCAGCACCGGCACCGTGACCGGCATCACCGACAGCACCACCAGCGCGAAGATCAGCGTCGGGATCGACATCAGCAGATCGACCGCGCGCGACATCAGCTGATCGGCCCAGCCACCCAGCACCGCGGCCAGGAACCCGAGAACCGCGCCGGTGGCAAAGCTCAGCGCCGTGGCGGCGGTGGCGATGAGGATGGTGGTGCGCCCGCCATAGATCATCCGGGTCAGCAGATCGCGGCCGATATTGTCGGTGCCCAGCCAATGGGCGGCAGAGGACGGCTCCCACACATCCCCGACCACCTCGGCCATGCCATAGGGCGCGATGAGCGGAGCGAGCAGCGCGATGAGAAAGTAAATTGCGGTGAGAACAAGGCCGACCGCGGCGGCGAGGGGGATCCTCATGTTCATTTCGGATGCCTCAGACGCGGGTTGGACAGAATGGCGACGATATCGGCGATCATGTTCAGCCCGATATAGACGGCGGCAAAGATCAGCCCGCAGGCCTGCACCACCGGCACGTCGCGTTTGGCCACGTGATCGACAAGGTATTGACCCATCCCGGGATAGGTGAAGACCACCTCGATCACCACGACACCGACCACCAGATAGGCCAGGTTCAGCATCACCACATTGGCGATCGGCGCGATGGCATTGGGCAGGGCGTGGCGGACGATCACCTGAAACCCGTTCAGCCCCTTCAGCTCGGCGGTCTCGATATAGGCCGATTGCATCACGTTCAGGATCGCCGCCCGGGTCATCCGCATCATATGCGCCAGCACCACCAGCGTCAGCACGGTCACCGGCATGGCGATGGCGCCCAGCTTCTCGCCCAGGCTCATGCTGTCGTTGATCATGGCGACCGAGGGGAACCAGCGCAGCTTCACCGCGATGAAATACATGATCACATAGCCAAGCAGGAATTCCGGCACCGAGATCGAGGCCAAGGTGACCGCCGAGATCAGCCTGTCGGGCCAGCGGTCGCGATAGCGCACCGCGAGGAGCCCCAGAAAGATCGCCAGCGGGACCGCGATCACCGCCGCCCAGAAGGCCAGGAACAAGGTGTTGCCCATCCGGCGGGTGATGGCCTGGGTGATATCCTGCCCATTGGTCAGGGCGGTACCCAGATCCCCCTGCAGCGCGCCGCCCAGCCACGAGACATAGCGGGTCAGCGCCGGGTCGTTCAGGCCCAGATCGCGGCGCAGGTTGGCCAGCGCCTCGGGGGTGGCGGATTGGCCCAGGATCGACTGGGCGACGTCGCCCGGCAACAGGTTGGTTCCGACAAAGATCAGCGCCGAGACCAGCAGCAATAGAAGGAGGCTCAGCGCAACGCGCTGAGCCACCAGTTTGAGCGCCATCATCATGTCAGGCGACGATCCAGGTCTTCACCGGGGCATAGAGGTTCATCAGGCCGAAGCCGGCGGTCTTTTCCTGCCAGCCACCGATCTGATCCGACACCGCATCGACGAAATCGTTGAACATCGGGCAGATCAGCCCGCCCTCGTCGCGCAGGATGGTCGACATGTCGGCATACATCTGTTTGCGCTTGGCCTCGTCCAGCTCGGCTCGCGCCGCGAGCAGAAGCTGGTCGAACTTCTCGTTCTTGAACCGGGTGTCGTTCCAGTCGGCGGTCGACAGATAGGCGGTCGAGAACATCGAATCCTGGGTCGGCCGGCCGCTCCAGTAGCTGGTGCAAAAGGGCTGCTTGTTCCAGACCTCGGACCAATAGCCGTCGTTTGGTTCACGCTTGATCTCCAGCGTGATGCCGGCGCTGCCGCAGGACTGCTGGAACAGCGCCGCCGCATCCGGCGCCCCGGGGAAAGAGTTGTCCGAGGTGCGCAGCAGGATCGCCCCGTCATAGCCGGATTTCTTCATGTGAAAGGCGGCCTTGTCGGGATCGTATTCGCGCTGCTCCGCCGGGGTGAACAGCGGATAGGAGGCGTTGATCGGGGTGTCATTGCCGACCGAGCCATAGCCGAACAGGATCTTGTCGACCATTTCCTGCCGGTTGATGCCGTATTTCAGTGCCATGCGCACATCGTTGTTGTCGAAGGGCGCGGTGTCGCAATGCATGATGAAGACGTAATGGCCCGGACCGCTTTTCGAATAGACGTTGATATTCGGCGCGCGGGCGACCAGCCCGGCGGTGCGTGGCGGCACCCGGTCGATCATATGCACCTGACCCGATTGCAGCGCGGCAACGCGGGCGGTGTCGTCGTTGATCACGATCATCTCGATGGTCGCGGCATGGCCATGGCTGTCGTCCCAGTGGTCAGGGTTCTTTTCGGCGACGAAACGCACGCCCGGTTCAGCCGCCTTCAGCACATAGGGGCCGGTGCCGATGGCGGCATTGGGATCGTCCTTGCCGCCGTTCGGCTGGATCACCAGGTGATAGTCGGTCAGCAGATAGGGCAGGTCGGCGTTGGGTTGGTCCAATTCGACGGTGAAGACATCGCCTTCGGCCTTCATCGACTTGATGCCGCGCATGATCCCCAGCGCGCCCGATTTGGTATCCTCGCCGGAATGGCGCTCCATCGTCGCCAGCACGTCCGCGGCGGTGACGGTCTTGCCGTTCGAGAAGGTGATGCCGGGGCGGATCTTGAAGCTCCAGACGCTGGCATCGGCGGAGCCCTTCCAGCTCTCGGCGACACGGCCTTCCAGCCCGCCCTCAGGGGCCAGTTCGACCAGCGGTTCGCCCCAGAGGCGCAGCAGCATCGTCGCGGTGGAATTCGTCGCCAGGGCCGGATCGAGGCTGTCGGAAGACCCGCCGCCTTCGATCCCCACCTTGATGGTGCCCCCCTTCTGCGGCCCGGCGGCAAAGGCGGCCTGACCCAGCAGGCCCTGGGCTGCGGTGGCGGTGACGCCGAGCGCGGCGGCGCGGCCGAAGAAATCACGTCGCGACATGGCGCCGGCAATCACCCGGCTGGTGAAATAATTCAGGTTCTTGGTCATTGATGTCTCCCGTTAGAAAAAATTTTGCATTCTGCGTCTGGAACGCAGGGTGATGGATTGGGTCGTCAGGTGCCGCCTGTTTGCCCCCAACTCGCGAGATGTCTGGATGCGGCGGTTAAAGCCCCTCGCGCGGACGGCTGCCCGCGACCTCCCGGTGGGAAGGTATTCGGTTATCCGCAAATGGATTGATCGGCCGGCGACCGGCGGCGGTCCGGGGCGGAAGGGCGCAACGGACGGTCCGGGCAAAGGGGGAGAGCGGCGACCAATGGCTGTCGCGCCGAGGGAAACGCAGATCGGCGGATGGCAGCGGAGGGGCGGACTTCGGCGGCTTGGCGCCGATCCCGGGCCGGGCCTTGCGCGCCAGCACCGGATGGGCGGCGCGGCGGGGGCAGGACCAGATGGGGGCCCGCCAGCCGGCAGGGGCGTTCTCTGGGTGGCCGCCCCTGGATGAAAGGCCGTCGGCCCGGAGGTCGACGGTGGACTGGACAGTTCGGATCGCCGGTAACGGCGGCCCGGTCAGGGCGACAGGGGCGCGGCACCACGGTGGCCGCGCCAGCCAGTCGATCATCTCCATCGCCCTGGCCTGCTCTTCGACAGGATACCCGCCCGGTATCGGCCCTTGAGCGTCGCCAATGCCCTGCATGTCACGGGACTGATGGCTCAGGGGGAGGGAAACCGGGTCATTCACCGCCTCAACAGGCCGCCAGACTCGTGCCGAAAGCCGGCAATCGTCTGACAGGGTGATGCCCGGATCGGGCAGTTCTTCGATCTCGCGCTGGGCGTTGGATAGAAGTTCCATGGGGCGCTTTTTCGCCCGGGGGGCTTGTGGATGTCAAGCGCGCAGGGCGACCGCCAGATCCATGACGTTGGTTCCGGTCGGGCCGGTGATCAGCAAGTTGTTGTTTTTGCTCAGGTAAGTTCCGCTGTTCGCCGCCTTCAAGGCAGCCTCCGCACCCAAGCCCCAGGTGGTGCCGTCGACGATGCCGCCGGCGGCATCGGTCGGCCCGTCGGTGCCATCGGTGCCGCCGACCAGCAGGGTGACCCCCGTGCAACCGGCGATCTCGCGCGCCAGTGCCAGGGCGAGCGCCTGATTGCGGCCTCCGCGTCCGGGGTGGGCTGGCAGGTGAACGGTGGGCTCTCCGCCCAGCACGATCACGCCGGGCGCCATCGCTCGCAGCCGGGGGCCCCAGCGCCGGGCCAGCGCCTCAAGATCGTCATGCAGCGCCTCTTCCTCAGCCAGCACCGTCAACCCCAGCGCCCGCGCCTGGTCCGCCGCCGCCGCCCGGGCGATGGCGTTGGAGGCGATGATTTCGGCGTCGTAATTGAAACTACGGGCCGGGGGGGCCGCGCCGATGCCCGAGCCGATCACCGCGATATCGTCGCCCGGCACGTCCGAGATCGCAAGCACCCGCGCCCGCGCGCCCCGGAAGCTGGACAAAAGCCCGCCACCCTTGATCCGCGACAGTTGCCGCCGTTCGGCATTCATCGCCGTGATGTCGAGCCCGGCCGCCAACAGCCGCCGGTTCAGCGCCGCGAGATCGTCGAGCGTCTGGCCCTCGACCAGATCCTCGGCAAGCGAGGAGGCGCCGCCCGAGACCAGCAGGAGAAGCGAGGAGCCCTCGGCCATCGCCTCCACCGCTTCGCGCAGGGCGCGGCCGGCGCGCAGGCTGCGGGCATCGGGGACAGGATGGGCGGCCTCGATCAATTCGGCCTCGGTCGGCAGATCGGCGCCATGGCCGTCCTTGGTGACGACCAGCGCGGGCACGCCGGGGAACCGCTCCATCGCCGCGCGGGCCATGGCGGCGGCCGCCTTGCCGACGGCAAGAATGCGATCGGGTGCCTCGGCCCCGGTCAGCGCCCTTTGCGTCGCGGCATGACCATCCACGGCGGCCACCCCGGCGCGCCAGATCGCCAGCACCTGCGCCTTGGGGTCCATTCAGACCTCCATCCAGATGGTGATCGGCCCGTCGTTGATCAGCCCGACCTTCATGTCGGCTCCGAAGCGGCCACGTTCGACCGGCACCCCCTGGGCGGCGAGCTGGCCCGCGAAGTACTGATAAAGCCGCTCTCCCTCCGCCGGCGGGGCGGCGGTGGAGAACCCGGGCCGGTTGCCGCTGCGGGTATCGGCGGCCAGGGTGAACTGGCTGACCACCAGCGCGGCGCCCTTCACGTCGAGGAGCGAGCGGTTCATCTTCTCCGCCTCGTCCTTGAAGATCCGCAGCTTGGCGATCTTGGCGGCCAGCTTGTCGGCATTGGCCTCGGTATCGCCCTGCATGGCGCAGATCAGTACCAAGAGGCCCACGCCGATCTCTCCGATGGTCTCGCCATCGACCTTGACCCGGGCTTCGGAGACCCGCTGGATCAATGCGCGCATTCGACTGTCTCCTTCCAGGTGGGGGCATCGGCTCCGGGGCGTTGGACGCTGAGGCTGGCCGCCGTCAGCCCATGGGCCACGGCATGGCGCAGCGCCTCTTCCGGCGGGGCGAGCGGCTTGGCCAGATGACCGGACCGGGCCAGATGCGCCAGCGTGCCGGCGGCGAAGATATCGCCGGCGCCGACGGTATCGACGACCTCGGCCACCTTCGGGGCCGGCATCACGAAGACCTCGAGCCCGCGCCAGCAGATGGCGCCGGCGGCGCCCCGGGTGTGCAGCAGCAGCGGCGCCACCTCGCGCAGCTCTTCCAGCGCATCGGGACCCAGCCAGTCCAGATCCTCGTCGGAGACCTTGACCACATCGGCCAGCGCGACCATGCGTTTCAGCCGCGCCCGATAGTCTGCCGTGTCGCGCACCAGCAGGGGCCGGATATTGAGGTCGAGCCAGATCAGCCGATCGGCCGCTTCGCGCCGGGCGAGGTCTTCAAAGGCTTCCGCTGCCGGCGGGGCGATCAGGCTGATGCCGCCGAAGACCAGCGCCAGAGTGGATTTCGGCAGCCGGTCGGGCAGATCGGCGGGGGCATAGAGCGCGCCGGCGGTGCCGATGTCGTAAAGGTCGAACCGGGTGCCGGTGCCAACGGACTGCGCCAGGGCCAGCGGGCAGGGGCGATCGAACCGGCTGGCATGGGACAGATCCACCCGCGCCGCCGCCATCGCCTGCGCCAGCCGTTCACCCGCCGGGTCGGTGGAAAGCGCGCCGACAAAGCCGGCGCTCACCCCCTGACGGGCCAGCGCCACGGCGGTGTTAAGCGCGGCGCCGCCGGGGACCGGACGCAAGCCCTGAGCGCCGTCCGCCAGCGTGGCGGGCACCAGATCAAGCACGGCTTCGCCGCAGCAGAGGATCGCCGGGCCGGTCATCCGCGCCACTCCACGATGTCCCCGACCGGGGCGCGATCGGTGCGGAAGCTGTTGGCGGGATCGCTCATGTCAGCATGGCCGAAGGAGATGGCGCAGAGGATCAGCCGGTCTTCGGGAATGCCGAAATAGCTGTGCAGGAAGGGCGCGAAACTGGCCACCGCCGCCTGCGGGATGGTGGCGACGCCGGCGGCCTCTGCCGCCAGACAAAAGGCGGTGACGAAGCCGCCGCAGTCAAGTGCCCCGTAAGCGCCCAGTTCGGCGGGAGAAGAGACGATGGCGCAATGCGGCGCGTCGAACAGATCGAAATTGCGCATCGCCTGCCGGGCGGAGGCCTCGCGATCGCCCTTCTTCACCCCGACCGCATCGTAAAGCTGCCAGCCGCAGGTGCGGCGGCGGTCGCCATAGACCCCGGGATAGCTGGCCGGGAACGTCAGGTCGGGGTCATGCGCTCCGGACATCGCCTGTTGCCTCAAGGCGGTGCGAAACGCCGCGGTTTCCGCCCCCGAGGTGATGGTGAGCTGCCAGGGTTGGGCATTGCACCAGGAGGGCGCCCGCCGGGCGGTGTCGACGATCGCCTCGATCGTCTGGCGCGGGACCGGATCGGGGCGATAGGCGCGGCAGGAAAACCGCGCTTTCATCAGCGCGTCCAGCTCATCCAAGGTCATTTTCGCCCCCAAGTCTTCCGTGGTCATGCGGCGCAGAATGGCCTTGGCGCAAGGCGGGCGCAAGGGGCGGACGACAGGGGGGGGCGAAGTCGGATTGGGGGAGAGCGAAATTTTTGCTATACAATCTTTGCGGGAAATCGGGCCCCGATGAGTCGAGGCGACGAGGGGCGTTTCCCGCGTGTTAGCAGGAGGAAATTGATCATGGTTGAAAAGTCCGAAACGATCGAAAAATCCGAACACCGAGGGCTCTGGCCCAGTCTCTACGATCCATTCCGCATGTTCGGGACCAGGATCGCCGACTGGCTGAGCCCGGCGACCGAGGCATCGAGCAGCGGCGATGCCTATGACATCAGCATGGAGCTGCCGGGGGTCTCGGACGACGATATCGAACTGACGGTGGCGGATGGCGTCGTCACCATCCGGGGCGAGAAGAAGACCCAGGAAGAGAAGAAGGGCGACACCTGGTATTTCAGCGAACGCCAGTATGGCGCCTTCCGCCGGTCCTTCCGCCTGCCGGAGGACGCCGATGGTGACAAGGCCAGCGCCAAGATGGTCGATGGCGTGCTGCATGTGAGCGTGCCGAAAAAGGCCGGGGCCGAGGCGAAAGCCGCCCGCAAGATCGACATCGCCAAGGAGTGAGCCAGCCGCTCGGCAAGGCGGCGGCAGGCTCCGCCGCCTTTGTTCGCGGGGCTATTGGTTCTGCGACGCGATATAGCCGACGACGCCCGCGACGATCAGCCCGAGGATCACCGCGATGGCGATCTTGATCGCCGACCAGGGCCGTTCCCCCTGCACCCGGCCGGTGCGCGCGTTGACGACAAAGCGATAGGTCTGGCCACGGTACTTGTAGGCCGCCAGCCAGACCGGCAGCAGCACATGCTTGAAGGTCACGTCCGAGATCTGGGTATTCAGCGCATGGATCCGCTGCTGATCGCCGCCGATGTCGATCCGCACGTCCTGTTCGATCACCTGGGCCATATAGGCGCGGGCCTGATCATAGCCTTCCTCCAGCCCGATCGTATAGGCCTCTGACCGAAAGCCCGCCAGGTATTCCGGCCGATAGGGTTCGAGCGAGGCCAGATCCCAGGGCTCCAAGGCGTCGGTATAGCGTTTCGGCAGGCTTTTCGAGGCCAGCACCAGAATATCGTTGAAGAACCGCGCCACCCGGCCCGATCGCGGTGTCCAGCGGATGCGCGGCACCTGTTCCTGCACCTGCTTGCCGTCGCGGATGACGGTGCGGGTCTCGTAATAGGTATCGCCACGCTCGCCGCGATAGCTGGTCTGGGTGTCGGCGTCGAAGGTCCAATAGGGCACATAGATGCCCTGCATCTTGCGCCCCTTGCGGGCATAATCCTTCAGCCCATTGGGCGCGAACCACAGCCGGCCCAGCCAGTCGGTCATCGCCTTGTGGGCGTCGCGTTCGGCCAGGGCGAAGGGCAGCACCCCGCGCGGCTTCAACTGTCGGCTGACGCCGGTATCGGTCACCACCGGGGTGGCGCAGAACGGGCATTCGGCGGCATGGGTCGCCGGGTCGAATTCGAATTGCGAGCCGCAGTTGGGGCAGGTGACGGTGCGGGTTTCCTCGCTGTCCGAGGCCGGCAGCCGATGGGCGCGGGCGGCCTCGAAATCCAGCTCCTTCAGCTTGGCCTTGCCCCAGGGGCTGGTTTCGATCGCCTGGCTATGGCCGCAATGGTCGCAGACCAGCCGGCCCTGAGCCGGGTCGAACCGGTAATCCGCGCCGCATTGTTCGCAGGGAAAGCGATGCTCGCCGCCGGGCTGGGCCTCGGGCGTTGGGGCGGACGCCGCCGGGGGGATCGGCGGCGCGGGGGGCACCCCGGGCGGAGGCGGTGGGGGCGGGGTTGCGGTCATGGCGGGTCTTGTCTTGCGAAAGGGGCAGGGGGCTGGTCGGGGCTCAGGCGCCCGGCGGGGGCGGCGGCGGCAGGATGGTGAAAAGCTGCGCCAGTTCCTGCACCTCTTCCGCGCGCTTCCAGCCGTCCTGTCCGGCGGTCCAGACATAGGTGTCGCGCTTCAGCTCTCCGGCGCTGGCCATCCGGCCCAGATCGGCACGCGAGAACGGCCCCCTGGTCTGGCCGTTCTCGGCCAGGTGCCAGACATGTTCAACCGGGGGCGGCGGCGGCACCGGGCTGGCGGCATGCTGCGCCGGCTGCTGCTGGGCCGGGGCGGCGCCCCAGGGGCCGGTCTGCTGTGCCATCTGGCTGCCCATCGCCATCCCCATGCCGGCGCCAAGGCCGGCGGCCATGCCGCCACCCGCCGGGTTCGTGGCCGCCGAGGTCATCGCCTCTGCCGCCGAATATTGGGTGAACCGGCCCAGATCGCCGGCGAGCCCCATCGAAGTCCGCTTGTCGAGCGCCGCCTCGACCGCGGGGGGGAGCGAGATGTTCTCGATATAGAATTCGGGCATCTCCAGCCCGTAGCTGTCCAGCGTGGGGGAAACCTGGGTGGCGATCAGCTTGCCCAGATCGGCAGTGTTCGCTGCCATGTCCAGCACCGGGATCCCCGATCCGGCGATCACCCGGGAAAACTCCTGCACGATGATGTTGCGGATCTGGAAGCTGATCTCGTCCATGGTGAACTCACCATCGGTGCCGACGATCTCGGTCAGGAAGCGGGCCGCATCCTTCACCCGGATCGTATAGGTGCCGAAGGCGCGGATGCGGGTCGGGCCGAACTCCGGATCGCGCAGCATGATCGGGTTCTTGGTGCCCCATTTCAGATCGTTGAACCGCGTCGTGTTGACGAAATAGATCTCGGACTTGAACGGCGATTTGAACCCGTGATCCCAATGCTGCAGCGTCGTCAGGATCGGCATGTTGTTGGTCTCGAGCATATAGAGACCGGGGGTGAAGACATCGGCGATCTGCCCCTCGTGGACAAAGACCGCGGCCTGCCCCTCGCGCACCGTCAGCTTGGCGCCATATTTGATCTCATGCCCGTAGCGCTCGAACCGCCAGACCATGGTGTCATGGGTGTCATCGACCCAATGGATGACGTCGATGAACTGGCCGGAGAGAAAATCGAAGATACCCATTCGTTCAGTCCTTTCGTCAAAAACGGGCGGGGGCGGCGATCACAGTGCCTGCCCCATCAGTTCGCGGGCGATGATCCGGGCGATCGGACGGGCCTGGTCCGGGGTCATGCCGGGTTTCAGCCTGGGATCGTAGAGCATTTTCAGCAGAAGTTCATCGTGCCGCGTCAGCAGGGCGAATTCGTCGTCGTCGTTGAAGATCGACGGCCGCGCCTCGGGGCTGTCGTTGGGCAGGCCGAGGCCCTGCGCCAGCTCCTCGTGAATACAGGCCTGGCGCACCAGCTCGGGGTGCTCGGTCCGGATCAGGGCGACGGCGTTGACATAGGTATTGGGATTGTTCTGCGCCGCCACGGCGATCACCAGACAATAGAAGCCGCGCGGCAGATCGGCGAAGAGGTCCAGCTCGGGCGTGCTGATGGTGGGGATCAACTGCTTGATCCGGGTTTGCATGAAGACGCTGTCATCCTCGCCGGCGACGAAGACGTGAAAGTTCGCCGCTGCCGGGCTGGACGCCATGCTGACCGAATGGCCGCTGACCCGCGCCAGCCGGTTGACATAGGCGGTGATGTTGTTGGCGTCCCGGGTGCGCTGACCATATTGGACGTTGGCGCCATATTCGACGTTGACCCGGACCGGCACTTCCCAGCGGCTGAGCGCGCCGGCGCCATGGCCCCCGCCGGAGAGCGGGCCGCGGGTATATTCGTCAAAGAAGGCGATATTGATGAAATCGCGCACCAGATCGTCGGCGGTGAACGGGGTGTCCGGCCCGCCGCCGTCGGTGCGCAGCAGGCCACGGGTCAGCAGATCGTTCTGCACCTTGCGATAATAGCGGGCGAGCGCCTGGCTCTTGTCCGAGGGCGGGTGAGGGGCCTGCGGCTGCAGCGCCACCGGCCGCGCCTGTGGCGGCGGAGAGCTGCGCGGCAGCTCCTGCTCGCAGCCGGCCAGCAGGGCCATGGCCAGTCCCAGACCGGCCAGCGGGCCCCGCCGCCTCTCTATGCGCCTCGGCCGCATGGCGGTTCCTCAGTTCGGAACCGCGGTGCCGGCGGTATCGCCCAGCCCGGTCTTCTTGGCCTTGGCGGCGGCCAGCGTGTCGCGCAGCTCGGCCTCCATCTTCTTCAGCTCCTCCTCGGCGGCGGCGCGCTTGGCCTTGCCCTCGTCGGCGATCTGCAGGCTCTCCTGGATGGTGCCGATCAGATCCTCGTTGGCCTTCTTCACCGCGTCGATGTCGAACACGCCGCGCTCCATCTCCTGGCGGATCACCTTGTTGCTTTCGCGCAGGTTCTTGGCGTTGGCGGTGAGCAGCTCGTTGGTCAGGTCATTGGCCGCGCGCACCGCCGAGGCGGCCTCGGCCGACCGCTGGATGGTCACCGCCTGGGCCAGTTGGGTTTCCCACAGCGGCACGGTGTTCACCATGGTCGAGTTGATCTTGGTGACCAGGCTCTTGTCATTCTCCTGCACCAGCCGGATCGAGGGCAGCGATTGCATGGTCACCTGGCGGGTCAGCTTCAGGTCGTGGACACGCCGCTCCAGATCATCGCGGGCGGCGCGCAGGTCGCGCAGCTCCTGCGCCTTCATCACCTGATCGTTCTCCGCCGCCGCCTGCACCTCGGCCTCCTTGGCGGGGATGTCGGCGCGGTCGAGCTCGGCCAGCTTCTCCTCGCCGGCGGCGATGTAGAGCGCCAGCTCGTCATAGAAATCCAGCGTCTTGCCATAGAGCAGGTCGAGCGACTTGATATCCTTCAGCAGCGTATGTTCGTGCTTCAGCAGGTCGTCGGTGATCTTGTCGATCTGGCTCTGCACCTCCTCATAGCGGGCGGTGAACTTGGCGAAGGGGGCGGCGCGGCCGATCAGCTTTTCCCAGAAGGTCCGTTCGCGCCGCACGTCGAGTTCCGAGACCGAAAAGCCGCGGATCGTGGTGACGATATTGCGCAAGGAATCGCCGGCCGGGCCCACGTCCTTGTTGCGCACGCCGGCCAGCATCGCCTGGCTGATCTCCTGCAGCTCGGCCTGGGCGCCCGACCCGAAGGAGACGATGGAATTGGTGTCGCCCATGTTGATCTCGGACATCCGCTTGCGGATTTCGGCGCCGGCTGCGGGGCTGGCCTCCTGCAGGGGCACGATTTCGCCGCCGGGCTCAGGCAAGACGGTGCCGGTGATCTGTTCGACCTCGGTCTGCGTGCTCTGGGCCTGTTTCTGGATGATGTCGGACATGTAACGGGTTCCTCGTTGAAGATGTTTGCCGGTCAGTCAAGCCGGACGCCTTCGCGCTGCAGCCGGTCGCGCAGCACGTCGATTTCGATGGTCAGGTCGCTACGATCATTCTGTAACATCGCCTTGGTGCGGGCGGCGAAATTCTGCTCCAGATCGTCAAGCAGCGCGGTGTAGTCGCTGCGCGCCTGGGCATCGTGACCGCGGGTGTAGATATCGGCGAACTTCACCGTCGCGTCGCGCGCACCCATCAGATAGACGCTCATGTACTTGCGGGCGCCGGTCAGGTCGCGCGGGTCTTCCTCGACCGTGCGGAAGAGGTCGCGGGCGGTCTTCTGGAACCGCTCCACCCGGGTTTCCATCTGCCGGTCGCCGGTGCGGGCGATCGCCTTGGTCATGGCGGTAAGATAGGCCTCGGCCTCCTCCACCGCGCGGGCGACGCGATCCTGCTGGAAGCCGTCGATGCCCTCGGTTCCCTTGTCGCGCAAGGGGTCGATGCCAAAGGCGAGCCCGTGCAGCACCAGCGCGGCGACGCCATAGAGCGCGGGGGCGATCACGCCGCCCTCGTGCTGCCAGACCGCCATCCCGGCGCCGAGCCCGGTCAGGAGGCTCGCGATCATCTTGCGCGGCAGGGCGGGGCGACGGGCGACCTTGCGGGCATCATAGGCGGCCTCGGCCCTCAGCCCCTCGCGGGTCATGAAGGCGGCCCCGGCCAGCAGGCCCGCGCCGATCAGCCCGGTGGCCATGCCGATGGCGCCGCTGGTCAGCGACATCAGCCCCAATACCACGGCGGGCAGGAACAGGGTGTTGACCCGGGCCCCGGCCGGATCGACCTTGGCGCCGGCATAGGCGCCCGGCGGAGGCAGCGCGGCCTTGGGGTCGGATGTGACGGGCTCACCGGCGGCGCCGGGGGTGGGGCTGTATTTGCCGCCAAAGCGCTGCGCCATGGCTCAGAGCCCCCCGAGCCAGCCGGTCGTTACCCCGAAGAGCAGGACCAGCAGGGCGATATAGGCGAATTTCTGTAGTCCCGTCCGTGACATCGGTCGTCCCAGAGATGTGAAAGACCTCTGCAAGGTAGGTCATGCGCGGCGCGCATTCTAGGGGGAACCGACAGCTCGGCACGTCAGTGCCGGCGGATCAGCCGCGCTTGGGCTTCCCCGGACGATGCCCGCGCAGGCTGGCGCCAGGGTTCGCGGCGGGATTGGACCGGGGCGGCCTGCCGCTCGGGGCGGTGGTCGCATCGGGTTTCCGCGACGGCTTTGCGGGCTTGCCGCCCCCCGACTTGCTCGCCGACTTGCCCCCCGTCGGGCGTTCCGTCTGACCGGGTTTCGCCGTCGATTTCGAAGCGAATTTCGCCGCCGGCTTGGGGGTGAACTTACGCGCCGAGGTTTCTCCGGCGGCGCCGCCGCCACCTCGCGACGGTCGTTTCGCGCCGGGCGTCGCCGGCTTGCGCTCGGTCCGGTCACCGCCGCGCTCGTCGCGCGGGTCGCCGGATTTCTCCCAAGGTTTCGATCCCGATTTCGGCGCGTATTTCGTGGCCGGCTTGCCGCCAGGTCGCGCCGCGAACGTGCGGCCCGATCGCTCCTCGGTCTCGGTCCCGGCGCCCCGTGGTGGCCGTTTCCCCGCGGTGGAGGCCGGCTTGCGATCCTTGCGGTCGTCGCGGCGGTCTCCCGAGACATCCCAAGGCTTGCCGCCGGTCTTGGCGGTGAACTTGCGCGGCGGCCTGCCTTCGTTGGTCTTCTCGTCCCGCTCGTCGCGCGGCGGGCGTTTGGCGCCGCTCTCGGGTTTGCGATAGGGCGTGTCGCCAGACCGCCCGCGCGGCCGTTCGCCCGGCTTGCCCTCGCGCCGCTCGCCCGCGTGGTCTCGCGGCTTGGCACCGGCTTTCGGGGCGGGCTTGCCGCCGCGTGCCGGTCGGGGCGCACCGCTCGGCTGAGCCTCGGGCTCCGCCTCGGCCTCAAGGCCCAATTGGTCGCGCAGCACCCGGCGGCGGACCTCCTCGACCTCGCCCGGCTTCAGATTGCCAAGCTGGAAGGGGCCATAGGAAATCCGGATCAGCCGGTTCACGGTGAAACCTGCCGCCTCCATCGCGCGGCGAATCTCGCGGTTGCGGCCCTCGCGCAGGCCGACGGTCAGCCAGGCGTTGGCGCCCTGCTGGCGGTCGATGCTGACGATCATCGGCTGGAATTTCTCGCCTTCGATCACCACGCCCTTGCGCAGCACGTCGAAATCCTTGTCGGCGGGGCGGCCGTTGATCCGCACCCGATAGCGGCGCAGCCAGCCGGTCGAAGGCAGTTCAAGCTGTCGCTTGAGCCCGCCGTCGTTGGTCAAGAGCAGCAGCCCTTCGGAATTGAGGTCGAGCCGGCCGATGCTGATCACCCGCGGCAGCTCCTCGGGGAGCGTATCGAAGATGGTCTCGCGCCCCTGTTCGTCGCGCGCCGTGGTCACCAGCCCCGCAGGCTTGTGATAAAGCCAGAGCCGGGCCGGTTCCGGTTCTGCCAGCGGCTTGCCGTCGACGGTGATGCTGTCCTTCGCCGTGACGTTCAGCGCCGGGCTGTCGATCGGCTTGCCGTTGACGTTGACCCGCCCTTCTTCGATCAGGCGCTCGGCCTCGCGGCGCGAGGCGACGCCGGCGCGGGCCAGGATCTTGGCGATGCGATCGCCTTCGGGGGCGGGGGTCTCGGGGGCTTTGCTCATGTCTTGCGCCTTAGCTCATCGCGTGGGCTTGCGAAAGCGGGGAATGCGGGGCAGGGAAGGGGAATGCGATTTACCTCTCATATGGATCGGGCGCTTGCGGCGGCAAGGGCGGCGGGCGAGCGGGGCGAGGTGCCGGTGGGCGCCGTCGTCATCGGCCCCGACGGCCGCGTTGTGGCCATCGCCGGCAACCGCACGCGGGAACTGAACGACCCCACCGCCCATGCCGAGATGCTGGCGATCCGCGAGGCCTGCGCCGCGCTGGGGTCGGAACGGCTGCTGGGCTGCGATCTCTATGTCACGCTGGAACCCTGCGCCATGTGCGCCGCTGCGATCTCGGCGGCGCGGATTGCGCGGGTCTATTACGGGGCAGGGGATCCGAAATCGGGCGGCGTGGCGCATGGGGCGCGGGTGTTCTCGCACCCGCAGGCGCACCACAAGCCCGAGGTCTATGACGGCATCGCCGCGCGCGAGGCCGAGGCGCTGCTGAAGGATTTCTTCGCAGGGCGGCGCGGCTAGGCGACAGGCCGCCCGTAGGCGGCCGTCGTTTACAGGTAGGTATAGCCGAAGGACATGCCGAAATCCTGCGTCTCGAGCGCGGCGTTGCCGCGTCGGGCGTCGCGCAGCCAGAGCCGGCCATGCACCTGGGTCTCGCTCAGATCGGTGCCCTCGGGCAGGTGGGCATCCTGGCACCAGAGCCCGCCCAGCCATTCGCTGCCGTGAAAGCTGACGGTGCCACGCGCCTCGATCCCCTGCAACGAGACGTTGCCATAGCTCACCATGCCGGAGAAATCGGCGCCATCCTCGAAGCGGGTGGCATCGAACCGGCCGATGCCGCGGAATTCCGCACCGGTGAAGCTGGCGGCCCCGTTGAAGCGGCTGCCCTCGAACCGGCCATCGTTCATGAAGCTCGCATGGTCGAACCGGGCCGGGCCGTCGAAGGTGACATCGCGGAACCAGCTGATCCCGTCGAACCGGGCGCCGCGGGCGTCGATGCCGCCGGCGAAATGCGCGCCGGTGAAATCCACGCCGGTGAGCAGGCAGTCCCTGAGATCGAGCGGCCCGTCGCAGGTGATGCCCCGAAGATCGACGAATTCGCCGTGTTTCCAGGGAACGATCAGCCGGGCGCGGATGTCATCCGGTGTCATCAGGCAGCCTCGCCCATCGCCTCGGCGGCCTCGGCGATCACGGCTTCCGCCCAGGGGAAGGCGAGATCTTCGGCCATGTCGGGGCCGGAGGCGTCATGCGCGACCCGCTCGCCGATCTGGGTGGCGCCTTGGGCTTGCAGCAGCTCGGCCAGATGTTTCGGACCGAAGTTGAAGGTCTCTTCATATTCGCTGTCGCCAAGACCGAAGATGGCGAACTTGATGGCGGAGAGATCGGGCTTTTCCGCCGCCACCGCCTCGGCAAAGGGCTTGGCCGAGGCCGGCAGTTCGCCGTCGCCATAGGTCGAGCAGACCACCAGATAGAACCGCGACGGATCGAAATCGCCCGCGCCCATATCCGACAGGTTCAGACATTCGACCTCATGGTCGTTGTCCAGCTCCGACTGGATATCCTCGGCCAGCATCTCGGCGTTGCCGGTTTCGGTGCCGTAAAGAATGGTGATCTTCATGGGTCAGCTTTCCTCTTCGCGGGCGCGGCGCAGCATCTCCTCGCGGCGCGCGATCTTGGCACGGACGCGGCCTTCGGGCGCCGTGGCGGTTTCATGGGCATCAATACGGGTCCAGCCGGCATAGTCCACCCGGGCGTCGAGATCGGCCAGGATGGCCCGGCCAGGTTTCGCCGGATCGGGGCTGAGATCGGCCAGAATGCGGCCCGCCAGAGCCTGGGCATCGGCGCGGTTTTCCGGGATGGTGCCGCGCGGGCCTCGGCGGAACCAGCCGGTGGCGTAAAGCCCCGGGGCCAGTACGCCGGCCTCGACATCCTGCGCCTCCGACAGCAGCGCGTCGCGCGGCAATTGCCCGTCGGCGCAAAAGCCGATGGCGGTCAGGACCGAGCTGCAGGGCAGGGTTTCCTCTCCCGCTGCGGTCTGGAACCGCATGGCGGTGACATGGTCGTCGCCCTCGACCGCCAGCGGCGCCAGGCCGAAGCGGAAGGTGACGCGGCGCGGACCGGTGGCATGACCGTGGAGCGCCAGCACCGCCTCGATCTTCTTGGCCTCGGCAGCGTCCTCGCTGGACCCCGCGCCCTCGACATGGATGGTGACGCCGGAGAGCTTGGAGAGTTCCTTGATCATCACCGTGTCGAATTTCGCCTGCGCGGCGGGCGAGCGGCCGGTGATGGTGATCTCCTCAATGCCGCTCTGGCTCAGCCAGTCGGTGGCGACGGGGCCGAGGTCGGATCCCTCCAGCTCGTCGGGCTGTTTCGCCAGCAGCCGCAGCAGGTCGATCGCCACATTGCCGTTGCCGACGATCAGCGGGCGCGGGCCCAGATCGGGCAGGGTGCCGGCGTCGGGGTGCTCGTAAAGCGCGCGGGTGATCAGCCCGGCGCCCCAGACGCCCGGCAGTTCCGCCCCCGGCACGCCGAGCGGCCGGTCGTTGCTGAGACCGGCGGCAAGGACCACCGCGTCATAGGCGCCTTGCAGCGCCTCGAGCGTCACATCCGCGCCCAGCGTGACGTTGCCATGAAACTCCGCCCCCTGCCGGCCGAAGACGCGGGCGAATTGCCGGGCCACGGCCTTGGTGCCCTGATGGTCGGCGGCCACGCCATAGCGGACCAGACCATAGGGCACCGGCAGCCGGTCGATCAGATCGACCTGCAGATCGGGCGCCGCCTTGAGCAGCGATTGCGCCAGAAAGCAGCCCGAAGGCCCGGCGCCGACGATGGCGATCTTGCCTGTGCTCATAACCCCTCCACGGTCGCTGCGGCCCAGGGGTGCATCTGGCCGGTGAGATCGGTGTAAAAGCTCTTCTGCGCCATATAGGCGCGCAGCCCCTGACGGCCCTTTTCCCGGCCCACGCCGCTGTCGTCTTCCCCGCCGAAGGGGGTGGAGATCGAGAACTGCTTGTAGGTGTTGTGCCAGATGGTGCCGGAGCGGATGGCGCGGCCGATCCGCCAGGCTTTCGGGAAATCGCGGGTCCAGATGCCGCAGGCCAGCCCATAGTCGTTGTCATTCGACAGGGCGATCACCTCGGCCTCGTCTTCGAAGGGCATCACCACCAGCACCGGGCCGAAGACCTCTTCGCGGCAGATGCGATCGGTGTTCTTCACGCCGGCCAGGATGGTCGGCAGGTAATAGCTGCCCTTGGCATAGAGATCGCCCTCGGGGATGGCGCCGCCGCAAAGCAGTTCGGCCCCCTCGGCAATCGCGCGGGCGACGTGATCGGCCACTTCCGCGCGGTGGTCCATGTGGATCAGCGGCGCGACCTGGGTGTCGGCGTCGAACGGATGGCCGACCTTCAGCCGCTTGGTCGCCTCGACCAGGCGCGGCACGAAGCTGTCATAGATGCTTTTCTGCACGAAGAGCCGCGAGCCGGCGATGCAGCTTTGCCCCGAGGAGGAGAAGATGCCGAACAGGATGCCGGCCAGCGCCTGATCCTGATCCGCGTCCTCGAAGACGATGGTGGGGGATTTGCCGCCCAGCTCCAGGCTGACCGGCATCAGCTTGTCGGCGGCCTGGCGTGCCAGCGCCCGCCCCGTCGTGGTGCCGCCGGTAAAGCTGACGCGAGCGATATCGGGGTGTTCCACCAGCAGGTTGCCGATTTCGCGGCCCGAGCCCGGCAGCACCGAGAACAGGCCCTTGGGCAGGCCGGCCTCATCGACGATGCGGGCCAGTTCCAGCGCCGTCAGCGGCGACCAGGAGGCGGGTTTCAGGATCACCGCATTGCCGGCGGCGAGCGCCGGGGCCACCTTTTGCGCATCCGACGCGATCGGAGAGTTCCACGGCGTGATCGCGGCGACGATGCCCAGCGGTTCATGCACCGACATGGTCAGCGCGGTGCCGCGCTGCACGGTCAGATCCTCGTCCATCGTCTCCACCACCGCGCCGAAATAGCGGAAGGTGCCGGCGGCGGAGGCGGCGAGCGCCGCGGTCTCCCGCAGGGTCTTGCCGGTGTCGCGGGTCTGGATTTGCGAGATGCGGTCGATATTCGCCTCGATCCCGTCGGCGATGGCATAGAGGTAACGCGCGCGCTCATGCGGCTTCAGTCCCTGCCAGGCGGGATCGGCCTGCGCCGCCTTGGCCTTGGCGATCGCCTCTTCCCCATCGGCGCGCGATGCGCCCTTGAGCACCCGGTTGACGCTGCCGTCGGCCGGGAAGACCGAGGTGATCTCGGCCCCGGTGCCTTCGCGCCATTCGCCGGCCAGATAAAGCCGCCCGTCCGGCATCCCGTCGAAAGTCGTATCCATCAGATTGCCACCACTGCCAGCCGGTTCCGGATCTCCCGCAGGACGGAATAGATCGTCGACACGCTGGTCTTCGCGTTGCCCTTGGAGGGCAGGTTTTCGATTTTCATGCTGTAGTTCGCCACGCTCGAGCGAACCTCATAGGCATGGATATTGCCCGCTGCCGCCGGATCGGCGATCAGCTCGACCCGGGTGGCGTCGAGGCCGGCGCCGGCCAGGGCCAGCGTTGCCGCGACATTGGCGTTCTTCGGGAATTGCGAGGCGGCCTCGCGCGCGGTGCCCTCGAAGAAGACCAGCGCGTGATCGAGGGTATCGAGATCCGCGACCGCTTCCGCCGGGGTGCCGGCCCAGGCCTTGGGCGGCTTGATGCCGCGATAGGTGACCTCGACGGGCCCCGAGGCGGAGAGCGAGGACAGAAGGTCGATCCCGCCCACCGCGCCGGCCGGCAGCACGATCCGCGCGCCGCCGGATTTGGCGGCGGCCTTCAGCTCCGCCGTCAGCGCATCGTCCGACATCGCCCCGATCGACACGACCACCGTGTCGATCCCGGCGCGCAGGACGGCGGGCACATGGGCGGTGACGCCGGCGTGGCCGGCGCATTCCACCACCAGATCGGGGGCACCGGCGATCAGCGCCTCGCTGGTCTCGACCGCCGCGACGGGCAGGGCAAACCCGCCGGTCGCCTCTGCCGTGGCCTCTGCCTTGCCGGGGCGCACCAGCAGCGTCACGCGGGTGACGGCGGGGGCGCCTGGCCGGCTCAGCAGCTCAAGCAGGGTTTGGGCGATATTGCCGTATCCGATCACACCAAGATGCATGGCCGATCACTCCGCCTTGCCGGCGGCACCGGCGGGCGGGCCGGCGAAGCTCTGGGCGAAGGGGCCGATCGCGCACATGTCGACCTCGATCAGACGCGGGCCCTCGGCGGCGATGGCGGCTTCGAGCGTGGCTTCGAAATCGGCCACGTCGTCCACCCGAACATGCGGCATGTTGATCGAGCCGCAGAAGGCCTTGAAGTCCGGGACATGCAGTTGCGAATAATGCCGGCGGCTGTCGTATTGCGCGTCCTGGATGTTCTGGATCACCCCATAGGCCTGATCGTTCATCAGCACATAGACCAGCGGCGCGCGTTCTTCGACGGCGGTGATCATCTCGGCCAGGCCCAGCATGGTGCCGCCGTCGCCGATCAGGGTGATCGCCTTGCGGCCCTCGCAGGCCAGCGCCGCACCCACGCCCATCGCCACGCCCTGACCGATGCCGCCGCCAAGCGCGTGAACGCCCTGGGTCGGCTCGGCCAGCCGGACATAGCGGTTGCCGAAGGTGGAGTTCGAGATGGTCACATCGCGGACCCAGACGTGCTTGCCTTCGCCGACCTTGGCACTGATCGCGTCGGCGACGACGCGATAGGCGCCAAGCTGATCGCGCAGCCGGCCCTCGGCGGTGGCCCGAGCGCGGGCGATGTCGAAGGTCAGCTGCGGATCGGTGTCCAGCTTTTCGGGCAGGCGATCCAGCAGCCGGCGCAGCGTGTCGGCGGCGTCGCCATGGGCGAAGACATCGACCGGATAGTTGCGCCCGCCCTGGCCGGCGTCGGCGTCGATCTGCAACAGCGGCCGGGGCAGCGGCATCTGGTTGTTGCGCGTCTCGTTGCCGCGCAGGCGGGAGCCCACGACCAGCATCAGATCGCAGGTCTGATAGAGGTCAGAGGCATCCGGCCCCATGTTGAAGGCGCCAAGGGTGCCGGCCTCTTCCTCCGAGATCACGCCGCGCCCGTTGGTCGAGCTGACGACGCCGACACCACGGCGCATCAGCTCGGTCGCCTCGGCCACCGCGTTGCGGGCGCCGCCGCCCAGCCAGATCAGCGGGCGTTTGGCGGCCTTCAGATGCGCGGCGATCTCGTCGATCACGCTGTCGGGGGCGATCGGGCGCTGGATCACCGGGGCGTGGATGCGCGCTGTGGTGGTCACCGGGCTGCGCTGCACGTCGACCGGCACCTCAAGGCTGACCGGACCCGAAGGGGCGGAGAGGGCGGCGGAAATCGCTGCGCTCAGGGTGCCGAGGGCGCCATTGGCGTCCCAGATGCGGAAGACGGATTTCGACACGCCGCGCAGCATTTCGGCCTGTTTCGGCACGTCGTGGATCGGCGCGCGATCGCGGTCGGCATAGTTGGCGTCGACCTGGCTGGTCAGATGCAGCACCCGGCTGCCGGCGGTCAGCGCCTCGGCCTGGGCGCCGGCGGCATTGCCGGCGGCAGTGCCGGTCGAGGTCAGGCAGACCCCCAGCCCGCCCGAGGCGCGGGCGAAGGCGTCAGCCATGTTCATGGCCCCGGCCTCGCCCCGGGCGGGGACGAAGCGGATCCGGCCCTGACGCGCCACGGCGTCGAGGATCGGCATGTTATGGATCGAGATGACGCCGAAGATCGTCGTCACGCCGACATCGGCCAGGGCCTGAGCGATGAAATCGCCAACGGTGGCGGCCTGCTGGATATTTTCGTGTTTCATGCTCACGTCTCTTCTGTGTCCCTTAGATGTGCCGGTTCAAGCCGCCCGACACGTCGAGCTGGGCACCGGTGATATAGCTGGCCGCGCGCGACCCGAGGAAGGCGATGGCATTGGCGGCCTCTTCAGCGTCTCCCAGACGCTTCATCGGAATGCCCTTGCGTTCGGCCAGGTCGCGATACCATTGCTCGCGGCTGACGCTCTGATCCTCACGGGCGGCAAAGCGGCGGGTCCATTGCCCCGATCCGATCAGACCCATCAGCACCGAATTGACGCGCACGTCGGGCGCCAGTTCCAGGCTGAGGGATTTCAGCATGTTCTGCACCCCGGCCCGGGCCGAGGAGGTGCAGACCATATGGCTTTCCGGCTGATAGGCCAGCAGCGAGTTCACGGCGACGATGGCGCCCTTGGCCTCCCGCAGCATCGGCAGGAAGGCGCGGATCGGCAGCACCTGGCTGAAGATCTTCAGCTCGTACTCATCGCGCCAGTCCTGGTTCGAGGTATTCTCGAAGGTCGACTGACGGCCCTGGCCGGCGTTGTTCACCAGGAGGTCGCAGCGCCCTAAGGTGTCCTGCACCTCATTGGCGAAGGCGTTGACCGCATCTTCTTCGAGCACGGAGAACGCCCGCGCCAGCACCCGGTTGGCACCGAAGTCGCGGCGCAGCACCTCGGCCACGTCCTCGAGCCGGGATTCGTTGCGGGCGCAGAGCGCGACGCGGGCGCCGGATTCCAGCAGCACCCGCACCGTCGCCAGCCCGATGCCGGACGAGCCGCCGGTGACCACTGCGACGGAGTTGTCATAGCCGAAGTTCATTCCGCAGCCTCCGTCTGGGTCTTGCGCATCTCGGGAAAGCCCGGATCGGGGCGGCCCTGCATCACCGCGCGTTGCGCCGGGGTGGGCGGGCCGGCGGTCATCCATTGGTCCATCTTCTCGGGCACGTCGCGCGGCCAGACCTGCGCCTCGTGGGTGACCTCGTCGATCTGCTGCACCTCGGAGGTGAATTCGATCACGAAGCCCGAGGGCGAGACGAAATAGGCAAACGGGTTGTCGCCCGGCCCGTGACGGCCCGGCCCCCAGGTGGGCACATGGCCCTTCTGCCGCATCCGGCCGATCGAGCGCATGTATTCGTTGAGCGAGGGCAGCTCGAACGCCACGTGGTTGACGCTGGGATAGAAGGCGCGGACCAGCGCGATGGCGTGGTGATCGGTGGAGCAGCGCAGGAACACCATCTGATCGGCCGAGTAATCCGAGACGCGGAAGCCCAGCACCTCGGAATACCACTGTTCCAGACCTTCCATGTCGGGCGTGTTCAGCACCACATGGCTGACCTTGCGCGGCTTGGCCCATTCCGGTTCGGCCTCGACGCTCAGCGCATCGGTGCGGAACCGCAGGCGGCGGTTGTCGGGGTCGAGCACCTCGAAGCCATAACCGCCCATCCAGTCGTCGAACTCGGCCGGCTTGCCGCTGACCGGCGCGCCCTTGGCGATGACCTGATCGTAAAGCGCGTCCATCGTGGCGCGGTCGGGCATCGAGAAGTGGATGTATTCGATCCCATAGGTGGGATCGTCCTTCAGCCCATAGAGAAAGGGCTCGGCGCTGGTGCCGCGCAGATAGGCGCAGCCGTCGTCCTTGTGGGCCAGCTTCAGCCCCCACATGTCCTCGTAGAAGGGGAGGGTCGAAGTCAGGTTCGGGCCGCGCATCATGATGCCGCGCAGGCCGCCCGCTCGTATCGTCTCGGTCATGGTCATATCCTCCGGGTCCGGGCCTTAAAGGGCGGCGGGGACGGGTGACAGCTCCAGCGCGGCGGCGAACCGGGCGGGGGCCTGTTGATAGATCGCGTGCCCGGCCTCGGGCAGCAGGGTGAGGCGGCCGCGCATGGCGCGGGGCAGGGCGGCATGGGCGCGTTCGGCGCCTTCGGGCGGGGTCACCCGATCCTCGGCGCCGACGATCACGTCGGTGGGCACCGACAGCCGTTCGGCATCGTCGAGCAGCCGGCCCGAGGCCAGCATCCGCGCCGCCTGGGCATAGCCCGGCAGTTTCACCTGCGACATGGCAGAGCGCACCAGGGCGACGATCTCGGGGTTGGCCTCGGGGTCATGGACCAGGCGCGCGGCGCGGGCGGCGGCGAAGGCCTCGGCGCCCTGACGTTCCAGATCGTCGATCCGCGATTGCGCCGCGGCGCTGAGCGTGCCGCCGCGCGCCATGCCGTGGCCAAGCGCCGGCGAGGCGAAGATCAGCCGGGACACCCGGTCGCGCCGGGCGGCGGCGAAACTCGCCGCCATCAGCGCGCCCAGCGAATGGCCCAGCAGCATGACCTGCCCTTCGGGCACCACCTGATCCAGGAAGCGGTCGAGCGCACGGGCATAATCCGCCGCCACCGGCCAGTCCTGATCCAGCGGATCGCTGTCGCCATAGCCGGGCGCGTTCCAGGCGATCACCCGATACTCGGCGGGCAGATGCGGCAGCAGCGGCGTGAACGAGGCCGCGCGCGATCCGATGCCGTGCAGCAGCACCAGCACCGGCCCGGTGCCGGGGCGTTCGAGATAGCTGATGCCAGCCGCCTTATGCGCGCTCCAGCCGGTCATTTGAACACGAAGCCGTTGTTGACCGGCAGGGTCTGGCCGGTCAGCGTCAGCGCGCCTTCACTCAGAAGGAAGGCGATCACATCGGTGATCTCGCCCGGTGCCTGCGGTCCGGGAACCGCGCGACCTTCGGAATAGAGCCGGTGGCGCGCCTCGGGGACATAATCGGTCGAGGGTGTGGTCAGGATGCCCGGCGCCACGGCGGTGATGCCGACGCGGTCGGGGCCGAGTTCGCGCGACAGCGACCGGGTCATCGCCATCACGGCGCCCTTGCTGGCGGTATAGGACAGCAGGTTCGGCGCGCCCCAGAGCGCGGTGTCCGAGGCGACGTTGACCACCCGGCCGGAGCCCGAGGCGCGCAGCATCGGCGCACAGGCGCGGGTCATCAGCCAGGTGCCGCGCACGTTGACGCGATGCACCAGATCCCAGCTGTCGATCTCGATCTTCTCGAAGGGAATGCCGCCGATCCCGGTGGCGATGGCCCCGTTGTTGACCAGGCCGTGCAGCGCGCCGCCGGTCTTGTCCGAGACCGCGGCGCCGAGCGCCGCGATCGAGGCCGGATCGGCCAGATCGACGGGCAGGAACTCTGCTCCCACCTCAAGGGCGGTGGCGCGCCCCTCGTCCTCGGCGATATCGGCGACGATCAGCCGGGCGCCATGGGCGGCGAGGCTGCGGGCGATCTCCGCCCCCAGGCCCCGGGCCGCCCCGGTCAGCAGGATGTTGCGATCCTTCAGCATGCTCATTCCGCCGCGACGTTCTGCTGTTTCAGCTCGGATTCGATCTGCGCCTTGGCGGCGCGGGTCAGGATCTGACGCAGGCGGGTGATGCCCAGGTCGTGCTGATAGAGCATTTCGCGCTTGCGGGCGTCGTCGGGCATGCCTTCCAGCATGACGCGGTCCTGCTCCAGCACGTCCCAATGGGTCTTTTCCATCTTGGCGCGATAGAGGAACCGCCAGCTGTCGCGGGCCAGCCCCTTCACTTCGCGCATGCGCCAGAAGAACACCCTGGTGGTATGTTCGTCCATCGGCGTGACAAAGCCGATGATGCGGAACACGCCGCCCGGGCCGGCGGCCGGCGGATAGGGGATCTCGAGGAAGCAGAACATGTCGCCCGGATAGACCTCGAATTCGGTCCAGTCGAAGTTCTCGCCGGTCTGGCCGACGCGCTCGATGCGGAAGCCGTTGTCGGTCTTGTCGAGCTGCATCAGATCCTGCTTCGACCCATAGGCCAGGGTGAAGCTTTCGGCGTGCAGATAGCAGCCGTGCATCGGGTCGGCGAGGTTGTCGAGCGCATAGCGATAGTTCGCCTCCCAGACCGAGGTGCAGAGGAAGCCGGCCCAGTTCTCTTCGTCACGCATGACGGCGGGCAGCATCAGCTCGGGCGCTTCGGGTTGGTCGACAGAGGGAACATAGACGAAGACCGCGTCATAGGCTTCGGTGACCGGATAGGATTTCAGCGCCTTGCGGCCTTCCAGCGCGCATTCCGGCATCGCCGGCACGCTGACCACGACGCCGTCGCCATCCACCACCACGCCGTGATACCGGCAGGCGATATTGCCCTCGTGCAGCTCGCCATAACTCAGCGGCGCGCCCCGGTGGGGGCAGAAATCCTCGATGCAGCGCAGCTTGCCGGCGCCGTCGCGCCACAGGACGATCTTTTCGCCCAGAAGCTTGGTGCCATAGGGGCTTGAGGTCTTGACCTCGACCGATTTGCACACCGGATACCACTGGCCGCGCAGGCCTTCGTTCACCCGTTTCTCGATCAAGGCTTTCTTGTCGATGGCAGTCATGGCTTTCTCCCTTGGGATATCGTTCGAATAGCTGTGTGGCGGCTTAGTGCTGCGCCTTGGGAAGATAGTGCAGGACACGCTCTTCGATGTGCTGGAGCACGGTGTAGAGCAGGAACCCGATCACGGTCAGCAGGATGATGGCGTTGAAGACCATCGCGGCATTGGCCTGACCGCCGCCGTAGGAAATCAGATAGCCAAGCCCGGTGTTGCCGCCGATCAACTCGCCCACGGTAATGCCGATCACCGCGAGGGTGGAGGCGATGCGCAGGCCGGCCATCAGGTTCGGAAGGGTCGAGGGCATCTCGACCTTCCAGAAGATGCCGAGGCGGCTGAGGTTATAGGCGCGCGCCAGGTTGACCAGATCGCGGTCGACGGTGCGCATCGCCTGCAACACGTTGACCAGGACCGGGAAGAAGACGATCAGCACCGTCACCAGCATCTTGGGCATGGCATTATAGCCGAACCACATGATGAAAAGCGGCGCAAAGGCGACCTTGGGCGCGATCTGCAGCGCCAAGATATAGGGCGAGAGCACCTTTTCCCAGAAAACCGACATGCCCAGGAGATAGCCCAGGATAGCGCCCAGCAGGCTGCCGATGGCAAAGCCCAGCACGGTGTAGAGCGCGGTCGACAGGGTGTTCGACATCAGCTTTTCGTAAAGCCACATGCGCTTCATCTCGACCAGGCAGTCGGTCAGCGTGGGGATGATGTATTTCGGCACGTCCAGCGCCGGCGGCAGGTATTGCCAGGCCAGCAGCACGAGGGCGAGCAGCCCGAGGCTTGCGATAGTGGTGCTTTTGCTGCGGTCCATGCGCGTTCTCCCGGCTTTCGCCCGTCCTTGAGGGGTGGCCGGGGCTTTTGCCCCGGCCGAGGTTGCAGTTGCGTCGGTCATTTCACGAAGTCGTTGGTGTAAAGCTCATCCACCGGGACGGCGGTGTTCACCAGGCCGGCATCGACATAGAACTTTTGCACGGCGGCGATCCGGGCCGGGTCGAAAGAGCCCAGCGGCTGGTTCTCGGCGGCCGGATAGACCAGCGTGGCATAGGCGCGCAGGATGCTTTCGATCTCGGCTTCCTTGCCGGAGTGCTGCGGCACGAAGGAGATGTAATCCTTGGCGGCCTGGGCCGGGTCGGCCTCGATGTCCTTGATCGCTTTGAGCACGCCCTGAACGACGCCGCGGACCACTTCGGGACGCTCCTTGATGGTCTTGTCCGAGGCGATGATCGCCTGCGCCATGGCCGGGAAGATGGTGTCGACCGGCTGTTGCTCCAGCGCGACGCCGGCGCCCTGGATGGCGGCGATCCATTCCGGCACGCCGGAGAAACCGTCAAGCTTGCCGGCGATGGTCAGCTGGATGATGCCGCCCGGGCCGACCGCCTGGATGTCGACGTCGTTCTTGGTCAGCCCGACCGAGGCCAGCGCGCCCAGCAGGTTGTAATAGGTGGTGTCCTGGAAGGCGAGCACGCCGATCGACTTGCCCTTGAAGTCGGCCGGGCCGGTGATGCCGCTGTCCTTGCGCCAGGCCAGTTGGGTCAGGCCGCGCCCGCCCAGCAGCGCCACGCCGCGGATGTCGAGCCCGTTGGCGCGCACGATGATCGGGGTGTCGCCGATGCCGCCGCCCAGATCGGCGTTGCCCACGGCGACCTGGGTTGCCACGTCGGCGCCGCCCTTGCCGACCTGGAAGGTCACGTCAAGGCCGGCTTCGTCGAAATAGCCCTTGCCCTTGGCGATCTGGAACGGCGCGAAGGCCGGCAGGAAGTCGGGCGCCGGGAACAGATAGGTGACCTTCTCGGTCGCCATCGCGGCGGTCGCTGACAGCGCCAGGGCTGCGGCGGCGATGGTGTTGACGATCTTGAACTTCATGAAAACCTCCGTTGGGATCTTGGTTTTTCTGTCTCGGGGGGCGTTACAGCTTGTCTGCGATCTGGGTCAGCCCGTCTGCCACCACGGCAGGATCGGTCAGCAGAACCTCGTGCCCGCCGGGAATTTCGATGGTGTCGAAATCGCCGAGCCACGTGGCCATGCCCTGCCATGCCCCCTGCGGGAGCGAGGCGTCATCGGTGGCCAGAAGGACGAATTTCGGCGCCGTGACATCGGCGAAGGATGCGGCATCGAGCTTGTGGGTGTAGTAGCTGAACGGCTGCGGCACCATGGTGTCGATGATCCGGCTGGCTTCCGCCTCGGGAACGCCGGCCAGCAGGACATGGCGCCAGAAGCCTTCGTCTACCGGCAGGCTGTTGTCGGGCGAGGCGGCCGCGGCTTCGGCGAACAGCTTGCCGAGATCGGGCGGCAGCGCCTGGAACAGCGAGGTGCCGTCCGGCACCAGGAAGGCATCGTGGAACACCACGGCATCGAGCTTGTCCGCGACCTTGCCCGCAGCCTGCTGCAGCAGCACGCCGGCAGCGGAATGGCCGACCAGGACCACATGGCCGTCATAGGCGGAGACCGCATTGACCAGAGCGGTCTCGATCTCGTCGAAGGTGACCGATGCGCGGTCGACCTCCTTGCCATAACCCGGCAGCCTGACGGCCTCGGCGGTATAGCCCCGCTTTTCCAGCTCCGCGATTACCCCGTCCCAGGCATCGGCGACATGCCAGGCGCCATGGACCAGGACGAAATGCTCGCTCTGCGCCGCCACGGCCGAGGCGGACAGCACAGCGGTCGCCGCCGCTGCGAGAGAGTTGATCAAGGCCTTCTTCATATGTGTTGCTCCCTGTCGCCCGATCTGTGTCAGGCTGCTTTTTCTTCGAGCTTCAGGTATTTGAAGAGCTGGGCGGCATAGTCGCTCACCTCCGGCAGGATCCGCCGCTTGATCGGTTCGTCGCGGTGCGGCAGGTCGACCTTGATCTCGGCGATGATGGTGCCGGGGCGCTCGCTCAGCACCAGGATGCGGTCGGACATCAGCACTGCCTCGGCCAGATCGTGGGTGATCAGGAGCGTGGTCTTGCCGGCCTCGGTGATGGTCTTGGCGAAGGCGTTCTGCAGCAGCAGCTTGGTCTGTGCGTCGAGCGCCGAGAAGGGTTCGTCCAGGAGGATGATCTCGGGGTCGATCGCCAGGGTACGCGCCAGCGCCGCGCGTTGCCGCATGCCGCCCGAGAGCTGATAGGGATAGTGGTTCTCAAAGCCGGCCAGATGGCAGGCCTTCAGCTCTTGCATGGCGCGGGCGCGGCGGTCAGCCTTGGAGACGCCACGCGCCTCGAGCCCGAATTCGATGTTCGAGATGATATCGCGCCAGGGCAGCAGCAGATCCTTCTGCAGCATGAAGCCGACATGGGCGTTCGGCCCGTGCACCGGCTGCTCGCTGACCAGAACTTCACCCCGGGTGGGCTGATAAAGGCCGGCGGTCATCGACAGGATGGTCGACTTGCCGCAGCCCGAGGGGCCGACCACCGAGACGAATTCGCCCTTGTCCACGCGAAAGCTGACGTCCGACACGGCGGTCATCTCGCCGCCGGCGGTGGTGGGGAAGGTCTTGGTGACCGATCGGAACTCAAGCGCCATAGCCGTTGGCCTCATAGGCGGCGTCGAGGTCGGCGTTGATGGCGGTCAGCTCCTCGGCCAGCAGCGCCTCGGTCCAGTCGGTGCGGCCCGACATCGGTGCGGGCAGGGCGCGTTCGGCCAGGGCGGCGGCGACGGCGGTATAGTCATGGGTGCCGGCGCCATAGATGGCCATCAGCGCCTCGGCGAATGCGACCTCGGCCTCGGTCAGCGGGCGGCCCTGGCATTGATGCGCCAGGTCGGGGCGGCTGGTGTCGCGGGCCCGTTCCGACAGCCTGTCCTTGAATGCGTCCATGTGTCTAGCCTCCATGCTGCAGCGATCTGTTCAAATATAAACAGTCTGTTCAAAAATTAGATTGAAGCAAGCCCGCCCTTCGAGTCAAGAAAATTTCGGGACCTCGACCTGTCCGGACAGGCCGCATTGACAATTGCCGCTGTGATCCCAACAATTCGCATAAGAACACAGCGTTAAATATTGAACACATCATGAGTCTCGCAACTGAAGGGGGTTTGGGGATGAAGAAACTGAGAATCGCTGTCGCTGGCGGCGGCGTCGGGGGGATGACCACGGCTTTGGCCCTGCAGGCAAAGGGGCATGAGGTGGCGATCTATGAGAAGGCGGGCGCCTTCGGTCGAATCGGTGCCGATGTGAACCTGACGCCCAATGCGGTGCATGCGCTGGACGGGTTGGGCCTGGGTGAGGCGTTGCGCGCCACCGGCGCCCGGTCGGAATTCCGCATCAGCCGGATGTGGGACGACGGCCGCGAAACCTCGCGCCTGCCGATGTCCGCCGCGGCGGAAGAGAAATACGGCGCACCTCAGCTCGCCATTCACCGTGCCGATCTGCTGGGCGCGCTGCAGGAGGCGCTGGCGCCGGGGACGATGCATTTCGGCGCCGGTGTCGCCGGGGTGGAGCAGGGGGCCGAGGGGGCCGTCCTGATCCTCGAGGATGGCACCCGGGTCGAGGCCGATGTGGTGATCGGTGCCGATGGCATCCATTCGGTGATCCGCACCGCGCTGTTCGGGCCCGATGCGCCAAAATTCTCCGGCCTGGTCTCCTGGCGGGCGGTGGTGCCGCGCGCCGCGCTCGAGGGGGCGGCGAACCTCGACAGTTTCACCAAGTGGTGGGGGCCTGAGGCGACCCGCCAGATCGTCACCTTCCCGCTGACCCGGGGCGAGGAAATCTTTGTCTTCGCCACCACCGGTCAGGACGGTTGGGGCGAAGAGGGCTGGACCCTGCCCGGCGATATCGAGGAACTGCGCGCGGCCTATGCCGATTTCCATCCCGAGGCGCGGGCGCTGCTGGCGGCCTGCGGCGAGGTGATGCAATCGGCGCTGCATATCCGCGAGCCGATGCCGCAATGGTCCAGGGGGCGGGTGACGCTGCTGGGCGATGCCGCGCATCCGATGGTGCCCTTCATGGCGCAGGGCGCCTGCATGGCGATCGAGGATGCGATCGTGCTGGCCCGGGCGCTGGACGCGGGGGCAGAGGATGTGCCCGCCGCGCTGACGGCCTATGAGGACAGCCGCCGCGATCGCACTGCCGCGATCCAGCGCGGCTCGCTGGCCAACGACTGGATGAAACAGGGCGGCAATGCTGATTGGGTCTATGGCTATCACGCCTGGAGCGCGCCGCTGGGGGAACCCGCGCCGGCGGCGTAAGCGAAAAGCCTGTCCCCGGGGCGTCAGCCCCGGGTCGCGCCCACCCTCGGGCCGGGCGCGACCCTCTGACCCTGGGCATGACCGCGCAACAAAAAGCGCCTAACAAAAAAGGGCGCCCTCGCAGGCGCCCAGTCACTCACTCACACGTTATGTCTCTTCAGGCGGCTTCGTATTTGACGCCGTCTTCGTCCGACTGGCCGATCACCGACCACACCGTTGCGGGCGCGGCGGAGTTGTTGCGGAACCAGTGCTTGCGCCCGGCCGGCGTCTTGACCAGATCGCGCGGGCCGAGTTCGGTTTCCACGATCTTGCCATTCTCTTCCCAGCCCACGATCAGCGCGCCTTCCAGCACCATCAGCGCATCCTCGACCGGACGCACGAAGGGCTTCACGCCGACGCGGCTGGGCACGCCCCACATTTCCTTGCGGCAGGTGTCGTTCTCGATCCCGCCTTTGCCGACATAGACCTTGCGGGTAAAGCCGGCGTCTTCCCAGATGGTCGGCTGTTCGTGGTGACGCACCACATATTTCGACATCAGCTGCTGCAGCGGGTGGCTGCCGTTGCGGTCGAACTTCAGGGTCTTGCCGGGCAGGGCGCCAAAGGTGCGGGCCAGCTCGGTCGGGTGTTCCTTGGGGTGATAGTGGTAGACCGGCGGCAGCGGCTTGCCGACATCGACCGAGATCGACATCATCACCGGCTCGACCCCGTCGACGCGGAAGCCATGGCCGATTTCGCGGGCGTTCAGGATCATGTCCTTCGGCCCGAGGTTGACCTCGACCACTTCGCCATCCTTTTCCCAGCCGACGATCAGCGCGCCGTCGATGATCAGGAAGCTTTCCTCGATCTCATGGCTGTGGCAGGCGGCGTAGTGGCCCGGTTCCTTGTAGATCAGCGACAGGGTGAAGTGATCGGGCTTCAGGGTCGAAGTGTCGCCGACCTTGGGCGAACCGCCGGCGCCGATATAGCGCATCTGGGCGCGGGCCAGTTCCTCGAACCCGGCGTTCGAGGGGAAAGCGTTCCAGTCGAACACCTTGTCGGTGAAGCGGCCGGTATGGGCCGTCAGGTCATCGGCCAGGGTGGTGGTCGGGGTTTGCACGTTCATGGCGGTATCCTCTTCCTCTGTCGCGCGGTCTGTCGTTGGATTCGGATCTACCAAGAAAGCGTTTTGCCGGCTATATGGCGTTTTATGGACAAAACACTCTCCGACTCACCCGATACCGCCGATCCACTGCTGGAGGATCGCTATATCGTGCCCGGCCTGGTGCGCGGGCTGCGCGCGCTGGCCGCCTTTTCGCCCGACCGGCAGGAAATGACGCTGGCCGATCTGGCGCGCGAACTGGGGCTCAGCCGCTCGGCCGCCTTCCGCACCGCCTATACGCTGGCGCAGATGGGCTTCCTTTTGCAGGAGCCGCGCAGCAAGGCCTATAGCCTGGGGCCGGCGGTGCTGCGGCTCGGCTATGGCTATATGGCGACGCGTGAACTGGTCGAGCTGGCCCTGCCCGAGATCGAACGGCTCAGGGACGAGACCGACTGGTCGACCCATCTGGGGGTACGGGATGGCGACCGGGTGCTTTACATGCTGCGCTGCCCCAGCCGGCTGGGGATGGGCAGCATCGTCCATGTCGGCAGCCGTCTGCCGGCGGCGGTCACCACCATGGGGCGGGTGTTGCTGGGGGATGTGGACGAACAGACGCTGATTGCGCTTTATCGCGATCAGGGCGCCGCGCCGGGGCGCAGCTTTGCCGATATCCGCGCCCAGTGGGAACGTGACTGCGGCGCCGAGACGGTCGAGCAGATCGGCAGTTTCGAGGCCGGCATCGCCTCGGTCGCGGCGCCGGTGCATGACATGTCGGGCCGGGTGATCGCGGCGATCAACGCGACAAGGGGGACCGAGGACAGCGGCCCGATCCCGGAAGAGGTGCGCGCGGCGGTGCGCGCCTGTGGCCATCGCATCTCGGCGCTCTTGGGCGGCGACTGAGCCGGCGGCTGTCGGAAATCGGCCCGGCGACTCGGGGGGCCGGAGCAAGATGAGGGGGGCGGGCTGCTGCCCTCCCATTGTTTTTCCAGACGCTGGCGATCTTTCCATCGGTGAGGATGTCGGAAATTTCTTCCCCGCAGTCGGAAGGCTGCGCCTCCCCCCCCTGATCCGTGACAGAGGATTATCAGGCAGCCGCTATCGGGCCAGATCAACCAGATCAATGTACGGCAGCGAGCCCGGCTTGGCGGGCAGGCGGACCGCGATCAGACCCGCATCCCGATGTCCTTTCCCCCGGGGGAAGGGCCCAGAGGGCGCCGTCTTGGCACGCGGTGCGATTGCGCGACGCCTTCCTGCTTGACGAGCGGAGCGGCATAGCCTAGTCAGCATCTGCTCCGAGCGGGTATAGCTTAATGGTAAAGCCCCTGCCTTCCAAGCAGGCTATGTCGGTTCGATTCCGTCTACCCGCTCCAGTATCTCCTGTAACGATTTGTTTTGTTGGGCAAATTTATGGGAGACATGTTGCGCTAGCCAACCCTGATAACACGAAATGAAACGCGGCTTCACAGGCTGAAGCTGAAGCCATGGTTTCCCGACAGGCGCTTTTCCCGCGCGCTGACGCTGGACAGCCTTGATCCTCCACACAAAGGGTGGCAACGCCCAGAAAAGTCTCTGCCGGTCATCGGCGGAGCGAGGTCGCCGAGCAGACGCTCATGCCCCCGCCATGCGACCGGCCAATCCGCCGAACAGAGAACCTGCCTTCATGGCCCCCTTCGACAAGCTCCTCCACAGACGTCGCGACAGCCGTCTGCGCCCCTTCTTGCCCGGTGTTGTCGCTGGGGTCCTCCTGGCAGCCCTCGGCGCCTCTCCGGGCGCCGATGCGGCCTCACGGCACATGATCACCGGAACCGCCAGCGTGATCGACGGCGACACCATCGAAATCCATGGCGCGCGGATCAGGCTGCATGCCGTTGACGCAATCGAAAGCCGTCAGCGCTGCCTTCTGTCAGATGGGACAGAATGGAGATGCGGCGCCGATGCCGCAAAGGCTCTCTCCGAGAAAATTGGACAGGCTCCAGTCGAATGCCGCGTGACGGACAAGGACCGATACGGCCGCTTCGTCGCCAAGTGCTTTCAGCGGGGCGAAGACCTCAATGCCTGGCTGGTCGCAAGCGGCTGGGCGGTGGCCTATCGCCAATATGGGAAGGACTATGTTTCGCGGGAGAGCGAGGCCAAGGCCGCGAAACGGGGCGTCTGGGCCAGCCAGTTCGTGATGCCCTGGGACTGGCGCCGCGGCAAGCGCTAGGGTCGCCCGCCCCGATAGGATAGGGCGCGATCATTGTCCAAGAGGCGCGGAGTGGGGCGGAGGGGGCTCAGGCTGTCCGGAAGCCTCCGTCGGTGCCGGGGGCTCTGCCCCCTTGCCCACAGCACATGATCGCAGTGGCTGCCCTGGCGCGCACAAGTGGCGGTTTCGCCTCAGACTTTGGCCGCGCGCTGCGCCTCGCGTTGATCCACCACGTCGGAAAAATTGTTGAAGAAATTGATCGTCAGCGTCTTGAGTTCTCTTTCGATCAGGCGGCTTCCAAAGCGCATGATCGCCCCATCCAGGTGCGACTGGACCACATAGGAGAGCTGGGTCTTGTCTTCCGAGGATCTGGTGAAGATGATGATGATATCGCCTTTTGCCAGGTCAGCAAGTCGCCCCCGGCCGCGTATCGCAATGCCAAGCTTGTCCGGTTTTCCCGACGTATCAAGTTCGATCACGCAGGGAACTTCCTCGTTGAGCCATGCGATGCGAACGCCGATCCGGGCCTCGAAGTGGTTTTCCGAAATTTGCGTCAGGCCGTTGCACTTTGGAATGCAACGCTGGAGCACGCGAGGCTTGCAGAACAGCGCATAGGTTCTCCCCCTTGGGGCGTTGATCGTCTTGCTGTCCTGAAATTTCATCGTCGGAACCTAGCTGAATTTCGAAAAGTCAAATTGGGTCATGTCATGACATTTACGATGGGCGCGTTTCGGAAGTCTTGCAAAAAATGACTGTGCGCGACAGATCGTGGGGGCGCGACGCGGAAAATTATAACGTTCATATTTCATCGCCCCTGTCGCGGGGGCCGGGGAAGCACTGAGAGAATGTGCCGTATCGGTTCCCTTGTCCTGATCCGGGTGAATGCTGGCGATGTCATCTCAGGCTCTCGGCAAGCTGGCGTCTTTCGGGCGGTCCGGGACCTTTCGGCGTAGCTTAGGACATCTTGCGTCAGTTCGGTTCAGATCGCGTGCGGGGGGGCGAAGAAGCCGCCTGTCCCACAGCTATCTTGACGCGAGAGACCGGATGTCTCCGGGAATGACCCTTGATCCTGCCGTTCCGAAGGCCGCGCGCCGACAAAGACAACTGTGCGCTTGACCCGCCTGTCGGGCGCCGCCATGAAACGGTCCGGGGCGGCAATGTCCGGTTTTCCCGCAGTTCAGCCAGATAAGGACCCGTCATGGCCCGCCGTTCCACCCAGACCCCCGCCGCCGTCAATGCCCCCGGGGCCGAAACCGATCGGGCGCGGTCGCGCCGGATCGGGGTGCTGGGGTCGCTCTGGCCCTATATGCGGCCCTATCTGGGGCTGATCATGGCGGCGCTGGTGGCGCTGGTCTTCACCTCGACGGTCTCGCTGATCCTGCCGCTGGCGGTGCGCCGGGTGGTCGACAGCTTCCGTGACGGCGAAACCCAGTTGCTCGATCAGTATTTCCTGGCCGCGCTTGGCATCGCCGGGTTGCTGGCCGTGGGCACCGGGCTGCGTTATGCGCTGGTCACCAAGCTGGGCGAACGGGTGGTGGCCGACCTGCGCAAGGCGGTCTTCGACCGGGTGATCGGCATGAGCCCGGAGTTCTTCGAACAGATCATGACCGGCGAGGTGCTGAGCCGGATCACCACCGATACCACGCTGATCCAGTCGGTGCTGGGCTCCTCGGCCTCGATCGCGCTGAGGAACATGCTGCTGTTCTTCGGCGGCATGGTGCTGATGCTGCTGACCTCGGCCAAGCTGACCGGGCTGGTGCTGTTGATCGTGCCGGCGGTGGTGGTGCCGATCCTGGTGCTGGGCCGGCGGCTGCGCCAGGTCAGCCGCGAGAACCAGGACTGGATCGCGGCCTCTTCGGGCAATGCCTCCGAGGCGCTGGGAGCGGTGCAGACGGTGCAGGCCTTCACCAACGAGGCCGCCACCCGCGCCCGTTTCGGCGAACTGACCGAGACCTCCTTTCAGGTGTCGCAGCGGCGCATCCTGACCCGGGCGCTGTTGACGGTGATCGTGATCTTCCTGGTCTTCACCGGCATCGTCGGGGTGCTGTGGATCGGCGCGCGCGATGTGCGGGCCGGGGTGATGTCGGACGGGATGCTGGTGCAATTCGTCATCTATGCGGTGCTGGTGGCCGGCTCGGTGGCCGCGCTGTCGGAAATCTGGAGCGAACTGCAGCGCGCCGCCGGCGCCACCGAACGTCTGGTTGAACTCCTGAATGCGGTGGACAAGGTGCAGGACCCGGCGACGCCGCGCGCCCTGCCGCAGCCGGCGCGGGGCGAGATCGCCTTTGAGGGGGTTACCTTCCGCTATCCGGCCCGGCCCGAGACCGCGGCGCTGTCGGATGTGTCGCTGCATATCCGGCCGGGCGAGACGGTGGCCTTCGTTGGCCCCTCGGGTGCCGGCAAGACCACGATCATCCAGTTGGCGCTGCGGTTCTACGACCCCGATCAGGGCCGGGTGACGCTGGACGGGATCGACCTGCGCGACATGGCGCGCGACGATTTCCGCCGCGCCGTCGCGTTGGTGCCGCAGGACCCGGTGATCTTCGCCGCCTCGGCGCGCGAAAACATCCGCTTCGGCCGACCCGGGGCGACGGATGCCGAGGTCGAGGCCGCTGCCATGGCCGCCGCCGCGCATGACTTCATCGTGGCGCTGCCGCAGGGCTATGACAGCTATGTGGGCGAGCGCGGCGTGATGCTCTCGGGCGGGCAGAAACAGCGGATCGCCATCGCACGCGCCATCCTGCGCGACGCTCCGGTGCTGCTGCTCGATGAGGCGACCAGCGCGCTCGACGCGGAAAGCGAACGGGCGGTGCAGATGGCGGTCGACGAGCTGAGCCAGAGCCGCACCACGCTGATCGTTGCCCACCGGCTTGCCACGGTGAAAAAGGCCGACCGCATCGTGGTGATGGAGGCTGGCCGCATCGTCGACATTGGCAGCCACCAGGAGCTGGTCGCGGGCGGCGGGCTCTATGCCCGGCTGGCGCGGCTGCAGTTCACCGACGGGGCGGCGGCGGAGTAGGGCGCTCTGCAATGCAAACCGGATTTTCTCGGCGAAACCGGCGCGCCGGGCGTCTCGATTGGCGCGACGTCATCCCCTCGGCCGCCTGATTTCCCAGGCCATCGCCTTGAAACCCGGCTGTTTTCCAACCAATCTGGCCTATGGGTGATCTTCCGCTCGCAAGATGACCCGGAAGCAAGCCGTCAGGGAGGACGTGATATGGGTTTTGCCGGAGTGCAGGATCGGCTGGCGATCGAAAACGAGATGGCCTGGGAACAGCGCGATCTTCCCAAGACGCTCTATCACATGCTGGCCGGGACGGCGCACAAGTATCCCAACGGCAAGGCGGTCAGCTATCAATTGCTCTCCGGTCCCACGGACAAGGCCGAGACGCTGACCTGGTCGCAGCTTTTGGCGCAGAGCTGCCAGGCGGCGAACCTGTTCCGCACGCTGGGGGTCGGCGAGACCGATGTGGTGGCCTGTGTCCTGCCCAATTGCAACGAAACGCTGCTGACCATCCTGGGCGGGGCGATCGCGGGGATCGTCAATCCGATCAACCCGCTGCTGGAGCCCGAGCAGATCGCGGCCATCCTGCGCGAGACCAACGCCAAGGTGGTGGTGACGCTCAAGCCCTTCCCGAAGACGGATGTCGCCCAGAAGGTGGCCGAGGCGGTACGCCATTCGTCCCATGTCAACACCGTGCTCGAAGTCGATCTGAACCGCTATCTGACGCCGCCGAAATCCTGGGTCGTCCCGCTGATCCGGCCGAAGATCGAAGGCAAGGCGATGATCGCCCACGCGGATTACGTCGATTTCCGAGCTGAGCTGAAGAAGCAGCCGACCCAGCTGACTTTCGAGGATGGCGGCAAAGATCGGGTCGCCTTCTATTTCCACACCGGCGGCACCACCGGTATGCCGAAAGTGGCGCAGCACAAATACTCTGGCGCGATCTATAACGGCTGGATCGGCAGCACGCTGCTGTTCACCCACGAAGACAACATGATGTGTCCGCTGCCGCTGTTCCACGTCTTCGCCTGCCACGTGGTGGTGATGGCGGCGCTCGCCTCGGGGGCGCATGTGGTGTTCCCGACGCCGGCGGGCTATCGCGGCGACGGGGTGTTCGACAATTTCTGGAAGCTGATCGAACGCTGGAAGATCAGCTTCATCATCACCGTGCCCACTGCCATCTCGGCGCTGATGCAACGACCGGTGAACGCCGACGTCAGCACGGTGAAGATCGCCTTCTCCGGCTCGGCCCCGCTGCCGGTCGAGCTGTTCCGGCGGTTCGAACAGGCGACCGGTGTCAATGTCGTCGAAGGCTACGGTCTGACCGAGGCCACCTGCCTGGTCTCCTGCAATCCGCCCGACGGCGAGAAGAAGATCGGCTCGATCGGCATTCCCTTCCCTTACTCCGACGTCAGGATCATGAAGGGATCTCCCGAGGGGCCGAAGCAATGCGGTGTCGACGAGATCGGCGAGATCTGCGTGTCCACCCCCGGTGTCTTCGCCGGCCATACCTATACCGAGGCGGCGAAGAACCTCGATCTCTTCTATGACGACAAGTATCTGCGCACCGGCGATCTCGGCCGGATCGACGCGGACGGCTATGTCTGGATCACCGGGCGGGCCAAGGATCTGATCATCCGCGGCGGCCACAACATCGACCCCGCCGAGATCGAGGAGGCGCTGCTGAGCCACGAGGCGGTGGCCTTTGCCGGCGCCATCGGTCAGCCCGATCCCTATGCGGGGGAAGTGCCCTGCGCCTATGTCGAGCTGGTCGAGGGCGCGGTGGTGACCCAGGACGAGCTGATGCAGCACTGCAAGATCCACGTTCACGAACGGGCGGCGCGGCCGAAGTTCGTGGGCATCCTCGACGAGCTGCCGAAGACCGCCGTCGGCAAGGTCTTCAAGCCGGATTTGCGCAAGATGGCGATCACGCGTATCTATAACGCAGCGCTGGAAGAGGCGGGCGTTCAGGCCCGGGTCGAAGGCGTGATCGACGACAAGACCCGGGGACTTGTCGCGCTGTTGCGGCGCAACGGTGCTGACGAAGGCGATGTCGCCCGGGTGCTGGGAGCCTTCACCAGCCCTTGGGAATGGGAAGAATGACACGCAACTACAGCGATCTGATCGACGAGGAGGTCTGGGCCTTCATCGCCAAGACCGCCGAGAGCTATCCCGACGATGCGGTGGACAATTCCGTCGGCGAACAGCGCCGCGTCTATGACGTGATGTGTCAGGCCTTTGCGCAGCCCTATCCCGACGGGGTGACGGCCAGCGATCAGTCGGCCGCCGGCGTGCCGGTGCGGGTCTATTCCGCCGGCACCCCCGACCGGACGGTGATGTATTTCCATGGTGGCGGTTTCGTGGTGGGGGGGCTGCACAGCCATGACGATGTCTGCGCCGAAATCTGCGCGCGAACCGGCTATCGCCTGGTCTCGGTCGACTATCGGCTGGCGCCAGAGCACAGCCACCCCGCCGCCTTTGACGACTGCTGGACCGCGACGGTCTGGGCGGCGAAGGAATTCGGCGATCCTCTGGTGCTGTCGGGCGACAGCGCCGGGGGCAATCTGGCGGCCTGCGTGGCGCATCATGCGCGCGGACGGCTCGACGGCATTCTGGGGCTGGTGCTGATCTATCCCGGCCTCGGTGGCGACGGCAGCGCACCCTCCTACCGTGAAAATGCCAATGCGCCGCTCCTGAGCGCGGCGGAGATGGCGTTCTATGAACGTGTCCGCCTGGCCGAGGGGCAGGAGAAGCCGACCGACGATCCCACCTATGCGCCGCTCCTGGACAGCGATTATGCCGATTTGCCGCCGACGGTGATCATCTCGGCAGATTGCGACCCGCTGCGCGATGATGCCCCGGCCTATGCCGCCAGGCTGCGCGCCGCCGGGGTCAGGGTGCATTGGATCAACGAACCCGGGCTGGTGCATGGCTATCTGCGCGCCCGTCATATGGCCGGGCGCGCCCGCGAGAGCTTTGAGCGGATCGAGGTCGCGATCGAGGCGTTGGGTCAGGGGCTCTGGCCCTACGACGATTGATCCTGCGCGGCTGGTTTTGGACGGCTTGGGGACGGTCAGTCGCCAAGCGCATCGAGCGCAGCCGATAATAGCCAACCGCCGTCGTCACCGCCAGCTTGCGCAGCCCGTGGAAGGGCAGGGGCCGCATCGGGGTGACCGGATAGTCCAGCGACTCGACCGGGGTGCCCATCGCCCAATCGGCCATCACCTTGCCCAGCAGCGTGCCCATGGCGACGCCCCGCCCGTTGTAGCCGAGCCCGGCCAGCATGGTCTCCTCCAGCAGGTGGAGATGCGGATAGTGATCGGCGGTCATCGCCACGAAGCCGCCCCAGGCATAATCCCAGCGTACCCCGGCGAGAGCGGGAAACAGGCTCACCGAGGCCTTGCGCAGCGCCTGCATCTGCAGCCGAGTGCCGCCGTCGGAATAGGCGCCACGTCCACCCATGATGAACCGTCCCGAGGGATCGCGCCGGAAATAGAGCAGCAGCCGGCGGGAATCCGAAGGCGAGTGCCCCTCGGGCAGGATATGCGCCGCGGCTTCCCCCAAGGGCTCGGTTGCCACCTGGATCGAGCGGACCGGGATCACCGTCTGCCCGAGCGGGGGGCAGAGGCCGTCGGTATAGCCATTGGTGCAGAGCAGCAGCCTATGGGCGCTGACCGCGCCCGTCTCGGTGCGGATGATATAGGCGGCGCCTTCACGCTCCAGCGCGATGGCGCGGCTGTGGCCGTAAATCCGTGCCCCGGCGCGGCGCGCCGCCTCGGCCAGACCAAGCGCATAGTTCAGCGGGTGCAGGTTGCCGCCGCGCCGGTCGATCAGCCCGCCGCGATAGGTCTCGGTTCCGATCAGCTCGGCGATCTCTTGGGGGGTCAGCGGGTCGACATCGGCGCCGCGGCGCTGCCATTGCCGCGCCACCTCGTGCAGATCGTCCCGCGCGGGTAGGGTATGGGCGGCGCGAATCCAGCCCACCTGCTGCGCATTGCAGCGGATCGCGTGGCGGCGAATCAGATCGAAGACCAGTTGCGCCGCCGCGCCTGAACTGCGCACCATCCGGCCGCCGGTGATTTCGCCATAATGGGCCACGGTGGTGTCGGGGGGGGCCTTCAGGCCGGGATTGACCTGCCCGCCATTGCGCCCCGAGGCGCCCCAGCCCGGCTGCTCGGCCTCCAGCAGGGCGACGGAAATCCCGGCTTCGGCCAGATGCAGCGCGGCGGAAAGCCCGGTATAACCGCCGCCGATCACGACGACTTCGGCCTCTTCGGTTGTGGTCAGCGCGGGATAGATCGGCGCGGGATTGGCGGTGGCAGCCCAGAGGCTGTTGGCGATCACCGCGGTCTCGTTCTGGATCATCGGCCTGTCCTGTCTGAGGTCGTTGCCGCCATTCAGGGTTGTGGCGGACGTAGGGTCAAGCCCCGGATCGGCCGATTGGCGTGAATGGGCGGCGACGCGCTGCGGGCGCGCCTCAGGCGCGGGCGTTCAGGAAAGCGCGCACGGTGGCCTCGAATTCGCGCGGCTTGTCGGCGTGCAGCCAGTGGCCGGCGCCGGCCAGCTTGACGAACCGCGCCTGCGGGAAAAGCTCGAGGATACGCGGGCGGTCCTCCGGCTTGACATAGGTCGATTCCGCGCCGGTCAGGAACAGGGCGGGGCCGTCCCAATGGCCGGTAACCGGCGGGAAGGAGAGAATTTCGGACATCTCCGCCTCGAGCACATCGAGGTTCAGCCGCCAGCGTTTTTCCTTCAGGTCGAGCGATTGGGTGAAGAAGCTTTGCAGCGCCTTGTCGACCCCGGCGGCGGCAAGCTGCGCCTCGGCGTCCGAGCGGCGTTCGACCTTGCTGAAATCCACCGCGCGCATCGCCGCGATATGATGCGCCTGACTGTGGCCGTAGGTGACCGGAGCGATATCGCCGACCACCAACCTGTGGACCATTTCGCCATGGCTCAGCGCCAGCATCATCGCGGCCTTGCCGCCCATCGAATGGCCCAGCACATCGGCAAGGCCGCCATGAGCGGCGATCACCTCGGCCAGATCGGCGGCCAGATCGGCATAGCGGTGCTGCGGCAGCCAGGGGCTCTGCCCATGGTTGCGCATGTCGACCGCGATCACCTGGCGTTCATCCGACAGCCGCTTGGCAATCACGCCCCAATTGCGCCCGGACCCGAAGAGACCGTGGGCAATGATCAGCGGCGGGCGGTCGGTGGCAGTGCCATGGAGGATGGTGTTCAGCATGGAAGTTGTGATAGCGCCGCCGCAACGTCAGCGCCAGACCCATTGAGCCCGCACGGCGCTGGCGCTATTTAGCTCCGATTGTTCCGCTGACCCGAGGCCCCGCCCGTGACCGAGCCTGCCCGAATCGAGATCCGAATCGAGGAAACCCTTATGCTTTTGCGAGAAAAGCTGGGGGCAGGAGGCAGCACGCTCAAGGGCGCGCTGAAACGGGCCAACCACCGGCTGCCGCGGCGGATTCGCGGCCAGGCCCGGCTGCTGGCCGAGGCGGAGGATTTCGCGCATCACCCGAAGCTTTGCCTGACGCTCGATGCGAAGGCTCTGGGCCGGGCGGCGGATGAGATCGCGGCCTATCTGAAGTCCATCGACCTGGTCGACCGGCGCAAGGGCTGGTGGCTGGGGATGCTGGGCGGTTTGGCCTTCAACATCCTGGCGCTTTTCGCGGCGCTGATCCTGGTTCTGCGCTGGCGCGGTTTCGTCTGAGTTCTGGGCGCGCGACAAGGGGCGGGTGAGGAAGGCGCCTTTGGCGCCTGCCTTCGGCGAGGATATTTTCAGCTAGAAAAAGGCGCAAGCCAGGCTCTGGCCTTCGGGGGGCCGGCTCGCGTAAGCAGGGGGTGGACAGAACAGGAGAGCCTCATGACATCGGTCTTTCACCTTGCCTATCACGTACGCGATCTGGATGCGGCGCGGGGCTTTTATGGCGGCGTGCTGGGCTGTGCCGAGGGGCGCAGCACCGAGACCTGGGTCGATTTCGATTTCTTCGGCCATCAGATTTCGTTGCATCTGGGCGAGCCCTTCCCGACCACCCGCACCGGCAAGGTCGGCGATCACATGGTGATGATGCCGCATCTGGGCGTGGTGCTGCCGCTGGAAGACTGGCTGGCGCTGGCCGACCGGCTTGCGGCGGCGGGCGTCGAATTCGATATCCCGCCCGTCGTCCGTTTCGAGGGCGAGCCGGGCGAGCAGCGCACGATGTTCTTCTTCGATCCCTCGGGCAACCCGATCGAGGTGAAGGGGTTCAAGGATTTCGCCGGGCTCTTCGCCAGCTGATCCGCAAGGAAAAACGGCCGCCCGAGGGCGGCCGTTTCGCTGTGCTGATCCGCGGGATCAGAGGTTCGGATAGATCGGGAAGCGCTTGAGGAACTCGGCCACTTCGCCGCGCACCTTTTCTTCGACCTCGGCGTTGCCGTCCTCACCGTTGGCGGCCAGCCCGTCGACCACCTCGATGATCCAGTCGGCGATCTGGCGGAACTCCGCCTCACCGAAGCCGCGGGTGGTGCCGGCGGGCGAGCCCAGGCGGATACCGCTGGTCACGGTCGGCTTCTCGGGGTCGAACGGCACGCCGTTCTTGTTGCAGGTGATATGGGCGCGACCCAGCGCCTTTTCGGTGGCGTTACCCTTGACGCCCTTGGGGCGCAGGTCGACCAGCACCACATGGGTGTCGGTGCCATGGGTCACGGTATCGAGCCCGCCCTTGATCAGCTGATCGCTCAGTGCCTGGGCGTTGGCGATCACCTGCTTGGCGTAGTCCTTGAACTCCGGGCGCAGCGCCTCGCCGAAGGCGACCGCCTTGCCGGCGATCACATGCATCAGCGGGCCGCCCTGGATGCCGGGGAAGATCGCCGAGTTCACTTTCTTGGCGATGGTCTCGTCATTGGTCAGGATCATGCCGCCGCGCGGGCCACGCAGGGTCTTGTGGGTGGTGGTGGTGACCACATGGGCATGCGGGAAGGGCGAGGGGTGCTGGCCGCCGGCCACCAGGCCCGCGAAATGCGCCATGTCGACCATCAGATAGGCGCCGACGCTGTCGGCGATCTCGCGCATCTTGGCGAAGTCGATCTGCCGCGGGATGGCCGAGCCGCCGGCGACGATCAGCTTGGGCTGATGTTCGTTGGCCAGGTCCTGCACCTGATCATAGTCCAGCAGGTTGTCCTGCTTGCGCACGCCGTATTGCACCGCGTGGAACCATTTGCCCGACTGGTTCGGGGCGGCGCCATGGGTCAGGTGACCGCCGGCATCCAGGCTCATGCCCAGGATGGTATCGCCGGGCTGGATCAGCGCCTGATAGACACCCTGGTTGGCCTGCGAACCGGAGTTCGGCTGAACGTTGGCGAAGTCGCAGCCGAACAGCTGTTTGGCCCGGTCGATCGCCAGGTTCTCGGCGATGTCGACGAACTGGCAGCCGCCATAATAGCGTTTGCCCGGATAGCCCTCGGCATATTTGTTGGTCATGACCGAGCCCTGCGCCTCCATCACGGCGGCGCTGACGATGTTCTCGCTGGCGATCAGCTCGATCTCGTCGCGCTGACGTCCGAGCTCGAGCTGGATGGCCTTGGCGATCTCGGGATCGCGGTCGGCGAGGGGCTGGGTGAAAAAGCCGGTGTCACGGGTGGGCGCGCTCATGGTAACTCCCATCATCTGCGGTGGATGGCGGCGTTCCTACTGGAAAGGCGCGCGCGCGAAAAGCCCGGAATGCGACGTTTCGCTAGGTTGCGACGGCAAGACTGGTCAAGCGTGGAAAGGTATGGTTGTTTCGGAACCGATTGTATAACACCGGAAACCCCTGCCATGACCCTGAAAATCGCGTTCCTCGCAAGCCCGGCGCCGGTGGCGCAGGCGGCGCGGACCGAGTTGATCGAGCGCTATGGCGATTGCCTGCCGGAGGAGGCGGATGTGATCGTGGCATTGGGCGGCGACGGGTTCATGCTGCGCACCCTGCACGCGACGGCGGAACTGTCGGTGCCGGTCTATGGGATGAACCGGGGCACCATCGGTTTCCTGATGAACGAATATGACGAAGATGATCTGAAGGCCCGGCTGACCGAGGCCGAGGAGGAGATCATCAATCCGCTCGCCATGACGGCGATGGACCGGCAGGGCCAGATGCACAAGGCACTGGCGATCAACGAAGTCTCGCTGCTCAGGGCCGGGCCGCAGGCGGCCAAGCTCAAGATCTCGGTCGACGGACGCCTCAGGCTGGCGGAACTCGTGTGCGACGGGGCGATGCTGTCGACGCCGGCGGGATCGACCGCCTACAACTATTCCGCCCATGGGCCGATCCTGCCGATCGGCGCCGATGTTCTGGCGCTGACCGCCATCGCGGCGTTCCGGCCACGGCGGTGGCGCGGGGCGCTGTTGCCAAAGACCGCCAAGGTGCGCTTCGATGTGCTCGAGCCCGAAAAGCGGCCGGTGATGGCGGATGCGGACTCCGCCTCGATCCCGGATATCGACTGGGTGGAAATCCGCTCCGAGCCGCGGATCCGGCACCGGATCCTGTTCGACCCCGGCCATGGGCTGGAGGAGCGGCTGATTTCGGAACAATTTACCTGATTTTCTTTGCCGGGATGGGCGATATCCTGATCAAAGTCACAGAAATGACCGCAAATCCATGCTATCTTGATCATGTTCGCTAGGCGAGCCCCGTCTCCGTGAGTGTCGGTCGGGGGAGTGACCATAGGATCAAAGATATTTTCAAGCACCCGGGCGTGGAAAGCTTTCCACGCCCGGATTTTTTGCTGTTCACCCCAGTCTCGCCCAGAGTGGGTCGCACATCCGGCCGACACGCTCTTCGATGGCGATGCAGGCGTCCACCGCCAGATCCTCGCGCCAGCGGCGGGCGACGATCTGCACATTGATCGGCTGCGGGCCCTGGGGCAGATTGGCCAGCCGCGCCGGCACGCAGCCCGCGGGCAGGCCCATGTAGTTCATCGCATAGGACCAGAAGGCTGACCCCAGAGCCTCGCGCATGCCCTCGACGCCGTCGAGATCGCGGTCGGGGGCGAAGAAGGGCTGCGGCAGGAAGGGGGTCAGCACCAGCGGATAGTCTTGTTGAAGCTCTGACCAGGCGCGGGCGTAATAGGTTCGCTTCGCCATCATCTGCAGCAATTCGGTGCCCTCATAGGGCGGGAACTGGCTGAAGTATTCGTCAAAGACATCGTTGATCGCCTTCGACCCCTGGGCGCGGATCGCCGGCTCCATCAGGGCCAGCACTTCGCCCATCAGGGCGCGATAGCCGACGATACCGGCTTCATGCAGTAGCGGCGGGTCGATCTCTTCGACCTGATAGCCGGCATCGACCAGCGCGTCGCGCGCGGTGTCGAGCGCGGCCGAGACCTCGGGGTGCAGATCGAAATCATAGGTCTCCTTGGTGAAGCCCACCTTGATCGGGCCCTCCAGCGCCGCGCCGCGCCAGGGCAGGGGCACATGGAACGGATCGCGGGCGTCCGGCGCGATCAGCGCGGGCATCGACAGATGCAGGTCGGCGGCCGAGCGCACGATCAGCCCCTGCACCGACATGGCCTGCGCCAGCATGCCGCGTTCGGCGGTCTGGCTGGGGTTATAGGCGGCGACGCGGGACAGTCCCGGTTTCACCGTCACCGCACCATTGGCGGCCGCGGGAAACCGCAGCGATCCGCCGATATCGTTGCCATGAGCCAGCGCGCCGATCCCCGCCATCACCGAAGACCCGGCGCCGCCGGACGATCCGCCCGGAGAGATATGGGTGCCCCAGGGGTTCTGGGTCCGGCCGAACAGCGGGTTGTCGGTATCGGCCCGGAAGGAAAATTCCGGCGTGTTGGTGCGCCCGATCACCACGGCGCCGGCCTTCAGCAGATTGCTGACCACCGGGGCGTCGCCGGGCGCGATCACATCCTTCAACGCCACCACGCCATTGGAATTGGCCTGGCCGGTCTGGTCGACATTGATCTTGATGGTCACCGGCACGCCGTGCAGCGGCCCGCAGGGGGCGCCGGCAGCGCGGGCTTGGTCGAGCGCCCTGGCGCGGGCGCGCGCCTCTTCGGCCAGGGGCACGACGACGGCGTTCAGCCTGGGGTTCACCGCCTCCATCCGGGCGAGGTTCGCCGCGATCACGGCTTCGACGGTCACGTCGCCGGCGATGGTGCGGGCGGCGGTTTCGGTGGCGCTCAGGCGCCAGAGGTCTTTATCTGACATGTCAATCACTCTCCTGCGCGGGCCAGCCTAGGTCAGGCGGGGGAGAGTGCAAGCGGAACCATGAAAAATCATGGCCCCGCCCGAAGCGTCGCTAGAATTGCGCGGCCGCCGATTTCAGGCCTTGGCGTAGCCGAGGCTCTGCAGCGCCAGCTTGATCTCGTCCAGGATGGCGGGATCGTCGATGGTCGCCGGCATCTTGAACGGCTTGCTGTCGGCGATCGACACCATGGTGCCGCGCAGGATCTTGCCCGAGCGGGTCTTGGGCAGGCGATTGACCACCACTGCCAGCTTGAAGGCTGCCACCGGGCCGATCTGGTTGCGGACAAGCTGGACGCATTCCTTGACGATCTCGTCATGCGGCCGGTCGGTGCCGGCGTTCAGGCACAGGAAACCCAGCGGCACCTGGCCTTTGAGATCATCGGCAACCCCGATCACCGCGCATTCGGCCACATCGGGGTGGGAGGCCAGAACCTCCTCCATCCCGCCGGTCGACAGGCGGTGGCCGGCCACGTTGATCACGTCGTCGGTGCGCGCCATGATATAGAGATAGCCATCTTCATCCATGATCCCCGCGTCGCCGGTCTCATAGTAGCCCGGGAAGTTGGTGAGATAGGATTTGATATAGCGATCCTCGGCGTTCCACAGCGTCGGCAGGGTGCCCGGCGGCAGCGGCAGCTTGATGGCGATGGCGCCCAAAGTGCCCGGTTTCACCGGATGCCCGCCCTCGTCGAGGATCTTCACGTCATAGCCCGGCATCGGCACCGAGGGGGAGCCGAGCTTGACCGGCAGTTCCTCGATCCCCATCGGGTTGGCGGCGATCGCCCAGCCGGTTTCGGTCTGCCACCAATGGTCGATCACCGGCACGTTCAGCTTGGTCTGCGCCCAGGTGATGGTATCGGGATCGGCGCGTTCACCGGCCAGATAGACCTGCTTGAGACAGGAGAGATCGTATTTTCCGACCAGCTCGCCCTTCGGATCCTCGCGTTTGACGGCGCGGAAGGCGGTCGGCGCGGTGAAGAAGCTTTTCACCTTATGCTCCGAGATCACCCGCCAGAAGGTGCCGGCGTCGGGGGTGCCCACCGGCTTGCCCTCGAAGACGATGGTGGTGTTGCCGTGGATCAGCGGCGCATAGCAGATATAGCTGTGGCCGACGACCCAGCCCACATCCGAGGCGGCCCAGAACACATCGCCGGGGTCGACGTTGTAGATGTTCTTCATCGTCCAGTTCAGCGCCACCAGCTGACCGGCGGTGTGGCGGATCACCCCCTTGGGCTGGCCGGTGGTGCCGGAAGTGTAAAGGATATAGGCCGGATGATTACCCTCGACCGGCACGCATTCCGCCGGTTCGACGCCATATTGGAAGCCGTGCCAGTTGAAATCGCGGCCCTCTTCCAGATGCGCGACTTCCTGTTCGCGCTGGAAGATCACGCAGAAATCCGGCTGGTGGGTCGATTGCGCCAGCGCGCCGTCGAGCAGCGGCTTGTAATGCACCACGCGGTCGGGCTCGATCCCGCAGGAGGCGGCGATGATGCACTTGGGTTTGCAATCGTCGATCCGCACTGCCAGTTCATGCGCGGCAAAACCGCCGAAGACCACGGAATGGATCGCGCCGATGCGCGAACAGGCCAGCATCGCCTCGAGCGCCTGGGGGATCATCGGCATGTAGATGATCACGCGGTCGCCCTTTTCGATCCCTTTGGCGCGCAGTGCGCCGGCCAGGCTCGCCACCCGGTTGCGCAGTTCCACGTAGGAAATCCAGCGCTTGGTCTGGGTGACGGGGCTGTCGTGGATGATGGCGATCTGTTCGCCGCGGCCGGCCTCGACGTGACGGTCCACCGCGTTCCAGCAGGTGTTGACCAGCGCGTCGGAAAACCATTCGTAGATCGGCGCCTTGTCGTCGAACAGCGCCTTCGAGGGGGGCCTGACCCAGTCGATCGACTGGGCTGCGTCCATCCAGAAGGCCTCGGGGTTCTGTTGCCAGCCCGCGTAGACGTCCTTGTATGCCATGGTATTCCCTCCTCTTGCGTCCCCGTTTTGTTACGAGCCGCTTTCCCCCTGGGCAAGCCACCTGCGGGGCCCAGCGTCAGTTTATCGCAATAAAATTGCTGGGAGGAGGGGGAGGGGGCAGGAAAATTTTGCAAATACAGTAAAGGCTCTGAATTTACAGCAAATGATCCGGTGAGTTTGCAAAATAAAAGGCGGGCGGAAGTTGCAAACTTCATCGCCCGCCTGATTCGCTGTCAATCGTTCGCGCCGAGAGGGCTCAGCCGTAATGCGCCACCGGCGTGCCGGCGATGGCGCTCATGTTCAAAAGCCCCCGCGTGGTGATCGAGGGCGTCACGATATGCGCCCGGTTCCCCATGCCCATCAGGATCGGCCCGACTTCGAGCCCGCCGCCTTTCATCTTCAGGATGTTGCGCACACCCGAGGCCGCATCGGTATTGGCGAAGACCAGCACATTGGCCGAGCCCTGCATGCGGGTGTCGGGGAAGATCCGCTCGCGCAGCTCGGGGTCAAGGGCGGCGTCGATATGCATTTCGCCCTCATAAGAGAAGTTGCGCGGCTCGGAATCGAGGATCTCGAGCGCGGCGCGCATCCGCTTGCCGGTGTCGCAGTTGAGGTTGCCGAACTGCGAATGCGAACAGAGCGCGATGTTCGGGGTCAGGCCGAAGCGGCGCACATGGCGGGCGGCGCCGATCACGGTTTCGGTGATCTGTTCCGGCGTCGGTTCGGAATGCACATGGGTGTCGGCGATGAACAGCGGCCCGTCTTCGAGGATCATCAGGCTGAGCGCGCCGACCGGGTGCAGGTCGGCGGTGCCCAGCACCTGCTGCACATAGTTCAGGTGCCACAGGTACTGGCCGAAGGTGCCGCAGATCAGGCTGTCGGCCTCGTCCCGCTGCACCATGACGGCACCGATGGCCGTGGTATTGGTGCGCATGATGGCGCGGGCCAGGTCGGGGGTGACGCCGCGCCGTGCCATCAGCGAATGATAGGTGCCCCAATAGTCGCGATAGCGCGGGTCGTCCTGCGGGTTGACGATCTTGAAATCGCGTCCGGGCCGGATCGTCAGCCCATAGCGTTCGCAGCGCCGCTCGATCACGTCCGGGCGGCCGATCAGGATCGGGGTTTCGGTGGTTTCCTCAAGCACCGCCTGCGAGGCGCGCAGCACGCGTTCGTCCTCGCCCTCGGCGAAGACGATGCGGCGGCTGGCGGTGCGGGCGGCGTCGAAGACCGGGCGCATCATCATCGCCGATTTGAACACCGAGCCGTTCAGCTTCTGCTTATAGGCCTCGATATCCTCGAGCGGGCGGGTGGCGACGCCGCTGGCCATGGCCGCCTTGGCGACCGCGGTGGCGACGGTGCTGATCAGCCGTGGGTCAAAGGGTTTCGGGATCAGATAATCGGCGCCGAAGGTAAGCTGTTCGCCGCGATAGGCGGCGGCGGCCTCGGCGCTGGTGGTGGTGCGGGCAAGCTGGGCAATGCCTTCGATGCAGGCAAGCTGCATCTCGTCATTGATCTCGGTGGCGCCGACATCCAGCGTGCCGCGGAAGATGAAGGGGAAGCAGAGAACGTTGTTGACCTGGTTGGGGTAATCCGACCGCCCCGTCGCGATGATCGCATCGGGCGCCACCGCGCGGGCCTCTTCGGGCAGGATTTCCGGGGTCGGGTTGGCCAGCGCGAAGATGATCGGGCGCGAGGTCATCTTGGCCACCATCTCGGGCGTCAGCACATTCGGGCCGGAGAGGCCGAGGAACATGTCCGCCCCTTCGATCACCTGGCTGAGATCGCGCAGATCGGTCTTTTGCGCATAGGCCGCCTTCTGCGGGTTCATGTCCTCGTTGCGGCCCTCGTGGACCAGGCCGTGAATGTCGCAGAGCCAGACGTTTTCCCGCTTTACCCCCAGCTTCAGCAGCATGTTCAGGCAGGCGATGCCGGCCGCGCCGCCGCCGGTGGAGACGATCTTGATATCCTCGAATTTCTTGCCGGCGACGTGCAGCGCGTTCTTGGCGGCCGCGCCGACCACGATGGCGGTGCCGTGCTGGTCGTCGTGAAACACCGGAATGTTCATCCGCTCGCGGCAGATCTTCTCGACGATGAAACACTCGGGGGCCTTGATGTCCTCGAGGTTGATGGCGCCGAAGGTCGGTTCCAGCGCGCAGACGATCTCGGCCAGCTTTTCGGGGTCAGGTTCGTTCAGCTCGATATCGAAACAGTCGATATTGGCGAATTTCTTGAACAGGACCGCCTTGCCTTCCATCACCGGCTTGGAGGCGAGCGCGCCAATATTGCCAAGCCCGAGCACGGCGGTGCCGTTGGTGACGACGGCGACCAGATTGCCGCGCGCGGTATAGCGCGCCGAATTGGCCGGATCGGCCTTGATCTCGAGGCAGGCCTCGGCCACGCCGGGGGAATAGGCGCGGCTGAGATCGCGGCCGTTGGCCATCGGCTTGGTTGCCCTGATCTCGAGTTTTCCGGGTTTCGGGAATTCGTGATAAAACAGGGACGCCTGACGCAAATTCTGGTGGTCGGTCATCTGGGGTGCTCCGCTGGGGATATAGTTTAATATTAAACCTCTTTTTCGGCGGGCGAAACCACCGAAATCACGGACGCGGCGGACACCGGCTCAGCGCCGACGGGGTCTCTGCGCCGGCGCCCCCTCTTGCATCCTCGGGTCAGGGCCGCAAGATGGGCGAAAAATTCCGGAGAGTCTCATGTCCCTGAAAACCGCAGCCACCGCCGTTTTCCAGAATGCCTATGCGCCCTATTCCAAGTTCAAGGTCGGGGCGGCGATCCGCGCGGCTTCGGGGGTGATATACTCCGGCTGCAATGTCGAAAATGTGTCCTATCCCGAAGGCACCTGCGCCGAGGCCGGCGCGATCGCGGCCATGGTTGCCGCCGGCGAAACCGCGCTGACCGAGGTCTATGTGATCGCCGATTCCCCGATGCCGGTGTCGCCCTGTGGCGGTTGCCGGCAGAAGCTGGCGGAATTCGGCAAGGGCCACGTGCCGGTGATCATGGGCACCATCGCCGGAGAGGAACAGGTGATGACCCTGGCCGACCTGCTGCCGGGCGCCTTCAACACCGACCACATGAAAAAGAGCTGATCCGATGAGCGATGCACGTGCGATCCTGTCCCGGCTGCGTCGGGGCGAGGTGCCGTCGGTCGAGGACCTGCGCTGGTTCGCCGAAGGCCTGGCCGATGGCCGGGTCAGCGACGCCCAGGCCGGGGCCTTTGCCATGGGGGTCTGTCGTGGCGATCTCGGGGCCGAGGGGCGCACCGCGCTGACCCTGGCGATGCGCGACAGCGGCGATGTGATGGACTGGGCGCTCGACGGTCCGGTGGTGGACAAGCATTCGACCGGCGGGGTGGGGGATTGTGTCTCTCTGGTGCTGGCGCCGGCGCTGGCCGAATGCGGCGCCTATGTGCCGATGATCTCGGGCCGGGGGCTGGGCCATACCGGCGGCACGCTCGACAAGCTGGAGGCGATCCCCGGCGTCACCACCCAGATCCCGCAGGAGGTTCTGCCGCAACTCGTCGCCAAGGTGGGCTGCGTGATCGCCGGGGCCTCGGCCCGGATCGCGCCGGCGGACAAGCGGCTCTATGCGGTGCGCGATGTGACCGGCACGGTCGAAAGTCTCGATCTGATCACCGCCTCGATCCTGTCGAAGAAACTGGCCGAGGCGCCGCAGGCGCTGGTGCTGGATGTGAAGCTGGGCAGCGGGGCTTTCATGAAGACGGAAGGCGAGGCGCGGGCCCTGGCGCGGGCCCTGGTCGAGACTGCCAATGCGGCGGGCTGCAAGGCCTCGGCGTTGATCACCGACATGTCGCAGCCCTTGGCGCCGGCGCTGGGCAACGCGGTCGAGGTCGACGCGGCGCTGCGGGTGCTGACCGGGGCCGAGGCGGGGCTGCTTGCCGATCTGACGGCGGCGCTGGGCGGGCAGGTTCTGGTCGATGCCGGGCTGGCGGCGGAGGCAGAGGCCGGTGCCGCGCGGATCCGCGCGGTGATCGCCGATGGTCGCGCGGCAGAGCGGTTCGGCCGGATGATCGCGGCGCAGGGCGGCCCGATGGGCTTTGTCGACAACTGGGCGCGCTATCTGCCCGAGGCGGATGTGATGCACGAGGTCACGGCGCGGGACGAAGGTTTTGTCACCGCCATTGATGGCGAGGCGCTGGGTCTGGCCGTGGTGGCGCTGGGCGGTGGGCGTCAGGTGGAACACGACGTCATCAACCCCGCTGTCGGCTTGTCCGAGGTGATCCGGTTGGGCGCGAAGGTGGGCCGGGGCACGCCGCTGGCCATGATCCACGCCGCGCGTGAGGATGCGGCGCGCCGGGCGGCGCAGGCGGTGCGGGCGGCGATCACCATCGGGGCGAAACCGGCCCCGGTGCCGGCGCTGGTGCGCGAAAGGATCAGCCTGTGAGCCGCGCCTTCCTTGTGGTGATGGATTCCGTCGGTATCGGCGGCGCGCCGGATGCCGACCGTTTCTTCAACGGGACGCTGCCCGACAGCGGCGCCAATACGCTGGCCCATATCGCCCAGGCCTGCGCCGCGGGGCGCGCCGATCAGGGCCGCGCCGGCCGCCTCTGCCTGCCCAATCTCGACGCACTGGGGTTGGGGGCGGCGGTGCGCCTTGCCTCAGGCGCCGATGTGCCGGGGCTGGGGGCAGAGCCGCAAGGCCTCTGGGGCGCGGCGACCGAGGTGTCGCCGGGCAAGGATACGCCCTCGGGGCATTGGGAACTGGCCGGCCTGCCGGTGCCCTGGGACTGGCACTATTTCCCCGACACGATCCCCGCCTTTCCTCCCGATCTGAGTGCGGCTGTGGCCCGCGTCGCCGGCACCGATGGCATTCTGGGCGATTGCCACGCCTCGGGAACCGAGATCATCGCGCGCCTTGGGGCCGAGCATCTGCGGACCGGCTGGCCGATCTGCTATACCTCCGCCGACAGCGTGTTCCAGATCGCCGCGCATGAGGACACCTTCGGCCTCGACCGGTTGCTGAAACTCTGCGCCGATGTGGCGCCGATCCTGCATGCGATGAAGGTCGGGCGGGTGATCGCGCGGCCCTTCATCGGCAACGCCGAGGCCGGGTTCACCCGCACCGTGCATCGGCATGACTATGCCATCACCCCGCCGGCGCCGGTCTTGACCGATTGGGTGCAGGCCGGGGGTGGCAAGGTGCATGCGGTGGGCAAGATCGGCGACATCTTCTCGATGCAGGGCATCGACGATGTGGTGAAAGGCCCCGATGCCGATCTGATGCGGCAGCTCTCCGCCCTGGTCGACAGCGCCGAGGAGGGTAGCCTGACCTTCGCCAATTTCGTCGAATTCGACAGCCTCTTTGGTCATCGCCGCGATATCGCCGGCTATGCCCGGGCGCTGGAATGGTTCGATGCCGAGATTGGCGCGATCCTGCCGCGGCTGCGGCCCGGCGATCTGATGATCCTGACCGCCGATCACGGCAACGACCCGAGCTGGAGCGGCACCGACCACACCCGCGAACGGGTGCCGGTGCTGGGCGCAGGGCGCGGGGGCAAGGCGCTGGGGCAGGTGGGGTTTGTCGATGTCGCCGCCAGCATCGCTGATCATCTGGGGCTGGCAGAGCGGGGGCCGGGGCGAAGTTTCCTTTGAGCCTTTCGGACGCCTTGCCGCTTGCGGGCGGGGGCGCGCCCGGCCTAATACGGAAAAACTGCCACAGACTGTCCGGAGACCCCCATGCACGCGCTTCACGATCTGCTCACCGTCGTCGATCACCCGCTGGTTCAGCACAAGCTGACCTTGATGCGGGACAAGGGGGCGTCTTCGGCCGAATTCCGCCAGCTGCTGCATGAGATCACCCTGCTGATGGCCTATGAGATCACCCGCGAGATGCCGATGACCACCCGCGCCATCGAAACCCCGCTGGAGGAGATGGACGCGCCGATCCTGGCGGGCAAGAAGCTGGCGGTGGTGTCGATCCTGCGGGCGGGCAACGGCATGCTCGACGGTGTGCTGGAACTGGTGCCTTCGGCCCGGGTCGGCTTCATCGGCCTTTACCGTGACGAAGAGACGCTGAAGCCGGTGCAATATTACTTCAAGGTGCCCGAGGGGCTGAACGATCGCATGGTGATCGTGGTCGACCCGATGCTGGCCACCGGCAACAGCTCGGCGGCGGCCATAGAGCTGTTGAAACAGGCCGGCGCCAGCGATATCCGCTTTCTCTGCCTGCTGGCCGCGCCCGAAGGCGTCGCCCGCATGAAAGAGGCGCATCCCGACGTGCCGATCGTCACCGCCTCGCTCGATCGCGGGCTGAACAGCAAGGGCTATATCATGCCCGGCCTGGGCGATGCCGGAGACCGGATGTTCGGCACGAAATAGCTGTGCCAAAGGCGGAACTGTCCACTTTACTCACCCGTGGAATTGCGGCATCCTTAAGGCATATGTTGTGGGGGTGCCGATGAATTTTACAAGGGTTATGGTGGCCACATTGATCGCAGCCGCGGTCGGTACGCTGTCGGCCGAGGCGCAGAGCCTGCAGGCCGAGGCGGCGGTCGCCCCGGCTGAATTTCCCCCGGCCTCCTTCACCGGCACCCAGTATGTCGACAGTCGCGGCTGCATCTTCATCCGGGCTGGCATCGACGGCAATGTGACCTGGGTGCCGCGGGTCACGCGCTCGCGGCAGTTGATCTGCGGCTATCAGCCCAGCCTCGGCACCCAGGCGGCGGCGGCTGCCGTATCCGCCCCTGCCGCTCCGACCACGCCGGCGCGGGCGCCGGTTGAGATCACCCTTGCCCCCGAACTGCGGCCGGCAGCGTCGCCACAGCCCGCGACGGTGGCCGCCGCCGCGCCGCGATATCAACCGGCCGCACCGGTGCCGCAGCCGCATGCCGCGGCGGCGACCCCGCGCTACCAATCGGCACAGTCGGCACCGCGGTATCAGCCGGCTCCGGTCCATGCGTCGGGGCCAGGCGCGTCACGGGTGGCGCATGGGCCTTGCCCGGATGCCTCGCCGCTCAGCCAGCAATATATCAACAATTCCCCGGACGTGCGCTGCGGGCCGCAGCGGGAACCGCAGGCGCTGGCCTATCGCCGCAGCGGCCTGCAACTTTCGTCCGTGCAGCCCTATTATCCGGCCGGCACCCGGGTGGTGCCGCGCCATGTCTATGATGCGCGTCAGAATACCGCCGATGTGACCGTGCCGCCGGGGTATCGCCCGGTCTGGACGGATGATCGGTTGAACCCGCATCGTGCTGAGGTCACTTTGGTGCCGGCGCAGATCAGTGCGGCGCCCTATGTGCCGGCCGGCTATCTGCAGACGGTGCGTGACGACGATCGGTTGAACCTGCGCCGCGGGATCCGGACCGAAGGTGGCGATGCCCAGACCGATTTGATCTGGACCAAGACCGTGCCGCGGCGTCTGGTGAAAGTGCCGACCGATCGCCCGGTGATCGCGGTGCCCGATACTCTGATCGCAACCGATGCGCCGGTGGTGCGGGTATCGACACGCTCCGCCCGGGAAGACCGCAAGACCGAGTTCGTCGGGCGATAAGCCTGGCGGCAGGGCGGCGCTTCAGCCGCCGCAGATGCCTTGCAGCAGCACCCAATCCCGATCCGGAAGCACCGGATCGGTTTCCTTGCCGGCCATCGGATCACCCTCGATCAACCCCAGGGTCGCCTCGCCCGTGGTGTCGAGCGCATAGGCGTAGGGCGAGGAAGAGAGCTTCGCCCGGGCGAAGGCCTCCAGAAGCGTCGCTTCCTTCAGCTTCGGGCGCGGGGCGATCAGAACATGTTCGGCATAGCCGTCCAGCGTGCCGCGGGTGATCTCGCCCGTGGTGAGCAGCCGGAAGGCCGCCAGCGGTCCGCCAAAGTGCAGCAGATCGGCCAGCGGGTCGTTCTCTGCGGCGCGGACCTGTTCGGCCAGGATGAAACCGGCGGTGACGGCCGGATCCTCATAGCCCTCGATCAGATCGCGGTTCAGCAGGATGATATTGCCGGGCAGATGCAGGGTGCCGGGCACGCCGGTACGCAGAACCACCAGCCGGCCGGCGCCGGTGCGCCGGGCGAGACGCCGCAGAGCCGGCGCGCTTTCCGGGGTCTGACAGGCCTGTCCCGCCACCCGCTCGATCCGGGTCAGCAGGGTCTGGCCGATTTCCTGACGTTTGATCGCGGGGACGACCTGGGTGGTGTGGCGCAACAGCGCCCCGGGCAGCCAGAGCAGCAGGAGCAGCAGAACCGCGCCGATGCTGGCGCTGACGCTGGCGACGCGCAGCCGGCCCGGGCGCGGCCGCGACCGCGCGATGGCGCTGCGGACCCGCTCAATCGCGTCGATCATCGCATCTTCGCTCTCGGCCAGTTCCAGTGTCTCGTCGGGATCGCCGTCAGGGTGATAGATCGCGGGCAGAGTGCCGGGATTCTGCCGGTCGACGGCGGCCAGCGACCAATGGGTCAGAGGGCGGTCAGCCATGTCGGTGATCGTCAGAGTTGCCTCGCCGATCGAGACAATCACCTCGCGGCGCTGATCTTCGGGGACGCGGCGCCAGAGGCCGCTGGCTTCAAGCCGTTCATATTCGCGCAGCGCCGTCATGTCGGGTGCTTCTGCCGTGCCTCAGGTATTTTTGTTTCACCCTAGCACGGCGCCCGCCCGGGCAGCAAACGGCTTTGCCCCGGGCGCGAAAGTCTGGGTAAGTCTGGGTAGGTCTGGGGGCGGGTCAGCTCAGGACGGTTTCAGACCCATCTTCGCGAAGATCATCGCCGCCGGGCAGAAGCCGGTGAAGGAGGATTGCAGCAGGTTGGCGCCGACGAAGACGGTCAGCCAGACCCAATAGGGCGACACCCAATAGGTCAGGGCGACCGACAGCAGAACCATGAAGCCCGCGAAGGCGGTGACAGCGTTATGGATGGTCATGTCCGAGTCCTTTTGACTAGCCGGCGCCGCCGGGGCGCCTTTGTATTCCAATTTAAGAATGCGTTTGATCTTTTGCAAGCCCGGAACGCGGCAAGGCGGGCAATTCCCGGTGTTGGGACGGCGGCTGATCCACCGGCGCATATGACGGAATATTCCCTCGCGTCATTTCGCGATGATGTCGCTTTAGGCGCAGATGGCGCGCCCCGAGACTGGCAAGACGGAGGCATGACACATCTTGCGACTCTGCCCGGCGACAACCGCCCCCTGACCGCCGCTGCGGTGATGATCTGCGCCATGACCATCGCGGGGGTGGCCGACAATGTGATCCCGCTGATCTCGGCCGAGATCGGGCTCTGGCAATTCCACCTGACCCGGGCGCTGCTGGCCCTGCCGCTGCTGGCGGCGCTCTCGGCGCTGGGGCTGGGGCGGTTCTGGCCGCGTCGCTATGCGCCGGTGGCGCTGCGCAGCCTGCTGTTGGCGGTGTCGATGATGTTCTATTATGCCGCCCTGTCGCTGATGCCGATCGGTGAGGCGCTGGCGGGGCTGTTCACCTCGCCGATCTTCATCCTGCTGATCACCGCGCTGGGCCTCAGGCAGCGGATCGGGCCCTGGCGCATCCTGGCGGTGGCGCTGGGCTTTGCCGGCATCCTCTTCGTGCTGCGCCCCGATCCGGCGCATTTCGACGGCTCGATCCTGCTGGCGGTGGCGGGGGGCCTCTTCTATGCGCTGGGCTCGATCGCCACCCGCAGCCTCTGCGAGGGGGAGAGCACGGTGGCGCTCTTGGCCGGGATGCTGGTCGCCATGGCGCTGATCGGTGCCGCCGGGGTTGCCGTGCTGGCGGTCTTTCCGGTCGAGGCGGCGCCGGGCGCCGCGGGCTTCGCCCTGCGCGGCTGGGTCTGGCCGATGGCAAGCGTGCTGCCCTGGGTGGCGGTGCAGGCGCTGGGGGTGGTCGGCGGCGTCTTCCTGATCATCAAGGCCTATCAACTGGGCGAGGCCTCCTATGTCGCGGTCTTCGAATATTCGGTGATAATCGTGGCGCCCTTCACCGCCTGGATTCTTTATGGCCAGGCGATCGAGCCGGCGCAGGCGATCGGGATCGCGCTGATCGTCTCGGGCGGGGGGATCATTGCGATCCGGTCGAAATAGGCTAGCCTGCCGCTCATGATCCTGAGCCCCGGGCGCGGTTACGTCTTCATCCATATTCCCAAGACGGGGGGCACCTCGCTGGCGCTGGCGCTGGAGGCGCGGGCGATGAAGGACGATCTGATGCTGGGCGACACGCCGAAGGCGCGGCTGCGGCGGCGCCGGCTCAAGGGGGCGGTGGCGCGCGGCCGGTTGTGGAAGCATTCGACGCTTGCCGATATCGAAGGGCTGGTGCCGGCGGCCACGCTCGATGGGCTTTTCGCCTTCACCCTGGTGCGCAACCCCTGGGCGCGGGCGCTGAGCTATTATCGTTGGCTGCGGTTGCAATCCTTCGACCACCCGGCGGTGCGGCTGGCCAGCGGGCTGGCGTTCGAGGGCTTCGTCACCCATCGCGACACCCGCGCCGCCTTTCGCGCGCATCCCTATGGCTCCTACATGCGCCGATCTGACGGGCGCGAGCAGTGCGATGCCTATATCCGGCTTGAACATTTCGACGCGGATGCCCAGCCGCTGCTCGCCCATCTGGGCGTCTCGCTGCTATTGCCGCATGTGAACCGCTCCGGTGCCGAGCCCGCCTACCAGCCCGCCTATAGCCCGCTGGCGGCGGAGGCCGTGGCCGAGGCCTGCGCCGAGGATGTCGCGCGCTTCGGCTACGGGTTCGACTGAGCCCTTCGAACGGTGCGCCCGGGCGAGGGGCGGGGCATTTGAGTATTCTTGCAAAGACGAAGGGGGGCGTGGAAGCTCCGGCCGGTTGGCGCGGAGCGCGAGAAGACACCCATGGCGATGCGGGATCAGTTTTCCGCCTGGCCCGGGATTGCGGGGACCCGGGAAACAATGACACGAGTTTTCCCCATTTCCGGCTCACCTCCGGCCCTCTGGGGAGGCTTTATGGCGCGATGACGATCTGTGCCGCGCCCTGCTGGGGCGCTGAAGGAAGGGCCCTTTCATGCTGAAACTGCTGCGCGATCTGGTCCGGGGCGAGCCGTTGGACGAAGAGGTCCAGCGCCCGCTCGAGGGGATGCTGATCACGGGGCAGGCCGGGCTGGTGGCGGGTACCCGGGTGGCGACCGATCGCGGCTGGCGGCCGGTCGAGGCGCTGCGCGTCGGCGACCGGGTGCTGGGTTTTGATCGTGGGTTTCAGCCGGTGATCGACGTGCAGCGCGATCATCTGAGCCTGGGGGAGGAGCGTCGCGCGGGCGGTTGCCGGGCGCTGCGGGTGCCGCCGCGGGCGCTGGGCAATCAGGCGCCGCTCTGGTTGATGCCGGATCAGGGGTTGCTGCTGGAAAGCGAGGCGGCGCAGGCGATGCTGGGCGAGGCTTTCGTCGTGGTTCCGGCCCGTGCCCTGTCGGGGCAAAGGCGCATTGCCGAGGCCGAGGTGGGGCCTGAGCTGGAGAGCGTCACGCTGGTCTTTCCGCAGGAAGAGGCGATCTATGTCGAAGGGGGGCTGCTGGCGCTTTGTCCGCAGCCGCAGACGCCGCTCGCCGCCGTCGATGCGGTGGAGGAGGCGGGCTATTTCCGGGTGCAGACCCTGCAGACCGCGCGGTTTCTGGTCCGCAGCCTGATCGAGGGGGGAGACGCCACGGCGCTGGGCTATGCCCCGGAGGAGATCGCGCAGCAGGTCGCGGCGGCGCGGCGGGGCACGCGCCTGGCGGGTTAGGCGCTGCCGCTTTCGATTGACCTGCGCGGACAAATCGCGCAGGACTGGGCAACCGGCCATGGCCGCTGCAACCTATGGATTTCGCATGAGCTTTTCCTCCGATGCCGCTGAAACCCTTGGCCTTCAGGCGCTGGGCTGGCTTGTCTCGAACGAGGAGCTTCTGCCGGTTTTCCTGGGCGCCAGCGGCGCCGGGCTGGACGAGCTGAAATCGCGTGCGACCGATCCGGTCTTTCTGGCGGGGGTGCTCGACTTCCTGATGATGGACGATGCTTGGGTAATGGCCTTTTGTGACAGCCTCGGGATCCCATATGATAGGTTGATCAAGGCTCGCGCCGCCCTGCCGGGTGGCGCCCAGATGAACTGGACCTGAGCCGCCGAAAGGAGCGCGCCGATGCCCGTTGATGCCATTCTCTTCGACAAGGACGGCACGCTGTTCGATTTCGGCGCCACCTGGAACGTCTGGGCCCGGCGGGTGATCGACGAACTGGCCGAGGGCGATGCCGCGCTGACCCGCGCGATGGCGGCGGCGGTGTGCTTCGATCTGGATCGCAACAGTTTTCTGCCCGACAGCCCGGTGATCGCCGGCACCAACCGCGAGGCGGCGGAATACTTGGCTGGCGCCCTGCCGCATCGTAGCGTCGAGGAGATCGAGGCGCATCTGACTCGCAGCGCCGCCGAGGCGCCGCTGGCGCCGGCGGTGCCGCTGGCAGAGTTCCTTGACGCGCTGGCGGCGCGTGGCATCAGGCTCGGGGTGATGACCAATGACACCGAATACAGCGCCCGGGCCCAGCTTGGTGGCGCCGGGGTGCTGGACCGCTTCGACTTCATCGCCGGGTTCGACAGCGGCTTTGGTGCCAAGCCCGCACCCGATCCGTTGCTTGCCTTCTGTGACGCGGTCGGGGTGGCACCGTCGCGGACCGCGATGGTGGGCGACAGCACCCATGACCTGATCGCCGGGCGTGCCGCGGGCATGGCGACGCTGGGGGTGCTGACCGGCATGGCCGGGGCGGAGGAGCTGGCGCCGCATGCCGATGCGGTGCTGCCCGATATCGGCCATATCCCCGACTGGCTGGCGGCGCGCCGCTGATCCTTTCGAGGGGCGTGAGGATCGCCGACCCGACAGCAACAAATCTTGCCGTAGACTGAGCGGCGCTCTGGCCGTGGCTGGGGCCTTCTGTCCTGCGGCAACCGGCTGGAGGGAGGCATGGCGGACAGCGCGACTCTCTCATAACGCACGGTGGCGTCGGCTCGGGGTCCCGCCTCCGCAGGAGCGTTATGCCACAGCCCTCCATCAACCGTTTCCAAGCGATTGGCGCAACTCCGAAGGGGGCGCCGGGGCGGTTTGGACACCGCAACGCGCGCATCTGGTGTCGAAGGCGATTCTGGTCAGCTTCGAAGCCCCGCCGATGGTTCCGGCCATTCGCGCCGAGCTGGCCGAATTCGGTGCCCGCCGCAAGGACGCAGGAGGGGCTCCGACAGATTTCCGAAACGCGCCTTCCCTTCTGGGTTGTGTCGACGAGGGTTTCGCCTGGAAAGTCGGGCCGGGACGACCGTTTGTTGGAGCTTTGTTAATCAATTTTCGGCCATGCTTCCCGCACGGCAACCTCGGAGGTGCGCATGCACGGTCTGATCAACAGGGCGATCCAGTCCTTCGTCTGCAACACATATGGTGAAGATCGTTGGCGCGACGTGACCGAGGCCGCTGGCCTGAGTTTTTCGGACTTCGAGGCGATGCTGACCTATGAGGACGATCTGACCGACAATGTGCTCGACGCGCTCAGCGGTGAATTGCGCCGTGACCGCTCTGAGATACTGGAGGATCTGGGCACCTATCTGGTGTCGCATCCGGCGGTCGAGGCGTTACGGCGCCTGCTGCGGTTCGGGGGGGAGACCTATGTCGATTTCCTCTATTCCCTGGACGAGCTGCCAGGGCGGGCGCGGCTGGCGGTGAACGATCTGATCCTGCCGGCGATGGAGCTGCGGGAAATTCGCCCGGGGCAGTTCAGCCTGACCTGTGCGCCTGGGCTGCCGGGGTTCGGCTGGGTCATGATGGGTATCCTGCGGGCGATGGCGGATGATTACGGTGCCCTGGTCATGCTTGAGCATGCCGGTGCCCGCGACGGGGCCGAGGTGATCGCGATCACCCTGGTCGAATCCGCCTTCAGCGAGGGGCGGAGTTTTGAGTTGGGAGTGCGCGTGGGATGATCGAGAACCATGATTTGATCCGCATGCTGGACATGCTCTGTCCGATGTACATGCTGCTGGACGAGCAGGGGGTGATCACCCGGGTGGGACCGACCATGCAGAAGATCCGCCCCGATCGCGAGTTGAAAGGCGAGAAGTTCCTTGATCTCTTCGATCTGGCGCGGCCGCGCTGCGTGTCTCAGTTCTCGGATCTTCTGGCGGCCAAGGGCGGCAAGCTGAACCTGAGTTTCCGCGATGCCCGCAAGACCACCCTCAAGGGGCTGGTCGTGGGGATCGAGGGCGGCGCCGTGGTCAAGCTGTCCTTCGGCATTTCCGTGGTCGATGCGGTGCGCGATTTTCATCTGACCAGCGCCGATTTCTCCTCGACCGATCCGGCGATCGAGTTGCTCTATCTGGCCGAGGCGAATTCGGTGGCGATGGAGGCCTCGCGGCAGCTGAACCTGCGGCTGCAGGCCGCCAAGATCTCGGCCGAGGAACAGGCCTTTACCGACACGCTGACCGGGCTGAAGAACCGCCGGGCGATGGAACATGTGATGGCGCGCAAGGCCGGCGGCGGTATGCCCTATGCGCTGATGCATATCGACCTGGATTTCTTCAAGCAGGTGAACGACACGCTGGGGCATGCGGCGGGCGATTACGTGTTGCAACAGGTCGCCCGGGTACTGGTCGAGGAGACCCGGCGTGAAGACACCGTGGCGCGGGCCGGCGGCGACGAATTCGTCATCATCTTCGATCACCTCACCGACCGGCCGCGGTTGCAACGTATCGCGCGCCGGCTGATCGACCGGATCGAGCAGCCGATGCGCTTTCATGGGCAGAGCTGCCGGATCTCGGCCAGCATCGGCATCGCGATTTCGACCGAACAGCCAGCGAGCGATCCGCTCAAGCTGCTGGATCAGGCCGATGTGGCGCTCTATGCCGCCAAGCGCGGCGGTCGCGCCGGGCTGCGGTTCTACAGCCCGGGAATGGAAACGCTGGAGCCCGAGCAGATCGAGACCATCGACCGCGCCCGCTTCGGCTGAGCCTCGTTTCGCATCGGCGATCCGACGCCGGGGCGGGGCGGTGGGCTGGTGAACATCTTGACAGAAAGCCCCCCTGGGGATCATCCTTTTGCCTATCTACTGAGCGCATTTCGACGGGTCGCGCTCGTTGGGCGTCTGTCGCCGGAACGAGAGGCGAGCGGTTCGCCCATTTGAATGAGGATTTGAGATGTTGAAACGTAATCTTTGCGCATCGATCGTCGTTGCCAGCACGATCGTGGTGAGCGCCGGCCGTGCCCAGGCGAATGACGCGACCTCTCTGATCGGGGGGGCGATCCTGGGCGGGATCATCGTCAACGAAGTGAACAAGAACAAGCAGCGCCAGCAGCAGCAACAACAGCAACTGCTGCAGCAGCAGCAGCAACAGCAGCAACAACAGAATTCCACGGTGCGGCGTAGCTCGGTCTCGTCGTCGCAGCGCGAGGCGAACCGCCAGGTGCAGGTGGCGCTGAACTATTTCGGCTATAACGTCGGCACCCCCGACGGCGCGCTGGGCAGCAACAGCCGCAACGGCATCCGCCGCTATCAGGCGGACATGGGCTATGGGGTGGATGGCTATCTCGACCCGCACGAGCAGGACTTCCTGCTGGCCAGCTATCAGCGCGCGCTCTCCAGCGCCCAGATGGCGCCCTACAATCAGATCGTGGCGACCCAGGGCTATCCGGGCCTGCTGCGCACCTATCGCAACGAACAGCTTGGCATCGCCACGCCGGGGACGCAGATGGCGGTGACCCCCGCGCCGGTTCCGATGCCCACCCAGCCCGAGCCGGTCAGCACCCGCGCCGATACCGGGGCCGCACTGCCGAGCTTTGGCTTCCAGGCGCCGCAGAACTCGATGCGCGGCCAATGTGATCAGGTCAACGTGCGTACCGCTGCCAATGGCGGGCTGAGCGCTCCGGGCCAGATCTCCGACCCGACCCTGGCGCTGAACGAACAGTTCTGCCTGGCCCGCACCCAGGCGATGTCCGACACCTCGCGGATCGAAGCGACGATTCCGAACATGAGCCAGGATCAGATCGAGGCGCAATGCGCCGGTCTGGCCCAGGCCATCGCGCCGCAGATCGCGGCCATCGGCAGCACGCCGGCGGCGCAGGTGATTGCCTCGACCAAGGCGTTTCTCGACGGGTCGGGCCAGCCGATGGCTCAGGTGATTTCCGGCGGCAAGGTCTGCCTCGGTGCCGGTTATCGCGCCGATGACGCGGAAATGGCGCTGGCCTCCGCCGTGCTGCTGACCGCGGCCGGGGAGGGTGGCTATGGCGAGATGGTCAGCCACCAGCTGCGCGAAGGCTTCGGCACGGCGCCGGCCGCGCCCCAGGTGGCGGCAAGCTGGATGCAGGTGGCGCTGGGGTCGACCCCGGTGCTGGGCCAGACGCCGGAACGTCTGGCCGTGCTCAAGGCCACCAGCGGCGGCATCGTCCCGGTGTTCCCGACCGTCTCGGGCAACTGAGCCTTAGATATGGATTGAAGAAAGGCCCGTCCCCCGGTGGGGCGGGCCTTTTGTCATGCAGGTGTTCCAGTTGCCAAGTGATGCATTCGAGGTCTGCGGTGCGCGGCGAGGCGCCCACTTTGGGGGGAGTATGGCGGGGCGGCCGGCCCCTTACACATCCAGCTCCTCGACGAACCGCGCGTTCTCCTGGATGTACTGGAACCGCAGCTCGGGTTTCTTGCCCATCAGCCGTTCCACCAGATCGCCGGTCTCGCCCGGTTCGTCCTCGTCGATGGTGACCCGGATCAGCTTGCGCGATTTCGGATCCATGGTGGTTTCCTTCAGATCCTTGGCATCCATCTCGCCCAGACCCTTGAACCGGCTGACGTCGATCTTGCCCTTGCCGCCCAGTCCCTTCTCCAGCCAGATGTCGCGCTCCGCCTCGTCCAGCGCATAGATGCGGCGGGCGCCTTGCGTCAGGCGGAACAGTGGCGGGCAGGCCAGATAGAGGTGGCCGGTGTCGATCATCGGCCGCATCTGGGTGAAGAAGAAGGTCATCAGAAGCGAGGCGATATGCGCCCCGTCGACGTCGGCGTCGGTCATGATGATGACCTTGTCATAGCGCAGATCGTCGATGTTGAACTTGCTGCCGAGCCCGACGCCCAGGGCCTGGCTGAGGTCAGAAATTTCGGCGTTCGACCCCAGTTTGTTGGAGGCCGCCCCCAGCACGTTGAGGATTTTGCCGCGCAACGGCAGCAGCGCCTGGGTCTTCCGGTCCCGTGCCATCTTGGCCGAGCCACCGGCCGAGTCGCCTTCGACGATGAACAGCTCGGTCCCCTCACGCACGTTGGAGGAACAATCGACCAGCTTGCCGGGCAGGCGCAACTTCTTGGTGGCGGTCTTGCGGGCGGTTTCCTTTTCCTGACGGCGGCGCAGCCGTTCCTCGGCGCGCAGCACCAGGAAATCCAGGATGGCGCCGGCGCTCTTGGTATCGGCGGCCAGCCAGTTGTCGAAATGGTCGCGCACCGCATTCTCGACCAACCGCTGCGCCTCGACGGTGGCGAGGCGATCCTTGGTCTGGCCGACGAATTCGGGTTCGCTGATAAAGCAGGACACCAGCGCGCAGCCGCCGGTGGTCAGATCCTCGCGGGTGATCTCCTTGGCCTTGCGGTTGTTCACCAGCTCGCCATAGGCGCGGATGCCCTTGAGGATCGCGGCCCAGAAGCCGGCCTCATGGGTGCCGCCTTCGGGGGTCGGCACGGTGTTGCAATAGGATTGAATGAACCCGTCGCGGGATGGCGTCCAGTTGATTGCCCATTCCACCTTGCCCGGCACGCCGAACCGTTCGGTGAAATCGACGGTGCCGGAAAACGGCTGGTCGGCATAGGTCGAGACGCCGGCCAGCGTCTCCTTCAGGTAATCCGCCAGGCCGCCGGGGAAATGGAAGGTGGCCTCAAGCGGGGTCTCGCCATCGTCGATTTCGGATTTCCAACGGATTTCCACGCCGGAGAACAGATAGGCTTTCGAGCGGATCGACTTGAACAGCCGCGCCGGCTTGAAGCGATGCGAGCCGAAGATCTCCGGATCCGCGTGGAAGGTGACCGTGGTGCCGCGCCGGTTCGGTGCGGCGCCGATCTTCTCCACCGGGCCTTGCGGAATGCCGCGGGAGAATCGCTGTTCGTAAAGCGTCTTGTCGCGGGCCACCTGGACCACCATCAGATCCGACAGCGCGTTGACCACCGAGGCGCCAACCCCGTGCAGACCGCCGGAGGTCTGATAGGCCTTGCCAGAGAATTTGCCGCCCGCGTGCAGCGTGCAGAGGATCACCTCAAGCGCCGATTTGCCGGGAAACTTCGGGTGCGGGTCGACCGGAATGCCGCGGCCGTTGTCCTTGACGGTGAGCGAATAATCCGCGTGCAGCTCGATCTCGATCCGGTTGGCATAGCCCGCCACCGCCTCGTCCATCGAGTTGTCGAGGATTTCGGCCACCAGATGGTGCAGCGCCCGCTCGTCGGTGCCGCCGATATACATGCCGGGGCGCTTGCGGACGGGCTCCAGCCCCTCCAGCACTTCGATCGAGGAGGCATCATAGGTGGCGGATTCGGTCCCGGAAAGGAGATCGTCAGGCATCGGCTGCTGCTCATTCTTGTTGGTTGGCGGCCAGTATGCCAGAGCTGCCGGTCGGGGGAAAGTGGGGCCTGTCACTGGCAATGACCTGAGCCCCTGATCCTCCTTCTGGTTTGGTGCAGAGTCTGTCCCAACCATCAAACCCCGCGCCCGTACTTTCAGTGAGGTTCGTGAGAGATACGTATTTCTCCCTTGATCGGAAAAGGTTGGCTCCATCTGACGCCCTCTCCAACTTCATTCATGAAATGAAGTTCTCTCGAACGAATGGGATGTCACGGATCACGCCACTGATCCCCGTCTGAAGGGAGGCGCTCTCAGGGCCGGTCGCACCACTCCAGGACGGCGCGCGCCACCTGTTGCGGGATCTGATGGCAGATCCAGTGATCGGCGCCGTTGAACTCCACCCGGGTCAGATCGGGGGCGTAATCCTCAAGACCTTCGGTCGCCTCGGGCAGCAGGGCGGTATCTCCCAGCCCCCAGAGCAGCAGATGCGGGCAGCGCACCATCAACCTGTCCTTCGGCGGCTCGGGCAGATCGGTGATCGGCTCTCCCGGTTTCGCCACCTGCAGGGGCGAGGCGCGATACCAGTGGATCATCGTCTTCAGCCGGCCGGGGCGCGACCATTCGGTGACGTATTCGGCCAATTTCGCCGGCGTCATCCAGGCGTGGTCCATCTTCGCCAGGAACAGGGCCTTCATCTTGGCGAAGTCATCGGCGGCAAGCCGATCCTCGGACCCGTCGTGGCGCAGCATCAGGATATATTGCGACGCTTCCGCCTGGGCGCCGCCCCGGGCCAGCGCGCGCTGGAAGGGGACCGGGTGAACCCCGTTGGCGATGATCAGCCGGCGGACCAGTTCGGGGCGGAACATCGCCAGCCCATAGGCCACCGCCGCGCCCCAGTCGTGGCCCATCACCGTCAGCGGGCCGCCGCCCAGGTGGTCGATCAGCGCCGCCATGTCGCCGACCAGTTGCGAGCCGCGATACATCGACACATCGTCCGGCGACCAGCTCTGGCCATAGCCGCGCTGATCCGGGGCGACGCAGTGAAAGCGTTCGGCCAGCAGCGGTGCCAGCTCGGCCCAGGCGCCGCCGTATTCGGGGAAGCCATGCAGCAGCAAAAGCGGCGGATTCGCCGGATTGCCCCAGCGGCGCAGAAGGAACGGGTGGCCGTTCAGATCAATACTCTCGGTTTTCATGGCGCCACTCTAGCCGCTTGCGGCCCTTCGGCAACGAAAATTGCTGGGCAAGGCGGCGGTGCGGGCGCCAGCTTGCCAGGTGAGGGGGCGGCGTCTATTGGCTGAAAGATGATCAAAAGAATGTCATATGCCGGCCACGCCAAGGCCATCGCGCTGTTGGGGCTGCCGTTGATCGGCGGCAATCTGGCGCAATTCGCCATCGGCATGACCGATAGCGTGATGCTGGGCTGGTACGGGGTCGAGGCGCTGGCGGCAGTGACATTGGCCAATAGCTATTATTTCGTCATCTATCTGACCGGCGCCGGCTTTGGCTGGGCGGTGATGCCAATGGTCGCCGCCGCCAATGGCGAGGGCGACGATGTCAGCGCGCGGCGCTCGGCGCGGATGGGGCTGTGGCTGTCCTGGCTGTTCGCGGCCGCCGCGATGCCGGCGCTCTGGTGGGCTGAGCCGATCCTGCGCGCGATGGGGCAGCAGGCCGAGGTTTCGGCCGATGCAGCGCACTATCTGCGGATCTCCGGCTGGGGGCTGTTCCCGGCACTCTTGCTGGTGGTGCTGAAATCCTATCTGGCGGCGATGGAGCGGACGCAGATCGTGCTCTGGATCACGGTGCTGGCGGCGCTGACCAATGCGGCGGCGAATTACGTCTTCATCTTCGGCCACTTCGGGGCGCCGGAACTCGGGGTACGCGGGGCGGCGCTGGCCTCTGTGATCACCCAGATCATCGCGCTGGTGGCGGTGGTGGCCTATGTGCTGCGGGCCTTGCCCGAACATGAGCTGTTCCGACGCTTCTGGCGCCCGGATTGGGAGATGTTCGCCCGGGTCTTCCGCCTTGGGGTGCCGATCGGGCTGACCAGCCTCAGCGAGGTGACGCTGTTCACCGCATCGTCGTTGATGATGGGCTGGCTGGGCATCGTACCGCTGGCGGCCCATGGGATCGCGCTGCAGCTCGCCTCGGCCACCTTCATGGTGCACATGGGGCTGAGCAATGCGGCGACCGTCCGGGTTGGCAATGCCTATGGCCGTGGTGATCGCGCGCATATGATGCGCGGGGCGCTGGTGGTGACGGTGATGTCGCTGGGGCTGGCGCTGCTGGCGAGCGCGGCTTTCCTGATCTGGCCCGAGGCATTGATTTCGCTTTTCCTCGACCCGGCCGATCCGGAGCGGGCGCAGATTCTGTCGATCGGGGTCGGGCTGCTGGCGGCGGCGGCGCTGTTCCAACTGGTCGACGGCGGCCAGGTGGTGGCGCTGGGGCTGTTGCACGGGGTGCAGGACATGACCATGCCGATGGTGATCGCGGCGCTGTCCTACTGGGTGGTCGGGCTGCCGTGTTCCTATCTGCTGGGCTTCACCTTCGGCTTCGGCGGCATCGGCATCTGGCTTGGGCTGGTGCTGGGGCTGGCCTGTGCGGCGGTGCTGCTGATGGCGCGGTTCTGGCGGCTCGGGCTCGGGCAGGGGGGCTCGGTCCAGACCTGACAGACGGCACAGGACGAGAGGGGCTGGTGGCCCATCGTCGTCTGTAAGTCTCTGCAATATGAAGAGTTTTGGAGCGGGCGAAGAGATTCGAACTCTCGACCCCAACCTTGGCAAGGTTGTGCTCTACCCCTGAGCTACGCCCGCATCCTTGGGTAGGTCTTTGTTACTCTCTGGAGCGGGCGAAGAGATTCGAACTCTCGACCCCAACCTTGGCAAGGTTGTGCTCTACCCCTGAGCTACGCCCGCGTCCTTGAGTGAGGCGTGAGATATAAATATCCAGCCGGGGCTGCAAGTGGAAAATGCATGGGGCGGGAGGATTTTTCTGTCTTGGCGCGGACCTGTGCCGGAGGGGGGAACGATCGGTCAGGCGCCGGGGCGAAGCGGGGCCGGAATGGGTTCGAGAAACTGCCGCTGGTTCTTGCAGTGACGCATCGCCATCGTCCTGGCCTCCTTCCCGCTGATCAGCGCGCGGGCGGGGTGTTGGGGGTTGTCCGTCCTGCTGGCAAGCTCCGGGAACAGCAGGAAAATCTCTTCACGCGCTTCCGGCGGCACGCTCCTCAGCGCCTCGGGGCCGGTATAGAACGATTCGCTCAATGCGCCGTTGGCGGTGACGATCTGATGATCATCGAACAGGATATGATAATAGGTCACCTCGCCTGTTTCGTCGGCGACCTCGACCCCGGGGGCTCCGATCAGGTGCTTGGCGGCGACCAGAACCTCGGGGCTGTCGAACATCCGGGCCGAGATGCGCGAGGACACCAGCATCCGGTGCTGTGGTGAGACCAGCAGATCCTCGCGCGGGGTGCGGGGACCGAGCGCGCCGGCGGCGATCCGGATCGGTCTCAGCTGGGGGTAGAGGGCCAGCTCCTCGGCGCTCAGACGGCGCGACAGGATCATGCGGATCGGCTTCGGTCCGTTGTCCAGCGTCGTCACGCGGTGACCGCGTTCCAGATCCTCGACCGGAATTTCGCCGTGCAGGGTGGCGATCAGCGTGCCCTTGGCAAAGCAGGGAGGCGGCGGCGGAGGGGCGCGCATCTCTTGCCCGTCCTCTCCCGAACCGCGCAGGATGGTCAGCCGGGTGTCCTCCGGCGGCCAGGCGCCGTCGAAAGTATAGCCGATCACCGTGCTGCCGGAGTAGGGGTTGTTGGGGTCGCTGTCGACGCTTACCGCCACCAGGCGGTATTTGTTGCCGCTCTGATCTACGGCCCAGAGTTCATATTCATCCTCGATCCGCAGCCCCGAGGAATAGGTGGTTCCATCGACGGTGACGCTGTCACTGATCACCTGGCTGTGCGGCGGGAAGTGGCCGCCGCTCCACCAGGGATTGGCGGGATCGTCCTGCAGCCTGTCGTCGGCGTCGTTGACGCCGACGGTGACCAGATCGCTGTTGGAATAGGTGAACTTATAGCTGCCCCAGTCCCAGCCGCTGCCGCTGCCATATTGGATCTGGAAATCGCTGGGTTGAGGACCGATGAAATTGAGGCCCGACAGGGGAATGAGCTGAAGCGAATAGGTAGACATGGAACCGACCTTCTGGCGCTGCTGCTTTTCCCCGTGATGCCGCGAGTTCGGGGCTGGTTCTGTCTATGGGGGCCTGAAGTCGTTACTTTTCACTTGCTTGGGTCGGGGAAAGTCAGGCGAATTTTGTCTATTCAGGCTTCGGAACGATCGTCGGAACCGTGTTGGCGAAGACGTTTCTCCGCCGGGAAAGCGCCCAGGGTACGTAATCTAACTATTTGATTGTAAGTGAAAAAAAATATTTTCCGTCGGATCGGTTGCCATATCGCGGCGGGACCGATGCGGCTTGGGCCCCGGGGCCGCGTGCGCGGCGGCGGGGCTGAAAAGATATCAAATGTTATCTAAATTCCGACAGCTCGCGGCGGCTGACGGCCATCGCCGTCCCGCACCAGAGGCGCGAGACGGCGGGCAGGGGGTTATTCCAGCTCGATCAGCAAATCCTTGGCGTCAATCTGGGTGCCGGGCTGGACGTGCAGCGCCTTGATGGTGGCATCGCGTTCGGCATGCAGGCCGGTTTCCATCTTCATCGCCTCGATCGTCAGCAGCAGATCGCCTTCCTTGACCTGTTGGCCGACCTGCACCGCGACGGTGGCGACGACGCCCGGCATCGGCGCGCCGATGTGATTGCCATTGCCCTGCTCCGCCTTGGGGCGGGCGACCTTGGCAGCTTTCACCAGACGGTTCGGCACCCGGATGGTGCGCGGCTGGCCGTTCAGTTCGAAGAAGACCTTCACCTCGCCGTTCTCATCGGTCTCGCCCACCGCCTGGCAGCGGATTTCCAGCGTCTTGCCGGGGTCGATCTCGGCCGAGATCTCCTCGCCCGGCTCCATGCCATAGAAGAAGGTCTTGGTCGGCAGGGTCCGCACCGGGCCATACATCCGGTGCCGGCCCATGTAATCGAGGAAGACCTTGGGATACATCAGATATCCCATCAGATCCTCGTCATCGATGTGCTTGCCTTCCAGCTCGGCCTTCAGCTTGGCGCGGGTCTCGTCGAGATCGACGGCGGGCAGATGCTTGCCCGGGCGTTCGGTATTGGGCACCTCGTCCTTCAGCACCTTCTTCAGGATCACCTCGGGAAAGCCCTGCGGCGGTTGGCCCAGATTGCCGCGCATCATGTCGATCACCGAATCCGGGAAGCTGACCTCGACGGCCGGATCCTCGACCTGGGCGCGGGTCAGACCCTGGCTCACCATCATCAGCGCCATGTCGCCCACCACCTTGGACGAGGGCGTGACCTTGACGATATCGCCGAACATCATGTTCACATCGGCATAGGTCTTGGCGACCTCGTGCCAGCGGTCCTCCAGCCCGAGGCTGCGGGCCTGGGCCTTGAGGTTGGTGAACTGGCCGCCCGGCATCTCGTGCAGATAGACCTCGGAGGCCGGCGCCTGCAGGCCGGATTCGAAGGCGGCGTATTGGCCGCGCACCGCTTCGAAGTAATCGCTGATCTCGCGGATCGCGTCGATGTCGAGCCCGGTGTCGCGATCGGTGTGGCGCAGCGCCTCGACCACAGACCCCAGCGTCGCCTGGCTGGTGTTGCCCGAGAAGCTGTCCATCGCGCAATCGACCGCATCCACCCCGGCCTCTGCCGCCGCCAGGATCGAGGCGATGGCGACACCGGCGGTGTCATGGGTGTGATAGTGGATCGGCAGCCCGACCTCCTGCTTCAGCGCGCGCACCAGCGCCTTGGCCGAGGCCGGCTTCATCAGCCCGGCCATGTCCTTCAGCCCCAGCACATGGGCGCCGGCGGCCTCAAGCTCTTTGGCCATGCCGATGTAGTATTTCAGATCGTATTTCGACCGATCCGGATCGAGCAGGTCACCAGTATAGCAGATGGTGCCTTCGCAGATCTTGTTCTGCTCGATCACCGCATCCATGGCGACGCGCATGTTCTCGACCCAGTTCAGGCTGTCGAAGACGCGGAAGACGTCGATGTTCTGCGCCGCTTCCTTGACGAAGGCCTGCACCACGTTGTCGGGATAGTTGGTATAGCCGACGCCGTTGGAGCCCCTCAGCAGCATCTGCGTCATCAGGTTCGGCAGCGCCTCGCGCAGGTCGCGCAGCCGCTGCCAGGGGCATTCCTGCAAGAAGCGATAGGCGACATCGAAGGTCGCGCCGCCCCAGCATTCGACCGAGAGGAGTTGCGGCAGGTTGGCGGCATAGGCGGGGGCGACCCGGATCATGTCGATCGACCGCATCCGGGTTGCCAGCAGCGACTGATGCCCGTCGCGCATGGTGGTATCGGTGATCAGCAACTGCTGTTGCGCCCGCATCCAGTCGGCCACCGCCTTGGGGCCCTTGTGCTCCAGCAGGTTGCGGGTGCCCATCTGCGGCTCGGCCTTCTTGGTCGGCGGCTTCGGCAGCTTCAGCCCCGCCACCGGCAGCGGCCGGTCCTTGGTCTCGGGGTGACCGTTCACCGTGATATCGGCGATATAGGTCAGCACCTTGGTGCCGCGGTCCTGCCGTTTCGGAAAATGGAACAGCGCCGGCGTGTCGTCGATGAACTTGGTGGTATAGGTGTTGTTCAGGAACACCGGGTGTTTCAGCAGGTTCTCGACAAAGGCGATATTGGTGTTCACCCCGCGGATGCGGAATTCGCGCAGCGCGCGGTCCATCCGGGCGATGGCCTTCTGCGGCGTCTGGGCGTGGGCGGTGACCTTGACCAGCAGCGAATCGTAATACCGCGTGATCACGCCCCCGGCGTAAGCCGTGCCGCCATCCAGCCGGATGCCCATGCCGGTGGCGGTGCGATAGGCGCTGATGCGGCCATAGTCGGGGATGAAGTTGTTCTGCGGATCCTCGGTGGTGATCCGGGTCTGCAGCGCGTGGCCGTTCAGCCGGATATCGTCCTGGCTGGCCTTGCCGGTGGCCTCGGCGATGGTCTTGCCCTCGGCGATCAGGATCTGCGCCTGCACGATGTCGATGCCGGTGACCTCTTCGGTCACCGTGTGCTCGACCTGAACGCGCGGGTTCACCTCGATGAAATAGAACTGCTCCGTCTCCATATCCATCAGGAATTCGACGGTGCCGGCGCATTCGTAATTGACGTGCTTGCAGATGCGATAACCCAGATCGCAGATCTCGGCCCGCTGCGCCTCGGTCAGATAGGGGGCGGGGGCGCGTTCGACGACCTTCTGGTTGCGGCGCTGGACCGAACAGTCGCGCTCGTAGAGATGATACATGCCGCCATGCTTGTCGCCGAGGATCTGAACCTCGACATGGCGGGCGCGGGTGATCATCTTTTCAAGGTAACCCTCGCCATTGCCAAAGGCGGCTTCGGCCTCGCGTCGGCCTTCCATCACCTTCTCGGGCAGTTCCTTGGCGTTCAGGATCGGCCGCATGCCACGGCCGCCGCCGCCCCAGGAGGCCTTGAGCATCAGCGGAAAGCCGATCTCCTCGGCCTCCTTGACGATGACCTCCATATCGTCGCCCAGCACTTCCGTCGCCGGGATCACCGGCACGCCGGCAGCGACGGCGACCTTGCGGGCGCTGGCCTTGTCGCCAAGCGCGCGCATGGTGTCGGCCTTCGGCCCGATGAAGGTGATGCCGGCCTTTTCGCAGGCCTCGACGAAATCCGGGTTCTCGGACAACAGCCCATAGCCGGGGTGGATGGCATCCGCCCCGCTTTCGCGGGCGACGCGGATGATCTCCTCGATCGACAGGTAGGCGGCAACCGGCCCCATGCCTTCGCCGATCTTATAGGCCTCGTCCGCCTTGAACCGATGCAGGCTGAGCTTGTCCTCCTCCGCATAGATGGCGACGGTCTTCTTGCCCATCTCGTTGGCGGCACGCATCACCCGGATGGCGATTTCGCCCCGGTTTGCGATCAGGATCTTGCGGAAGTCGGACATGGTCACCTCTGTTGGTCTTTAGGGTGTTGCCGCGGTGCAGCGTGATTTGCTGCAAAGGCGTAGCGGCGTTTTCCCGGTGTGACCAGCATGGTTGCGCTATCGGTCTGTCATCAATTTGTCATTGGGTGCGGCAGGGCCGGCAGCGGGATGGCCGGCGGCAGATCACCCAGGCGCTCCATGCCCAATTGCCCCATATTTGCCACCAGATCGCGGCGCAGCACCTCGATCAGATGCGCCGGGCCCTTGGCGCCGAGGGCGCCCAGCGCATAGTGGAACGGCCGCGCCATCATCACGAAATCGGCGCCCAGTGCGCGGGCGCGCAGGATGTCGAGCGCGCTTTCGGCACCACTGTCGAAGATCAGCGGCAGTCGGGTGGCGGCGCGAATCCGCGGCAGCGCCTCGATCGAGGAGGGGGCGCCGTCGAACTGCCGGCCGGCATGGTTCGAGACCCAGAGCGCATCGACACCGATCCGCTCCAGCGGGTCGGCATCCTCGGGACGCAGCACGCCCTTGATCAGCAGGGGCCCCTGCCAGTGATCGCGCAGCCATTTCACATAGCTCATGTCCGGCGAGGTGCGCAGCAGATAGCCGACATGCGCGGTCGAGGACAGCGCGCCGCTGGCCGCCTGCACGTATTTGTCCAACATCCGCATATGCGGCATGCCGCGGCGGGCCATCCCCAGCGCCCAGGCCGGCCGCATCGCCACCTGCGCCAGCAGCCGCGGGGTCAGTTTCGGCGGTTGGGTCAGCCCGGATCGGGTCTGCCGTTCGCGGCGCGAGGCGACCGGAACGTCGACCGTCAGAATCAGCGCCTTGAACCCCGCGTCGCGCACGCGGTTCAGCATATCGGCGCGGATGCCTTCATCCTTCGGCGGATAAAGCTGGAACCAGCCGTGATCGCCCAGATGTGGCGCCAGATCCTCGGGGCATTGGCTCGCCACGGTGGAGAGCGAATAGGGAATGCCGGCTTCGGCCGCGGCTCTGGCCAGATGGCCTTCGGCATCGGGCCAGATCAGCCCCGACATCCCCACCGGCGAGATGCCGAAGGGCAGTGGAAAGTCCTGTCCCAGGAAGCGCGTGCCCAGATCCGGGGTTTGCGGCCCGTGCAGGATCGAGGGCAGGAAGCCCACGGCGTCGAGCGCGGTGCGGTTGCGGGTCTTTGTGGCCTCGGTGCCGGTGCCGCTGTCGAGGTACTCCCAGACGAATTTCGGCAACCGCTGGCGGGCGCGGCGTTTCAGGTCGGGAACGCTTGGGTATGTGCTGTGCAGGTCCATGGTGGGATTTGTCGCCAAACAGGTGCGATTGTCCAGTCTGCGACATTGCGGCTGGGCGTGGGTAAGCTATCTTGGCGATATGGATGATCTTTCCCGATTTCACGACGCGCAGCAGGATGCCTGGCCCCAAGCCCTGGCCGAACTGCAGGCGGGAGCCAAGAGCAGCCACTGGATGTGGTTCATCTTTCCGCAGTTGCGTGGGCTCGGCCGGTCGGCCACCGCGCGGCGCTATGGCCTTGCCAATCTGGCCGAGGCCAGGGCCTATCTCGCCGATCCGGTGCTGGGGGCGCGGCTGCAACAGGCGGCACGGGCGATGCTGGATCATCCCGAGCGCAGCGCCCAGGCGATTCTGGGCCCGGTGGACGCGGTCAAGCTGCGCTCCTGCGCGACGCTGTTCGAGGCGGCGGGCGGCGGTCCGGTCTTTGCCGAGCTGCTGGAGACCTTCTATGACGGGAGTCGCTGCGGTGCGACGCGGGACCTGTTGCGAAGCGGCGGTCTATAGCGTCACGCTACTCAGGGCGTCATAAATACGTTACATTGGCATCATGTTCCGATGCCTCGCCCCGTTGGCCCTGATCGTCGCGCTTGGCGCGGGGGCTTCCGTGCGGGCGGCCTCGCCCCTGGCCGAGGTGATCTGCGAACCGACCGACAAGATGCACGACCGGCTGGAGCGGCGGATGCGCCTCAGCCGCACCGCCAGCGGCATCCGCGACCAGGATCAGGTGATCGAATTGTGGTCCGCGCAGAACGGTGCGTGGGCGCTGGTGGCGACCTATGCGACTGGAATATCTTGTCTTTTGGCAATGGGGGAAAATTGGCAGACCTTCATGCCGAAGGTCGCCGCAGAGCCCGGACCCGGAGGCTAGGGGAAACGCCCGCCCCGACAAGGGGGCAGGGGCGGGCGAGACTTAAAGGGGGGAATGCTTACAACGCTTTCAAATCCCCGGCCATTTGGCGGCCGTCGCGTCCGTCCAGAAGTTCGTAGGAAACTTTCTGATTGTCGGCCAGCCCCGTCATCCCGGAGCGCTCAACGGCCGAGATGTGGACGAACACATCCTTGCCGCCTTCATCCGGCGCGATGAAGCCATAGCCTTTGGTGGTATTGAACCATTTCACGGTGCCAGTCGGCATCTCCCGTGTCTCCTTCTGACTTGCTCTTGGCCCCGCGCATCCTCGCAGGCGCGGGGGCGTGACCGATTGCACAGATGACCGGCTCAAGATCGTCGAAGGCGGCGTCTGATCAGCGGCAACGCAGAAAAAGGATCGCATGGAACCCATAAAAATCAAGGAAAAGGGGATGCAGCGGCCCAGGATGCCGGATATTTGCGCAAGAGGCGTTCATCGGGCAACGGAGACAGAGATGATCCTTTACGGGCTAAAGACCTGCGACACCTGCCGAAAGGCGCTGAAATCCCTGCCGGGAGCGGAGTTCGTCGATGTCCGCGCCGACGGCATGCCGGCCGAGGTGCTGGAGACGGCGCTGGCGCAGTTCGGCGCGGCGCTGGTCAATACCCGCTCGACCACCTGGCGGGAGCTGTCCGAGGCGGAGCGCACGCGCGCCCCGCTCGACCTTCTGCGCGCCCACCCGACGCTGATGAAACGGCCGCTGGTCGTCGACGGCGACGGGCAGATGCACCTGGGCTGGACGGCGGAAACCCGCGCGGCCCTTGGCGCCGCCTGAGCCGATACCTATCTGCCAATCGTCAAGGAGACCAAGACAATGCGCAATGCTGCCCTGGTACTGGGTCTGATCGGCGGGATCGTCGGGATGATCGTGGGCTTTTTCAGCTATGGCTATACCGTGGCGATCGACCACTTCGGCCAAGTCGACGGGTTTTTCGAACAGGTGGCGAATGTGGACGTGATCCGCACCGCCTCGCTGTTGTCGCCGCTGCTGGCGATCGCCGGCGGCGCCATGGCTCGGGCCCGGGCGTTGCTGGGCGGTCTGCTGATGCTGATTTCGGCCGGGGGCATGTATTACGCCTTCGGTTTCAACGTCTTCACCATGTTCCCGATCGCCTTCATCGGCTTGGGCGGGGTGCTGGCGCTGGCCGCCGGTAAGCCGGACGAGCCGAAGGCGCATTTCTAGGGCAACTCGGCCCCGATGATCGCGCCGCCCTGCAACAGCAGGGTGAAGAGGGCGGTGAGGTCGAAGTTTTCCACCTCTGCCCGCGCGCGCTCCTCTGCCGCGCCCAGCGGGGCCCCCTGCAGCAGCGCCGCGACGAAGCCCGCGCCGCCCGGCGGCAAGAGCTGGGGGAGCGGGTCATAGGTGGGGCGGGTGATCAGCACATCCTGTGCCACGGCCGCCGGGGCAGGGGCGTCCGCCTCGGTATTGAAACGCCAGATGTCGAGGATCGGCCAGGGCGAGCGCAGGAGTTGCAGCGCCGGGGCAAGGTCGAGGCGCGCCTCGGCCAATCGTTCGGGCGGCAGGGCGGCGAGTTGCTCCACCGGCAGGGGCGTGGCATCGGCGGCGTGATAGGCGCGGCGCAGCGCCAGCTCCAGCCGGGCCACGTCGCCGAGATAGCCCAGATCGGCAAGCTGCGGCTGCTGCTCAAGAAATTCGGGAAAGCCCTCGCCGTAGAGCATCAGCAGCGGCGACACCGGCGGGCAGGCGCGCAGGAAGCGGCGGGCGAGCCCGTTCATGTTGTCGTCCCCGAGCAGGCGGGTGATCACCGGAAACCCGCTGCGGAGCGCGTCGATCAGGCCGACGGTGACGGTGTTGCGATGGATGGCGAAGCGGCCGGGGCGGTCGAACAGCCCCTCGGGCAGCGGCGAGGTTGGATCGAGCAGGGCGCGGGCGAGCCGCTCGTCGCGGGCGCTCATCGCGGCAGGCTTTCCAGGGCGCGTGCGGCGCGGGCCGCTTCGGCCGCGAGCACCGGCCAGTCGGGGATATCATTGTCCCATTCGATCAACACCGGGCGCGGGCCGCTGTGGGCGAGCGTATAATCGAGCAGCGCCCAGACCGGATCGGCGACCGGCGACCCGTGATCGTCGATCAACACCGGGGCGCCTTGATCGTCCTGCTGCGCCTCATGGCCGCCAAGGTGAATCTCTCCCACCCGCTCCAGCGGCAGGGCATCGACATAGGCCTGCGGCGAGAATCCGAGGTTCCAGGCCGAGACGAAGACATTGTTGATATCGAGCAGCAACCCGCAGCCCGTGCGGCGGCAAAGCTCGGCCAGAAAATCCGGTTCTTCCCAGGTGCTTTCAACGAAACTGACATAGCTTGAGGGGTTTTCCAGCAACATCCGCCGCCCCAGCGTCTCTTGCATCTGGTCGATATGCTCGACCAGCCGGGCCAGGGTCGCATCGGTATAGGCCAGCGGCAGGAGATCGTTCAGAAAGGCGCCCGCATGGCTGGACCAGGCGAGATGTTCGGAAAAGCTGGCGGGGGTCAGCCAGTCGCAGAGATGTTTCAGCCGGGCCAGATGGTCGGGATCGAGCGGGGCGGCGCCGCCCAGACTGGCCCCGACCCCGTGCACCGAGATGGGGAAGCGTTCCGCCAGATGGCGCAATTGCGCCAGTGGCCGGCCGCCGGCGCCCATGTAGTTCTCGGCGTGGATCTCAAGCCAGCGCACCGCCCCCGGGGCGGCGCAGAGATCGGCGAAATGCTGCGGCTTGAACCCCACCCCCGCCGCATCGGGCAGGCAGAGCGCGGCCACGGCGCCGGTCATCAGGAAGGCATATCGCGATTCAGCGGCTTCAGCGCACCCTGACGCGGGGTGCCGTCCGCCATCGGCGGCAGCGAGATGTCCTTGCAGGTGCCGACGTTGACGAGTTTCCAGGCATTGCCCTGATAATCCACGGTCGAACTGCCGGCGCAGGTGGTGCCGGGACCGGCGGCGCAATCATTCTGCCCGGCCAGCGAGACGCCAAAGCATTTCTCTTTGGTTTGGGCCTGCGCATCGGACCCAAGAGTTGCGCTGAGTGCCGCGCTGAGGGCGCCAGCGATGGCCAGCGATTTGACGGCTTGGGACATGCGGTTTTCCTCCGTTTGGATGATTTATCGCGAGTGTCGCAGGAAAATCGGCGGCTGTCGCGGGGAATAGGGGGGATTTTGCGCCCTCTCCCAAGGCACCGGCCCTTTCGGGCCGATGCAGAGAGCGGGAATGCTTGCGGTTACAGCAGATCGGGCGGCGTTGCCGCCTTCGACAGCTCAGCCGCGATCTCGACCAGGGTTGCCATGCTGGTCTCCTTTTCGCCCAGCCGACGGACCGAGACGGTGCGATCCTCGACCTCGCGGGCGCCAACGGCGAGAATCACCGGCACCTTGCCCAGCGAATGTTCGCGGACCTTGTAGTTGATCTTCTCGTTGCGGATATCCGCCTCGGCGCGGATCCCGCCGGCCTTCAGCAGGGCCACAACCTCGCGCACGTAATCGTCGGCCTCCGAGGTGATCGAGGCGACCACCACCTGACGCGGCGCCAGCCAGAACGGCAGCTTGCCGGCGTGTTCCTCGATCAGGATGCCGATAAAGCGTTCGAACGAGCCCAGGACCGCCCGGTGCAGCATGATCGGGCGGTGCTTGGCGCCGTCCTGACCGATGTAATTCGCATCCAGCCGTTCCGGCAGGTTGGGGTCGACCTGCAGGGTGCCGCATTGCCATTGCCGTCCGATCGCATCGGTCAGCACGAATTCCAGCTTCGGACCATAGAAGGCGCCTTCACCCTCCTGGATCTCGTAATCATAGCCGGCCTTCTTGCAGGCGTTGCCCAGCGATTCCTCGGCGTGATCCCAGCTTTCCTCGGTGCCGATCCGCTTTTCGGGGCGGGTCGACAGCTTGATGCTCCAGTCGTGGAAGCCGAGGTGCGCATAGATACCGGCGAGAAATTCGATGAATTTCTTCGTTTCGCCCTCGATATCCTTCTCTTCGCAGAAGATATGCGCGTCGTCCTGGGTAAAGCCACGCACCCGCATGATCCCGTGCAGCGCGCCCGAGGGCTCATAGCGGTTGCACGACCCGAACTCGGCGATCCTGAGCGGCAGGTCGCGATAGGATTTCAGGCCCTGGTTGAACACCTGCACGTGGCAGGGGCAGTTCATCGGCTTCAGCGCGTTGATGGTCTTCTCGCGCGCGTGGTCCTCGTCGACTTCGACGATGAACATGTTCTCCTGATAGTTCTCCCAGTGGCCCGAGGCCTCCCAGAGCTTGCGGTTCACCACCTGCGGCGTGTTCACCTCGACATAGCCGTCGCGTTCCTGCTGGCGGCGCATGTAATCCTGCAGCGTGGTGTAGATCTTCCAGCCGTTCGGATGCCAGAACACCTGGCCCGGCGCCTCTTCCTGCATGTGGAACAGGTCCATCTCGCGGCCCAGCTTGCGGTGGTCGCGCTTGGCGGCCTCCTCCAGCATGGTCAGGTAAGCCTTGAGCTTTTCCTTGTTCTGGAAGGCCACGCCATAGATGCGCTGCAGCATCGGCCGGTTGCTGTCGCCACGCCAATAGGCGCCGGCCACATGGGTCAGCTTGAAGGCATCGCCCGGCACCTGGCCGGTGTTCTGCAGGTGCGGGCCGCGGCAGAGATCCTGCCAATGGCCGTGCCAGTACATGCGCAGCGGCTCATTGCCGGGGATCGCCTCCACCAGCTCGACCTTATAGGGCTCGTTATTGGCCTGATAATATTCGATCGCGCGGGCGCGTTCCCAGATCTCGGTCGTCACCGGGTCGCGGCGGTTGATGATCTCTTTCATCTTCTTTTCGATCTGGCCGAGATCTTCGGGGGTGAAGGGTTCGGCGCGATCAAAGTCATAATACCAGCCGTTGTCGATCACCGGGCCGATGGTGACCTTGGTGGCGGGCCAGATCTCCTGCACGGCGCGGGCCATGATATGGGCCAGGTCGTGACGGATCAGCTCCAGCGCCGGGGCCTCGTCCTTCATCGTGTTGATGGCGATGTCGGCATCGCGATCCAGCGGCCACTGCAGATCCCAGTGCTTGCCATCGACCATGGCGCTGATCGCCTTCTTGGCGAGCGAGGTTGAGATATCGGCTGCGACCTCTGCCGGCGTGATGCCTGCGTCATAGGATCGTTGGTTGCCATCGGGGAAAGTGAGAGAAATCTGGGCCATGATCTGGCAGCTCCTCGTCGGTTTGGCGCCCACGGAACGCCCGGTTGCGGGTTATTTGGTGTGGCGTTGATGTGGCAGGGGCGAGGGGCCAAGTCAAGCCGGGTGCGGCATTGCGGCATGGTGCGGGCGGGCGCGCGCCGTGACGGATGTGGTGCCGCGATCGGAAGGGGGTGGGCCGGCCGGGGTCCGGGGGCGGCGCCCCGGGGGGTCACGAGGCTGCGGCCTGGTTCGCCCGATCCGGCACGAAACGCTGCAGGCAACTGGCGATGTCATCGAATTTGCAGGGTTTTTCGACACAGCCATCCATACCGGCGCGAGCATAGCTGTCCTTCTGATCGGCCATCACATTGGCCGAGAGCGCCACGATCGGCGTGTGCTTGTTCGGTCCGGAGCCGGCGCGGATTTCCTCGGCCGCCTCAATCCCGGTCTTGCGCGGCATCTGGATGTCCATGAAGATCAGGTCGAATTCCTCGCGCGCGGCGGAGGTGATGGCCTCGACCCCGTCGGCCACCACCTCAGGGGTCACGCCGAGTCGCGCCAGGAACTTGCGGGCGATGAACTGATTGGTCTTGTTGTCTTCCACCAGCAGCACGCGGGCATGATCGAACCGCGCCCCCGAGCGGGAGGCCGACACCTGCACCTGTTCGATCGGACGCTCGCCCTCGATCAGCGGGAAGGTGAACCAGAAGGTGCTGCCATGGCCGAGCTGGCTGCTCACCCCGGTTTCCCCGCCGTGGAGCGTGGCGAGTTGGCGGGCGATGGAGAGCCCAAGCCCGGTGCCGCCATAGAGCCGCGCGGTCGAATTCTCCGCCTGCTCGAATTGGTTGAAGACGCGTTGCGCGGCCTCGTGGGTCAGCCCGATGCCTTCGTCGATCACCGCCACCTTCAGCATCTGGGTTCCGGGCAGGCGGGTCATCCTTACCTCCACCTTGCCGTGATCCGAGAATTTCACCGCATTGCCCACGTAGTTCATCACGATCTGCGCCAGCCGGTTGGGATCGCCCACCAGATAGCGCGGCACATCCTCGCCATAGCTCGCCACCAGCTTGATGCCCTTCTCATCGGCCTGGGAGGAGAGGGCGGAGAACACATTGGTCACCAGATCCTCGCGCCGGAACACCCGTTTCTCCAGCGTCAGCCCGTGTTCGATGATGCGCGAGAAGTCGAGGATGTCATTGACGATGCGCAGCAGCGTCTGGCCGGATTTCTCGGCAGTGTGCAGCAGTTCGCGCTGTTCCTCGTTCTGCGGGTGATCGGCCAGCAGTTGCACGGCGCCGATGATCCCGTTCAGGGGGGTGCGGATCTCGTGGCTGACATTGGCCAGGAAAAACGATTTGGCCCTGTTGGCGGCTTGCGCCTCCTGCCTGAGTTTTTCGAGGTGTTCGGTGGTCTTCTCGATTTCCTTCATGAAAAGATAGGTGCCGGCGCTGGTCACCGCCATGACGTTGGTCAGGATCAAGGCGATCCAGTGGGGCACCGTCAGCGTGCCGAGGACAAGGACATTGACGATCGCCAGCGTGCACAGCAGCGCCCCCATGCGGGTGCCGAACAGCAGGGTGATCAGCGCCGGCATGGCCGAGAGATAGATCGCCGCGGCCCACAGGTGCCCCTCGGGCGACAGAGCCTGGAGGTTGACGGTGAAGAAGACCATGGCAAGCAGGAACCATGTTGCCAGCCGGGTGTTGCGCCCCCGCGCGATCATGATCGGCGGGAAGAGGAAAGCCAGGGTGCTCCACAGGCTCCACTGCGCCCGCAGGGGGGAGACGGAATACAGGATGTCATAGGCGGCGACGCTGTCGAACAGGTTGGCGCAGACCGCCAGAAGGGAAACCCAGGTCACGAAGCGCCGTCGCGCGGTGCCGAGCCGATCCTCCGGATCGAGTGGAGGCCATACGAAATCCACCAGAAAACTTGTCATACCCTGCAACACCTTCGGCAACTGAGCCATGCAACACCAGGAGAATCACCTTTGCTCCACCATGCAGCCTTAGGGTTGACCAATCGTTAGCTCTGCCAAAGCGGGGCTTTGGATTGTGCTCAGACTTGAAGGCGGCGCGTCAGACGGGTAAACGCCGAGCTGGAAAAGCAAGGGGTTCTTCATGTCGATCGACGAAAGCACCGCCGCCCGCGTGGCGAAGCTCGCCCGGATCCGGGTCGAGGAGGATGCGCTGCCTGCACTGGCTGCGGAATTCAACACCATCCTCGGGTTCATCGAGCAGCTCAACGAAGTGGATGTCGCAGGGGTGGAGCCGATGACCTCGGTCACGCCGATGCGGCTGAAACGGCGACAGGATGCGGTGACCGACGGCAACCAGCAGGACAAGGTGCTGGCCAACGCCCCCGACGCGCGCGAGGGGTTTTTCGCGGTGCCCAAGGTGGTGGAGTAAGACATGAGCGATCTGAACAAGCTGGGCCTGGCCGAGGCGCGCGACGCGCTGCGCAAGGGCGATGTCACCTCGGTCGAACTGACCGAGGCCTGCCTGAAGGCGATCGAAGGGGCGGATGCCCTGAACGCCTTCGTGCACAAGACCCCCGAAATCGCGCTGGAGCGCGCCAAGGCCGCCGATCAGCGCCTGAAGGGCAGCGAAGAGGCGCCCGCCATGTGCGGCCTGCCGATCGGCATCAAGGATCTGTTCTGCACCAAGGGGGTGCCGAGCCAGGCCGCCAGCCGCATTCTCGAAGGCTTCCTGCCGCCCTATGAATCGACCGTGTCGCAGAACCTCGCCGATGCCGGCGCGGTGATGCTGGGCAAGCTCAACATGGACGAATTCGCCATGGGCTCGTCGAACGAGACCTCGGCCTATGGCAATGTGATCAGCCCCTGGCGGCGTGGCAATGACGAAACCGCGCTGACGCCCGGTGGCTCCTCCGGTGGCTCTGCCGCTGCCGTGGCGGCCGATCTCTGCCTGGCGGCCACCGGCACCGATACCGGCGGCTCGATCCGCCAGCCGGCGGCCTTCACCGGCACCGTGGGCATCAAGCCGACCTACGGGCGCTGCTCGCGCTGGGGCATCGTCGCCTTCGCTTCCTCGCTCGATCAGGCCGGGCCGATGACCAAATCGGTGCGCGATGCCGCCATCATGCTGGGCGCCATGGCCGGGCACGACCCGAAGGATTCGACCTCGGCCGATATCCAGGTGCCGGATTTCGAGGCGATGCTGACCGGCGACATCCGCGGCAAGAAGATCGGTATCCCGCAAGAATACCGCATGGACGGCATGCCGGCCGAGATCGAAAAGCTCTGGGCCGATGGTGCCGCGATGCTGAAGGATGCCGGCGCCGAGATCGTCGATATCTCGCTGCCGCACACCAAATACGCGCTGCCCGCCTATTATGTGATCGCCCCGGCCGAAGCCTCGTCGAACCTCGCCCGCTATGACGGGGTGCGCTATGGCCATCGCGCCAAGCTCGCCGCCGGCGACGGCATCACCGAGATGTACGAGAAGACCCGCGCCGAAGGCTTCGGCGCCGAGGTGCAGCGTCGGGTGATGATCGGCACCTATGTGCTCTCCGCCGGCTTCTACGACGCCTATTACAACCGCGCCCGCAAGGTTCGCACCTTGATCAAGCAGGATTTTGAGGCGGCCTTCGCCAAGGGCGTCGACGCCATCCTGACGCCGGCCACCCCCTCGGCCGCCTTCGGTCTGGGCGAGATGGCGGATACCGATCCGGTCAAGATGTACCTCAACGACGTCTTCACGGTGACGGTGAACCTCGCCGGTCTGCCGGGCGTCGCGGTGCCGACGGGCATCGACGCGCAGGGTCTGCCGCTGGGGCTGCAACTGATCGGCCGGCCGTGGGAGGAGGGTGATCTGCTGAACACCGCCTATGCACTGGAACAATCGGCGGGCTTTGTGGCCAAACCGGCGAAATGGTGGTAAGACCCGGTTTTGCAAAAGCAAGAACGGCAGGACGGCAGCCATGAGATATCTCTATGCGGCGCTCATTCTGGGTGGATTGAGCGCCTGCGCCCCGGCGGTTCCGGACAGCGGGGCCGGCTTTAACAGTTCCCTGGATGCGCAGCGGACCCGCGATGCGGAGCTTGCCGGCGCCACGGCCTCTTTGATGGCGCCGCCGACGGCGGTTTCCTCGGCACCCTTGGCGGCGGCGGGCACATTGCCGACGCAGGCCCCCCTCGGCGCATCGTCGATGCAGATGGCCGCAGGCGAGGACAGCGCCGCCGAGATCGCCCGCGAGGCCGCCGCGGCGCTGGGCGAAGTCCCTGTCGTCGCCACCCCGGTCGCGCCGCTGCAGGCCAGCCCGAGCAATCCGGTGCCCACCGCGATCAGCAATTCGGGCATTTCCGACGAAAACGACTTCAAGGCGGTCGCCAGTCGCGAAAGCATCCAGAGCGATGCCGAGCGGATGGCGCGTAACCGGGAGCAATATCAGCAGGTACAGCCCACCGCCCTGCCGACACGCACCGGCAGCACCGGCCCGAACATCGTTCAATACGCCCTGAGGACGACCAACCCGCGCGGCATGAAGCTTTATTCCCGCTCCCCCCTGCAGGTGCCGGGCCGCGCCGCGCGCAGCTGTGCCAGATATGGCTCTGCCGATCTGGCGCAGATGGCCTTCCTGGAAAAGGGCGGACCTGAGCGCGACTGGCTGGGGCTTGATCCCGATGGTGATGGCTTTGCCTGCAACTGGGATCCGGCGCCCTTCCGGCAGGCGGCGCTCTCGAGCAACTGAGTGCTGCCGATCTGGCATCCTTCCCCCAATTTCGGGGCGCGTCGGGGCGGGCTGAGCCCGTCCCTGATCGTTTTGCACTATACCGCGATGGAGACTGCGGCGGCGGCGCTGGAGCGGCTCTGCGATCCGACGGCGGAAGTGTCGGCGCATTATCTGATCGGCGCCGATGGCACCCTCTGGCAGATGGTCGATGAGGCCGCCCGCGCCTGGCACGCCGGGGCAGGGACCTGGGCCGGGCAGGGTGATGTGAACTCCCGCTCGATCGGCATCGAGCTGGACAATCGTGGTGACCACCCGTTTTCCGAACCGCTGATGGCCGCGCTCGAGGCGCTGTTGCCCGGAATCATGGCGCGCTGGGGCATTGGTCCGGCCGGGGTGATCGGCCATTCCGACATGGCCCCGGGGCGCAAGTGCGATCCGGGGGCGCGGTTCGACTGGGCGCGGCTGGCGGCGCAGGGGCTGGCGCTGCCGCATCGGCCTGGGCCGGGTGGGGGGACGACCCCCGAAGGGTTCCGGGCGCTGGCTATGGCCGCAGGCTATCCCGGCGACGGCGAGCTGGACGACCTGCTGGAGGCGGTGCGCCACCGGCTGCGCCCCTGGGGCCATGGCGCGCTGGCTCAGGCGGATATGGACGCCCTGGCGGGGCTCGTGGCGGCACAGGCCGCAGTGGTCTGAGCCGGCGCTCCAGCCGGGGCTGGATGCGCCCTCTGCGAGGGCTGGGGCTCTGTCCGGGGAGGGCGCGATGCTGGCCTTGCTGCGGCGTTCCCCACAGCCCCCATTGACGCGCCCCCCCGACCGCCCTTATCTGCCCCTCGCGCGGAGGGCTGGATGGCCGCGGCGGTCTCGTGCCGTCGAGGAAAGTCCGGACTCCCTGAAGCAACGGTGCCGGGTAACGCCCGGGCGGGGCAACCCGACGGAAAGCGCCACAGAGAACAGACTACCGCCCTCCGGGGCGGAAAAGGTGAAACGGTGGGGTAAGAGCCCACCGCGCCCCTGGCAACAGGGGCGGCATGGCAAGCCCCACCGGGAGCAATGCCGAATAGGACCCCCGCGCGGTCAGGTCCCCGAAAGGGAAACCGCCGCTAGGCCCGCTTCAGCCGAGAGGGGTCGGGTTGGCAGCAGGAGGCGCGGCGTGAGTCGCGTCCCAGATGAATGGTCGTCGACGGGGGCAACCCCTGAACAAAATCCGGCTTATAGGCCCTCCGCGCATGGGCTTTCTCCGGAACGGGCGGAGTCCGCCAGGGATTCCGGCCCGCTTCGGGCTTCGGGCGATCGGTGCCGCAGGGTTTTGCGCCAGACCTGGCCGGGATGTTGTGAAATCCGCGAAATCGCGGTTGACTCGGGGCCATAGCTGAGTAAAAGGCAGGCCTCATGAGAATTTTACGGGCGCGGCTGTGCCCGGCGCAGGAGAGACCAAATGGCGAAGCCGACCACCATCAAAATCCGCCTGAACTCGACCGCAGGCACCGGCCACTTCTATGTGACCAAGAAGAACGCCCGCACCATGACCGAGAAAATGGCGGTGCGGAAATACGACCCGGTTGTGCGCAAGCATGTCGAGTACAAGGAAGGCAAGATCAAGTAAGATCGCCTGACTATCCCGGATCGACCGGAAGCAGGGGCCGTGCGCAAGCGCGGCCTTTTTGCTTGCTGCGGGTCCGGCTTGCCACACCCCGGGGCGAGTCGCTAATCTGGCGGGAGCAATCCCGCGCGAGGGAAGAAAGCCGCGATGATCCGTTTCACCCTGATGGCCGGCAGCTTGTTTGTGGCGCTATGCGCCTGCAGCGCGGGAAGCGGGACGCGCGGCGTGGGCTTCACCGGCATTGATGGCGAGCCTTCGGGGCCTTGGGCCGGGGCAGGGGGCGGCGTCTCGCAGCCCCTGGGCCCGATCGAGGCGCTTGCCGCCCTGCCGCCGCGTGCCGTGAGTGCGCCCGGGGCCGCCACGGCCGCGGCGGAGGCGATCGACAACGGTGGACGCAGCCCTGCCACCGCCCTGCCGGTCGAGCTGCTGGGCAGCCCCCTGATGCTGAGCCTGGTCGAGGTCGACGGGCGCCCCTATGCGGTCCTGCGCCGGCCCGAGGGGCGGCGCGGCGACCTGCCTGCCGGTGCGGCCGCGCGCTTTGTGACGGCGGTGCCGATGATGACAGGCTGTCTGGCCGCCGGGCCGGCGACGCTGCAGAATCGCCCGCGCCAGATCGGCGCCGCGGTGCCGCTCGATTGCCGCTGAGACGGGCTGTTCCAGGGGCGCGATGCGGCTATGACGGCGGCGAGACTCCTGAGATGGGCCAGAGACGGGGAGGTCACCATGCCGCTCAATCCCACCGCGATGAATTATTCCAAGGCCGTCGGCGCCTATGAGACCGGCCGCCCGGGCTATCCCGAGGCGCTGATCGCCGCTCTGCCGCTGGCGCAGGCGCATAGCGTTGTTGAACTGGGGGCTGGCAGCGGCAAGTTCACCCGCCAGCTTCGGCCGCATCTGGTGCCGGAGGCGCGGCTGATCGCGGTCGAGCCGGTGGCGGCGATGCTCGCGGCGCTTTCCGACCTGCCGGAGGTCGAAGCGGTTTGCGCCCGCGCCGATGCCACCGGCCTGCCGCAGGGGTGCGCCGACCTGCTGGTCTGCGCCCAGGCCTTCCACTGGTTCGACGATGCCGCCTCTGTGGCCGAGATCGCCCGCCTGCTGCGCCCGGGCGGGAGCTTGGCGCTGATCTGGAACATCCGCGATGCGCGCAGCCCCTGGGTCGCCGCCCTGTCGCAGATGATCGACGCCCATGCCGGCCAGACCCCACGCCACCAGAGCGGCCATTGGCGATGGATCCTCGACGATCCGCGCTTTCGCCTCGAACGCGAGGTGGCCGTGGATCACCCCTTTCCGATGTCGCCCGCCGCCGTGGCCGAACGGGTGCTGTCGGTCAGCTATATCGCCGGTCTGCCGGAGGCGGAGAAACAGGAGCTGCGCCGGCGCACCGCCGCGATTCTGGCCGAGGCCGGGCTCGATCGGGCCGAGACGGTGGTCTTCCCCTATGTCTCCCGCCTCTATCTGCTGACGCGGCTCTGAGACAAAAGAAAAGGGCCGGTCCAGTGACCGGCCCTTCGGCTTTGGGATGTTCCCTGCGGCTTATTCGCGGTTGCCCAGCAGTTGCAGCAGGAACATGAACATGTTGATGAAGTCGAGATAGAGGTTCAGCGCCCCCATGATCGCGGCCTTGCCCAGCCATTCGCGGTCGCCCGAATGGGCGTGCTGCAGATAGACACCCTTGATGTTCTGGGTGTCATAGGCGGTGAGGCCGGCGAAGATCAGCACGCCGATGAAGGAGATCGCAAACATGATCGCCGGGGAGCCCAGGAAGATGTTGATGATCGAGGCCACGATCAGGCCGATCACACCCATCATCAGGAAGGTGCCCATGCCCGACAGGTCTTTCTTGGTGACATAACCGAACAGCGACATGCCAGCGAAGGCGATCGAGGTCACCAGGAAGACCTGGGCGATCGAGAAGCCGGTGAAGGCCACGAAAATCCAGCTCAGGCTCAGACCCATCACTGCGGCGAAGGCATAGAAGAACAGCTGCGCGCCAGCGGCCGACAGCCGGTTCAGCGCGGCGCCAAAGGCGAAGACCATGATCAGCGGCGCAAACATCACCACCCAGCCCAGGATATTCGGGCGCAGGGTGATCGGATCGCGGAAGACGCCGAGCAGGTCGGGGCTGGTGCCCACGGCCCAGGCCACCAGGAAGGTCAGCAGCATGCCCACGGACATGGTGCCGTAGACCTTGTTCATGTGAGCGCGGAGGCCCTCGTCAATCTGGGCGCTGCGTGCGCCGGCAGACGTCCTGATCGTGTCGAATTCAGCCATTGATGGTCTCCAAGTAAAAGCCTGTTGGAACCGTCCCGGCGGAAGGAACGGCAATTGCCTCCAATATTGGAGACGCAGAGCGGCTTTTCAAGGATTTAGGGCGCAATTTCCACAAGTTCCGCGCCGCGACCGCAGGGGCGGGGAGAGGCGGCCAAAGGCGGCGGCCGCTTGGGGGCTGGCAAAGGGAGAGGGGGCAAATGAACAGACCGCGCACCTTGATGGTGGCGGCCTGTCAGTCCCGGTCGGTTGCGGGACGGGCGGGGCAGTGATCGGTCCGGGGAGGGAACCGGCCCCAGGCGGGCTGCGGCATCAGCAGCGCCAGCTTTCCGGAGCGTCCCAGAACGGGCGGTTGGCTTCGGCGCGGGCCTCGGTGCGGCTGATGCCGATGTCTTCCAGTGCCCGGTCGTCAAGCTTCAGCAGGGCGCGACGTTGCCGGCGGACGGCAAGCATATGCGCCAGGCGGGAAATCAACGCGGTGCGCGGCCTGCCGCGGCCGGCGGAAGCGGTGATGAAGGTCATGTCACATCTCCTTTCCATGTTTGTGATGTGTCTTCGGATCGTATCAAAATTCTTGATCCATATGGTCTGCCGTGGTTCATTTTGAAAGCGAATGTTTTTGATCTCTGGCATCAAGGTTTGTGATCATGCGAAATCTCGACCTGACCACGCTCCGCTCCTTCGTAGCGGTTGCCGATTACGGCGGTGTGACGAAGGCCGCGGGCTTTCTGCACCTGACTCAATCGGCGGTCTCGATGCAGCTCAAGCGGTTGGAGGACCTGCTGGGACTCGAGCTTCTCGACCGCTCGGGGCGCAGCATCGCATTGACCGCGGCGGGAGAGCAGCTCTTGACCTATGCCCGCCGCATGGTGGCGCTGAATGACGAGGTGATCGCACGGCTGACCGATCAGGCCTTCGAGGGGGAGATCGTCCTCGGGGTGCCACATGATATTGTCTATCCGGCGATCCCGCGGGTGCTGCAGCGGTTCAACGTCGCCTTTCCCCGCGTCAAGGTGCAGCTCATTTCTTCCTACAGCGTGCAGTTGAAACATGCCTTCAGCCGCGGCGAATGCGATCTGATCCTGACCACCGAGCCGCGCGGAGCCGAGGGGGCCGAGACCGTTGCCGAGCTGCCGCTGAACTGGATGGGCGCGCACGGCGGTTCCAGTTGGCGGCAACGGCCGTTGCGGCTGGCCTTCGGTCGGCACTGCATATTCCGCCCCGAGGCGATCGAGGCGTTGAACCGGGCCGGCATCGACTGGGAGCTGGCAGTGGAATCCGAATCGGATCGCACCATCGAGGCGACGGTGAGCGCCGATCTGGCGATCACGGCGATGCTCGAAGGCTCAGAACCGCCGCATCTGGAGCGAATCGACGCGGGCGGCGCCCTGCCGTTGCTGCCGGCGCATCGGATCAACCTCTACATGCGCGATCGCGCCGCCGATCCGCTGGTGGCGGAACTGGCCGATCTGATCCGCTCGACCATTCAGGGCTATGCCGGGGCCCCGCTGCGCGCGGTGGGCTAGGGGGCTGGCTTGGCCCGGGGTCAGGGGGTGATCACCACCTTGCCGGTCGACCGCCGGTCGCGCAGCAGCGCAAGGCCTTCCTCGACCCGGTCGAGCGGCAGCACATGGCTGACATGCGGCTTCAGTCGACCCTCCAGATACCAGCCGATCAGGGTGGTCAGGCTCTGCGTCACCGCCTCGGGGCGGAATTTCAGGTAGCCGCCGATATAAAAGCCGATCACCGTGAGGTTCTTCACCAAAAGGTGATTGGCGGGAATTTGCGGCACGTCCCCGCTGGCAAAGCCGATCGGCAGCAGCCGCGCCTCGGGGTTGCAGGCGCGAAACGCCGCCTTCCACAGATCGCCCCCCACCGCGTCATAGACCACATCGGCGCCGCCCAGTTCCAGCACCCGGGCGCGCAGATCCTCATCCGCTCCGATCAGGTGGTCGGCTCCGGCGGCCTTGGCCACGGCCAGCTTGTCGTCCCCCCGCGCCTGGGCGATCACCCGGGCCCCCATCAGCTTGCCGATCTCCACCGCCGTCAGCCCGACACCGCCGGCCGCGCCGGTGACCAGCAGCGTCTCTCCGGGTTGCAGCCGGGCGCGATAATCTAGCGCCATATGGCTGGTGCCATAGGCGATCTGGAAGGCGGCGGCGTGCTCATAAGGCATCTCATCGGGCAGTTTTACCGCCCGAGACGCCGCAAAGACGCCCGTTTCGGCCAATCCCCCCTGTCCGCTGTAAACCGCCACCCGATCTCCGATGGCAAAGCGGGTGACGCCTTCTCCGAGCGAGATCACCTCCCCGGCGATCTCCATGCCCGGGATAAAGGGGGCCGGCGGCGTATCCTGATAGGTGCCCTTCAGCATCAGCAGATCCGCGAAGTTCAGCCCGCAGGCGCGGATCGCGACACCGATCTGCCCGGGGCCCGCGATCGGCTCGGGCAGGTCGGTCAGCCGCGCCTCGGCGCCGGTGGCGGTCAGGTGATACGCGCGCATGGAAAATTCCCCTCTGATGGTCGCCATAAATGGTGATAACGAAATCCATGTCAAACCTCCGGCTTTGACATCGATAGGCCGCACCACAGCGGCGGGTGCCGGGGAACACAACCACAGCGAAAGGTGTGTTAGCACTAAATCAACTGTCTTGCGCTCCTCGGAAAAGCCCGTACAATTCTAAATGCGGGTGCCGAAAGGCGTGCAGTGGGGAGGGGAACCGCACGAAACGCCGCAAAGCAACAGGGGGAGCGGAAAGGCGTGTTCGCGTCTGTTCGGCTCGTAATAAGTAACACGTAAGGAGAACCCATGACCCATCCCGTTGACGTTCATGTGGGCAAACGGGTCCGGCACCGCCGTTGGCTGGTGGGGATGACCCAGCAGCAGCTGGCGGAAAAGGTCGGCATCAAGTTCCAGCAGATCCAGAAATACGAAACCGGTGCGAACCGAATCAGCGCCTCCCGACTGTGGGATATCGCCGATGCCTTGGAGGTTCCGGTGAGCTTCTTCTTCGAAGGTCTGGACGAGGCCGAGAAGGCCGTCGACAGCAAGACCAGCGTTCCGGCCGATCTGATGGGCGATAAAGAGGCGCTGGATCTGATCCGCTCCTATTACGCGATCCCGGAAAACCAGCGCCGGCGCCTGTTCGAACTGGCCCGCGTGCTGAGCGACGTCGCCTGACACCGCCCCATCCGCGCATGTGCCCGACCGGTGCCCCGTTGCGGGGGACCGGTCTTTGATTCTTGCGCCGACTTGCATCCGCCCGGTCGCCGTGGCACCTGAGCCGTCATGACCGATCAACTGCCCTCCGCCCTCAGTGATCTCGATGTCGCCCACAGGCTGGCCGACACCGCCCGCGCGGTGATCCTGCCCTATTTCCGACGCCTCGATCTGACCGCCGACAACAAGCTCGCCGCTGGCTTCGACCCGGTGACCGAGGCCGACCGCGCCGCCGAGCGGGCGATGCGCGCGCTGCTGGCAGAGCTGCGGCCGGAGGATGGCATTCTGGGCGAGGAATTCGGCAGCCAGGCGGGCCGCAATGGCCGTACCTGGGTGCTCGACCCGATCGACGGCACCCGCGGCTTTCTCAGCGGCACGCCGACCTGGGGGGTGCTGATCGCCCTCTCCGAAGGGGCTGGGCCCGTCCTGGGGATCATCGACCAGCCCTATACCGGCGAGCGCTTCGTCGGGGGCCCGCAGGGGGCCGAGCTGATCGGACCGCACGGGCGCCGCAGCCTGCGCACCCGCCAGACCGCCCGGTTGGAGGAGGCGATCCTTTTCACCACCTTCCCCGAGGTCGGCAGCCCGGCAGAGCGCGCGGCGTTCGAGGCGGTGTCACGCCAGGTGAAGCTCACCCGCTACGGCATGGATTGCTATGCCTATGCCCTTCTCGCCGCCGGCCATATCGACCTGGTGATCGAGGCCGGGCTGAACCCCTATGACGTGCAGGGGCCCATCGCGGTGATCGAAGCCGCCGGCGGCGTCGTGACCGACTGGCAGGGCGGCAGGGCCGACCAGGGCGGCCGGCTGCTCGCCGCCGCCAACCCGGTGCTGCACGCCCAGGCGCTGGAGATCCTGCGCCAGGCCTGATCCCGGTCTTGTGGCGAATCGTTGCCACGGTTACCAAATCGCCGCGCCGAGTCCTTCGCCCGTCTTCTGTCGGCGCCTTTGTCACACTTCGTCACCGAAACGGGCCAGACCGGAGTGTGCTTATGACCGAGATCCTGATCCGCAATGCCCTTGCCATCCTCACCATGGATGACGCCCGCCGCGAGCTCGCCGGCGAGGATATCCTGATCCGCGACGGCGTGATCGCCGCCCTCGGCCGGGGTCTGAGTGCCGAGGGGGCCGAGGTGATCGAGGCCTCGGGCTGCGTCGTCACCCCGGGGTTGGTGAATACCCACCATCACCTCTACCAGACCCTCACCCGCGCGGTGCCCGGCGGCCAGGACGCGCTGCTGTTCGGCTGGCTGAAGACGCTCTATCCGATCTGGGCGCGCTTCGGCCCGGAGGAGGTCTATACCTCCGCCCTCACCGGGTTGGCGGAACTGGCGCTCTCGGGCTGCACGCTGACCTCGGATCACCTCTATCTCTATCCGAACGGCGCCCGGCTCGACGATACCATCGCCGCCGCGCAGGAGATCGGGCTGCGTTTCCAGCCCACCCGCGGCGCCATGAGCATCGGCGAAAGCGTCGGCGGCCTGCCACCCGACAGCCTGGTCGAACGCGAGGCGGATATCCTGAATGATGCCATCCGGGTGATCGACGCGCACCATGACGCCAGCGAGGGCGCCATGGTGCGCGTCGGCATCGCCCCCTGTTCGCCCTTCTCGGTCAGCCGAGAGCTGATGCGCGACGCCGCGCTGCTGGCGCGTGACAAGCGGGTGATGCTGCATACCCATCTGGCCGAGAATGACGAGGATGTCGCCTATAGCCTCGCCAGCTTCGGCTGCCGCCCCGGCCAATATGCCGAAGACCTGGGCTGGACCGGTGCCGATGTCTGGCACGCCCATTGCGTCAAGCTCGATGCGCAAGAGATTGATCTTTTTGCCAGAACCCGGACTGGCGTGGCGCATTGCCCCTGTTCGAATTGCCGCCTCGGCTCGGGCATCGCGCCGATCCGTGCCATGCGCGACGCCGGGCTGCGCGTCGGTCTCGGGGTCGATGGATCAGCCTCGAACGACAGCGGCAACCTGATCCTCGAAGCGCGTCAGGCGATGCTGCTGCAGCGGGTCGCGCGTGGTGCCGACGCGATGAGCGCCCGCGAGGCGCTCGAGATCGCCACCCGCGGCGGTGCCGATGTGCTGGGTCGGCCCGACTGCGGCCGGCTGGTGCCGGGCAAGCGCGCCGATATCGCGCTCTGGGATGTGACCGGCATCGACAGCGCCGGAAGCTGGGACCCGGCCGCGCTGCTCCTGGCGGGGCCGGTGCGAGTGAAACATCTGCTGGTCGAGGGCCGTCAGGTGGTGCGCGATGGCCATGTCGCGACGCTCGATCTGCCGCGGGTGATCGAGCGGCAGAACAGGCTTGCCGCGGCGCTCAGGGGCTGAGGCAGAGGGGGCTCCGCCCCCGGCCTGCGGCCTCCCCCGGGATATTTCTGCCAGATCGAAGGGGGGCATCATGGCCTGATCGAGGGCGCTTGATCCCCGCGGTAATCGGATGCCGCCTTTTTCTAGCTGCAAATATCCCGGGGGTGCGGGGGCAGAGCCCCCGCTTCAGGCTCAGGATTTGACCCGCCGCCCGCCGATCCAGACCTCGGCCACGGCGCGATCGTCGCCCATCATGATGGTGGGAAAGATCGCCTCCCAGAGATCCTCGGCTTCCGCCTCGCGCTGGGCGATGGCGGGGGTCGAGGCGAGGTCGAGCAGCACCAGGTCGGCTTCCATGCCGGGGGCGATATTGCCGATCCGATCCTCCATCCGCAAAGCCTGCGCCGATCCCACGGTCGCCAGCCAGATGAGTTGCGCCGGGTGCAGCGGGGTGTGGCGGAGCTGGCCGATCTCATAGGCCGCGGCCATGGTCCGGAGCATCGAGAAGCTCGATCCGCCGCCGGTGTCGGTGGCCAGCCCGATCCGCTGCCCCTCGGCCATCAGCCCGGCCATGTCGAAGAGGCCGGAGCCGATGAAGGTGTTCGAGGTCGGGCAATGCACCAGGGCGGCACCGACCTCGCGCAGGCGGTCGCGCTCTCGCGGCTCGAGGTGGATGGCGTGCCCATAGAGCCCGTTCTGCCCCAGCAGGCCGAATTGCTCATAGGTGTCGAGATAGTCGCGCGCCTGCGGAAACAGCTCCTTCACCCAGGCGATTTCGTCGGTCTGCTCGCTCAGGTGGGTCTGCATCAGGCAATCGGGATGCTCGGCCCAGAGCGCTCCCATCGCCTCGAGCTGTTCGGGGCTGGAGGTGGGGGAGAAGCGCGGCGTGATGGCATAGGAAATCCGGTCCACCGCGTGCCATTTTTCCAGCAGAGCCTTGCTGTCGTCATAGGCCGATTGCGCGGTGTCGCGCAGCCGCTCGGGCGCGTTGCGGTCCATGCAGGTCTTGCCCGCCACCACCCGCTGGCCGCGCGCTTGCGCCTCGGCGAAGAAGGCCTCGACGCTGGCGGGGTGGATGGTGCAGAAGGAGCACATGGTGGTGGTGCCCGCCGCCGTGGTCAGGTCGAGGTAGCGGGCCGCGATCCGGGCGGCATAGGCCGGATCGGCAAAGCGCATCTCCTCTGGGAAGGTATAGGAATTCAGCCAGTCGATCAGCCGCTTGCCCCAGCTTGCGATCATTGCGGTCTGCGGGAAATGCACATGCGGGTCGATGAAACCCGCCAGAATCACCCGGGCGCCGTGGTCGTGGCGCAGCGCCTGCGGATGGGCCGCGGCCAGATCCGAGGCGGTTCCCAGGGCGGCGATCCGCCCGTCGCGGATCACCAGCGCCTCGTCCAGCCGCGCGGCCGCCTCCGGCGCGGCTTCGAAGGGCGTGCTCGTGAAGGACAAAACGCGTCCGGTGAGTAGAATTTCCTGCGTCATCTCTGTTCCGTTTCCGCCACTCTCTTGCCGCTATCAGAGTAGTGAGGCTTTCCTTCCGGGTAAATTACGCCATTGTCATTGTTTTCCGGTAGAAGCTTCTTCTATTTTGCGGCCAATCCGAAGCAAGGGGTGAGCATGAGCACAGCCGACGATCAGGCCGAAACCGGCACCCCGCAAGAGGACGGCGGGAACGAGCGCGCCTATGCGCTCGACCGGCGGGCCATTGCCGCGATTCTCTATGCCGTCGACATCGACGATCGCGACAAGCTGATCGAGCTGATGGAGCCGCTGCATGCGGCCGACATCGCCGACCTCCTGGAACAGATCAACGCCTATGACCGGGCGCGACTGATCCGGCTCTATGGCCAGGAATTCGACGGCGAGATCCTGTCGGAACTGGAAGAAGGGGTGCGGGAAGAGGTCATTCACCTGCTGCATCCGCAGGTTCTGGCCGAGGCGGTGCGCGAGCTCGACAGCGACGATGTGGTCGATCTGGTCGAGGATCTGGAGGGGCCGCAGCAGGAGGCGATCCTGGGCGCGCTGGAGGCCTCGGACCGATTGGCGGTGCAGCAGGCGCTGACCTATCCCGAGAATTCCGCCGGCCGTCTGATGCAGCGCGAGGTGGTCTTTGCCCCCGAACATTGGAACGTCGGGCAGGCGATCGATTTTCTGCGCGGGTCAGAAGAGCTGCCGGAGCAGTTCTATCACATCGTGCTGGTCGACCCGCGGATGCGGCCCGTCGCCAATGTGACGCTGGGCAAGCTGATGGGATCGCGCCGCGAGGTGGCGCTGAAGGATATCGCCGAGGAGATGTTCCAGGTCATTCCGGCCGATCAGGACGAGGCTGATGTCGCCTATGCCTTCAACCAGTACCACCTGATTTCCGCCCCGGTGGTGGACGGGGATGGCCGGCTGGTCGGGGTCATCACCATCGACGACGCGATGATCGTTCTGGATGAGGAGAACGAGGAGGACATCCTGCGCCTCGCCGGGGTTGGCGAGGAAAGCTCGCTCTCGGACCGGGTGATCGACACCACCAAGCGGCGGATTCCCTGGCTGGTGGTGAACCTGGGCACGGCGGCGCTGGCAGCCCTGGTGATCGCCCAGTTCGAACATACCATCGCCGTGCTGGTGGCGCTGGCGGTGTTGATGCCGATCGTCGCCTCGATGGGCGGCAATGCCGGCACCCAATCGCTGACCGTGGCGGTGCGGGCGATCGCCACCCGCGACCTGACGCGGGCCAACGCCTGGCGGGTGATCCGGCGCGAGATGCTGGTGGGGCTGATGAACGGGCTGACGCTGGCGATCCCGCTGGGGGTGATGACGGGGCTGATCTTCGGCACGCCGCTGTTGGGGGCGGTGATCGGCGCGGCGCTGATCATCAACCTCTTCGTCGCGGCGCTATCCGGGGTGGCGGTGCCGATCCTGCTGGACAAGATCGGCGTCGATCCGGCGCTGGCCTCCGGCGTCTTCGTGACCACGGTGACCGACGTGGTGGGCTTCTTCGCCTTTCTCGGACTGGCCACGGTGGTGCTGCTGTGACCGATCTGGCCGCGCGCAAGGTCGAGGCGCGCAAGGCCGCCTTCGCCCGCCGGCAGATCGCGCATGAGCTCGGCGGCGCCGGGCGGGCCGGGCTGCTCAGCTCGGTCCTGGCGGGCTATCGCGGCGTGCCCCTGGCCGGTTACATGCCGATCCGGACCGAGATTGACCCGCGCCCGGCGATGGCCGAGGCCGCAGCCCATGGCCCCGTCGCCGTGCCGGTGATCGAGGCCTCGGGCCAGCCGCTGCGCTTTGCCCTCTGGGAGCCCGGGGCGGAGATGGTCGCGGGCCCCTTCGGCGCCCGGATCCCGGCGGTGCTGGAATATATCGAGCCGGAAATCCTGATCGTGCCTTTGGTGGCCTTTGACGCCGCCGGCAATCGGCTGGGCTATGGCGGTGGCTTTTATGACCGCACCCTGGCGCAGCTGCGCGCCCGCCGCGCCACGCTCGCCATCGGCTTCGCCTATGACGCGCAGGAGGCGGGCAGCCTGCCGCTCGAGCCAACCGACCAGCCGCTGGATCTGATCGTGACGGAACGGCGGGTGATCGACCTCAGCGACCTGTCCGGATAGCGCTGGCTCAGGGACGGTCCGGATCAAGTGGTTGCCTCAGGTGCTGCCGCGCGATTTCACTCGGGGCGCTGCCGAATTTTCTGGAAAAGGCCCGCGAGAAGGCTGCCGCGCTGCCGAAGCCCACGCGGGCGGCGACGGTCTTGATGTGACTGCCTTCGGTCAGGAGCGCGCGGGCGAGAGACAGCCGCCAGCCGTTCAGATAGGCCACCGGGCTTTGCCCGACGGTTTCCCCGAAGCTCCGGATGAAGCGGCTGCGGCTCATGCCCGAGAGATCGGCAAGATCGCCGATCCGCCAGGCTCGCGCCGGGTCGTCATGCATGGCGACCAGGCAGGGGTGCAGATCGGGATGGGCAAGGCCCGCCAGCAGCCCCGCATGAACGGCCCCCTGGGCGATGGCGCCGCGAATGGCATGAACGACGATCATCTCGCTGAGCCGCTTGCTGACAAAGGAACTGCCGCATCGCGAATGATGCGCCTCCGCCAAGATCAGATCGGCGAGCGCCCGCAGCGTGGCGTCCTGAGACAGATCGAAGACGATCTCCTGGGGCAATGCGCCGACCAGCGGATTGTATGCGCCACCGAAGTCGAGCCTCGACTGCGCCAGCACCCTGCCGAGGGGAGGAGACCCGCCTGCGCGCGCCCGATAATGCACATGGCTCGGCACGTCGCCCACCTCCCGCGCGACAATCAGCAGATTGGACCCGGCGAGGCTGTCACTTGGCCGGGCGTCGAGCGGAAAGGCGGACATGAAGGCGAACAGCCGGTCATGTTTTCGGGCGGGTCTGGAATTTTGGATCATGAGTTTTCCCAGATCTTTTGCTCTGCCCGGCATATCCTGCAGCCCGAAACCGTAAAACCCCTTCCAGATTGCACGAGGTTCAGCCCGATGACATCCCCCTCACATGCCAAGTTCGATCCGGCCCGGGCAGGGGAATACGCCGAACAGGCCCGGATCGCCTTGGCCGGTTATGACGCTTGTCACGAACTCTCGGCCTGTATCCTGTCGGCGGCGCTGGATCGCCGGAAAGATGCGCGGGTGCTCGTGGTCGGGGCCGGCGGTACCGCAGGCGAGATCACGGCGGCGGCGCGTCTTGAAGAGGGATGGAGGTTCGTGGCCGTCGACCCTTCGAAACCGATGCTGGAGATCGCGCAGTCGCAAGTCGACCAGGCGGGGATCGGCGATCGCGTCGCCTTCGTCTGCGATGAGGTATCCGCCCTTGCGTCAGAGCCGACATTCGACGCCGCCCTGATGATCGGCGTCTTGCACCATATCCCCGAAGACCGGGAAAAGGCACGGCTCTTGCAAGATGTCTCCTGCCGGCTGCTGTCGGGCGGCTCGCTTGTCCTGGCCGGGAACGTCAGGGCCTATGACAGCGAACCGCTGCTTCTGGCCGCCTGGGCGAACCGCTGGCGTCTGTCCGGCGCTTCGGAGGAGGAGGTGAACGCCAAGCTGGCGCGTATCCAGGCCGGTGCGGTGCCCCCGGAGTCCGAGGCGGCGGTTGCCGCGCTGCTTGTCGGGGCCGGCTTCTCCCCGCCGCAGATGTTCTTCTCCAGTCTGTTCTGGGGCGCCTGGCATACGCGGCGCAGGCTCTAGCCTTCGTCCTTGCGGTTCCACGGCCGCCTTCTGCCCGCAGTTTGCGCGGTGGGGGCGGGCCGTTTACCCGCCGGGTCGGATTGACTTGGGGATTTGCCCTGTCGCCGCGATACTGGGGGCGGTTCGTATCCAGTCCCTGAGGAGGGTTTCATGCTATCCCCGTTCGACATCTGGGCCCCGATCATCCGGGCGCCGTTTTCCGGTGATGTGACGCAGGAGATCGCGCCGCGCGTCCTCTCTCCCGACATCAAGGGCGTGCCCGAGATCGAGGATCGGGTCCAGACCGAGGTGGCAAGCTATGGCAGGCAGCTCGGCAAGTTGCTGGAGGCGGTGAAGCTGCTGTCGGAGGCGACCGCGACGCCGGTGCCCGAGATCGACGAGCTGATCGCCGGTGTCGAGGCGGTGAAGAAAGAGAGCAAGGCCGAGTTGCGCGCCAATGCCGAAGCGGCGCTGGCGCGGCTGCGGGCGGTGGACGAAGGCGAATGGCGCGCGGTTCTGGCGACGCGGGGCGGTTTGGCCGATCCTGCGCCGGACGGCCCGCAGGGCTGAACCGGGCGGGGGCCGGTCATGATCCAGGCCATCAGGTGGCAACGCCTTGAGCAAGCCCCTTACCAGATGTGTTGTGTGCAGGGGGCCGACCAAGCTCTCTTGCAAGGTCCGGTTTGAGCCCAGATTACCAGATTGTTGCAGCGCAGCGAAGGTCTGTAAGCGCTGCAACTTCGCCAAAATTATAACTATAGAATCGGAAGCTCTTTTAGCTGGTCACGGTCATGTATAAAAACGCCATTCCCCCCACTCACATCAAAGAAGCCAACACCAGTGGCTATCGCAGCCGAGACCACGTCACTGTATGCTTCAGCATTGATTGACCAAGCAAACGCCATGTAAATGCCGTTCTCTGCAATAGAGTAGTCAGTGATGAATGCTTCATTGAGCTTCGGCTCTAGGCTTGGGGCCCGCTTTCGTACGCCGAAAATCCTTTCCCAGAACCTTAAGGCTCCACCATCATTCTTCGAGTGTATCTCCGGTTGATAGGCGTTGGGTCCGTTCATTGGAGGGTAGTGGCGGCTAAGTCGGTCAAAGAACGCGCTCAGATTTCCCGTTGTGCCCTCTGTGGAATTATAATCGCGGGGCTCTTCCCACTTCGTAAGCTGTTTGTACCAAATAATAAACTGGTCACGGTCTCGGGGCGCAATATTGGGATCGAACACAAAAAGATCATAGCTCAACTGACATAGTCCTCAGCTTCTAAAGTATTTAGTACAATCCACATTCATAGCATGCTAGCAGCGCAACGGCCACTAAATCTAACGGCGGCTTCGTCCCGCATAGCTGTCGTCCGACAGGACAAGGCCCTCGCAGATTTCCGCGACCCCCCGGTTGCTTCGAGGGGCCAGTTTCACGGCGCGGTTTCCCGTCCTCTGCAACACATCCGGCAAGGGGCTTGCGCCTTGAGGGGGCTATCCTTTTCGCGGTCGGCCCCACCCTGGCAGGGGCGTGACACCCTGCCGGGGTGGGGCGCAGTCTTGCTGTTCTTCGCGCCGGACCTCGGTTTTCTGGGCTATCTGCTGGTGCCGAAGGTTGGCGCCATAGTCTACAATGCCTTGCACATCCATGGTTTCGGCGCGCTCTTCATCACCTTCGGCCTGATCCTCCCCGCGCCGCGTCTCCCCGCGCTGGGGGCGCTCTGGCTGGCGCATGCGGGCGCCGACCGCATGCTGGGCTATGGGCTAAAATCCGCCGAGGGGGTCGAGATCACGCATCTCGGACCGATCGGGAAATCGCGCCGAGGCCCGAGGGGTCTGGATCAGAACCCCAGCTTTTCCAGCCGCCAGGCGACCTTGCGATGGAGCGCGGGGGGCAGGATGTCGCGCAGCATCTCGCGCCGGGCGACCTGCCGGTCGCGCAGGTCCACCGTGTCGGGGCGGGGCCGGAACAGCGTGGTATGGGACTTGCGCGTGCTGTCCCAGGTGGCGGTGTAGTAATAGAGCGCGATCGACATCCGCGGCTCGCCTGCCGGGTGGTTCACCGGCTCGGGGTTGCCATGCCAGCTTGTCGAACTGGTCGAGAAGATGCACATGCGGTTGAAGATCGGCTCGAAGGCGGCGACTTGGGCCGACATGTCATCGTTCCAGACCTCGAAGGAGCCGCCGTAGTCCTTCTTCCAGTCCTTGTTCAGATAGATCAGCAGGTTGACCCGGCGTTCCAGGTTCAGCGCGGCGTGGTGGTTGAAATCGGCGTGGATATCCAGATGGCCGCCATTGGCCACCATATGCACGCCACCGCCGGCGAAATAGGGATCGGGGATCAGCCCTTTGATGCCGGTCAGCTCCTCCAGAAAGGCCAGCACCGGGCGCGAGTTCAGCGCATAGAACAGCCGCCGGGTATAGGGCGGCAGCCGTTCGGGCAGATAGCTGGTCTTCAGCTTTTCCTGCGGCCGGTCAAAGCTGGTCTCGGCGGCGGGCAGGGTGCTCAGCTCCTCGCGCACGCGATCCAGGATCTCGGGCGGCAGGAAATTGTCGTAGCCGCCATAATGGAAGGGCTGCCGCGACTGATAGGTCTCGGCCAGCGGCTGGGCGGCGGCCCGGGCGATGGCGGTCTTCAGCAGCAGCGTCTCGGGGTCGAGGGCGAGGACCGGTTCGGACATGGGAATACCTCTCGTTGAAATCGTAACGTCGGACCGGGCGGGCCGGGGATGGGCAAGTCTGTCGGGGGAGGCCGCTAAAATTCAATCTTTTTCACGAGAGCGCCGTTTTCCATGGGGAAATTGGCTGGCCTGCCGCAACAATGCCGCGGGGTGGGGGGAATTGTCGGCTGCACCCGCCTCTTGCCCTCGGCCGTCCCGGAGCCTACGAAGCAGCCATGAAACTTCTTTATCTCGGTGACGTGATGGGCCGCGCGGGCCGCACGGCGATATCTGAGCACCTTCCGCGCCTGCGCCGCGACTGGCGGCTCGATTTCGTGATCGTCAATGGCGAGAACGCCTCGAACGGCATGGGGCTGAGCGGCGAGCATGCCAAGCTGATCTTCGACGCCGGCGCCGATTGCGTGACGCTGGGCGATCATGCCTTCGACCAGAAGGACATGATGCAGGCGATCGAGCAGGACAGCCGCATCGTCCGCCCGCTCAACTTCGCCAAGGCGGCGCCGGGGCGCGGCTATCGGCTGTTCAATGCGCCCGGCGGCCGCAAGGTGCTGGTGACGCAGGTTCTGGGCCAGGTGTTCATGAAGCGCGCCTTCGACGATCCCTTCTCGGCGCTTGAGCCGGTGCTGAAATCGCATCCGCTGGGCGGTCTGGCGCAGGCGGTGGTTGTCGATATCCATTGCGAGGCGACCTCGGAGAAGATGGCGGTGGGCCATTTCTGCGATGGGCGCGCCAGCCTGGTGGTCGGCACCCATACCCATGTGCCCACCGGCGACGCGCAGATTCTGCCGGGCGGCACCGCCTTTCAGACCGATGCCGGCATGTGCGGCGATTACAATTCGGTCATCGGCATGGACAAGGCCGAGCCGATGCGCCGCTTCATCACCGGCATGGCGAAATCGCGCTTCACCCCCGCCTTGGGCGAGGCGACGCTGTCCGGCGTCTATGTCGAGACCGACGACCGCACCGGGCTGGCCAAGCGGGTCAGGATGATCCGTCAGGGCGGCCGGCTGGAGCAGGCGGCCCCCTGAGCCGTCGCGACCCAAAGCCGCATCCGGATGCACCCTCGTATTTCCGGGGGGCTCCGGGGCAGGAACCGCTTGCTCCGAAAGGGGCAATCGGGGAAACTGGGCGCCGGTCCCGGGCGGCCAGATTTATCGAGGCCTTTGAACCAAAAACATGCAGCTTTTCCAATTGACTGAAACGGGCAGCGCCATTCTCACGCTGGTCATCGTCGCAGGCATGTTCCTGATGTTCCTGCGCGAAAGCTATCCGACCGAAGTTGTGGCGCTGGCCGGCGTTTCGGTCATGTTGATCTCCGGGGTGCTTCCCTATGATGCGGCGCTCAAAGTGCTGTCGAACCCGGCACCCTGGACCATCGCGGCGATGTTCATCATCATGGGGGCGCTGGTCCGCACCGGCGCGCTCGACGCCTTCACCAATCAGGCGCGCGCCCAGGCGCAGACCCGGCCGAAGATCGCCGTCGCCCTGCTGATGGGCTTTGTGGTGCTGGCCTCGGCGGTGGTGTCGAATACGCCGGTGGTGGTGGTGATGATCCCGGTGTTCATCCAGATCGCCCGCACGCTCGATATCGCGCCCAGCAAGCTTTTGATCCCGCTGAGTTATGCCGCGATCCTTGGCGGCACGCTGACGCTGATCGGCACCTCGACCAACCTGTTGGTGGATGGCGTCGCGCGCAGCGCCGGGTTGCAGCCCTTCTCGATCTTCGAGGTCACGCCGCTGGGTCTGGTGCTGGTCGCCTATGGGATGCTCTATCTGCGCTTTTTCGGGCCGCGCCTGCTGCCCGACCGGATCAGCATGGCCAGCCTGCTGAGCGACAAGTCGCGGATGAAATTTTTCACCGAGGCGGTCATCCCGCCGGAAAGCAACCTGATCGGCCGCGAGGTTCTGGGGGTTCAGCTGTTCCAGCGCGAGGGCGTGCGGCTGATCGACGTGATCCGCGGCGACAGATCGCTGCGGCGCGATCTGCAGGGGGTGACGCTGCAGGTCGGCGACCGGGTGGTTCTGCGCACCCGGATGACCGAACTCCTCAGCCTGCAACGCAACAAGGAACTGAAGCGGGTCGACCAGATTTCCGCGGTGGAGACCTCGACGGTCGAGGTGCTGATCTCGCCCGGCTGCAAGATGGTCGGGCGCAGCCTGGGGGCGATGCGGCTGCGCCGTCGCTATGGCGTCTATGTGCTGGCGGCGCACCGGCGCAACCAGAACATCGGCCGGCAGCTTGACGATCTGGTGGTACGGGTGGGGGACACCCTGCTGCTCGAAGGGGCGCCCGGCGATATCCAGCGCCTGGCCACCGATATGGAGATGGTCGATGTCTCGCACCCCTCGGCGCGAGCCTTCCGGCGCGGCCATGCGCCGATCGCCATCGGCGCGCTGATCGGGATCGTGGCGCTTGCCGCCTTCGGGGTCGCCCCGATCCTGTTCCTGTCGGTGCTGGCGGTGGCCACCGTGCTGCTGACCCGCTGCATCGACGCGGATGAGGCGTTTTCCTTCGTCGACGGGCGGCTCCTGGCCCTGATCTTCTCGATGCTGGCGATCGGTGCGGCGCTGGAGCATTCCGGCGCCGTCCGCCTGGTGGTCGAGGCGGTATCGCCGGCCTTGCGCATGCTGCCGCCTTTCATGGTGGTCTGGGCGATCTATCTGCTGACCTCGATCCTGACCGAACTGGTGTCGAACAATGCTGTGGCCGTCGTGGTCACCCCCATCGCCATCGGGCTGGCCCATGCGATGCAGGTGGACCCGCGCCCTCTGGTGGTGGCGGTGATGATCGCGGCCTCGGCCTCTTTCGCCACGCCGATCGGCTATCAGACCAATATGCTGGTCTACGGGCCCGGCGGGTACAAGTTCACCGACTTTATGCGCGTCGGCATCCCGCTGAACCTGTCGGTGGGGGTGCTGGCCTCGGTCCTGATCCCGCTGCTCTGGCCATTGTGAGGCGGCTGGGGGGATTTTCCCCTGCGACATGGGGGCCGGTCCGGTAATCTGATCGCCGTGCTCTGGGGGGAGATCGCCGAAGATGACACGCCATGATCTGAAGATCGCCGGGCTGATCGCCGTGGTGGTGATCGTTCTGGGGCTGGCGCTGGGCTATGGCGTGGGGCTGCTGGTCGGTGGCGGGCGCGCCTTGCCCGGTGCCCCGGCCGGGGGCCCGGCGGCCTTCACCGCACCCGAGGCCCAGCGGCTGGTCAATCCCGACGGCGGCAGCCTGCCGGGATATCGTGATGTCTATGTCAACGATTATGCCGGGCTGCTGGACGCGGAGGCCGTCACGCGCATCCGTGACGATCTGATCGAACTTTACGACCGAACCGGCATCGAAATGACCGTGCTGACGATCCCAAGCCTCGGGGATTATGAGCATGATGGGGCGATCGAACCCTTCGCCACCGCGCTGTTCAACGCCTGGGGCATCGGCAATGCCGCGCGCAACGATGGGGTTCTGGTGCTGGTGGCGCGCGACGACCGGGTCATGCGGATCGAGATCGGCGCCGGTTACGCCGCCTCCTGGGACGGGCGGATGCAGCGGGTGATCGACACGGGTTTTCTGCCCTATTTTCGCGACGGGCTCTATCAGCAGGGGATCGTGACCGGGGTGGGCGAGATCATCCGCACCCTCACCGGGCATTTCCCCGGCACCTATGACGACAGCACGCTCCGCCAGGGTTGGGGCTGGATCCTCTGGCAGCTCTCCGCTCTGGGCGGCTGGCTCTGGGCGGTGATTGCGGTGCCTCTGGCCGGGGCGGGCCTAGGGCTGCGGCGCTATCTGCGGCTGCGCCCTCGGCCCTGTCCGGCCTGCGGCCAGATGATGCGCCGCCTGGGAGAGGTGGCCGACGACGCCCATCTCGACGGCGGTCAGCGGCTGGAGGAATTCCTCCAGTCGGTCGATTACGATGTCTGGCTCTGCGACGGCTGCGGCCATATGGATATCCGCCGCTATCGCAACTGGTTTTCAAGCTATGGCGCCTGCCCGACGTGCCAGTATCACACGCTGAGCACCACGACCGAGGTGCTTGTGGCCGCCACCAAGAGCAGCACCGGGCGGAAGCGGCTGACCTATGATTGCAAGAACTGCGGCTATCACGACACCGAGCTTCGCACGATCCCGAAGGTGACCGAGTCCTCCTCCGGCTCCGGCCGGTCGTCTTTCGGCGGCGGATCCTCCTCGGGCGGCGGGGCGAGCGGGAGCTGGTAGAGGGGGATGACATGAGCCGTCACCCGACCACAGCCGTGCGCCGGCTCGGCATGATCGCGGCGGCGGCGGTCTTTGCCCTGAACCTTGCCTATGTGGTGGTCCTGACCCTCGGTTTTCTGTCGCTTTCCACGCCCGAGGAGCCGATCGGCGATCCGTGGTTCCGGGTGCTGGAGCTTCTCATCCTCGCCCTGATGCCCTTCATGCTGGCCCTGACGGTCGCCATCCATGCCGCCGCGCCCGCAGGGACCAAGGCGCTGAGCCTGCTCTCGGTGATCTTCATGAGCCTGACCACGGCCCTGACGATGAGTGTTCATTTCTCGATTCTCACCCTCAGCCTGACACCCGCCTTTGCGGCGGAACCTTGGGCTGTTCGTCTTTTCTCGTTTCAATGGCCCTCGCTGGCCTATGCCATCGACATCTTGGCATGGGATCTATTCTTCGCCCTGTCGGTTCTCTGTGCGGCGCCCGCCTTCGGCGGGGGCGGAGACGCGCGGCTGATCCGCGGTCTGCTGATCCTCAGCGGTGTTCTGGCGCTCGCCGGGCTCAGTGGAGTTGTCGCCGGTGACATGGGGCTGCGCAATATCGGCATCCTCGGCTATGCCGGTGTCTTTCCGGTCGCGGCGGCCTTGCTGGTTCGATGGTTCCGGCCTGGGGCGGCGGGGTAACCGCAGCGGTGCGCGATTCGCGGTTTCGTCCGGGCCATTCCGTCCGCGTTGGGGCAGGCAAGGGCCGGGGCCGGGATCAGAACGGCCAGAAGATCAGCAGGGCCGGGATCGACACCGCGATCACCAATAGTTCGAGAGGCAGCCCCATGCGCCAGTAATCCCCGAAGCGATAGCCGCCGGGGCCAAGGATCAACGTGTTGTTCTTGTGCCCGATCGGCGTGAGAAAGGCGGAGGAGGCGGCGACCGCGACCGCCATCAGGAAGGGATCGGGCGAAACGCCCAGCGTCTGCGCCATCTGGATGCCCACCGGGGCCGCGACGATCGTGGTGGCGGTATTGTTCAGCACATCCGACAGCGTCATCGTCACCACCATCAGCACGGTCAGCACCGCCCAGGCCGGCCAGCCCCGCGTCAGCGTCACCAGCCCGTCGGCGATCAGCTTGGTGCCGCCCGAACTGTCGAGCGCGGCGCCGAGCGGGATCATCGACCCCAGCAGCACCACCACCGGCCATTCGACGTGATCGTAAAGCTCGCGCAGCGGCAGGATGCCGGTCAGCGCGTAGCCCATCACCACGATACCGAGGGCGACAGGCAGATAGATCAGCCCGACGCTCGCCGCCAGAACCGCCACCGAGAAAAGGCCGATCGCCAGCCAGACCTTTTCATTGGCCGTCACGCTGAGCCCGCGTTCTGCCAGGGTCAGGCAGCCCAGCCAGTCGGTGACATCCGGCCCCCGGTCGCGCGGGCAAAGCAGCAGCAGGATATCCCCGGGGCGCACCGGGGTCTTGCGCACCTCGCGGGTGATCCGCTCGCCACTGCGGGAAATCCCCATCAACACGGTGTTCTGCCGGCGGGCGAGACCGATGCCCTGCGCCGACTTGCCGGCGATGCGGGCCGCTTCGGGCACCACCACTTCGATCAGATCCAGCCCTTCGCCCGCCGCCGTCAGCTTTTCCTGCCGGTCGGCGTCGGAGAAGGCGAGGTTCAGCGCGGCGCGGAATTCGTCCAGCGCCTCGGGCACCGCCTCCAGCACCAGCGTGTCGCCGGCCTCGAGCAGCGCGCTTGCCGCCCGGCCATAGCGGCGCTGGCCGCCGCGGATCAGCCCCAGGATCGCCACATCGGTCTTTTCGCCAGTCTCGTCCAGCTCGCCCAGGCGCTTGCCGATCTGGGGCGAGCCCTCGGGCACCGTCAGCTCGGCGATATAGGGGGCCAGTTCGGCCGGGCCGCTGACCGAAGCGCCGCGGTCGGGGATCAGCCGCCAGCCCAGCGTCGCCACGAAGATCAGCCCTGCCAGCGCCGCGATACCGCCGACCGGGGCGAAATCGAACATGTGATAGGAGCTGCCAAGCGTCTGTTCGCGAATGGTGGCGATGACGATATTGGGCGGCGTGCCGATCAGCGTGACCATGCCGCCGAGAATGGTGGCGAAGCTCAAGGGCATCAGGGTGTAGGAGGCCGCGCGGCCGGCCTTGCGGGCGGTCTGGATATCGACCGGCATCAGCAGGGCCAGCGCCGCCACATTGTTCATGAAGGCCGAAAGCAGCGCGCCGATGCCGCCCATCAGGGCGATATGGGTGCCAAGCCCGCGCCGCGCGTCGACCAAGGTGCGGGTGATCAGATAGACCGCCCCCGACCGGGTCAGCCCGGCCGAGACGATCAGCACCAGCGCCACCACCAGCGTCGCCGGGTGGCCAAAGCCAGAGAAGGCGGCCTCGGTCGGCACCACGCCCAGCACCACCGCCGTCAGCAGCGCCGAGAAGGCGATGATGTCATAGCGGATGCGGCCCCAGAGCAGCAACGCGAAGACCAGGGCGAAGATCACGAAGAGAAGGAGCTGATCGGTGCTCATTGTGCAAGCTTAGCGGCTGGGCGGCTCAGGGCAACTGTCAGGGTTGTGATCGGCGGAAACCCCGTGTTTTGCGGGGCGGGTTGATCAGGGGTGGGGCAAGCGGCTATATGACCGCCAATCCAGAAATCAGGACGAGGACGCACCCAACATGGCCGGGCATTCCAAATGGGCCAATATTCAGCATCGCAAGGGCCGCCAGGACGCGGTTCGCGCGAAGCTCTTCTCGAAATTCTCCAAGGAGATCACCGTCGCCGCCAAGATGGGCGACCCCGATCCCGACAAGAACCCGCGGCTGCGGCTTGCCATCAAGGAAGCCAAGAGCCAATCGATGCCCAAGGACAACATCGAACGCGCGATCAAGAAGGCCACCGGTGGCGAGGGCGACGATTACGAAGAAATCCGCTATGAGGGCTATGGCCCGAACGGCGTGGCGGTGATCGTCGAGGCGATGACCGACAACCGCAACCGCACCGCGTCGAACGTGCGGTCGACCTTCACCAAGAACGGCGGCAACCTGGGTGAAACCGGTTCGGTCGGCTTCATGTTCGAACGCAAGGGCGAGATTACCTATCCCGCTTCGGTGGGCGACGTCGACGCGGTGATGGAAGCCGCCATCGAGGCCGGCGCCGAGGATGTGGAAAGCTCGGACGAAGAACATGTGATCTGGTGCGCCGATACCGATCTGGCCGAGGTCTCCGCCGCGCTCGAGGCGACGCTGGGCGAAAGCGAGAGCACCAAGCTGGTGTGGAAGCCGACCACCACCACCGAGATGGACCTCGAGAGCATGCAGAAGCTGATGAAGCTGGTCGATGCGCTGGAAGACGACGATGACGTGCAGCGCGTCACCACCAACTTCGAAGCCTCGGACGAGGTGATGTCGCAGCTCTGATCGCCGCGTCTGCCCAAGACATCTTAGAAACGCCCGGCCGATCAGCCGGGCGTTTGCCGTTTCAGGGGCGCCGCGCGCCGCGCTTCGGCAGAGAGGACCGGGTCAGAGCAATTGCCCGCCCGAGACCTCGATCCGCTGCCCGGTCATCCACTGCAGATCGCCGGTCAGCAGGGCGGTCATCGCGCCGCCGATGTCATCCGGCACCCCGGCCCGGCCCATCGCCGTCATCTGGGCGATATGGCGGTTGGCCTCGGGGTTGTCGCGCACCGTGCCGCCGGCGAAATCGGTCTCGATTGCCCCGGGGGCGATGGCGTTCACCGCGACGCCACGCGGGCCGAGTTCACGGGCGAGATAGCGGGTCAGAACCTCGATCCCGCCCTTCATCGCCGCATAGGCGGCGAAGCCCGGCAGAGCGAAGCGGGCCAACCCCGACGAGACGTTCAGAATGCGCCCGCCATCGGTGATCATTGGCAGCAGAAGCTGGGTCAGGAAGAAGGGGCCGCGCAGGTGGATCGACATCATTTGGTCGAAATCGTCCTGGGTGGTCTCGGCGAAGGGCTTGTTGATGCCGGTGCCTGCGTTGTTGATCAGCACGTCGAAATCGCGCCGTCCCCAGGTCGTTTGCAGGCAGCCCGCCAGCCGGTCGGCGAAATCCGCGAAACCATCGGTGTCACGGGTGTCTAGCCTCAGGGCCACGGCGGTGCCGCCCGCCGCGGCGATCTCGGCCAGAACGGCGTCGGCGGCCTCGGCATTGCTGTTGTAGGTCAGCACAATGCCCAGGCCGGCGCGGGCCAGGTGAAGGGCGGCATTGCGGCCGAGCCCGCGGCTGCCGCCGGTGATGAGGGCGATCTTACCGGTCATGGGGGAAACTCCGTCTCAGTGGTTCGATGCGGTCAATCTGGCAGCGGATCGCGATCCCCGCCTGCCTCATCCTCCGCCAGTCTTGCCCGATCCTCCGAAGCTCTGGCGCGGCGCGGGACGTGCGCCTATTGTCGGGGCCAGAAACGATGGAATTTCTGCACTCCCCCGAGGTTTCCAAGATGTCCAATCCTCCGCCTGATCCCGCCCTGGCTGCGCAGGTGATCGGTTTCGCGGACCGGCATGGCGCCGATCATCGCAGCTTTCCCACCGGGGTGGAGGGGCTGACGCTGGTGCGCACGCGGGCGCCGACGGTGCTGGTGGCGCAGGCCTATCACCCGCTGGTCTGTCTGGTGTTGCAGGGGCGCAAGGAAAGCTATCTGGGCCGCGAGCGGGTCGAATTCGCCGCCGGCAGTGCGGTGATCATCAGCCTCGATCTGCCGACCCGGGCGCGGGTGGTCGAGGCCTCGCCGCTCAGGCCTTATGTGGCTTTGGCGCTGGCGCTCGATCTCGATCTGGTGCGCCGCCTGGCGATGGAACTGGGGCCGGTGCCCGAGGCGGCGGAACCGCCGGCGCGCGCCATCGAACCGGGCCCGGTGGATGCGGCGCTGGTGGATGCGATGCGCCGGCTCTTCGCGCTGGTCGAGGCGCCGCAGGATCGGCCGGTGCTAGAGCCGATGATCGTGCGGGAGATCCACTATCGCCTGCTGGTCGCATCGCATGGCGGCATGTTGCGGCGGCTGGCGCAGCGCGACAGCCATGCCAGCCGCATCCATCGGGTGCTGGCCTGGATCCGGGGCGATTGCTCTGCCGCCTTCACGGTTGCCGAATTGGCGGCCTTGGCGGGGATGAGCCCGTCAAGCTTTCACGACCATTTCCGCGCGGTGACCAACACCACGCCCGTGCAGTACATCAAGGACATGCGGCTGCTGGAGGCGCGTCAGCGGCTGCGCAGTGGCGGTGATCCGGTTTCGAGCGTGGCCTTTGCGGTCGGCTATGAAAGCCCGACCCAGTTCAGCCGGGAATACGCCCGCAAGTTCGGGGTGCCGCCGCGCGCCGACCGCGACGCGGCCTGAGGTCAGTCGAAGAAACTGGCGATCTCCGCCAGCGGTTTCTTGATCTTGGCGACGGCCGGCACCGTGGCCTTGGCCGCGGGATGTCCCACGGCGATGATCATCGTGGGTTTTTCCGAGGCCGGCCGCCCCAGCGCAGCGTTGAGGAATTTCATCGGGTTGGGCGTATGGGTCAGCGTGGCGAGGCCGGCGGTATGGAGCGCCGCCAGCAGGAAGCCAGTGGCGATATTGACGCTTTCGGGAACGTAATAGTTCTTGTAGCGGCTGCCGTCCTCGAACTCTCCCCAGCGTTGGGCGAAGACGACGATCAGCCAGGGGGCGATGGTCAGATGCGGTTTTTCCGCCGTGGTGCCGATCGGCTCCAGCGCGCGGATCCACTCGTCGCCGGCACCACCGGCGTAAAAGTGGCGCTCCTCCTCCTCGGCCTCGTCGCGGATGCGGGCCTTGAGCGCCGGATCGGCCACGGCGGCGAAATGCCAGGGCTGGTGGTTGGCCCCCGAGGGGGCGGTGCCGGCGGTGCGGAGGCAGCTTTCGATGATCGCGCGCGGCACCGGCCGGTCGGAATAGTCGCGCACCGTGTGGCGGCGGCGCATCTGGTCGTAAAAGGCCTCTGCCGCCATCAACATCTCTTCGTCCTTCATCCGGGCGCGGTCCGGCAGCGGGATCGCGTCGTACCTGAGGCTGTCTTTCGAAATCATTCCTGTCCTCCCTTGTTCTTTGCCGGCGGGATCAGCGCCGCGCCGGCGGCGGTGCGCACCGCGCGGGTCAGTGGGCACAGCGCCGGGGCCATCACCCGGCTGACCTGCCAGCTGAGCCCCACGTCGAGCGGCCGGTCGGGCAAGACTGGCACAAGACGGCCCTGGCGCAAGTGCTCTTCCACCAGAGGTGCCGGGTTCATCCCCCAGCCGAGCCCGGCCAGCGCCGCATCGACGAAGGCGGTGGTCGAGGGCAGATAATGCGCCGGCGGGCTCAGGCGGCGGTGGGTGACGGCCTCGATCCATTGGCGTTGCAGCCGGTCCTTGGCGTTGAAGATCATGCAGGGCGCGCGCGCCAGCGCCTCCGCCGTGACCCCGGTCTTGAACCAGCGGGCCATGAAGGCGGGGCTGGCGGTGGCGAGATAGCGCAGCGATCCGAGCGGATGGGCATCGCAGCCCGTCACCGGTTGGTCATGCGCTGAAACCGCTGCGCTGACGGCGCCGCGCTTGAGCCAGTCGGCGCTGTGGTCCTGATCGTCGATCACCAGGTCGAACAGCAGATCGGGAACCGCGGCCATTGCCGGCACGAACCAGGTGGCGAGGCTGTCGGCATTGACGGCGAGCTTCAGTCGCGCCGCCCCGGGCCGGGGATCGAGCGCCAGATCGCGCGACAGCTGCGCCTCGAGAAGCCCGACATCCTCGGCATGTTTGGCGATCCGTGCACCCGTCGGCGTGGTGGTGCAGGGGCTGCCGCGCTGAACCAATGCGGCGCCCACCCGGTCCTCAAGCGCCTTGATCCGTTGCGACACCGCCGAGGGGGTGACGCCCAGATCGGCAGCGGCACCGTCAAAGCTGCCCTGCCGCAGCACGGCGGCGAGAGCGGCGAGCTGGGGGGCATCGAACCGCATTAGAGTTCCTAATCTGAAGTAAGTATCTTTAACTGGATTAAGTTCGGTGAGGCCTCTAGTCAAATCCTGACTGAAGGAGAGACAGCCGATGCCATCCGCCATCCTGCCGGGCTTTGCCCTAGGGCTCAGCCTGATCGTTGCCATCGGGGCGCAGAACGCCTTTGTCCTGCGTCAGGGGCTGCGGCGCGACCATGTCCTGGCGGTGGTGCTGACCTGTGCGCTGTCGGACGCGGTGCTGATCGCGGCCGGCGTCTCGGGAATGGGGACGCTTGCCGCACTGGTGCCCTGGTTCGAACCGGCGATGCGCTATGGCGGGGCCGCCTTCCTGATCGCCTATGGCGCGCGCAACCTGTTGGCAGCAGCGCGTGGCGGGGCGGCGATGCAGGCGGCGGGGCAGGCGGGGCAGGGGCGCGCGGCGGCGCTGCTGACCTGCCTGGCGCTGACCTGGCTCAACCCGCATGTCTATCTCGATACCGTGGTGCTGATCGGCTCGGTCTCGGCGCAATATGATGATCGGCTGGGATTTGCCCTGGGCGCGATGGCGGCGAGCTTTGCCTTTTTCTTCACCCTGGGGTTCGGCGCGCGGCTGATCGCCCCCTGGCTGGCACGGCCCGGTGCCTGGCGGCTGCTGGATGCCGGTCTGGCCCTGGTGATGTGGGCTGTCGCCCTGCGACTAATTGTCATGTGAAGTCTTGTCTGGCCTCACGAATGGGTGTTCAACCTCAGGCATGACACAGCCTAAAGTCGCTCCTTCGCCGGCCCATCCGCTGGCCGGTGTCCTCTGGATGCTTGCCGCCGGTCTGAGCTTTGTGGTCATGACCGCGTTGGTCAAATCGCTGGGGCACCGCATCCCGGCGCAGCAGGCGGCCTTTCTGCGCTATGTCATGGGGCTGGTCTTCGTGCTGCCGATGCTGCGGCCGATCCTTGAGACCCGCTTCACCGCGCGGCGGATCGGGCTTTTCGCCCTGCGCGGCATGTTGCATGCCGCCGGCGTGATGCTGTGGTTCTTCGCGATGACACGGATCCCGCTGGCCGAGCTGACGGCGCTGAACTATTTGTCGCCGATCTTCGTGACCATCGGTGCGGCGCTGTTTCTGGGCGAGCATCTGGCGATCCGGCGGATCGCGGCGATCAGCGTGGCGCTGATCGGTGCCGTGGTGATCCTGCGCCCCGGGTTCCGCGAACTTGAGCCGGGGCATATCGCGATGCTGGTGGCGGCGACGATCTTCAGCTTCTCCTACCTGCTGGCCAAGGTGTTGGCGGATGAGGTGAGCCCGGTGGTGGTGGTGTCGATGCTGTCGGTCTGGGTGGCGATCGGGTTGACGCCCTTCGCCATAGCGGTCTGGGTGCGCCCGACGCCTTATGAGCTGGCGATGCTGTTCGGTGTTGCCTGTTTCGCCACCGCGGGCCATCTGATGATGACGTTTGCGCTGCGCGCGGCGCCGCTGACGGTGACCCAGCCGGTGACGTTCCTGCAATTGGTCTGGGCAACGCTGATGGGATATCTGCTGTTTCACGAAAGCGTCGACATGTGGGTATTGATCGGCGCCGGGCTGATCCTTGGGGCGATCAGCTTTATCACCTGGCGCGAAGCCGTGGTGCGCCGGCGCGGCATCACCCCGCCATCTCCTGCCACCAAGGTCTGACCTGCCAATCTGGCAAGGCCGGGCTGCACTCCTGGCCGGGCCTTCTTGATTGACGGGTCAGTCGGTAAGCCTTAGCCTCGGTCGGCCAAGTCAGAAAGGGTGAACCCGTGCCGAAGCTGGGAATGGAACCGATCCGCCGCGAGGCGCTGGTGCGTGCCACCATCGCCGAATTGGGGGCCGCCGGGACGCTGGATGTGACCGTCAGCCAGATTGCCCGTCGTGCCGGGGTCTCCAGCGCGCTGGCGCACCACTATTTCGGCGGCAAGGATCAGATCTTTCTGGCCGCGATGCGCCGGATTCTCACCGATTTCGGTGCCGAGGTGCGACGCGAATTGCGGGTGGCTCGACCGCAGGCACGCGCCAAGGCGATCGTGCGGGCCTGCTTCGCCGGGTCAAGCTTCACCCCCGAGGCGGTCGGGGCTTGGATGTGCTTTTACGTCATGGCCCAGACCAATGCCCAGGCGCTCAGGCTCTGGCAGATTTATCATCTGCGGCTGCGGTCGAACCTGATTCATGCCCTGCGCCCGGTCTGTTCGGCGCCCGAGGCGGCCGCCGATACGCTGGGGGCGCTGATCGACGGTCTGTATATCCGCGCCGCGCTCGATCCCGGGCTCAGCCCGGCGCAGGCGGAGCGCCAGGCGCTGACCGTGCTTGAGACGCTGTGCCGGGGCAAGCAGGCCTGAGGCCTAAAGGTCGGACGCGGGCTTGATCGGTGTCAATGTCATGGACTTTGCCGATCCATAGGGTATAGCGACACCGACTGTTGGAAGGAGCGAACAGATGACCCATACGCCGCACGAGCTGGCCGAGGAATTCCCCGAACAAGCCGATAAGATCGCCGAACTGAAGCAAAGCGATCCGCATTTCGCCAAGTTGGTGGAAGAATATCACGAGGTGAACCGCGCCGTGCACCGCGCCGAGACTAATGTCGAGCCGGTGGAAGAGCTGGCCGAGGTCGAGATGCGCAAGCAGCGCGCCGCGCTCAAGGACGAGATCTGGAACATGCTCTCGGCCTGATCTGCCCCGATGCAGTGAATTGACAAAGCGCGCGGCCTTGGGGTCGCGCGTTTTTCTTTGGCAGCTCCGCTCTGGGCGGGCCTACCTCACCTCATAGGGCAGCACGCCGCGGCGGTTGGCGTCGATGCTGAGCCGGCGTTCCAGCGGCGGGACCGAGCGTTGGTGGCAGGTCTTGCGTTCGCAGATCCGGCAGGAAATCCCGATCGGTTCGAAGGCATTGGCGTTGTTCACGTCGAGTTTGTCGGCATAGACCAGCGCGTCGGCATGGCGCAGCTCGCACCCCAGCGCGATGGCATAGCGGCGCACTGGCGCGCCGAAGCTGCCGCCCGGTTTGGATACGTCGCGAGCGAGGTTGATATAGCGCACCCCATCCGGCGTTTCGGCCAGTTGCAGCAAAAATCGGCTTGGCGTCTCGAACGCCCGATGCACGTTCCACAGGGGGCAGGCGCCGCCGAAGCGGGCGAATTGCAGCCGGGTGGCGCTGTGCCGCTTGGTGATGGTGCCGGCCTGATCGACCCGGGCGAAGAAGAAGGGAATGCCCTTGGCGCCGGGGCGTTGCAGGGTGGAAAGCCGATGCGCCACCTGTTCGATCGAGGCACCGAAGCGGGCGCCCAGAAGCTCCAGATCGTGGCGGGTTTCCTGCGCGGCGTTCAGGAAGGCGCCATAGGGCATCAGCGCGGCGCCGGCGAAATAATTGGCAAGGCCGATCTTGGCGATGGCGCGGGCCTCCTCGCTGCGGAAGCGGGCGAAATCCAATGTCGCCTCCAGCAGCTTGTCCTGCTGGAGCAGCGCCAGTTGCAGCAGCATCTGGAACGCCTGGGTCTGCGGCGCGGCGCGGGTCGACAGGGTCAGTACGCGGGTCTCGGCGTCATAGTCGCGCATCGGCCCGATATCGGCCAGATCGACCCGCACGCCGATCCCTTCGAGCGCCGCCATCGCGGTGTCGCGCATATGGCCGGGGCCGCGGCCCTGCTGGGCGAAATTCTCGGCCGCGCGGTCCACCGCGTCGATGTAGTTGTCGCAATAGTGGAAGAAATCGCGCACCTCTTCCCAGGGGCTGGCCTCGATCCGCGCGTCCTCGCGCCCCAGCGCCTCGTCCAGCGAGGCCAGGCGTTCATGCGTCTGCCGATAGCTGCGGTGCAGCGCCAGAAACGCCCGGGCCAGCGCCGGCGCATTCGAGGCGGTCAGCCGCAGATCGGCCAGCGGCGGGGCGACATCGGCAAAGACCGGGTCGGCCAGCGCCTCGCGCATGTCGCTGACCAGCCGTTCGCTGTCGCCGGTGGACAGCTCGGTGACATCCAGCCCGAATTCCTGCGCCAGCGCCAGCACCACCGTGGTGCTGACCGGGCGGTTGTTGTTCTCCATCTGGTTCAGATAGGGCAGGGAGACGCCGAGCTTGCCGGCGAAATCCTTCTGGGTCAGGCCGAGCCTCGTGCGCATCTCGCGCAGTTTGGCGCCAGCATAGAGCTTTTGCGTGGCCATGGCGGCTCCCTGGGTGGGTCTTTGCGGCTTTGCTTTGTGCAGAGGATAGGTTTGCAAAGCGTCGAGGGCAAGCCCCGCCAGGGCGCCGGAAGCGCGCTTGCGCGGGTGTCAAAGCCGCAGTTGCCGTTCCCGCAGGATCACCAGAAGGATCGCGCCAATGCCGAGAACGGCGCAGATGAACATGATCATCAGCAATGGCCCGGCCCCGGTTTCCGGCGTCAGAAGCGCCCCGGCTAGCGCGCTCAGCCCGGCGCCGCCGGCCAGCATGGTGGCCCCGTTCAGGCCCGAGGCGGTGGCGGCCAGATGCGGGCGCACCGACAGCGCGCCGGCGGTGGCATTGGGCAGGACCATGCCGTTGCCCAGCCCCACCAGGGTCATGAAGCCGAAAAAGCTTTCCGCCGAGCCGGCACCGCTGGCCATCACCACCATCGACACGCCGATCCCGGTGGCGCAGATCACGCCGCCCCAAAGGATCATGGTGTTCAGCCCGACACGCACGGAAAAGCGACCGGAGAGGTAATTCCCCAGGAAATAGCCCACCGCCGGGGCGCCGAAATAGATGCCGAGGACCGAGGGTTCCAGCCCGTAAACCTCGGTTCCGACGAAGGGCGCGCCGCCCAGAAAGGCATAGAAACAGCCTGCCGAAAACGACGCCGCCAGCGTGAACCCCCAGAACCGGGGGGAGCGCAGCAACTCAGGATATTCGCGGAACTGTGCGACCAGGGTCTTGCCGCTCTTGTGAGAGGTTTCCCCGAAATCGACATAGGTCAGCACCAGCGTGGCCAGCCCCAGCACCGCCAGCAGCCAGAAATTCGCGGTCCAGCCGAACAGCCCGTCGAGAAAGCCGCCGGCGATCGGGCCCAGCATCGGAACCACCGCCATGCCCATGGTGACATAGCCGATCATGCTGGCCGCCTGATCGGAGGGATAGATGTCGCGCACCGCCGCGCGACCCAGCACCATGCCGACGACAACCACGGCTTGCCCCATGCGGAACAGCAGGAAGACCTCGGCGGTGGGGGAGAACAGGCAGCCGATGGTGGCGATCAGGAACAGCACCAGCCCCCAGAGGATCACCGGCCGCCGCCCGATGTTGTCGGCGATCGGGCCGATCAGGATCTGCACCACCGCGTTGATCCCGAGGTAGAGCGCCACCGAAAGCTGCATCAGCCGGTAATCGGTTTCGAAATAGGCGGTCATCCCCGGCAAGCTGGGCAGGAAGATGTTCATCGCCAGGGCCGAAAGACCCGACAGCAGGATCAGTGTCCCGATATGAGGCGGAGTGCGGGGCCCCGCCATGGGCGTGCCGGGCCCGGCGGGCTCCTGCAAATGCGCCATGGAGTGCCGTCTTGATTGTTCCTCGCCTGCGTCAGGCGATGATTATATCGTCGCCTAGCGCATCCACTGTCATGTCTAGGACAGTCAGCACATCGCCGCCACCAAAATCGAACACCACATCGGCGCCGATCTGGCTGGCGTGGCCGAGCACGGTATCGAGGTCGCCGAAGCCTTTCAGGCGGAGGCTGTCGAGATCGTCGGCGAAATCCTTGATCCGGTCGCGGTCGCCACCTGCGGCGAAGACGAAGCGGTCGGCGCCGCCGCCACCCAGCAGAGCATCATTGCCGCCCCCGCCGTCCAGCGTGTCGCGGCCGGAGCCACCCTTGAGGCTGTCGTTGCCGGAGCCGCCGCTGAGCACGTCCTTGCCGCTGTCTCCGAACAGCTTGTCCTTCCCGGCCTCGCCCTTGAGGCTGTCGTCGCCGCCGCCGCCCTTCAGCGTGTCGCTCCCGGTGCCGCCGCGCAGCAGATCATTGCCGCCATTGCCGCGCAGCACGTCGGTGCCGCCGCCTCCGGTGAGGGTGTTTCGCCCGTTGTTGCCGAGGATCAGATCGTCGCCATTGCCGCCGATGGCGTTCTCGATCCTGGTGCCGAAGGCGATCACCACGTCGTCGGTGGCATCAAAGCTGGAAAAGGCCCCCTGCTTGAGCGTCAGCACCACCTGGGTGCTGCGGTCGCTGGCGTCCAGCGTGTCGCGTCCGGCGGTGTCCCAGATCACATCCACCGTGTCGGTGCGCGGGCCGGTATAGCGGGTGTTGTCCGCGTTGTACCGCGCTGCGCCCCAGATGTCCTGCGCGGCGAAGACGTCGAACAGCATCATCGCGTCGCTGCGCAGGCCATTGTCCGGGTTGTCGGTATAGGACATCACCGTGAACTTGTTGGTGTCGTAGGCATCCGGCAGCACCGGATCGGAAAACGGGTGTTTCAGCCCCAGGGCGTGGCCCAGCTCGTGCAGCAGCAGATTGGCCTGATCGCTCAGGTCCAGGGCGTTGTCATAGACCACATAGCTATCGTAGCTGGTGATCTCCTTCGCCACCGGGTCATAGGAGGCGCTGTAGCCGCCATAACCCGTGGTGCTGCCGGACAGGGTGACCTTGCCCACGTTCATGTCGGGGTCGGCCGCGCCGCTGACTTCGATGAAGTCGACGTTCAGGAAGGTCTCGATATGCGCCAGCGCCGCCTCGAAGGCGGCTTTCTCGCCGGCGGTGAAGGCGGTCCAGCCAGTATAGGTCGAGCCGGTGGGGAGATCGTCGGGCTGGCTGTTGCCGGCGTATTGAAAGGTGATCACCTGACGCGCCGCACCGGTGGTGTTGATCGGGTTCATCTGGTTCAGCAGGGGAAACTGCATCCCGGCCAGAATATCGCTCTTGGAAATCATCTTGCGTCAAGCCCGGTGTGAACTGAGATTTTGTTGCGGAGAGATCTAACAGATCCTGCGTCTTTGCGCTAAGAAAAGCCGAATAGGAGGCAAAATTTGCGGATTTGCATGTTAGCTGATCGAAATTTTCAGGCATTTGCAAATTTGCGCAATTTCGCTTTGGTGTCCGGTCGGGCGGCTATATGGTCCGACGAAATCTTATAGGGGATCGCATCATGAAGGATATTCTTTCCGAGCTGGAAGACCGCCGTGCCGCCGCTCGGCTGGGCGGCGGGCAGAAGCGGATCGACGCGCAGCACGCGCGCGGCAAGCTGACCGCGCGCGAACGCATCGACCTGTTGCTGGACGACGGCAGCTTCGAAGAATTCGACATGTTCGTGTCGCACCGCTGCACCGATTTCGACATGCAGGAACAACGCCCCTATGGCGACGGCGTGGTCACCGGCTGGGGCACCATCAACGGCCGCATGGTCTATGTCTTCAGCCAGGACTTTACCGTCTTCGGCGGTTCGCTGTCGGAAACCCATGCGCAGAAGATCTGCAAGATCATGGATATGGCGGTGCAGAACGGCGCCCCGGTGATCGGCATCAACGATTCTGGCGGTGCCCGCATCCAGGAAGGCGTCGCCTCGCTCGCCGGCTATGCCGATGTGTTCCAGCGCAATATCATGGCCTCGGGCGTGGTGCCGCAGATCTCGGTCATCATGGGCCCCTGCGCCGGCGGCGCGGTCTATAGCCCGGCGATGACCGACTTCATCTTCATGGTGAAGGACACCTCCTATATGTTCGTGACCGGCCCCGATGTGGTGAAGACCGTCACCAACGAAGTCGTCACCGCCGAGGAGCTGGGCGGCGCCTCGACCCATACCAAGAAGTCCTCGGTCGCCGATGGCGCCTTCGAGAATGACGTCGAAGCGCTCAGCGAAATTCGCCGCCTGGTCGATTTCCTGCCGCTCAACAACCGCGAAAAGCCGCCGGTGCGCCCCTTCTTCGACGAGCCGGGCCGGGTGGAGATGAGCCTCGACACGCTGGTGCCGGAAAACGCCAATACCCCCTACGACATGAAGGAGCTGATCCTGAAGGTCGCGGACGAGGGCGATTTCTATGAAATCCAGGCCGATTACGCCAAGAACATCATCACCGGCTTCATCCGCCTGGAAGGCCAGACCGTGGGTGTGGTGGCCAACCAGCCGATGGTGCTGGCCGGCTGTCTCGACATCGACTCCAGCCGCAAGGCGGCGCGTTTCGTGCGCTTCTGCGACTGCTTCGAAATCCCGATCCTGACCTTCGTCGACGTGCCGGGCTTCCTGCCGGGGACCAGCCAGGAATACGGCGGCGTCATCAAGCACGGCGCCAAGCTGCTGTTCGCCTATGGTGAGGCCACCGTTCCGAAGGTCACCGTGATCACCCGCAAGGCCTATGGCGGCGCCTATGACGTTATGGCCTCGAAACACCTGCGCGGTGATTTCAACTATGCCTGGCCCACCGCCGAGATCGCGGTGATGGGGGCCAAGGGGGCGACCGAGATCCTCTATCGCTCGGAGCTGGGCGATGCCGAGAAGATCGCGGCGCGGACCAAGGATTATGAGGACCGCTTCGCCAACCCCTTCGTTGCGGCCGAACGCGGCTTCATCGACGAGGTGATCCAGCCCCGGTCGACCCGTCGCCGGGTGTCGCGCGCCTTTGCCTCGCTGCGCAACAAGAAGCTCAGCAACCCCTGGAAAAAGCACGACAACATCCCGCTCTAAGCGGCCGTCTTTTCCAATCGAAACCATTCCCGCCGGAGGCCCGGACATCGGCCTCCGGCGGGATATCCGCAAATCCGGAAACATCAGACATGACCCAATCGGGGACGACATTCCTGCTTTCAAAGCCCCGCGCCGGCCAGAGTGGTGGCGGTGGGGTTGGAATGATTCGTCTTCTGGTGGCCGGCAAAAGACATTTTATTTCGTGCTGGGCAGTTTCGTCGTTTGACAAGCTGGGGGAAGCTACGTCATGATCTGGCTGAGCGGATACCGGACAGCGCGACGGGGGTTCCGTGTTGCGCACGCAGCCCCGGCAGGAGGAGCTTGCCAGCAATGGCGGGGTCGGGGCTGCGGATTCGCATTGATCAGCCTTTTCGGTATTTTCCCCTTGGCCGTCGCCGCCAGCGCGGAGCCTTCTGCCGTTCGCATCGCGGTGCCTTCCGGGCGGCAGGTCTCGTTGCAGGAGGTCCGGCTGGACGACACGCCCGGTGCGCTCTGGGCGCGGTTTCGCTTTCTGGCGCCCGAGCTTGGCAAGGCGGCAACCGTGTCGGAGGATATCGACGATCTCTGCGAGAACTTTGTCCTGCCTTATCTGGCGGCGCATGATCTCACCCCGGAACGGGTGGTGATTTCTCTGGCCGACCGCGTCGTGCCCTTCGGTGAAAGCGACCCCGACGCCACCCAGGTTTTCGAGGCCTACAGGCCGGAGAAAATCCGCTGCATTTGGGAAGGATTTTGACGATGCTACAGGATATTGCGGGTCAAAGCGCAGGTTCCCTCCCGGCTGCGACATTGCCGCCACAGCGGCTTCGGACGCTTGGGCATGGATGTTCTTCCTCACGGCTTTGCGATAGACTCAGCGCGGGCCACGGGACAGTGGCCGCCATTATGAGGCTGTGGCGGGCAGGGCAGTTCCGCTCTGTCGGTTTCACGACCGCAAACAGGAGAACCAGATGTCGAAGAGCATCCTATTCCTCGCCATGGTTGGCTTCGTTGCCAGCCTGGCTGCCTGCAACAAGGCACCCGAAGAAGACTATGTCGTGGTCCAGCCCGCACCGGTTTCGGTCGAGCCGACTTTCAAGAGCAAATACTGAGATTTGCGCGGGGCCGGCCCGTCGGCCGGTCCCGACGTTGCCGGCCGCGCGCCTCGTTCAGGAGGAGCGGCCATGCTAAAGCATCGCGGCTTTCCGGGCCGACTGCCCGGCACCGATTATCAATTCGTCATCCGTCGCGCCAATCCCAAGGGGGTCACCCCGTTGACCCAGCGCGAGCGTTTTCCCGACCGCCGGCCGGGCGACCGCCGCGCCGACGCCGCCTTCATGCAGGCGCTGTGGGATCAATTCGGCGATGAACCTTTCGAACGCGGCAATCTCGACGCCGGCCGGCTGAGCTGGCTGTTCGGTCGCGAGGTGGTTGCCGCGGAAGATCCCTTCGATCCCGTCAGTTACGAGGCGCTGCTGCGGATCGACGTCGATGTGGCTGAGCAGAGCTTTCCGGAGATCTTCGGATGACCATCGGCGGCTTTTCGCAGGCGCAAGGGGCAAACCGGCAGGAACCGGCCCAAAGCGGGCAGGGCGATGCCGTGCTCTTGGCGTTGCCCGGCGCTTGCGGCAGCCTGCCGGGGACGGTGCGCCACTGTGTACCGTTTCATCTGTTCCGAACCTTACCTATGCACGGGCAGACTCCGGCTTTTGTCCGGGATCTGTCCGTTTTTTCGTCCGCATTTCCTGAGGTTGCATCTCGGCGGGTGTTTGCCGAGATCACGGCGCCGCGACTGCCGGTAATTGCCTGCCCCTCCGCTCTGGCGGATAGTCTTGGCCACGAAAACCACAAGACAGGTAGAGCAGCATGCGTAAACTCAAGTTACTGGCCGTCGTGCCCTGCGCACTTCTGGCGCTGGCAGGGTGTCTCCAAAATGACGGGCAGCGGGCAATCGCGGGCGCCGCGATCGGCGCTGGCGCGGCCAGCGCGACACACAACAACGTACTCACCGGCGCTGCGATCGGCGCGGCGGGTGGTGCGCTGTGCAACGACGTCGGTCTTTGCTGATCTGAATGCACCGCGGGCGGCGACGCCTGCCGGACAGCTATCCGAGGCCATCGGGGCGCATCGTCGCCCCGGTGGCCTTTGTTTTGTTTCGGGCCGGCCGCTTGGCTGCCGGCCCCGCACTGGAAGGGACTGGAATGTTCAATAAAATCCTGATCGCAAACCGGGGCGAGATCGCCTGCCGGGTCATCAAGACCGCCCGCAAGATGGGGATCAAGACGGTGGCCGTCTATTCCGACGCCGACAAGCATGCGCTGCATGTGAAGATGGCGGACGAGGCGGTGCACATCGGCCCGCCGCCGGCGAACCAGTCCTATATCGTGATCGACAAGATCATGGCCGCGATCCGGGAAACCGGCGCCCAGGCGGTGCACCCGGGCTATGGATTCCTGTCCGAGAACCCGAAATTCGCCCAGGCGCTCGAGGCCGAGGGCGTGGTCTTCGTCGGCCCCCCGGTCAAGTCGATCGAGGCGATGGGCGACAAGATCACCTCGAAGAAGATCGCGCAGGAAGCCGGCGTTTCGACCGTCCCCGGTTACATGGGGCTGATCGCGGATGCCGACGAGGCGGTGAAGATCTCGGGCGAGATCGGCTATCCCGTCATGATCAAGGCCTCGGCCGGCGGCGGCGGCAAGGGCATGCGGATCGCCTGGAACGATCAGGAGGCCCGCGAAGGCTTTGAAAGCTCGAAGAACGAGGCGGCGAACTCCTTCGGCGACGACCGGATCTTCATCGAGAAATTCGTGACTCAGCCGCGCCACATCGAAATCCAGGTGCTGTGCGACCAGCACGGCAATGGCGTCTATCTGGGCGAGCGGGAATGTTCGATCCAGCGCCGCAACCAGAAGGTGGTCGAAGAGGCGCCGAGCCCCTTCCTGGACGAGGCGACCCGCAAGGCGATGGGCGAACAGGCGGTGGCCCTGGCCAAGGCCGTGGGCTATGCCAGCGCCGGCACGGTGGAATTCATCGTCGACGGGGCGAAGAACTTCTATTTCCTGGAAATGAACACCCGCCTGCAGGTGGAACATCCGGTGACCGAGCTGATCACCGGCATCGACCTGGTGGAACAGATGATCCGCATCGCGGGGGGCGAGCCGCTGTCGTTCACCCAGGACGACGTCAAGCTGACCGGCTGGGCGATCGAGAACCGGCTTTACGCCGAAGACCCCTACCGCAACTTCCTTCCGTCGATCGGTCGGCTGACCCGCTATCGTCCGCCGCTGGAGCATGCCGCCGGCCCGCTGCTGAAGAACGGCAAATGGCAGGGGGATGCGCCCGCCGCAGCCACCGCGGTTCGCAACGATACCGGCGTCTTCGAGGGCGGCGAGATCTCGATGTACTATGACCCGATGATCGCCAAGCTCTGCACTTGGGCGCCGACCCGGGCCGAGGCGATCGAGGCGATGCGTGACGCGCTCGACGCCTTCGAGGTCGAAGGCATCGGTCACAACCTGCCGTTCCTCTCGGCGGTGATGGACCATCCGAAGTTCGTCGCCGGCGAGATGACCACCGCCTTCATCGCCGAAGAATATCCCGAAGGCTTCGACGGGGTGGCGCTGCCGGAACTGGCGCTGCGTCGGATCGCCGCCAGCGCCGCGGCTATGCACCGTGTCGGCGAAATCCGCCGCACCCGGGTGTCGGGCCGGATGGACAACCACGAACGCCATGTCGGCGAGGATTGGGTCGTCAGCCTGCAGGGCGAGGACTTTCCGGTCAAGATCGCGGCGGATCACCAGGGGTCGACCGTGACCTTTGCCGATGGCTCCGAGCATCGGGTCTCCAGCGCCTGGACCCCGGGCGATCAGCTGGCCGAGATCAACGTCGATGGCGGCAAGCTGGTGCTGAAGGTGGGCGAGATCACCCAGGGCTTCCGCATCCGCAGCCGTGGCGCCGATCTGAAGGTGCATGTGCGCACCCCGCGTCAGGCCGAGCTGGTCAAGCTGATGCCTGAGAAGGTGGCCCCCGACACTTCGAAACTGCTGCTCTGCCCGATGCCCGGCCTGATCGTGAAGGTCAACGTCGAGGTCGGCGAAGAGGTGCAGGAAGGTCAGGCGCTTTGCACCGTGGAGGCGATGAAGATGGAGAACATCCTGCGCGCCGAGCGCAAGGGCATCGTCGCCAAGATCAACGCCGCCCCGGGCGACAGCCTGGCGGTGGACGAAGTGATCATGGAGTTCGAATAACCCATGACGGGGCTGGCGTCAGATCGTCAGCTTTCGGCTCCGGCGCAGCGATGCGCCGGGGCGGCAGGCCGTGCCTGCCGGGCCTATTCCCTGGGTTGGCCGCGCCGTTCCTCGACCTCGCGCTGGCGCAGCGGCGTCTTGTCGATCGAGCGGGTGATCTCGCGCACGCTTTGCGGCGAGGGGCGACGCAGCGCCACCGTGCCATCCTTGTCGATCAGCACCACCTGGAACCCGCGCGGGCGCAGCTTCTGCCGCGCCGGGCTCTGGCCGCTGGGGTCGGTGTCGGTCAGCACCACGACGTCGCGCTCTGCCAGGGTGGCGAGTTCGGCCCGCAGCATGTCGATCTGGTCGATGTACCGCGGATCGTTCGGCGTGTCGGCGAAGATCACCACCGGCCGTTTCAGCCAAAGGAACTCGGTCAGCGCTGTTTCAGCCGCCGGCCGGATCAGGGCAGGGGCGGCCGCATCGGTGGCTCCGGCCTCCTGCGCCAGGGCGGAAAACGGAATTAGTGCTGAAAGAACAAAGGCAAGAATGCGGGTCATGCGGTCTCCTGTCGGGGGGAATATAGACGCCTTCCCGGGGATTGCGACCGGCGAATGCCGCGCGAACCGCAAAAATTTTAACGTTAATCGCTTCGTCAGGGGTTGGGCATGACAGTGATCCCATTTCCCGCAAGACGGCCGGCTGGGGCGGCCGCCAGACGAAGGATCAAGGCGATGGACGTTATTTTACATCTTGGCGCGCATCTTTGCGCGACGACGACATTTCAAGACTACATGTGGTGTAATTCCGCCCGCTTGAAACGAGATGCGCTGCAGGTCTGGGGGCCGCGCCGCACCCGGGCCGGGGTGTTCTGGGGCGTGCTGCCGGGAGCCGGTGGGCGCCCCAGCGCCGATGCGATCCACCGCGGGGTGGGGCGGATTCGCATGAACCTGGCCCAGTGCGAGGCGGCCGGCACCACTCGGCTGATCGTCAGCGACGCCGCGATCATGGGATCGCTGCGCGCCAACCTCAGGATGGGCGATCTCTATTGCGGCTTGGGCGAACGGCTGGCGCGGCTGGCGCCGGCCTTCGACGGCTACAAGATCACCCTGGCGCTGAACATCCGCGCGCTCGACGCCTATTGGGCGGCGGCGCTGTCGCAGGCGATCACCCGTGGGGCCGGCCTGCCGGCGGCGGGGATGTTGGCGCGGCTGGCAGCCAACCGGCGTGGCTGGCGCGATGTGATCGAGGAGGTGGCCTGTGCCCTGCCGGACGCCGATCTGATCGTATTGCCCTATGAAACCTTCGGCGGCCGCCCCGAGGCGCAGCTCGAGGCGCTGACCGGCGAGCCGGCGCCGCGCACCCATGCGCGCGGCTGGCTGAACGCCACCCCCCGGATGGCCGAACTGCGCGCCTGGCTGCCGCCGGCCGAGGCGGCGCTGCTGCCGTCGGGGAACGAACGCTGGCAGCCGTTCAGCGAAAGCCAGGCGGCGGCGCTCAGGGAAATTTATGCCGATGATCTGATGTGGATCACCGGCGGCGCTGGCGGGCTCGCCCGGCTGGCGGAGGATCCGGACAGAAAACGGGCGTCGGGCGTGCCCCCGTCGTCCCTGGAATTGACAAGAGGAAGACGCGATGACGAAGAAATTGGACGACTGGCGGGCGCTGGCTGAGAAAGAGCTGCGCGGCAAGCCGGTCGAGACGCTGGACTGGACCACGCTGGAAGGCATCGAGGTCAAGCCGCTTTATACCGAGGAGGACACCGCGAGCCTGCCGCATATGGGCACGCTGCCGGGGTTCGCGCCCTTCACCCGCGGGGTGAAGGCCACCATGTACGCCGGCCGTCCCTGGACCATCCGGCAATACGCGGGCTTCTCGACCGCGGAGGAATCGAACGCCTTCTATCGCCGCAACCTGGCCGCCGGTCAGCAGGGCGTCTCGGTCGCCTTCGACCTGGCCACCCACCGCGGCTATGACAGCGATCACCCGCGCGTTGTCGGCGACGTCGGCAAGGCCGGCGTCGCGATCGACTCGGTCGAGGACATGAAGATCCTGTTCGACGGCATCCCGCTCGACAAGGTGTCGGTGTCGATGACGATGAACGGCGCGGTGATCCCGATCCTGGCAAACTTCATCGTCACCGGCGAGGAGCAGGGCCACGACAAGGCGCTGCTGGCGGGCACCATTCAGAACGACATTCTGAAGGAGTTCATGGTCCGCAACACCTATATCTATCCGCCCGAACCCTCGATGCGGATCATCTCGGACATCATCGAATACACCTCGAACGAGATGCCCAAGTTCAACTCGATCTCGATCTCCGGCTATCACATGCAGGAGGCCGGCGCGAACCTGGTGCAGGAGCTGGCCTATACCCTGGCCGACGGGCGCGAATACGTCCGCGCGGCGATGAACGCCGGCATGGATGTCGACAAGTTCGCCGGCCGTCTGTCGTTCTTCTTCGCCATCGGCATGAACTTCTTCATGGAGGCCGCCAAGCTGCGCGCCGCGCGGCTGCTCTGGCACCGCATCATGACCGAATTCGGCGCCAAGAACGAACGCTCGAAGATGCTGCGCACCCACTGCCAGACCTCCGGCGTGTCGCTGCAGGAACAGGACCCCTATAACAACGTGGTCCGCACCGCTTACGAGGCGCTCTCGGCCGTGTTGGGTGGCACCCAGTCGCTGCACACCAACGCGCTCGACGAGGCGATCGCCCTGCCGACCGATTTCTCGGCCCGGATCGCGCGCAACACCCAGCTGATCCTGCAGGAAGAGACCGGCATCACCCATGTGGTCGATCCGCTGGCCGGCTCCTATTACGTCGAAAGCCTGACTGCGCAGCTCGCCGACGAGGCCTGGAAGCTGATCCAGGAGGTCGAGGAGATGGGCGGCATGACCAAGGCCGTGGCCTCCGGCATGCCGAAGCTCAGGATCGAGGAAACCGCCGCGCGCCGTCAGGCGATGATCGACCGTGGTGAAGAGGTGATCGTCGGGGTCAACAAGTACCGCAAGGACAAGGAAGACCCGATCGACATCCTCGACGTCGACAACGTCAAGGTTCGCGAAAGCCAGATCGCCCGGTTGGACAGCATCCGCGCCACCCGCGATCAGGCCGCCTGCGACGCCGCGCTGGCCGAACTGACCCGGCGCGCCGAAGAGGGAGGCAATCTGCTGGAGGCTGCGGTCGAGGCCGCGCGCGCCCGTGCAACCGTTGGGGAAATCAGCATGGCTATGGAAAAGGTGTTCGGCCGTCACCGCGCCGAGGTGAAGACGCTGGCCGGTGTCTATGGCGCCGCCTACGAGGGCGACGAAGGCTTCGCCGCGATCCAGAGGGACGTGGAGAAATTCGCCGAGGACGAAGGCCGCCGGCCGCGGATGCTGGTGGTCAAGATGGGCCAGGACGGTCACGACCGCGGCGCCAAGGTGATCGCCACCGCCTTCGCCGACATCGGTTTCGACGTCGACGTGGGCCCGCTGTTCCAGACCCCGGAAGAGGCGGCGCAGGACGCCATCGACAACGACGTGCACGTTGTCGGCATCTCGTCCCAGGCCGCCGGCCACAAGACGCTGGCGCCGCAACTGATCGAGGCGCTGAAGGCAGCGGGTGCCGAGGATATCATCGTGATCTGCGGCGGGGTGATCCCGCAGCAGGATTACCAGTATCTCTACGACCACGGCGTCAAGGCGATCTTCGGCCCGGGCACCAATATCCCGCATGCGGCGCAGGACATCCTGCGGCTGATCCGCGAGGCGCGGAAGTGATCGGCCAGACCGGCCAAAGACTGACAGCACTGGCCGCCGGCGCCCTCTGGGCGCTGGCGGTGGTGATTCTGCCGGGGGCGCTGGGGTTGCCCTATCTGCCGGCACCGGTGGCCTTGCCCGGGGCGCTGGTGGCGCCGGGGCTGGTGCTGGCGGCGATGATGCTGGCGCGCTGGATCGGCTGCGGAGGCGAGCGGTTGGCCGCGGCCCTTACCGAGACGGTCGGGCAGATGGTCCTCGCGCTGGCGCTCTGGCCCTTCGTGGCGATGACCCAGGGCGGCTGGCTGGCGATCCTGCTGGGCGCATCGCTCGCGCTGACGCGCCTCTTGGCCTGGGTCGCGCCCGGGTCCGTCCTGCGCGGGCTGGCCTTTGCCGCAAGCCTGCTTCCCACCCTCTTCGCGGCGCTCTGGGCGGTGGGTCGCTGGGCGCTCTGATTGGTGCGTCCCTTGTCGCGGCGCCTGCGGCGGCCTAGCCTCGGGCGATGACCCCAAGGCGAAAGGCCCGTCCCATGCAGCTCGATCATCTCGCGGTCTCCGGCGAAACCCTGGAGGAGGCCGCCGCCGCGGTCGAAGCGGCGTTGGGCCTGCCGATGCTGCCGGGCGGGCAGCACGATGTCTTCATCACCCACAACCGCCTGCTGGGCCTGGCCGACGGGCTCTATCTCGAGGCGATCGCGGCCGATCCATCGCGCGCCGCACCCTCGCGGCCCCGCTGGTTCGATCTGGACAGTTTCGCCGGCCCGGCGCGGCTGACCAACTGGATTTGCGCGACCGATGATCTCGATGCCCTGTTGGCGGCCCTGCCGGTCGATGCCGGCACCCCGGTGGCGCTGAGCCGGGGCGATCTGCGCTGGCGGATGGCGGTGCCCGCCGATGGCCGGCTGCCCTTCGACAATCTGTTCCCGCCGCTGATCGAGTGGCAGGCGGGCCTGCATCCGGCCAAGCGGCTGCCGGATACGGGCTGCCGGCTGCGCCGGCTGATCGTCACCCATCCCGAGGCCTTGGCGCTGCGCGACCTTCTGGCGCCGCATCTGTCCGACGCCCGGCTGATCTTTGAACCGGGCCCCGCGGCGCTGCGGGTCGAGATCGAGACGCCGCATGGTCTGCGTCTGCTGGGCTGATCGCGCCGCCCTTTGACGCGATCGGGGGCCGCTGCTGAAAATTCTCCGCCTTGGGTCGTTCGCCGCACCTGACAGCCGGTCGCGGGCGGGCTAATCTGCCCCCATGTCCATCTGGTCCCGCATATCCGACGCGCTCAAGGCGCTGAGCCAGGGCGAAAGCCTGACCGAGGTCTTCGACCGCCTGCGCACGCCGCCGCAGCGCAGCGTCGGCTTTGCCATCGCGGTGATCGCGCTTGGTGCCAAGATGGCCAAGGCCGATGGCCAGGTCACAAGGGACGAGGTGACCGCCTTTCGCGAGGTGTTCCAGATCGCCCAGAAGGACGAGGCCGGGGCGGCCCGGGTCTTCAACCTGGCCCGGACCGACGTGGCGGGCTATCGCGAATATGCCCGGCGCATCGCTAAGATGTTCGAGAACGACCGGGAAACCCTGTGCTATCTGATGGAGGGGCTGTTCCACATCGCCATGGCGGATGGCTTCTATCACCCTGGCGAGAACGAGTTCCTGTTGGAAGTGGCGGAGATCTTCGGCCTGACCCCGGCGCAGTTTCAGGCGCTCAGGATGCGCTATGTCCCCGATGCCGAGGCGGATCCTTATGCGATTCTGGGGGTGGCCCCCGATACGCCCTTGCCCGAGGTGCGCCGCGCCTATCGCGAGATGGTGCGCAATTTTCACCCTGACCGGATGATCGCCAGGGGGGTGCCCTCCGAGGCGATCCGTCTGGCGGAAAAGCGGATGGCCGAGATCAACCGCGCCTGGGCCGAGATCAGCGGAGATCAGGATGCGGTTCGCCACCTATAATGTCGAATGGTTCGCCAATCTCTTTGATCAATCCGACGATCTGATCATGGATGAAGGCCCCTCCGGGCGCGAAGGGGTGAGCCGGGCCGATCAGACCGAGGCCTTGGGCAAGGTCTTTACCGCGCTCGACGCCGATGCGATCATGGTGATCGAGGCGCCGAATACCGGCAAGCATCAGAACGGCATGCGGGCGCTCGAGCATTTCGCCAAGGCCTTCGACCTGCGCCAGCGCCGCGCCCTGATCGGCTTCGCCAACGAGACCCATCAGGAAATCGCGCTGCTCTATGATCCCGACGCGCTCAGCGTGCGGCACGACCCGCAGGGGGAGGAGACCGGCAGGAAGGGCGGTGTCGGCGCGCCGCGGTTCGACGGGGTGTTCCGGATCGACCTGGACAACGACGGCAACGAAGATCTGGTGACCTTTTCGAAACCGCCGCTGGAACTCGCGGTGAAGACCGCGGCGGGAACCCAGCTGCGGCTGATCGGGGCGCATCTGAAATCCAAGGCGCCGCATGGCGAATCCACGCCCGAGGGGATGATGCGCGCCTCGATCGCCAACCGGCGCAAGCAATTGGCGCAGGCGATCTGGCTGCGCCGCCGGATCGACGCCTGCCGCAACGCAGGGATGCCGGTGATCCTGATGGGCGATCTGAACGACGGTCCGGGGCTGGATGAATTCGAGGATCTCTTCGGCCGCTCCTCGGTCGAAATCCTGCTGGGCGACGATATGGTCGATCCCAATGCCCACAGGGCCTTGCAGCCGCATGCGCAGTCCTTTCCGACCACCTCCCGGTTCTTCCTGCCGGGGCAGGGGCGCTATCTGCATGCGCTGCTGGATTACATCATGGTGTCGCAGGATCTGATGTCGCGCCGACCGGCCTGGCGGATCTGGCATCCCTTCGAGGATGAGACCTGCTATGCTATGGTGGAGTTGCGCGAGGCCCTGCTGACGGCTTCGGACCATTTTCCAGTGACATTGGAGATCGAGATTTGACCCTTATCGCCGCGCTCCGTCCTGCCTATATGGGACGTATGAAACGGATGATCCCCCTTGTTCTGGCCGCGGGTCTCGCCACCTTTCCCGCCCTCGCGGAAGAGGCGGGCGAGGACAGCAAGTCGCTGATGAGCCGGGGCTTTGGCATGTTCATGGACGGGCTGCGTCAGGAGATGGCGCCGGCGATGGACGATCTGAAGGACATGGCCGAACAGGTTGGCCCCTCGATGCGGTCCTTCCTGCAGGAGATGGGGCCGGCGCTGGCCGGGATGATGGATCAGGTCAAGGATTGGACCCGCTATTACCCGCCCGAGATGCTGCCGAACGGCGATATCATCCTGCGCCGTCGCCCCGAACCCAAGGCAACTCCGAAACCGGAGCCGGAGCCGGGGCCGGCGACACCGGACAACTCCGTGATCCCCGAAGGCGGGACCGACATCTGATCTGGCACGGTCGGGGCGTCAGTCACGGATGGTGACGGTCGCCTCGGCGCCCAGCGATTGCGCCAGCGACATCAGCCGGGCCTGCGCCACCTCGCCATAGAGCGGGCGGGCCTCCTGCGGCAGCGACAGATCCAGCCGGTGCCGCTTGGGCTGCCAGGTCAGCGTGCCCATGTCGGCATCGGGCTTCATCAGGAACATTGCGCCAAAGCGCATCGCCTTGCCGAGGATTTCGGCCTGCTTCTGCATCTTTTCGTCCAGCAGGCTGTACATCGGTTCGAACCGCGTGCCCTCGCGCTTGTTGCGATAGCGATGCTGCAGCGCCAGCCCCAGGAACACCCGTTCGGAATGCTTCATCCCGCCCATATTGGCCCGGGTGGCAAGGTCGAAACAGACCTCGGCGCGATAGTCGGGATGGGCGCGCCAGCTCACGTCATGCAGCAGGCAGGCGGCCTTGATCAGCCGGAGCTGCAGGTTCTGCGCCTGTGGGAACAAGGGCAGCACGAAGCGGAACAGCGTCTTGCCGAAACCCGGCATGCGGGCATCCTTGGCTTCGGCGAAATAGCAGGCTTCGATCAGCGGGTCGCGGTCGCGCAGCCGCTGCGGCATCTGTTCATAAAGGAGCCCCTCGCGGATACCATAGCTTGAGATCGCGATGTCCTTGGGCTTGAAGCTGCGCACCAATTGGCTGAGCACGTCGATCGCATAGGGCACCAGCGCCATCCGCGCCGAGGATATCCCGGCCTCGCTACGCAGGGCGTTGAGATCGCTGGTCTCGATATAGCGGGCGGTTTCGCGCACCGATTTCGAGGTCATCCGGTATTCGTGCAGCACCTTCAGCGGATAGCCGCGCCGGGTCATGTCAAGCCGGGCGATGGCGCGCCAACTGCCACCGACCAGGAACAGCCGGTCGCGTTGCGGTCCCATCCGGGCGGCCAGATCCTCGACCACCGTCTTGATATGCGCCTTGCGACCCCGCTGGCCGCCGGCGATGTCCTGAAGTTTCAGCGGGCCGAGCGGAGAGGTGACGCGGCGCCCCACGGTGCCGCCCGAGATCTCGGCCAGCTCCATCGAGGAGCCGCCGATATCGCAGATCAGCCCATAGGCGCCGGGCCAGCCCAGAAGCACCCCCTGCGCCGACAGCCGCGCCTCTTCCTCGCCGTCGATGACCCAGATCTTCAGCCCGGTCTCGCGCAGCACCTCGGCACAGAATTCCAGGCCGTCCTCGGCATCGCGCACTGCGGCGGTGGCCACCACCGACAGGGGCGGCAGATCCATGCCCTCGGCCAGATGGCGGAACCGGCGCAGCGCGCTCAGGGCGCGAATCCGCCCTTCGGGGTTCAGCCGCCCGGTCTCCGACAGGCCGGCACCGAGCGCACACATGATCTTCTCATTGTAGAAATAGGCCGGCGAACGGGCGGCGCCATCGAAGACCACCAGCCGGACCGAGTTCGAACCGACATCGACCACACCAACCCGCGACAGCGCGCGGGAGCTTGGGTCGTTGAACAAGGGGCGACCGAACGGCCCCCATTCGGGGTGTTCGATGTCCGGGTTTAGGGTCATGGCTTTCCCTGGTCTGTGGTCTTGAGGATGCGGGATCGGGACATCAGGGTCAATTGCCTTGATGCGCCCGCGGCTGTTCGGGTTCGTCTAGCTCCAGCGTGGGCGTGCCCAGCAGCCTCGCCGCCAGAGCCCGGGTCAGGGTGCGCCCCTCGGCGAGGGCGGCGCGGTCCATCCGCTCGACCATCTCGGCGGCGGCGGCAAAGGTGCGGTCGAGCCGTTGCACCAGATAGGGGATCACATCCGGCTTGGGGGCCAGCTGGCGATCGGCGAAAAGCTTGGTCAGCACCGCCGCCAGCAGCGCGTCGTCGGGGGGCGTCAGGCCGATGTGCTGGGCCGATTGCATCCGGCTTTGCAGGTCAGGCAGGCTGAGACCCCAGAGCGTCGGGTCGCGGCGCCCGGTCAGCAGCAGCGGCTGCCCGTCGCTGAGCATCAGATTGTAGAGGTGAAACAGCGCCTTCTGCGCTTCCATGTCCTGGGCGATCTCGGGCACGTCCTCGATGGCGGCGGGGCCCTGGGCCAGATCTGGAACATCCTCTTCGCGCAGCTCGCGGGCCGAGACGATGCGGGCGCCGGCGCGGCTGGCCCAGACATGGGTCAGATGGGTTTTTCCCGATCCCTCCGGTCCCGACAGCACCAGCCGGCCACCGGGCCAGGGGGTGGGGCTTTCCACCATGACGACGGCCAGGGCGTTGGCGGGCGACACGAAGAAATCGTCGCGGCCCAAAGCCTGCCGGATCGGCAGATCGAAGCTGAGCTGTTCGGCCATCTTACTCGACGTCCTGATCCTGATGCGTCAGCCCGCGATAAAGCAGGCTCAGGCGATATTGCTGAACGCCGAAGCGGGCCAGCACGCCGAGAGAGGCGGCGACCGGCACAGCGACCAGCATGCCGACAAAACCGAACAGCGTGCCGAAGACCGAAAGCGCCAGCAGCAGCCAGACCGGGTGCAGCCCGACCGAACCGCCAACCAGCTTGGGCGTCAGGAAATTGCCCTCGGCCACCTGACCCAGCACGAAGATGCCGGCGACCAGGCCGATCGACAGCCAGTCGCCCCAGAACTGGAACAGCGCCAGGCCGATCGCCAGGGTGCCGCCGATGATCGCGCCGAGATAGGGGATGAAGGTGACCAGCCCGGCGATCGCCCCGACGATCAGCCCGAACTGCAGCCCGACGATCATCAGCGCCACCGCGTAATAGGTGCCGAGGATCAGACAGACCGTGCCCATGCCGCGCACGAAAGACGACAGGGTGGCGTCGATGTCGCGCGCCAGCCGGCGGATCACCGGGGCATGGTCTCGCGGCAGAAGCTCGTCGATCTCGGCGACCATGCGGTCCCAGTCGAGCAGCAGATAGACCGAGACCACCGGCACGATCACCAGCAGCATCACCAGGCTCAGCGCTGATCTGGCCGAGCCGAGCAGGGTTTGCACCACTTCAAGGGCGCGGGATTTCAGCGTTTCGCCCAGCGAGGCCAGCGCCTGATGCGCCTGCGATCCGCTGTCGAGCAGGGAGGGGAAACGGGTGTCGATGAACTCGCGCAGGTTCTGGAACAGTTGCGGCAGGATCTGCGCCAGGTCGATCAACTGACCCACCAGCATCGGCACCACCAGCAGCCCCAGTACCACGAAAAGCAGCACCGCAGCGATCGAGATCACCGCCGTCGCGGCCAGCCGCGACAGCCCCAGCCGCTCCAGCCGGTCGGCGATCGGGTCGATCGAATAGGCGATGGCGCCGCCCAGCACGAAGGGCAGCAGCACGTTGCCGAGGAACCACAGCACCACCGCGAACACCGCCAGGGCGATGCTCCAGTATCTGACCTGATCCCGTACTGGCAGGGCCATCCGCGCTCCTCATCTGCGTGTCTTTCCATCGCCCATCGGGGCGGCCGTTGCAACCCTGCGGTGCCTCCGCCGCACCGCCTTGCCGATTGCCTGACCGCGCGGATTGGCTTAGACCCGGGAAAACGCTCTATCCTAAGGAACTCCCATGCGCCTGAGCCGCTATTTCCTGCCCGTTCTGAAAGAAAACCCCGCCGAGGCCCAGATCGTCAGCCACCGCTACATGCTGCGCGCCGGCATGATCAAGCAGCAGGCCGCCGGCATCTATTCCTGGCTGCCGCTGGGGTTCAAGGTGCTGCGCAAGCTGGAGAACATCGTCCACGAGGAACAGCAGCGCGCGGGTCATATCCCGCTGCTGATGCCGACGCTGCAATCGGCGGATCTGTGGCGCGAGTCGGGGCGCTATGACGACTATGGCGAAGAGATGCTGCGCATCAAGGATCGCCACGGGCGTGACATGCTCTATGGGCCGACCAACGAGGAGATGATCACCGACATCTTCCGCACCTATGTGAAGTCCTACAAGGATCTGCCGCTGACGCTTTACCATATCCAGTGGAAGTTCCGCGACGAGATCCGGCCGCGGTTCGGCGTGATGCGCGGGCGCGAGTTCTTCATGAAGGACGGCTATAACTTCGACCTGACCAAGGAAGACGCGCTGCACGCCTATAACCGCCATCTGGTCAGCTATATCCGCACCTACGAGCGGATGGGGCTGCAGGCGATCCCGATGCGGGCGGATTCCGGCCCGATCGGCGGCGACGATACCCATGAATTCCTGGTGCTGGCCGATACCGGCGAGTCGGAAGTGTTCTACGACAGCGCGGTGACCGACATCCGGCTGGGTCAGCGCGAGATCGACTATAACGACAAGGCGCAATGCCAGGCTGTCATGGAAGAATTCACCGCGCTCTATGCTCGCACGGACGAAACTCATGACGAGGCGCTGTTCAACCAGATCCCCGAAGCGCGCCGGCGCAGCGCCCGCGGCATCGAGGTCGGTCAGATCTTCTATTTCGGCACCAAGTATTCCGAGCCGATGGGGGCGACGGTGCAGGGGCCGGACGGCAAGCAGGTTCCGGTGCACATGGGCAGCCACGGCATCGGGGTGAGCCGTCTGGTCGGCGCCATCATCGAGGCCAGCCATGACGACAAGGGCATCATCTGGCCGGAAGGCGTGACGCCGTTCCATTGCGGTCTCGTCAATCTGAAACAGGGCGACGAGGCGGCGGATGCGGCCTGCGAGCAGATCTATGCGGCGCTGACCGCGGTGGGGCTGGAACCGCTCTATGACGATCGCGACGAGCGGGCGGGGGGCAAGTTCGCCACCATGGATCTGATTGGTCTGCCCTGGCGGATCACCGTCGGCCCGCGCGGGCTGAAGAACGGTGTGGTCGAGCTGACCTGCCGCCGCACCGGCGAGAGCCAGGAGCTGAGCCCGGAAGAGGCGGTCAAGAAGGTGGCCGAAATCTATCAGCCGCATCAGGCGGCCTCGCCGCACTGGCAGCCGATGGCGAACCGGTCGTTCCACACCTGGCTTTGATCCGGCTGGCGGCGGTGGCCGCCGCTTGAATGTCTTGCAAAGAAGCAGCAGGGGCCGGTCCATCAAGGGCCGGCCCTTCGTTTGCTCAGGGGCGGCGGCAGAGGGTGCCGCAGGCGATGCGCCCGGGCAGCGGGCGTACTGCCGGGCGGCCAAGCCGGGGGGCGAGATCGCGCAGCCCGGCGCCGACGAAGCGCATCGAGCACAGGCAATCCCCGTCGCGGGTTAGGCAGAGCCGGCCGTTGAGGAAGGCGAGCCCGTAGCCATGCGCCGCAAGCGCCTGCTCCAGCGCCGCCCAACTTGGGCTGGCCGCGATCAGCGGTTGCAGCCAGCCGCGCAGCAGGGCGGCCGCTTCACTGTCGATTATGGGATGATCAAGGTCGGGCGGCAGGGCCGGTCCCGGCAGCCCGGTCGGGCTGGCGCTGTGCGAATTGGGAAGCATCGTCTCCTCCATACCAATCTCCCCTCCTTGTCTTGAACCGACAAGTCTGGCGCGGTTTAGGCAGCAGACAAGGTTTACTTGTAAGGAAAGGCGATTGCAGGGGGAAATTGTGGCAAAAAAAATCGTGATCGGAAAGTTATCCACATTTTGTCCCCAGTGCGGAAACTGAATGGCTGGCGGAGGGAGACCTTGGGGAAACCGGCGGGAAAACGCGTGAAGCGGGCGGGGAAGGCATGGGCGGGGCGATCCGGCCTTGACCGTCCCCGGTCGCTCGCGCAGGGTCGCGCCGACATCAGCAGGATGGAGATCATGGCCGGCCATACCGCCCCCTTTGCCCCTTTCGAATGGATGATTGCCTGGCGCTATCTCAGGGCGCGGCGCGCCGAGGGCGGTGTCAGCGTGATGACCTGGATCAGCCTGATCGGGATCACCCTGGCGGTCTTCGCCCTGATCGCCACGCTGGCGGTCCGCTCGGGCTTCCGGTCGGAATTCGTCGGAACCATCCTGGGCGCCAATGCCCATGTGACCATCTATGGCCCCGGACGGGTGACCGATCAGGGGGCCTTCGACCGCACCATCCCGGAGTATCAGGCGATGGCCGGGCGACTGGCGGCGGTGCCGGGCGTGACCCGGGCGGCGCCGACGGTGCGCGGGCAGGTGATGATTTCCTATCGCGGGCGCAATTCGGGGGTGGAGGTCTATGGCATCACCCCGGCCGATCTGGCCAGCCTGCCGGCGATCGCAGATGGCGAACACGCGCAGGGCGATCTGGCGGATTTCCCGGCCGGCATCGCCATCGGCTCGGGCGTCGCGCGCGAGCTGGGGGTGATGGTCGGTGACCGGATCAAGCTGATCTCGCCCGATGGGGTGAAGACGCCGATGGGCACCAGCCCGCGCGTCAATGTCTATACCGTCACCTATATCTTCAGCGCCGGGCGCTGGGATATCGACCGCACCCGCGCCTATCTGCCCCTGGCCGAGGCGCAATCCTATTTCAACCGCGAGGGGGTGGCGGACGAGATCGAGGTGATGGTCGCCGATCCGGCTCATGTCGAGGCGATGATCCCGGCGCTGCGTCAGGCGGCGGGCGAAGAGGCGCAGGTCTGGACCTGGCGCGACGCTTCGGGCGGGTTCCTGCGCGCGCTGCAGGTCGAGGACAACGTGATGTTCGTGATCCTGTCGATCCTGGTGCTGATCGCGACGATGAATATCGTCTCGGGGCTGATCATGCTGGTCAAGAACAAGGGCCGCGACATCGGCATCCTGCGCACCATCGGGCTGAGCGAGGGCTCGGTGCTGCGCATCTTCTTCATCTGCGGCGCCTTCACCGGCATCATCGGCACCGCCATGGGGGTGGTGCTGGGCTGCCTGTTCGCCATCTATATCGACCCGATCTTTTCTTTCGTGAACTATGTGGCGGGCGGCGGCGTCTGGGACCCGGCGATCCGCGGCATCTACTCGCTGCCGGCAGAGCTGCATTTCTGGGATGTGATGAAGGCGGTGATCCTGTCGCTGGGGCTGTCTTTCATCGTGACGATCTTTCCGGCCCGCCGGGCGGCGCGGCTGAACCCGGTGGAGGCGCTGCGCTATGAGTGATGCGGTGTTGCGGCTTGAGGGGCTGACCAAGGGCTATCTGCAGGGCACGCCGGGCGCGGTCGATGTGTTGCGCGGCGTCGATCTGGTGCTGAACGCCGGCGAGACGGTGGCACTGGTGGCCCCCTCGGGGGCAGGCAAATCGACGCTTCTGCATATCGCGGGGCTGCTCGACACGCCCGACGCGGGGCGGGTGGAGATCGCCGGGCAGGACATGACAGGGCGGTCGGACCGGCTGCGCACGGCGGTGCGGCGGCGCGATGTCGGCTTCATCTATCAGTTCCATCACCTGCTGCCCGAGTTCACCGCGGCCGAGAACGTGATCCTGCCGCAGTTGGCCAATGGCCTCGGGCGCAGGGCGGCTGCGGCGCGGGCGGCGGAGCTGCTGGCGCGTGTCGGGCTGAGCGCGCGGGCCGATCACCGGCCGGCGGAGCTGTCAGGCGGGGAACAGCAGCGCGTGGCCTTCTGCCGGGCGATGGCCAACGGGCCGAAGCTGTTGCTGGCCGACGAGCCGACCGGCAACCTTGATCCCGAAACCTCGGACCGGGTGTTCGACGTGCTGATGGCGCTGGTGGCCGAGACCGGGCTCGCCGCGCTGATCGCCACCCACAACATGGAGCTGGCGGCGCGGATGGACCGGGTGGTGCGGCTGGAGGCTGGGCTGGTGCGCCCGGCCTGAGCTTTCGCCGCTGCCCGGCGTGGCTTTCGCCGCGATGCTGGGCTATGGTGATGTCCTGTAGGAGCGTGATATCCTTCGGGAAACTGGGAGCCCCCCCATGCGAGTCAGTCACTGTATCACCGGCGTGATCGCCCTGAGCCTTGCCGCGCTCTCCGCGCGGGCGGAGGAGAGCAGTGTCATGGCGCGACGCGGGGCCGAGCTCTATGCCGTCCATTGCGCTACCTGCCACGGGACCGAGGCCACCGGCCGCGGGCCGATGGCAGGGGCGCTGGCAATCGCGCCAACCGATCTGACCGCACTGGCCGCAGATGGCGTCTTTCCGGTCGAGCGGGTGGTGAGGCGGATCGACGGCACCGATCCCCTGGTCTCCCACGGCAGCGCCATGCCGGTCTATGGGCCGTTCTTCGAGGGCAAGGGGCGCGCGCTGCGCCTGCCTGACGGGCGGCAGATCATGACCAGCCAGCCGATCGTCGATCTGCTGGCCTATCTCGAAACTCTTCAAAGCAAGTGGCAGGCCCTTCGATGACCATTGACCGTTTCCTGATCGTTCTTCCCGTTCTGGCCGTGTTGGCCGCCTGTATCGCCGCCGAGCAGGATCATATGCCGGGGCCGCAGGAGGGGGAGGAGATTTTCGCCAACAATTGTACCGCTTGCCATGATTATCGCGGTGAGGGGGGCATGCTGTCGGCGGGGGTGGCGGCACCGGATCTGACGCGGATTTCCCTGCGCAACGGTGGTGAGTTCCCGCGTGCCCGGGTGCTGTCGCAGATCGACGGCTATGGTCGCGGCAAAGCCAAGGATGTGATGCCCGAGTTTGGCTCGCTGCTTGAGGGAGAGTTGGTGCCGGTCGAGGTCGAGGGCATGATGACGCCCACGCCGCGCCCCCTGGCGGCGCTGCTGGCCTATCTGGAAAGCATCCAGGTCAAGAGCTGAGGTCGGTCGTGAGGCCGGCCGGGGGCGGGGGCTCTGCCCCCACGGCCTACGGCCTCCCCCGGGATATTTGCAGCTAGAAAAAAGCGGGGTGAGCGGCGCCCGGAAAATGGTCCAGTGGACCGTTTTCAGCCGCGAACGGGCGTAGCCCAGGGGAGGCGCCCGGAAAATGGTCCAGTGGTCGCCTGGCGGGAAACCATTCCGCCGAAGTGCTTTCTGCTCCGTCTCATGTCAGGCGCGAACAATCCAGAGCCAGAGGCGCGGCAGATCAGTCGCAGATGCCTTTCAGTTCGACCCCGCGCCAGGGCAGCACCACATCGCTCTGGCGGCTTTGCGGCAGCGGCGCCACTGGCATGGCGCCGGCCAGCATCGCGTGCAGCCGCTTCGTGCGCGAGGCCTGCGGGGCGAGGGAGCGGCAGCAGACGTATTCCTCCATGATCGCGCCCTGTTGCTCGTAGCCGAAGCTGAGGAAATCTGGCGCGCCCTTCAGATCGAACAGATAGGGGTCGTCGGTGCCGCGGTGTTCGGCGGCGGCGCGGAACGGGCTATAGCCGGTCTTCGTGCGGTTCTGCCATTGCCAGACATGCGTCATCTCATGGGCGAGGAGCATCGCCTCGCTGAGGTAGAGAATGCGCGGGTAATGCGGCAGGTAATCGGGCAGATACCAGTCGCGGGTGAAGAGAATATGGTTGAAGAAGGTCACCGCGGCGGGTTTGGCGGTGACGATCTCGCCCGTCTCGGGCGGCATGATGCGTTCGCGGCAGGTCAGACGCGGGCGCGGTTTGCGCTGGAAGGTGATCGAGGTGAGGGGGGCGCCCTTGACCAGCCGCACGCGGCTGAGATCGGTGGCATCGCCCTGCAGGGACTCGGCAAAGGCGATCTCCTGCGGGGTGAGGCGGCGGCCGCAGCCGCTGATCGTCACCAGCACCGCGAGGAGGAGGCTGAGGAGCAGGCGGGTCATCAGATCAGAGGCTCATTGCCAGGGTGCGGCTGATCTCGGTGAGCGAGCGGCCGGATTGCTCCATCCAGGTGTTGAAGGCTTGCTGCACCTGGCGGAGCGCGGTTTTCGAGGTGGCCGGCTTGTCGATCACCCCTTCGGCGATCAGCCGGGCGGTGACATCGCGCGACAGGATGAAACTGTCACGGCCGGCAAAGCGCATCGCATATTGCCCGGTCGTGCCGCCGAGCCGGGCGCCTTCGGTGCGCAGCAGGTCGAGAAGCCCGATGTAATCGGTCGAGGGCCAGCCGCCCAGGACCGCACCGGCGCCGCCCCGGTCGTGCAGGCGCAGCAGGAAGGCGGCATTTTCCCGCACGGTGGCGAGCTTGGCGCCATTGCGCACCACCTTGGGGTCGCGCAGGATGGCGTCGAAGCGATCCTCGTCCATGAAGGCGCAGGCGGCGGGGTCGAAATGGTCGAAGGCGGCCTCGAAACCGTCCCATTTCGCTTCGATCACCTTCCAGTTGAAGCCTGCCTGGAAAATGCATTTCGTCATCACCGACAGCCAGCGGTCGTCGGGCAGGCGGGCCAGATCCTCCGGCGGCAGCGGGCGGGTCAGCTGCGCCTCCAGCGCCTCGGCGCCGCCGTGGCGGTCGGCGGCGATGGCGAAGATGTCATCGAAGCTGCGCATGGGCTCAGCCGGCAAAGAAGGTGGCGGTGGCGGTGGCGACCGGCTTGCCGCTGGTCTCCTCTCGCATCTCTGCGCGGGTGAAGACCAGAGATTTTCCGGCGCGCACCACCTCGGCCCGGCACAGGATGGCGGTGCCGACCCCGGGGCGCAGGAACTGGGTGTGCAGATCGGTGGTGGCAAAGGGGCGCGGTTCAGGGAAATGCGCGATGATGGCGAGTGCCATGGTGGTATCGGCCAGCGCCGCCAGCGCCTGACCCGAGACGATGCCGCCGACGCGGGCCAGATGATCGCCCAGTGGCATGCGGATCAGCACATGGTCGCTGCCGACCTCGATCACCTTGAGGTCGAGCGCCTGCACCCAGTCGGCGAAGTTCTCGGCGAAGATTTTCTGGGCGATGTCCGGGGTCATGGCGGGCCTTTCTGTCGTGTTCCGGCCGACCCTAGCTGGCGGGCGCGGGCGGCGTCGAGGCGATTCGACGCCTGCGGGCTGCTGGCGGGGCGATGGGCAAGCTGATAAGGCTGGGGCACAGAGGGAGGGCTGCCGATGCATCTGGCCTATGTTCTCAACCCCGAGCGGGGGGCCGCCGATCTGTTGCTGGCGGGATTCGCCGATCGCCTGCTGGCCGCCGGCGTGGTGCTGGCCGGGGTGGTGCAGCACAACAGCGACGGGGCAGAGGGCTGCGCCTGCGACATGGACCTGCGGCTGCTGCCGGGCGGCGGGGTGATCCGGATTTCGCAATCGCTCGGCGCCGGGTCGCGAGGCTGCCGGCTTGATACCTCCGCTTTGGAGACGGCGGTGGGGGCGGTGCAGCCGCTGCTGGATCGGGCGCCGGAACTGCTGATGATCAACAAGTTCGGCAAGCACGAGGCCGAGGGGCGCGGGTTCCGGCCCGTGATCGGCGAGGCGCTGGCGCGCGGCATTCCGGTGCTGCTGGGGGTCAATGACGGCAATCTGCCGGCCTTCCTGGCCTTTGCCGGCGATCTGGCTGAGGCGCTGGAGCATGATCCCGCCGCGCTCGATGCCTGGTTCGCGCGCATTCGCGGCGACGGCGCCTCTTCGGCATGACCCCTCGCGCAGCTTGCCGCTTTATCCCGGGCCTATCATCGCGTAACGCTCTGCCCGCCGCATGGGACGGCCGGAGGAGGATTGATTATGCGTGTGCCCTATAGCCGTCTGAGTCGGGCGGAGCTGGACCGGCAACTGTCGCCGAGCCTGTCGGCCAAGGATTTCATGAGCGTTCTCACTCGGCACGAGGAGATGACCGCGGCGTTGCAGGGGGCGGAGGATCTGCGGCGCTGGACCGATGTGGCCTATGGCGAGGGGGCGCGGCAGAGGTATGACGTGACGGCGCCGGCCACTGACGCGGGGGCGGGGCTGCCCTGTCTGGCCTTCATCCATGGCGGCTTCTGGCAGGAGGGGTCGAAGGCCGGGGCCGGCTTTGCCGCGCGGGGCTATGCCGAAGCCGGCTGGGCACATGTCGCGATCGGCTATACCCTGGCGCCCGAGGCGACATTGGCCCAGATCCTGGCCGAGATCGGCACCGCCCTGCGCCATCTGCGTGCCCATGCGGGCGATTACGGCATCGACCCGGACCGCATCGTCCTGGCCGGCCATTCGGCGGGCGCGCATCTGGCGGCCTCGGTCCTGGCTGGTCTGGCGGGAGAGGATTTGCCGGCGGCGCTGGCGGGCTATGTGCTGATCAGCGGCGTCTACGATCTGGCGCCGGTGGCGGCCTCCTATGTCAACGACGCGGTGGGGATGACCCCGGCGGATGTCGAGGCATTGTCGCCGCTGCTCTATCTGCCGGCGGCGGATCGGCCGGTGCATCTGATGATCGGCGCCGATGAACCCGAGGCGTTCCGCCGTCAAAGTGATGCTCTGGCGGCGCTCTGGGGGCGGGAGCTGAAGCGGATCAGCCTGGAGCGGTTCGCTGGCCGGGACCACTTCGACATTCTCGACGAACTGGCGCCCTCGGGCTCGATCACCGCGCAACGCATTGCCCGGATGGTCACGGCGGGCTGAACCGGCGCAGCCTTGGCGCGGCGGTCAGACCGCGCCCTGCTGCCGCAACGGCCCGACCTCGGGCTCAGCCTGCTGCCGGCGCCTGATCCGTTCGGCGGTGTCCTCGAGAATGTCGATCAAATCCTTCTTCGAGACCGGCTTGGTCAAAAAGCCGTCCATTCCGGCAGCCTCGCAACGGGCCCTGTCCTCGGGCATCGCATGGGCCGTCAACGCCACGATGATGGTGGGTGCCAGCCCCTCGGCGCGTTCCAGTGCCCGGATTTCCTCCGCGGCGACCAGCCCGCCCTTCACCGGCATCGAGACATCCATCAAAATCAGGTCGGGCCGTGTCGCCAGATAGCCGTCGACCACCTCCTGCCCGTTGGTCCAGCTCGTGATCTCTTCGACACGGGCGCCGATCATCTTCCGGATGATCAGCAGGTTGGTCTTGTTGTCTTCGGCGACGCCGAGGCGCAGCGGCAGCCTTGGTTCGGGGGCGCTGGCCGTGGTCGCCGCCGTGGCAGTTTGCGGCGTGGCGCCGTCGTGGTGGATCGCGCGGCACAGGCTGCGGAACAGCAGGTCGGTGCGCACGGGCTTGTTGAGGCAAAGCTCCACATCGGTGCGGGTCAGTTCCTGACGCAGGGTTTCCAGGTCACCGGAAGAGAGGATGATGAAGGGCAGATCCTGCGTCTGTGGCAGCTTGCGCAGCGCATGCAGCAGATCGGCGCCGTTCATTCCGGGCATATGGTGGTCCGAGATGATGATGTCGGGGACCGGTTGACGGCCGCTCTGGAAGGCGGCGAGGGCAGCGCGGGCGTTGTCATAGGCGACGCTCTCCATCCCGAAGCCGGCGAGGCGGGCGGTGAGGATGCGGCGGTTGACCTCCAGATCGTCGACCACCACGGCGCGCTTGCCGCGCAGGGCATCGGGATCGAAGAACAGCGCCGAGACGCGCGCTTCGGCGGGCTGGGGCGGGGCGACGGTCTTGAGCGGCAGCACCATGCGGAAACAGGAGCCCTTGCCCAGCGTGCTTTCCACCGTGATGTCGCCGCCCATCAGGCGCAGCAGGCGCCGGGTGATCGCCAGCCCCAGGCCGGTCCCGGCGCGCGACCGGGTGTCATCCTCGTCGACCTGTTCGAAATCGCGGAAGATCGCGTCCAGCTTGTCTTGAGGAATGCCGACGCCGGTGTCGCTGACCGAGATTTCGAACCGCTCTCCGGCCAGTTCCGAGACATGGATGGTGACATGCCCTTCCTCGGTGAACTTCACGGCGTTGCCGGTGACGTTCAGCAGACATTGCCGCAGCCGGGATTCGTCGCCGACCACCCAGGCCGGCAGTTGTTTCTGGAAGTCGACGCAAAGCTCCACCCCCTTGCTGTAGCCGGCGGGGAACAGCAGATCGGCGGCGTCCTGCACGCAATTGTGCAGATCGAAAGGGACTTCGGCGATCGAGACCTTGCCGGCCTCGATTTTCGAGAAGTCGAGGATATCATTGATGATCGTCAACAGCGCCGAGGCCGAACCGAGGATGGTCGAGGCATAGCTGCGCTGTTCATCGTTCAGCTTGGTCTCATTCAGCAGTTCCGCCATCCCCATGATGCCGTTCATCGGTGTGCGGATCTCATGGCTCATGTTGGCGAGGAAGCGGGACTTGATCTCCTCGGCATGGCGCGCCGCATCGCGGGCCCTTGCCAGATCGCGGTTCATGATCGCCATCCGCCAGCCGAGATAGGTGAGCGCGCTGATCGGAATCAGGCTGGCGAGGGTGAGAATCGTGACCAGCATGATGCTGAAGCGGCGGAAGGCGCTGAAGATGGTGGCGCGTGTGTCGCTGACGTTCACGAAGACCTCGGCGGCGCCGATGATCTGGCCGTTCTGGATGACCGGCAGAAGCGTCCGGGAATAGCGCAGCACCGGCGTCTTGTCGGTGACGTCGCTGATCTCGGTGATCTCGGGGGTGCCCGAGAGGATCCGCTCGATGCCCTTCTGGCCCGAGCCGCCGGGGAAGTTGATCGACTGCTGGCGGTTCTGGTCTTGCGCCTGCGTGTTTGCCGAGCTGAGCACCAGGCGCCCGTGGCGATCGTAGATGCGATAGAGCTGCACATTGCCGAAGACGTCGGCGTCATGACGAAGCAGCGGATGCACCGAAAGGTTACCATCCTGGCCCAACAGGTCGAGGAAGGTTTTCTCGTGCAAGACATAGTGGCTGTACCAACTGCGCGCTTCGGTCGAGGCGGCCGTCGTCAGTGTCGATTCCGTGACATGGATCCGGGCGCTTTCGATCAGCCGGCCGGAGATGAAAACCACCATGGCCAACACCAGAGCTGACCAGATCCAGATCTTCAGCCTGCCTATGAACATCGAGGTCTCCCTTCGCCGCGATCCGGGGATTGGGCCGCAAAAACGCTAATTTCGGGTAAAGGAAACTTACATAGATGTTGAAATGTATGCGGCAAGCCCTGCGCGGAAGGCGCTTGAAAGCAGCGTCATGCGCCAGACGATCACCGCCGCGAGGGGCAGACTATCGTTCTATTTCTAAGAGAAAACAGCGGTGGATGGTGGGCGACCCTGGAATCGAACCAGGCGTGCGTCTCCGCGAGGGAGTTACAGTCCCCTGCCACACCTTGCGGCCTGTCGCCCATCCACGTGCGCTGTTGCGCCCGCTGTGGAGGCGTGATTACTAGCGTGGCCGAAGGGCGTCAACAGGAAAAACCGCAATTTTTCAGCCTTTGCGGAGAGAGCCGGGGAAGACCATGAAAAAGCCGAAGTGGGTGATCGAAAAGGAACAGGCGCGCAAGGCCTCGGGGGCGGAAACCGTTTGGCTTTTCGGCCTGCATGCGGTGCGCGACGCGCTGTCGAACCCGCAGCGGGAAAAGCTGCGGCTGATCGTGACGCTGAATGCTCAGGACAAGTTGGCCGATGCCATCGCCGAGGCGGGAATCACGCCTGAGGTGGTCGATGCCCGCAGGTTCTCCGCCCCGATCGACCCGGGCTCGGTGCATCAGGGCGCCGCGCTCGAGGTCAAGCCGCTGGCCTGGGGCAGTCTGGAGGAGGTCTGCATCGGCCGCGAGGCGCCACGGGTGATTCTGCTCGACCGGGTGACCGATCCGCATAACGTCGGGGCCATCCTGCGCAGCGCCGAGGTGCTGGGCGCCTCGGCCGTGATCGGTACGCGGCACCATTCCGCCCCGGAAACCGGCGCGCTGGCCAAGACGGCGAGCGGCGCGCTGGAGCGTCAGCCCTATCTGAGGGTGCGCAACCTGGCCGAGACGATCGAGGATCTGCAGCGCATGGGCTTCTATGTTCTCGGTCTCGACGGCGAGGCAGAGGAGACCATCGAACAGGCGATGGAGGGGCGGCGCGGCGACCCGGTGGCGCTGGTACTGGGCGCCGAAGGCCCCGGTCTGCGAGAAAAGACCAAGGAAACGGTGGACAAGCTGGTCAAGATCGACGCCGCCGGCGGCTTCGGCTCGCTCAACGTCTCAAATGCCGCGGCGATCGCCCTATATGCCTCTCAGTCCCACTGACTGAGAGGAGGCCGCCATACCCCATAGTGTGAAGATCGCCACCTGCAGCTATTGCGGCACCCGCGCGGCACTTGTGCTGGGCGGGGAGGGTCGGCACGAGCTGGCCTGTTCATCCTGCGGCGCCCCCCTGCACGCGTTGAAGATGTTGCAGGCGGGGCCGCTGCCGCCTGTCGGGCCGGCGGATCATCGCAAGTCACCCAAGGCGCGATCGGAGAAGACGAAAAAGCCAAAGGCGCCAAAGCGGCGCAAGGGGGTGTTCGCCCGGGTGCTGGAGGAGGCGATGGATGCGGTCGAGGATATCTTTGACTGATCCCGCCGCGCTTTCACAACCGCGTCATCTGGGCTTTGCAGAGGTGTATCGGGGGGGCATCTTGTGGCACGTCCCTAATGTCCCGAGCTTTAGCCCTTTCGCCATGCATTTCCGACCGATCCTGTCCGCCTGTCTGTTTATCCTGCTCTTGGCCGGGGCCGCACGGGCGGGCGAAAAGACCCTGTTCTTCACCCGCGACGGGGTGGCGATCTCGGGCTATGACGCGGTTGCCTATTTCATCGAAGGGGCGGCGGTGCGTGGTCGGGCCGATATCGCGGTGATGTGGCGCGGGGCGGTCTGGCATTTCGCCGACCGCGGCAACCGCGAACGGTTCGAGGCCAACCCGCGCGCCTATGCGCCGCAATTCGGTGGTTATTGCGCCTTTGGCATGGCCGGCGGTCAGGTGGCTCCCAGCGATCCGCAGCTCTGGAGGATCGTCGATGGCAAGCTTTACCTGGTTCAGGACCCGCGCCAGCTTGTCCTCTGGTCCGCCGATCCGGCCGGTTTCATCGCGCGCGGCGCAGAACACTGGCCGGCAGCACTTTTTCGTTGAAATGGCTTTCACGAAAATGCGATCCGGTCTTCTTTTTTCAAAGTTGATGCCTAAATCCCACAATGACCGCGGACCGGAACTCCCGCGGGTCATTTCACTGTCCCTCGTTCCACGACTGGCGCCCGAAGCTTTTCTGCTTCGGGCGCTTTTTTCTGTCACGCGATCCGTCTAAGGTGACCCCATGCCCGAATATGCCGACGCCCTGCTGAAAGAGATCCTGCGCCAGACCCGCACCATCGCGTTGGTCGGTGCCTCCGCCAATCCTGACAAGCCGAGCTTTCGGGTCGGTCAGTTCCTGACCGAGAAGGGGTATAAGGTCATCCCGATCAACCCGGGCCTGGCCGGCCAGACGCTCTGGGGGCAGGAGGTGGTGGCCTCGCTTGCCGATATCGAAGGGCCGGTCGACATGGTTGATATCTTCCGCCGCTCCGAGGCGGTGCCGCCGGTGGTGGACGAGGCCCTGGCCGCCTTTCCCGATCTCAAGGTGATCTGGATGCAGCTCGGGGTCGAGAATGCCGAGGCCGCCGCCAAGGCCGAGGATCGCGGCATCACCGTGATCCAGAATCATTGCCCCAAGATCGAATATTCCCGGCTGATCGGCTGACGGGCCGCCTCAGTCGCGGGCCAGCAGCAGATCCAGGCTTTGACGCAGCCGCAGGCGCAGCGCGTCCCGCGTCTCGCCGGTCAGCATATAGCCGCAGCTCAGCGTGAAGGAATAGACCGAGATGGCGCGCAGCCGCGCCGGCTCGGTGTCGAAACCGCAGGATTCGAACTGGCGGGTGAAAAAGCCCAGGCGTTCGGCATCGACCTGTTTCAGCCCCGCGCGCACATCGGGATCACTTTGCCCCCATTGGCGCATCGCCACCTCGGTGCCGACGTCATAGGTGCCCAGCGTGACGAATTCGACCACATGCCAGATCCGCTGTTCAGCTCGGTCATAGGTGGTTTCGACATGGCGGATCAGCCCCGTGGTCTCCCGCCGGCGCCAGTGGTCGAACAGGCTGCCGAGGAAATCGCGCCGGTCCCGGAAGTGCCAGTAGAAACTGCCCTTGGTCACTTTCATCGCCTTGCAGACATGATCAATCCTGAGGCCGCCGGGCCCCGTCTTGCCCAGAAGCTTGAGCCCGGCATCCAGCCAGTCCTGTTTCGACAGGCGATCCTCCTTCATCCGGCCGGTATTGGTGCCGCTGCCGGGGGCTCTGGGGTCTGTCGCCTGTGTCATCTCTGTCGCCTGTCCAGATGTCGTCCGGCACGCGTGCTGGGCCGGGCTGCTCTCTTCCTAACCGGAGCCGTCGCCTCCCGTCACCCCTCGGGGCTCATTTTGCGACGCTCGTGTGAAAAGGATTGACCGGCGTGCCGATGCTCCACAAGTCTATACCGAATGGTATGGAGATTCTTGCTGTCCGCCCCCGAGTCGGAGATCGGGGCGTGGCAGGACCGACTCCTGCCGGGGTTCGATATGTCGAAAGGAGACGAGATGAGCATCGTTTTGACCGAGAAGATCACCACGCCGGCGGCCTGGGTGGGCGGGGACTTCGCCAACGACGACAGCTGGATTCACCCGCTGTCCGCCGAAAATATTGCCGCCATCGACGCGGCCCTGGCCGGGCTTGAGGCCAAGGGACTGCGCTTTCCCCATTTCACCAAGGCGGATTTCCCGCTGGGCGGGCTCGAGGCGCTGCTGGTGCAATGTTCGGACGAGCTGGAGAACGGCCGCGGCTTCTGCGTGCTGCGCGGCCTGCCGGTCGAGCGATACAGCGAAGAGCAGATCAATACGCTTTATTACGCGATCGGCCTGCACATGGGGCAGCCGGTGGGGCAGAACCCGCGCGGTGATCTGATCGGCAAGGTGATGGCGGTGGGCGACGCGAAGAAGAAGGAAACCCGCGTCTACGAGACCAACCTCTATCTGCCCTATCACTCCGACCCGTCGGACATGGTGGGGCTTTTGTCGATCCGCAAGGCGAGGCAGGGCGGGCTGAGCAGCCTGATCAGCGTCGCCGCGATCTATAACGAGATCCTGGAAAAACACCGCGAATATCTCGGGCTCTACTACCGGCCCTGGTATTTCTCGCATCTCTGCGAGGATATGCCGAGCCTGTCGCCGATCTTCAGCTTCAACAAGGGCAAGCTGAGCTGCCGCTATCTGCGGCAATATCTGGAGCTCGGGCATGAGATCATGCAGGCGCCGCTGTCGAAGGTCGAAATCGAGGCGCTCGATCTCTTCGACGAGATCATCATGTCGAACCGCCTGCGGCTGGACATGATGCTGGAGCCGGGCGATCTGCAATTCGCCAACAACTACGCAGTGCTGCATTCGCGCAATTCGTTCGAGGATGACGAGGATCCGGCACGGACGCGGAAACTGCTGCGGCTCTGGGTCAAGATGCCCAACGCGCGGGAACTGGCGCCGGAATTCCCGGGGCGGAACGGTTTTCCGATCCCCGAAGGCGCCTATTGATCAGGCGTCATTTTCCGGTCGGTCTTCTTTACAGGAAGATTTGAGCCCGGCGCCGACCGCGCCGCTGGGCAGGAAGGCCCCGCCGATTGCGGCGGGGCCAGGCGAGGGCGATCACTTTTCTTCGCCGAAGATCTTCCAGATCAGAGCACCCAGGATGGCGCCTGCGATCGGCGCCACCCAGAACAGCCAGAGCTGCCCCAGCGCCCAGTCGCCGGCGAAGAGCGCCTGGCTGGTCGAGCGCGCCGGGTTGACCGAAGTGTTGGTCACCGGGATCGAGATCAGATGGATCAGCGTCAGCGCCAGGCCGATGGCGATCGGAGCAAAGCCGGTCGGTGCCCGGCCGTGGGTCGAGCCGAGGATGATCATGATGAAGAAGCCGGTCAGCAGCGCCTCGATCAGCGCGGCTGAGAGCAGCGAATAGCCGCCCGGCGAATGCTCACCATAGCCATTGGCGGCGAAACCGCCCAGTTCGGCGCCCGCCTTGCCCGAGGCGATGACATAGAGCAGCGCCGCGGCGGCGATCGCGCCCAGCACCTGCACGATGATATAGGGCAGCAGCGATATAGGGCAGCAGCTTGGTCGCGGGGAACCGTCCCGCCACCGTCAGGCCAACCGAGACCGCCGGGTTGAAATGGCCGCCGGAGATGCCACCCACCGCATAGGCCATGGTCAGGACGGTCAGCCCGAAGGCCAGCGCCACACCGGCAAAGCCGATGCCCAGCTCAGGGAAGGCGGCGGCGAAAACCGCGCTGCCGCAGCCGCCGAACACCAGCCAGAATGTGCCGAAGAACTCGGCTGCAAGTTGCTTTTGCATTTCGTACCTTTTCACAAATACACAGGCACTGCTGAAGCCGAAGTTAATGATTTTTTAACCGGGAATTTCTCTCCATTTTCCCCCCTTGCGGAGCCGCGGCATTTCTCCAGCCGCCGCCGATGACCGGTCGCAGGCCGCAGGCCGGCGCATTGACGCGACGGCTGACGGGCCGGGAGCCTCGGCGTGCCGATGGAACATGCAAAGCGTTGTGGGAATCACTCCGGGGGGCGAAACCGCCCATCGCGCCCCGGTCTCGGGGCGCGCGGTCCCGCTCGAAGCGGGGGGCTCAGGTCTTGCGGGCGGCCTTTTCGGCGATGCCGCTCATGCCCTGGCGGCGGGCGAGTTCATCAAGAACCGCCTGAAACGGCACATCGCTCGCCTGCAGCATGACCAGCATGTGATAGAGCGTGTCGGCCGCCTCTGAGGCCAGCCGCTCCTTGTCGCCCCTGACCGCCTCGATGATCGCCTCGACGGCCTCTTCGCCGAATTTCTCGGCGCATTTCGCCGGTCCCTTGGCCAGAAGCTTGGCGGTCCAACTCGACTCGGGGTCGGCCGAGGCGCGCTCGGCCACCGTCTGGGCCAGTTGATCGAGGATGTGCATCAGGCAAACTCCAGCCGCATGGGGATACCGGCGGCGGCCATGTATTCCTTGGCCTCGCGGATGGTATAATCCCCGAAATGGAAGATCGAGGCGGCGAGAACCGCGCTGGCGTGGCCTTCGGTCACGCCCTCGACCAGGTGTTGCAGGTTGCCGACGCCGCCGGAGGCGATCACCGGCACCTCGACCGCATCGGCGATGGCGCGGGTGAGCGGCAGGTTGAAGCCGGCGCGGGTGCCGTCCCGGTCCATCGAGGTGAGCAGGATTTCGCCGGCGCCCTTGGCCACCACGGTGCAGGCGAAGTCCACCGCGTCGATCGGATTGCCATCGGCGTCGAGCGCGGCTTTGCGGCCGCCATGGGTGAAGATGCCCCAGCGGGTGCCGACGCCGTTGTCGTCGGTCTCGATGGTCTTGGCGTCGATCGCCACCACGATGCACTGGCTGCCGAAGTGATCGGCGGCCTCGGCCACCACATCGGGGTTGGCGACGGCGGCGGAATTGAAGCTGACCTTGTCGGCGCCGGCCAGCAGCAGCTTGCGCACATCGTCCCTGGTGCGGACCCCGCCGCCCACGGTCAGCGGGATATAGCATTGCTCGGCGGTGCGTCGGACCAGATCGTACATGGTGCCGCGGTTCTCGTGGGTGGCATGGATGTCGAGAAAGCAGAGCTCGTCCGCGCCGGCGGCGTCATAGGCCTTGGCGGCCTCGACCGGATCACCGGCGTCCACCAGATCGACGAAGTTGACTCCCTTGACCACACGGCCATCGGCCACGTCGAGGCAGGGGATGATGCGGGTTTTCAGCATGGGGCCGCTCCTTTGCCGCTTTCATAACGCCGGGGGCGCAGGGGGGAAAGGGGGCATGGGGCGCGAAGGGGGCGAGGGCGGGGCCTGTGGCGGGCGGCCGAGACGCGCCCTGCCGGGCGCGGCCTCCGGCGGGGATATTTTCGGCTAGAAAAAGGGCGGGCGCCGCGAACCTAGCCGGCGGCGGCGATACGCTTGATGGCGCTTTGCAGGATCAGCTTGTGAAACGGCATCACCAGCGCCAGATAGATCCGGCCGAGAGCATTGTTGCGATGCACCCAGGTGGCGATATGGACGATACCGTCGTGTTTGAGCACGGTGATGCGGAAATCCAGATGGCGGTCGTCCATGCCGACCAGAACCTCGTCCTCGGTCTCGTATTCCACCGGAAACCCCGGCCGGCCCTCGCTGCTGGCGGTCTTCAGGCCGAGCGGGCTGACCAGCGTATCGCGCAGCTTGAGAAGCGATCGCGCCCAGTTGGGAGAGCGCAGCGCCAGCTCCAGCGCCTGGCGCGCGCTGAGCGGGGTGGCGACGCTATAGGTATCGAGAAAGTCACCAGGGGCGACGCGGGGCCAGATATGGGCATGTCGGGGCAGGCTGGCGGCGGTCATCGGCCATCTCCTTGGGCATGGGGTGGCCTGAGCAGAGCATGGGTTGGATCGTCGGAGAAGGCGGCAGATCGTCTCGGGGGGGATTAGCCGCGGGGGCGGCGCAACAGCGTGGTGAGGCCCCAGAGAAGCCCGGCGGTGAAGGAGATCGGGGCGAGGAAGAACAAGCCCCAGGCCGAGATCATGCCGAGACTATAGGCGGTCTCCCCCAGATCGTGGCCGGCGATCACGCAGGGATGGCTGCTGCCCTCGTCGATCCGGCAGCCCAGCGGGCCGGCGAGGATCAGGGTGAGGCCGAGGGCGCCCAGCCAGACCAGGATCGGCGCGAGGGTGGCGAGGGCGAGAAGGCGGGAGAGAAGGCGCATGGTGTCGACGGGCAGGGGAGAGGGGGCGCCCGGTGGCGCGCCCCTCGGTGTTTTGGGGCTCAGCCCTTGAGCGTGGCCAGCGCCTCTTTCAGGTCGATGGCACCGTCATAGAGCGCGCGGCCGGAGATCGCGCCGTTCAGGGCCGCGCCGCAGTCGCGCAGGGCGATCAGATCGGCGATCGAGCTGACGCCGCCGGAGGCGATCACCGGGATCGACACCGCGCGGGCCAGCGCCGCCGTCGCCTCGACATTCGGGCCCTGCATGGCACCATCGCGGTTGATGTCGGTATAGATGATGGCGGCGACGCCGGCGTCCTCGAAGGAGCGCGCCAGATCGGTGGCGTCGACATTGGTTTCCTCGGCCCAGCCCTTGGTTGCGACCATGCCGCCCCGGGCGTCGATGCCCACCGCGACCTTGCCGGGGAAGGCCCTGGCCGCCTCGCGCACCAGGTCGGGGTTTTCCACCGCCACGGTGCCGAGGATGACGCGGGCCAGCCCCTTGGAAATCCACGCCTCGATCGTCGCCATGTCGCGGATGCCGCCGCCGAGCTGGGCGGGGGTGCCCGGGCAGGCGGCCAGGATCGCCTCGACCGCGGCGGCGTTCACCGGCTCGCCCGCGAAGGCGCCGTTCAGATCGACCAGATGCAGCCAGTCGCAGCCCGCTTCGACAAAGGCACGGGCCTGGGCGGCGGGATCGTCGTTGAAGACGGTGGCTTTCTCCATCTCGCCGCGCAGCAGGCGGACGGCCTGACCGTCCTTGAGATCGATGGCGGGGTAGAGGATCATGGCTTCGGCCTTTCGCTGAGGGATTGGCGGCGTATTGCACCGGGGCGCCGTGAAATGCAACGCAGGCCGCGCAGCGGGGCTTGTCGCAGCGGGTTAGTTTGAGGCACCTTGCTTGCGGACAGCAGGAAGGACGCTGCGATGAAGACCTTTGTCCTTGCGGCCCTGGTGGGCATGGCACTGGCCGGGACGGCCCTGGCCGATCCGATCGAGGGGACCTGGCAAACGCAACCGGACAATGGCGCCTATGCCTATGTGCGGATGGCGCCCTGCGGTCAGGCGCTCTGCGGGGTGATCACGCGGACCTTCAAGGCCGAGGGGGAATATAAATCCCCCAATATCGGCAAGACCCTGGTGATCGACATGGAGCCGAATGGCGGCGGCAGCTATTCCGGCAAGGTGCTGCGACCGGCGAACGGCAAGCTCTACATCGGCAAGATGCAGTTGAACGGCAAGACATTGGCCTTGCGCGGCTGCGTGGCAGGCGGGCTGATCTGTTCGAAACAGACCTGGAGCCGGGTGGAGTAGGCAAAGCCGCGCCGGAGTGTGATCAGAGCGCGTTCCGGCAATTGCGGGGCGTTGCGGGACGGGTGTATTTTGCGCCGTCGCCTGTGCCCCGGCATATGTGAGTCGCCCCGGGGACTGCGCCTTTGTCGCTTGATCTGGAGTGATACCGGTGCCTGTTCGCTCGCCCCTGTTCCGTTTTTCTGCCGTCCTGGCTGCGGCAGCTTTCATTCCCCTGACCGCCCTGGCGGAAACGCCGCTGGGCACCTGGGCCACGCCGCCCGACAACAAGGGGATCTCCGCCCATATCGAGGCGCACCCCTGTGGCGAGGCCACCTGTGGGGTGATCGCGCGCACCTATGATAGCGAGGGCCGTGAGGTCGAGACGCCCAATCTGGGCGTTCAGGTGTTCTGGGACATGAAGCCGGTGGGCGGCGACACCTGGGCGGGGCGTGCCTTCGTGCCGGCGCACAAGCGCAGCTATCAGGGCACCATGCAGGTGCAGGGCAACCGCATGGTGGTGCGCGGCTGTCTCGGCCCGGTCTGCCAGTCGCAGATCTGGCGGCGGGTGAACTGAGCGCGTGGCGCGCGCGTTCAGGGTTTCCAGCGCAGGAAGTTGCCGATCAGGGTCAGGCCGGTCTTCTGGCTTTTCTCCGGGTGGAACTGCATCCCCAGCATGGTGCCTCGACCGATGATGGCGGTGACGTCACCGCCGTAATCCACATGCGCCAGACGATCGGCCGGATCGGTCACGCGGAAGTGGTAGGAGTGGACGAAATAGGCGTGATCGCCGGTCTTGATCCCTTCGAGCACCGGGTGGGGATTGTCGATCACCAGATCGTTCCAACCCATGTGCGGCACTTTGAGCCTGGGGTCTGAGGGGGTGATCTTGACCACCTCGCCGCCGATCCAGTCGAGCCCCTTGGTATCCTCGTATTCGCGGCCCCAGGTCGCCATCAGCTGCATGCCGACGCAGATGCCGAGGAAGGGGCGGCCGCGATGTTCCACCGCCTCGACCATGGCGTCGAACAGGCCGGACTGGCCGCGCAGGGCGGCGGCGCAGGCGGGAAAGGCGCCGTCGCCGGGCAGCACGACGCGATCGGCGCGGGCGACGACATCGGCGTCACCGGTGACCACCACGGTGCCGCCGCCGACCTCATGCGCCATGCGCTGAAAGGCCTTTTCGGCGGAATGGAGGTTGCCGCTTTCGTAGTCGATGATGGCGGTCAGCATGGCTTGGATCTCCGACGTTCTTGCGGGCGTTCTTTCGGGGCAGTCCTGTCCGGTCCGCTTGCGGACCGGTTCGCACCCGACCCGCCCCCAGGGCGGGTGCAAACCTCACGTCTCTTGTGCGACCCCGGGTTTCCCGAGATCAAAGCGCCCCTTTGGTCGAGGGGATCGCATCGGCCTTGCGCGGGTCGGTCTCGACCGCCACCCGCAGGGCGCGGGCGACCGCCTTGAAGGCGGCCTCGGCGATATGGTGGCTGTTGAAGCCATGGAGCTGATCCACATGCAGGGTGATGCCGCCATGGGTGCTGAGCGCCTGGAAGAACTCGCGCACCAGCTCGGTGTCGAATGTGCCGATCTTCGGGGTCGGCAGGGTGACGTTCCAGACCAGATAGGGCCGGCCCGAGAGATCGAGCGCGCAGCGCACCTGGGCGTCGTCCATCGGCAGGTGGCATTCACCATAGCGCCGGATGCCCTTCTTGTCGGCCAGAGCCTGCGCCAGCGCCTGACCCAGCGCGATGCCCACATCCTCGACTGTGTGGTGATCGTCGATGTGATAATCGCCCTTGGCGCGCACCGTCATGTCGATCAGCGAATGGCGCGACAACTGGTCGAGCATGTGGTCGAAGAAGCCCACGCCGGTCTGGTTGTCATAGCTGCCGCTGCCGTCGAGGTTGAGTTCGACGGTGATGTCGGTCTCTGCCGTCTTGCGGGCGATCCGGGCCTGTCGCATGGGAGTAATCCTTTGATAGCGCGCCCCTTATAGGCGGATGGGCGCTCAAGGCCAAGATGGCGTGGCATGGCGATTGCACTTTCGCCCGGCGCGCGCTGACGGCATGATGCCGCCATGAAATACGTGGTCGATATTGACGAGCTTCTGGCCGACGGGGTGATCGCCGCCGATCAGGGCAGGGAGATCGCGCGCCGGGCGCGCGAGGGGATGATCGCCTCGGCGATCAATTTCGTGCTGTTCTGCGGCATCCTGGCGGTGATCGCCGGCATGGCCGCCTATGTCTCGGACGCGGGGCAGCTCGCGCTTCTCGGTGGCGGGGTGACGCTGGTCGGGGCGCTGGCGCTGCTTTGGGGGCGAGAGAATACCCAGTTTCTCGCCAATGCCACCGCGGTGATCGGGGCGGTGATGCTGATGGGCGGCGGCACGGTCCGGCTGGTGGGCGACAGCGGTGGTGAGCTGCGCGCGGCGGTCGTCGGGGCGCCGGTGGCGCTGGCGGCCTATGCGCTCTGGCGCTGGGGGCCTGCGCGGCTGCGGCTGCTGGCGGGCTGGCTCTGTTTCCTCGGGCTGGCGGCGCATCTGGGCGGGTTGCTGCTGGCCTCCGACACCGGTGTGCCGCAATGGCTGCTCTATCACTATGCTGGGGGGCTGCTGATCCTCTGCGGCCTGGCGCTGGATATCCGGGCGGTGACGGCGCTGGCGATTCTGCCGCTGGGCGCGGCGCTCTCGGCGCGCAGCTTCGCCGAGGGGGAGATCGGCGCCATGGCGATCTATGAAAGCACGCTCACCATCCTGCAGATGGCGCTGCTTGCCGGGCTCTGCCTCTGGGCGGCTTCGGCGGTTGGGCGGCGGCTCGGGCGCCATGCCGAGGTTCTGGGCAGCCTCGCCTTCGTCTGGATGAACGCCGCCTTCTGGGTGGGATCGGTCTGGGGCGATGTGGTGGGCGTCACGCTCTGGGGGCCGAAGTGGTCGGAACTGAGCGCCACGCCCTATTACCAGGCCGACGAGGCGTTGCAGCAGAGCTTTCGCGCGACGCAGGAAGCCTATGAGGCGACCGCACCGCATATCCCGGAGGGGGCCTTCGCGCTGGTCTGGACGCTGGTGTTGATCGCCGCCGGGCTCTGGGCCGCGACGCGGACGCGGCGGGCGGTCTTCAACACCGTGATCACCTTCGGCACGCTGCATCTTTATACCCAGTATTTCATGCGCATCGACACCACGCCGGGCACCGTGGTGGTGGCCGGGCTGATCGCCATCGCCATCGCCTATGGCGCCTGGCGGCTGAACGGTGGGCTGAAGGCGCGGCAGAGGCGCGCGGGGCTGGGGGATTGAACCCGGACGCAGGCCATGCGAGCTTGGCCGCGGAATAATTCAGAGGCCTGCCATGTCCACCTGCGTCTTCATTCAGCTGCGCTGCAAACCCGGCACCACCTATCGGGTCGCCGAGAAGATCGCACTGCGCGAGATTCATTCCGAGCTCTATTCGACCAGCGGCGAATACGATCTGTTGATGAAGCTCTATATCCCCGGTGGCGAGGATGTGGGAAAATACATCAATGACAACCTGTTGGATATCGAGGGCATCGAGCGGTCTATGACCACGATGACCTATAAGGTGTTCTGACCCCTCGGGGCGGTGGTTCCGCGCCGCGGGCAGCAATAAGAAAGGGGGCTGTCTGCCCCCTCTTGTCCCCTGCGGGGCCAATTCACCCCCGAGGATATTTTCAGCTAGAAAAAGAGCCGAAAGCGCGTGGCGCGGTCAGTCCCTGGCGGCCTTCATCAGCCGGTCGGCCTTCTTGCGGACCAGCACGCTGCGCAGGTCATGCATCGCCATCAGCAGCGCATCGGTCACCGCGTCGATCTGGGCGTCGGTGGCGCGCGATTGCGCCCATTGCGCGGTCAGGTTCAGGTGATCGACCGTGCGCAGGATGTCGTCGACCTCGCGCCGCGCCAGCAAATCGGCGCGTTCCTCCATCCAGGCGCGGATACGCTCCAGATCCTCGGGCGAGAGCCGGCGGTCGCCATGCGGGCGGATCTCGCCATTGCGCATGTTGACGATGGCGATCTGCTCCATCTCGATGCGCCGGTCGCGGCTGGTGGTGTCGATGCGGAAGACGAAGGCGCCGTTTTCGCGGACGCGGAAGTAATAGTCGGGCAGATCGCTGGTCATGTCGCGCAGTCCTTTCGGGCAGAGCGCGGGGGGCGACGGCGGGCCGCCCCCCGGTCAACGGTCAGATCAGCTGAGGCTGGCACAGAACGCGGCGATACGGGCGCAGGCCTGTTTCAGGTTCTCGTCCGAAGTGGCATAGCTGATGCGGAAGTTCGGGCTGAGGCCGAAGGCGGCGCCGAACACCACCGCGACGTCCTTTTCTTCCAGCAGCGCCTTGGCGAAGGCCTCGTCGTTTTCGATCTTGGTGCCGGCCGGCGTGGTCTTGCCGATCAGACCGGCGATCGAGGGATAGACGTAGAAGGCGCCCTCGGGCATCGGGCAGGTGATGCCGTCGATCGCGTTCAGCGCGGCCACCACCATGTCGCGGCGGCGTTTGAAGATGGCGTTGTTGGGCTCCAGGAAGTCCTGGGTGCCGTTCAGCGCCTCGACCGCCGCCCATTGGCTGATGGTGCAGGGGTTCGAGGTCGATTGCGACTGGATCTTGCGCATCGCCGCGATCAGCACTTCCGGGCCGCCGGCATAGCCGATCCGCCAGCCGGTCATCGCATAGGCCTTGGAGACGCCGTTGCAGGTGAGCGTGCGGTCGTAGAGCGCCGGTTCGATCTGCGCCGGGGAGACGAATTCGAAACCGTCGTAGACCAGATGTTCATACATGTCGTCCGACATGATCCAGACATGCGGGTGCTTCAGCAGAACGTCGGTCAGCGCCTTCAGCTCGTCCTTGCTGTAGGCGGCGCCGGTCGGGTTCGAGGGCGAGTTGAAGATGAACCATTTGGTCTTGGGGGTGATCGCCGCCTCGAGCTGATCCGGGGTCAGCTTGAAGGCGTTTTCCAGCGTGGTCTCGATCGCAACCGGGGTGCCGCCGGCGAGCAGCACCATATCCGGATAGCTGACCCAATAGGGGGCGGGGATGATCACCTCGTCGCCCGGGTTCAGGGTGGCCATCAGCGCGTTATAGAGGATCTGCTTGCCGCCGGTGCCGACGCTGATCTGTTTCGGCGTGTATTTCAGCCCGTTCTCGCGCTCGAACTTGGCGCAGATCGCCTGCTTCAGCTCCATCAGCCCGTCGGGGGCGGTGTATTTCGTCTTGCCGGCCTGGATCGCGGCGATGGCGGCGGCCTTGATATTGTCGGGCGTATCGAAGTCCGGTTCGCCCGCACCCAGGCCGATCACGTCACGGCCGGCGGCCTTGAGTTCCGCCGCGAGGGTAGTGACCGCCACGGTGGGCGACGGTTTGACACGGGAGAGGGTCGTGGACAGGAAACTCATGAGAGGGCCTCGGTTTGAATGTTTCGCGCGTCTGTCATAGGGTGAGGCAGGAAGGCGATCAACCCGCACCGATGCGATCGGGGTGGCAAGCGGGGTTGCGCCCAGAGCCGGGGTAGCCGGATCGACCCGGACGCGATCAGTGGGAGAGGGATATGAGCGAGGCGGAGGACGACTGGTTCGGACCGGAGGCTGCGACCTTTGGCGACCGGGTGGCCGGCGCGCGGGAGGCGGCGGGCATGAGCCAGGCGCAATTGGCAAGGCGGCTGGGGGTCCGGCACGGCACGATCCGATCCTGGGAAGAGGATCTGTCCGAGCCGCGTGCCAACAAGCTGTCGATGATGGCCGGGCTGTTGAATGTGTCGATCATGTGGTTGCTGACGGGCGAAGGCGATGGCATGACGGCGCCGGCGGATGAATTGGCCGAGGACGGCCGTGATCTGAGACCTTTGGTGGCCGAAATGCGCGCGCTGCAGACCGAAATGCGCGCCATGGCCGAGCGGGCGGCGCGGCTGGAGAAAAAGCTGCGTGCCTTGATGGAACGGGAACGGACATGAGCGAGACGAGAGAAATCCGCATCAAGCGGCTGAAGATGCGGTCGATGCGGCGCGGCATCAAGGAGATGGACCTGATTCTTCAGGCCTATGCGGCGGGGCGGCTGGAGGCGATGACGCCGGCAGAGCTCGATCTCTATGAGGCGCTGCTCGATGAAAACGACCAGGATCTGTACCAATGGGTCACTGGTCAGGTTCAGCCGCCGGCGGCGCTGGCCGGTTTGATCCATGAAATTTCCATGACTTTTCAAGGGTAAGGCCGGTTTCCGCCAGTGGCGGTCTCGGGTCGTGTGAGATTTAACCGAATTTTCGGGATTTCCCCTCACCCTTGTCTCCAAGCAGTTAGATGTGGAGAGACAGATGAGTATGGAAATGAAGGTGAGCCTTGCCTCGCGCAAGGGCTTCATGACGGGGTACCTGGAATCGTTGGCTCTGGTCGAGCGGCTGCACCGGCTGCTTCTGGACGTCATCAAGGATGAGTTCGAACGCGTCGGGATCCTCGAAATCAATGCCGTGCAGGGGCTTTTGCTGTTCAATATCGGCGATAACGAGGTGACTGCCGGCGAATTGAAGAGCCGCGGCTACTATCAGGGCAGCAATGTCAGCTATAACCTGAAGAAGCTGGTCGAGATGGGGTATATGCACCACCAGCGCTGCGAGATCGACCGCCGTTCGGTGCGGGTTCGGCTGACCCAGCAGGGGCGGCAGATTCGCGATGTGGTCGGTGATCTCTTCCTGCGCCATGCCGAAGGGCTGGAGGAAAAGGGCGTGATCACCGCCGCCGGGATCGAGGATATCACCGGCACGCTGAAGCGGATGGAACGCTATTGGTCGGACCAGATCCGCTATATCTACTGACATCAGGGTTCAGCCCGGGTGCCCCGGCTGCGTGGGCGCCCGCAACAGGCTGATCGCGCGCGGGCGCAATTCGCGCAACAGCTTGCGCCGCATGGCGCCTTCGTAATCCTCGAATCCGCGGGCGATTTCGAGAAAGGCGCCAGGGCCGTGCAGCACCTGGTCGCGATAGAACCCTTCGACATCGGCCTGATCCGGCCCGTCGAGCGGCGCGACCACCAGCCCGTTGACCACCACCTCATCGAAGGGAAAGGCGGCATAGGCCTCGGCGGGGCCGAAGCCCTCGTTGTTGATGCCGTCGCCCGCCATGTCGAGGGTTCGCATCAGGCAGTCAGGTGCCCGGGCGAGCAGGCCGGCGCCATAGCCCAGGGCATATCCCATCGCGGTGGGGAATTCGGTTTCGCTGCGCCGTGACTGGCGGATGATCTCTGCCAGGGCCAGCAGATCATCCTGGGTTTCGATCAGGCGCCAGTCGGACAGCAGCCTCTGCTTGTCGCGTCCGCTCCATTCATAGGCGGCGATGGCGACGGGGGCGGGCGCGGCGAAGACGGCGGCCGCCACCTCGGGAGCGAGCAGCGCCGCCGTCAGCCCCTGGCGTTGCAGCGCATCCTCGCGCGGGTCGACCGAGCTTGAGACATCCATGGCCAGCACCAGCGCCTGCCGGCAAGGGGCGGCATCGGCACCGCCGGCGGCCAGCGCCAGGACGCCGGCCAGGAGGCTGGCGCTCAGCTTACCAATGGCCGGTGTTCTCCATGCTGGCCCAGGGTTCGGCAGGCTCCAGCGCGCCACCGTTCTGCAGCAGTTCGATCGAGATATTGTCGGGCGAGCGGACAAAGGCCATGTGCCCGTCGCGCGGCGGCCGGTTGATGGTGATGCCCGCATCCATCAGCGTCTGGCAGGTGGCATAGATATCGTCGACCCCATAGGCGAGATGGCCGAAATGCCGGCTGTCGCTGGGCAGGCCCTCGTCGCCATCCCAGTTATAGGTCAGTTCGATCGGGCAGTCCTCCTGGCCGGGAGGGGCCATGAAGACCAGGGAAAACCGTCCGCCCTCGCTGTCGATCTGGCGGGTCTTCTTCAACCCGAGAAGTTCATAGAAGGCCATGGATTTTTCCAGATCCTTCACGCGCACCATCGTGTGCAGGTATTTCAGCGCCATCAGGCAGCTCCGTTCCTTGGTTGCAGCTTTGCCCCGAGCTTAACGCCTTGCGCCCCCATGTCGAGCGTGGCGGTTCAGAAGGCGGACTGAATGCCGAAATTCACGCCCAGCCGATCAGCATCATAGAGCGAAATGTTGCTATAGGTGCGCGAGGCGCTGATCTGCATGGTCGGGTTGAACCCGTAATAGTCGATCTGGCGGAAGATCATGGTGAAATCCGCCTGTACCCGATCGTCGCTGCGCCCGTCCGGACTGTGGGGCGAGAAGTCATAGGACCGGTTGCGCGCCCAGAGGCCAAGCTGCACCGTGGCGCCGGCCAGGGGTTTTGCCAGCGTCAGCGCCGCCCTGAGCCCGAACTCGTCGAATTCGTCGGCGGCATAGGAGGAGGTCGCCCGCGCCAGCGTCGCATTGGTCCAGAGTGTGGCGCCGTTCAGCACCCGGGTGGTATGGGAGACATCCAGCCGCAGGATGTCGCTGTCGCTGGTGGCGATCCCGTCCTGATGTTCGCCGGCGAGCCGCAGGTCGATCTTGTCGCCCGATCTGAGACGATAGGACTGTCCGCTGCCCAGCCGGTAGAAGCGCAGATATTCCTCGCCGCCGTACCAGACCTGTCCCAGATCGCCGGACAGCCGGTATTCGCCGCGCCCGCCCCAGTTCAGCCCGCGAAAGCTGTAGCCCAGCGAATAGCTGGCATAGTCGAAATCGCTGCCCTTGGCACCGGGGGCGATGGATTTGGCTTCGTTCGACAGGGTGTAATGGTGCAGATCGGCGGTGAAGATGATGTCGTGGGCCTGGGTTTCGGTTTCGGCAAGGCGATAGCGGGTGTTGAGCCCCAGCGCGTATTCCACCCCCGACAGCGCGCGGGAGGAGCCGCCAAGCTGGTATTCTGCCGGCCCGCCGAAGAATATCTCGGACAGCTGGTAGTTCAGGAAGGAATAGCGCGCCGAGGAGCCGTTGTTGATGTTCGAATCCGGCGTCACCGAAAACGACAGCTGCGCCGCCCAGGGGTTGCGCAGCCGGACATAGCGGAAATCCTCGACCGCCTTGCGGCTCAGCGCCTCGTTCGGGGCGTATTGGATGGCGCGGCGCAGCCACCATTGCGCCTGGGTGCGCTGGCCGTTCGACGACAAGGCCTGCGCCATGACCAGAGAGCTTGCGTATTTCGCCCCGTCATCCGTCGAAAGCCGCCAGGCCAGCCGCGCCGATTGCTTGGCTTGATCGTATTGCCCCTGATCGCGGGCGGCGCGGGAATGGATCAGCAGCGCGGCGCGGTCCTGGGGGTTGCGACGGATCAGCGCCTGGGAAAATTGCAGCGCCTGGTTCGGATCGCCGCCGCGCAGCGCCATCCAGGCCGCCGCCCGCATCTGATCGGCGCTGAGTTCGATGCCCTGCGTCGGAACCGCCGCGAGCGGTCCTGTCATCAGCCCCGCCAGCACGGCCAGCGCGCAGGCCAAGGGGCGAAGACGGGGCAGGGGGCGCGGGCGGAGCATCGCCGGCTCAGTCGCGATAGACGATGAAGCCGCTGGTGTCGCGCACCGTATCCGCCACCGGATCGACCGAATTCTCCAGCACCACGACGCCGACGATCTGATCGGCCTTGTCCCCCGAGACGATGGCGTAATATTTGCCCTGCTCGAAGGGGCGAAGCGTGCCGCTGCTGTCGGTATAGAAGCTCTGCACCTGGCCCAGCATTTCGCCATTCTTGTCCATCACGCCGGGGCCGACGGTGAAGGTCGCCACCGGATAGCTGCGCAGGCTGATGCCCTCGGCGGTTTCGATCCGCCTCAGCACCGTGCTGGTGATGTCCTTGCCGTTGATGTCATAGATCTTGCGGTTGCTGATGGTGCCGCTGACCGCATCGCCGCGCCCGCCGGTCGAGGCGTTGAAATCGTTGAAGTCGATGGCGATCTCGATATCGGCGCTGGAATATTCCAGCCCGCCCGCGCCGTTGAAGTCGCGCAGCCCCGCCATCACCCCATTATAGATCGCCTGGCCGGAATTGGGCAGGGTCACGCCTTCGTTGCGCTGATAGACGAAGCCGCCGAAGCCGTAATCGGCATAGGCGCCGGTGCGCACGATGGCGAATTCGGTGCGCCCGGTGCCGCCCTTGCTGACGCCATAGATCGCGCGATGGGTGAACTGGTTGACCGGCTTGCCGTTCTGCGGATCGGTGAACTGCTGATCCGCCTCATAGACGTTATAGCCGCTGAGCGATCTGACCTTGGTGCCGCGCGAATATTCATTGTCGCCGTCGAAGGCGAGGTTGTCGACGGTGAAGGTATCCTTCTTGGCGTTATAGCGGATATTGCTGGCATAGCCGTTGCCGATATAGGCCGTCTCGGTCGAGGTCGGCTCGCTGCGCTTGATGGCGCTGGCGGGGGTGACGGTGTCAGGATCGGGCGGGGTCCCGGGATCGGCAAAGGGGTTGCTGCCGCCGCCGCATCCGGCCAATACCAAAACGGCCGCTGTCGCGACGAAGAACCTGTTCATACTGCCTGCCTCTGTTCTCTGATCCGGAACAAGTTTTGCCGCCAAGCATCTGTGAAATCGGCGAAAAGTCAATCTCGAATCCGTGATCCTTCAGGCTTTCGCAGCGAGGATGCGGAAATGCCATACCCGATCTTGCGGTTTTACCGGCGCTTCCGGCCAAGATATAGTGGACGCCGACTCAGAGAGAAAAGGAGCCCCCCATGTCGCTGTCGCCCGAGCATCAGGCCGAGATTGACGATCTGCGCGCCCGGCCGCAGTCCACGCTGCGCAGCACCGCGCCGGGGATGGAGGGGCATCTCTATACCGCCTATCCGGTGCTGGACCACGGATTCGTGCGGGTCATCGACTATATGGGCGACGATGCGGCGATCTGCCAGGCGGCGCGGGTCTCCTATGGCAAGGGCACCAAATCGGTGTCGAACGACGAGGGGCTGATCCGCTATCTGATGCGGCATTGGCATTCGACCCCCTTCGAGATGTGCGAGATCAAGCTGCACGTCAAACTGCCGGTCTTCGTGGCGCGGCAGTGGATTCGCCACCGCACCGCCAACGTCAACGAATATTCGGCGCGCTATTCGATCCTGGATCGCGAATTCTATATCCCCGCGCCGGAACATGTGGCGGCGCAATCGACGGTGAACAACCAGGGCCGCGGCGAATTGCTGGAAGGGGCGGAGGCCGCGCGCGTCCTCGAAATCCTCAAGGCCGACAGCGCGCGGGCCTATGACAATTACGAGGCGATGATTTCCCAGGATGGCCAGCAGGGCCTGGCCCGCGAACTGGCGCGGATGAACCTGCCCGCCAATATCTATACCCAATGGTATTGGAAGGTCGATCTGCACAACCTGTTCCATTTCCTGCGCCTGCGCGCCGACGCCCACGCCCAATACGAAATCCGGGTTTATGCCGAGGAGATCTGCAAGCTGGTCGCCGATTGGGTGCCCTTTGCCTATAAGGCCTTCGAGGATTACCGCATGGGGGGAGCGACGCTGAGCGCCACAGCCCTTGATTGCATTCGCCGGATGGTGAAGGGTGAAGAGGTGAGTCAAGAAAACTCCGGCATGTCCAAGGGGGAGTGGCGGGAGTTCATGCAAGTGGTGGGGTGAGGTGCCCGGAGTTGGATGTCTTTTACAGTATATGTCGATGAAAGCGGCGAAGCCGGCATTGTAAAAGTGCGCGATGGTTTGAAGCCAGGTGCATCAAGGTATTTTGTGCTGGGTGCGATGGTGGCGCAGGACGCTGCCAAAATTCGAGCCAAAGAGGTATTGGGAGAAGTCAGGAAGACCATCTCAAAGAAGAAATGGAAGCATGCTACTGAATTGGATCATGCGTCCAAAGTTCTTCTTGCGCGGGAAATGTCTAAGCTGCATGTTCGTTATTTTGCCGTCATTTCTAACAAGGTTACGCTCGGGGGATACAAGGACTTTATCGACGCAGATCCGCAGAAATATTACAATAAGTGTCTTTGCTATCTTCTGGAGAAAGTGTGTTCTTACCTGGCTAGGTTTAACGTCACCGAGAACGATGTTCGCGTTGTTCTCGAAGAACGAAATCACAACTATGATACTATGCTAAGGTATCTGATGACGGTGAGGGACAAGCCCATATACCCTCAGTCCCGATCTCTCAAGTTGCTCAACCCTTTTTCAATTGTTGCTGTGAAGAAAGGTGAAGACGACTGTTTGGAGTTCGCGGATTTTGTTTCCCATGCGGTCTACCTTTGTGCCAACAAGACCCAGAACAACTATTTTATTCCTGAGCCAAGGTACTTTTCGGAAATTTCGAAGCGCTTCGCTGGTGACGATAGGGGGCGAATACTTGGTGTCGGGTTGAAATGCATACATGATCTGACGAGTCTTGAGTTGGACGACGATATTCAAGCATTGTTCAAAAACTCTCGGGCGCAGCTTCCAAAGCAACAACCATAAGAGACTTAGCGCGCCGCAGGCGCGCACGCGCCCGACCCGCCCCGTCACGCCGTAGGCGTGCCTTCGGCACGACGCGGGCGCGTTCCGCACCCACCCTCGGGTCGGGCGCGTGGGCTTGAATGGTGAGGGTGGGGCAGGCGCATTCCTCCTGAAAAACACCCGGGAACAGACCGCGAACGGATCTTTAACTGCGCCGCGATCCGCGCTAAGTTCCCCGCATGAGCAGTTACGACGATCTTGATGCCTTCGAGGGCGCCGCCCTGTCGGCCCGGGCCATGGCGGCGCGGCCGGCGCCTTACCTTGACGATCTGAACCCCGCCCAGCGGGAGGCGGTCGAATGTCTCGACGGCCCCGTGCTGATGCTGGCCGGCGCCGGCACCGGCAAGACCAAGGCCTTGACCTCTCGCATCGTCCATCTGCTGAACACCGGCCGCGCCCGGCCGAACGAAATCCTCTCGGTCACCTTCACCAACAAGGCCGCCCGCGAGATGAAGGAGCGGGTCGGCCGCCTGCTGGGCCAGGCGATCGAGGGCATGCCCTGGCTCGGCACCTTCCATTCGATCTGCGTCAAGCTGCTGCGCCGCCATGCCGAACTGGTGGGGCTGAAATCGAGCTTCACCATCCTCGACACCGACGATCAGATTCGCCTGCTGAAACAACTGGTTCAGGTCGCCGGCATCGACGACAAGCGCTGGCCCGCCCGGCAATTGGCCGGGGTGATCGACGGCTGGAAGAACCGCGCGCTGACGCCCGACAAGATCCCCACCGCCGACGCCGGCGCCTATAACCACCGGGGCGTCGAGCTTTACGCCCAGTATCAGGAGCGTCTGCGCCAACTGAACGCCGTCGATTTCGGCGATCTCTTGTTGCATATGGTGGTGATCTTCCAGGCCCACCCGGACGTTCTGGCGCAATATCAACGCTGGTTCCGCTATATCCTGGTCGACGAATATCAGGATACCAACGTGGCCCAATACCTCTGGCTGCGGCTGTTGGCCGGGGGGCACAAGAACATCTGCTGCGTCGGCGATGATGATCAGTCGATCTATGGCTGGCGCGGTGCCGAGGTGGGCAATATCCTGCGGTTCGAAAAGGATTTTCCCGGCGCCCATGTGGTGCGGCTGGAACAGAATTACCGCTCGACCCCGCATATTCTGGCGGCGGCCTCGAACGTCATCCGCGGCAATCAGGGGCGCCTGGGCAAGGAGCTTTGGACCGAGGCGGAGCATGGCGAAAAGGTCAGGCTGATCGGCCATTGGGACGGCGAGGAGGAAGCGCGCTGGATCGGCGAGGAGATCGAGGCGATGCAGCGTGGCACCCGGGGGCTGCGCGCCTTCGGTCTGGACGAGATCGCCATCCTCGTCCGCGCCTCGCACCAGATGCGCGCGTTTGAGGATCGGTTTCTGACCATCGGTCTGCCCTATCGGGTGATCGGCGGCCCGCGCTTCTATGAACGGCTCGAAATCCGCGACGCCATGGCCTATTTCCGGCTGGTGGTCAGCCCGGATGACGATCTGGCCTTTGAACGCATCGTCAACACGCCGAAACGGGGCCTGGGCGACAAGGCGCAGCAGCTGATCCAGACCACGGCGCGGGCCAATGGCGTCAACTTGGTCGAGGGCGCCCGGATCGCGCTGGACGAGGGGCTGATCAAGGGCAAGGGCGGCACGGCGCTGCGCACCCTGGTCGATGATCTGCGGCGCTGGGGCCGGATGGCGGGCGACCCCGATCTGTCCCACATGGAACTGGCCGAAATCGTGCTGGATGAAAGCGGCTATACCGGCATGTGGCAGAACGACAAGACGCCGGAGGCGCCGGGGCGGCTGGAAAACCTCAAGGAACTGGTCAAGGCGCTGGAAAATTTCGAGAACCTGCAAGGGTTCCTGGAGCACGTCAGCCTGATCATGGACAACGAACAGGCCGATGCCGACCAGAAGGTGTCGATCATGACCCTGCACGCGGCCAAGGGGCTGGAGTTTCCCGCCGTCTTCCTGCCGGGGTGGGAGGACGGCCTGTTCCCCTCGCAACGCAGCATGGACGAAAGCGGTCTCAAGGGGTTGGAAGAGGAACGCCGCCTGGCCTATGTCGGCATCACCCGGGCGGAGGAGCTTTGCACCATTTCCTTCGCGGCCAACCGGCGGGTCTTCGGCCAATGGCAATCGGCGCTGCCGTCGCGCTTCATTGACGAACTGCCCGGCGAGCATGTCGATATCCTGACGCCTCCCGGTCTTTATGGCGGCGGGTATGGCGCCGCGGCGGCCCCGGCCGCTCCGGTGCGGGGCAGCATCGAATCCCGGGTGTCCGAAGCGAATGTCTATAACTCGCCCGGCTGGAAACGGATGCAGGCGCGCGCCGGCGAACGCAGCATGTCGCAGCCGCGCGAAACCCGCAATACGGTGATCGACGCCACGGCCGTCTCCAGCTTCACCGTGGGAGAGCGGGTGTTTCACCAGAAATTCGGCTATGGCACCGTCACCGGGATCGAGGGCGACAAGCTTGACGTCGATTTCGAAAAGGCCGGGCCGAAGAAGGTCGTCGGCCGTTTCGTCACCGCCAGCGACGATGTGCCGTTCTGACCGTGCAAAAGCGACGCAGGGGCGGTTTGCCAATGCATCGGGTGGTGAATCCTGTAATCTTTCGCCCGTGAGGTGCCCCCTTCGGGGGGAGAATTGGGAAGCCGGTGCAAGACCGGCACTGCCCCCGCAACGGTAAGGATCGGGAAACTCCGGCGAAACCACTGAGAGCATATTCTCGGGAAGGGTCGGATCAGGGCGCATGCCCCCCATTGTCCAAGTCCGGAAACCAGCCTCGTGCCAACGTCAGACCGCGGGCGGCGGTCAGGGCGCGGTGTGGGGCAGCATCCCCGTCTTCCGGCCTTGATCTTTGTCGCCTGCATTCAGCCCCTGCCGCGGGGAGCGGCGGAGAAAGGAGCGGAGATGAAGTGCAATCGGGGTATCGGGCGATGATGCTCGCGGGGATCCTGCGGGCGCTGCGTGATCTGCCTGCGGAGGTCGATGATAAGGTCGCCGCGCGGATGGGATTTCTCGAATGGTTGATGACCCTGCCCGAGGGCTGTTCCGAGGCCGCGGCGGCGCGGGCGGCGGAATGTCGGGCGGCGCCTTTTGCCGCGACTTCGCCTCAGGTGGCGCTGTTTTGCAATCACCTGCGCGCGTTGCAGCGTTGCTCCGACGAGGTGCGGTTGCTGGGACGACCTGGTGGGGGAGGGGCGTGAAGCGGCTGGACGGAAACCGGAAAATGAAAACGGCGGCACCAGGGAGGAGGAGAGGTGCCGCCGTTCTCTTGTAACATCAGGCGCAGGGAGGAGGAGAGCGCCCGATGTATTCGGCTATGTCATTTCCCCTATCGGGGGATGGAGTGGCCGGCGACGCAGGGAGGAGGAGAGCGTCGCCGGCCGATCCAACACCGAACGCAGGGAGGAGGAGAGCGTCCGGTGCATCAGGTTCCGGCATTCGGGGCCGGTATAGGGTGCGGCGACATCAGGGAGGAGGAGCGATGTCGCCGCTATGTACAGACCCTCAAGGGAGGAGGAGATGAGGGCCTGAACCGTTTATGTCCTTCGATGCTCCGTCAGCACACCTTGCGGGAGGCCTGATAGGCCACGCGGCGCAGTTCGGAGCGATGCAGGCCGAGATCGGCCAGCTCTTGATTGTTCAGGGCGCCCATTTCGTTCATCGTCTGGCGGTACACCCGATACCGTTCGATCCGAACGCGCACATTGGCGATCCAAGCGGTCAGCCGACCCAGCAGGGTGGCGTCGTGATTTTCGCTATGCGTCAGAGCGGCCATTGTTCGTAACCTTAAGTATTGTCAGTTCAGCGCCGTCTTGTGGCGCCGTGTTGAGACTGAAAATAGGCAAATGCTGCAATTGCACAATAGCGGAGATGTTCAATGCTGCTATGCAGCAAGTGCATAGATTGATTGCATATTAAATGGGCAGCACTTCTGACGTAAGGTCATCAGACGATCTCGTCATGGGCCCGCCCGCCGTCCCGGGGTGGCTGTGGCCCATGGGGGATGGGTCTGTGAAATAGTTAACGCCTTCGGAGCCCTTTCCGGGAAACGATATTTCTTTCCGGCGCCGATTTGGGTGTCTTCATCCTCGTTGCTTTGGGCTGGCGCGGGAATGGGACGTTTTGGCGCGCTCACCTTCTCATGCAGGCATCGGCGGGGTGATGTGCGCGGTTGGTGTGGGTGCGTGGCAATAATACAACATCGCAAGCGTTTCCGGCGGCATTTTTCTGATTGAAGCTTTCATTGTGCGGCCGGTTGCGCCCCGGCGCCCATCGCTTCCGTCGCCGGGAAGGCGGCCTGAGGCGCACGGTGGGAAATCATGGGAGTGGCGGGAAATCACGGGAACCGCAGGGGGCGAGTGGTCGTTCTGGGGTGATTCGGAGGCATAAAAGGGAACATGTGGGGAACATCTGGCGTGCTGATCCCGGGGTGCAAAATTTTTATGGGAAACCCCGGGATTTGTTGGGAGGGGGTGAGAGAATCAACATCTAGTGGTCCGATTCTCCTTTGCCGCAAAGGAGGCTTATGTGATTCCCGGTCTCTGTGGTCTGCCTTGCCAAAATCCGGTGAATCGGGCAGGTCTCTCCCGGGGTGTCCCGTAAATTCCAGTTGCTTTCCATAAATTCCCATGGCATCCCTTGTTCATCGGATGGAGACGAGGCAAGGGGCGACACAAACAGACCCCGACGCAAATAATAAAAGCAGGTTTCATACAGGCACTTCGCTTTCACCGAACCAAGAGATCCGGCGCGCGAGCGAGCAGACATCCCCCCAGGTGGCGCGCGCAGTCGGACACCCCGCAAAGCGGGACAAGCGGCGGGTTGATCAGTGGCAGCAGATCAACCTGCCGTTTTTTCGTTCGGGGGGTGACAACAACGACCCGGGGGCACGGGCAAAGGGACAGATGGTGTGAGCCGGCGCTTCAGAGGCGAATACACCTTCAAGGTGGACAGCAAGGGCAGGGTCTCGATCCCGGCCCTGTTTCGCCGTGTGCTCGAAGCCGGGGATCCCGAATACACCGAAGGTCTGCGTCCGCAGCTCGTCATCGTCTATGGGGACGAGGATCAGGACTATCTCGAAGCCTATACGATCACCGAGATCGACAAGCTCGAGGCCAAGATCGAAAGCCTGCCGAGTTCACCGCTGAAACGGAAGCTGGTTCGTCAGATCACCACCCGGTCGCATCATACCGAGGTCGATCCCGATGGTCGCCTGGTGTTGCCGGCGCGGTATCGCGACAAGATCGGCCTGGACAGCGAGGCGCTGTTCGTCGGGACCTCGGGCACCTTTCAGATCTGGAACCCCGAGACCTATGAATCCCATCTCGCCGAAGAGGAAGATGAGGATCTGGGCTTTGACCTGCCCGAGGGCACCAATGCGCTCGACGCGCTCGATCTGGTGCTCAGTAAACGAAATACTGACGGGGCCGGGGCTTGATCATGGCAGCAGACGCGCCCGTTTCCAGCTCTGCCCGCCCTCACATTCCGGTTCTCTTGCGCGCATTGCTGAAGGCGGTCGCGCCGGTCTCCGGGGTCTGGCTTGACGGCACCTTCGGGGCTGGTGGCTATTCCCGTGGTCTGCTGGAGGCCGGTGCCGACAAGGTGATCGGCGTCGATCGCGATCCGCTGGCCTTCGAAATGGCCGCCGACTGGGTCGGCCAATATGACGACCGCCTGGTGCTGCAGCCCGGCGTCTTTTCCCGCATGGACGAATATGCCCAGGAACTCGACGGGGTGGTGCTGGATCTCGGGGTGTCCTCGATGCAGCTCGACCAGGCCGAGCGGGGCTTCTCCTTCATGAAGGACGGCCCGCTCGATATGCGGATGTCGCAGGACGGGCCGAGCGCCGCTGATCTGGTCAATACCGCCGACGAGGCCGATCTGGCCGATATCCTGTTTCTGTATGGCGAGGAACGCGCCAGCCGGCGTATCGCCCATGCGATCCTGCGGGAGCGTGAGAGGGCGCCGTTCGAAACCACCCTGCAGCTTGCCCGGGTGATCGAATCCTGCCTGCCGCGACCCAAGCCGGGTCAGTCGCATCCCGCCACCCGCAGCTTTCAGGCGCTTCGCATTGCGGTGAATGACGAATTCGGCGAATTGTTCCGCGGCCTGATGGCGGCCGAACGGGCGCTGAAGCCCGGCGGACAACTGGCGGTCGTCACCTTCCATTCGATCGAGGACCGCATGGTCAAACGGTTCTTCCAGGAGCGCGCCGGCACCACCGGCCGGGCCAACCGCTATGCCCCCGAGATCGAGGCGGTCGAGCCGCAGTTCATGCTGAAATCCCGCAAGGCCATCGCTCCGGATGAGGAAGAGCTGGCCGAGAATCCGCGCGCCCGTTCGGCCCGGCTGCGGGTCGCGGTGCGCACTTCGGCGCCCTCGGGGGGGATCGACCCGGGCCGGATCGGGATGCCGCTGTTGAAGGACCGCCACGCGAAAGGAAAGGGACGATGAAGGGGATAGCCTATGTTCTGACCGCTCTGGTGGTCTTCGGTCTGGCGTTCTGGGCCTATCGCGAGAATTACGCCACCCAGCAGGTGCTGAAGGACACGCGCGAGCTGCAGCGCCAGATCGGCGACGCGCGGATGAAGATCGGCGTGCTGAAGGCGGAATGGGCCTATCTCAACCGGCCCGAGCGGCTGGTCGAGCTGACCGAGGTCAACTTCGGTCGGTTGGGGCTGCTGCCGCTGCGCCCTGATCAGTTCGGCCGGATTGACGAGGTCAACTTCCCGCCGAAACCGGAGTTATCGATTACCAATCCGGTCGATGTCTCGACCATGGCCGGAGATGGGGAGGGGGAACCATGATCCGCACGCCGCTGCGCCCGCTGGCCCGCATCCTGCCGGCCCGCGCCAAGGGAGAGAATCCCGACGCCATCGAGCGCGAGAACATCCGCCGCCGTCACGCCGAGATGCAGGACCGGTCCCGCGTCCGTGCCGAGGGGCGGTTGCTTATGCTGGGCATGTTCTTCTTCTGTGCCTATGTGATCGTCGGTGGCCGTATGGCGCTGATGGCCACCACCGAACCGGAAGAGCCGGTCGCCAGCCTGCCCGATGCCGCCATCGCCATGCAGCGCGCCGATATCGTCGACCGCGAAGGGCGGATCCTGGCCACCAATTTCGAGACCCATTCGCTTTATGCCCAGCCGCAGCAGATGGTCGATCCCGTCGCGGTCGCCAAGGGGCTGAAACGGATCTTCCCCGATCTCGACGAAGACCGGATGATCGAGGATTTCACCGGCAAGCGAAAGTTCGTCTGGATCAAGAAGCGGATCAGCCCGGAACAGAAACAGGCGGTGCATGACCTGGGGGATCCCGGGTTGCTGTTCGGCCCGCGCGAGATGCGGCTTTACCCCAATGGCAAGCTCGCCGCCCATGTGCTGGGCGGCGCGGGGTTCGGCAAGGAAGGGGTGAACGCCGCCGAGGTGATCGGTGTCGCCGGGGTCGAGAAGCAATTCGACGACTACCTGCGGGATCCCTCGAACGGCGACAAGCCGCTGCAGCTTTCGATCGATCTCACGGTGCAGGCCGCCGCCGAACAGGTGCTCGAAGGCGGCATGCGGTTGATGAATGCCAAGGGTGCCTCCTCGATCCTGATGGATGTGCATACCGGCGAGGTGATCTCGGTCGTCAGCCTGCCGGACTTCGACCCGAATGAGCGGCCCCGTCCGGCGCTGGACGGCGATCCGAGCGCGAGCCCGCTGTTCAACCGCGCGGTGCAGGGGGTCTATGAACTCGGCTCCACCTTCAAGATCTTCGCTGCCGCCCAAGCGCTCGACCTTGGGCTGGTGACGCCCGAGACGATCATCGACACCTCGGGGCCGATGAAGGTCGGCGGCCACTTGATCGGCGAGTTCAACGGCAAGAACTATGGCAAGCTCAGCGTCAGCGACGTGATGGTCCACAGTTCGAACCGGGGCACCGGCCGGATCGCGCTGGAAATCGGCTCGGAACGGCAGAAGGCCTTTCTCGGCGCGCTGGGGATGTTCGATCCGACGCCGTTCGAGATTGTCGAGGCGCGTGGCGGTCAGCCGCTGATCCCGAAACGCTGGACCGATCTCAGCACGGTGACGATTTCCTATGGCCACGGGCTGTCGGCGAGCCCGATGCACCTGGCGGCGGCCTATTCGACCATCGCCAATGGCGGCCATTACATCAGCCCGACGATTCTGCGGCGCGACGGGCCGCAGTATGGGCCCCGCGTGTTGTCGGAAGAGGCCGCGCGCGAGGCGCGCAAGATGCTGCGCGGAGTGGTGACACGTGGCACCGCCAGCTTTGGCGATGTCGAGGGCTATTCGGTCGGCGGCAAGACCGGCACTGCCGACAAGCCGAAACCGCAGGGTGGCTATTATAAGGACAAGGTGATCGCCACCTTCGCGGCGATGTTCCCCACCAATGATCCGAAATACGTGCTGATCCTGACGCTTGACGAACCCCAGGTCGAGGCGCTGAAGGAAGAGCGCCGCACCGCCGGCTGGACCGCCGTGCCGGTCGCGGCCGAGATGATCCGCCGGCTCGCGCCGCTGCTGGGGCTGCGTCCTGACATTGAACAAAACCGGCAGGCTGCTATAACGCTGACGTCGTCGCATTGACCGTCAGAAGGACCGGGTGAGGACAATCATGGACAATTCCGCGAAGCCGCTCAGCCAGCTTGCCCTGACCGCGCGGGGTGGGCGCGACCCGGTGATCACGGGATTGGCGGTGGACAGCCGCGAGGTGAAGGAGGGCTATCTGTTCGCGGCCCTTCCCGGCACCAAGGTGCATGGCGGCAGCTTCATCGACTATGCCCTGCGGATGGGGGCGACGGCGATCCTGACCGACGCGCGTGGTGCTGAAATCGCCGAGGCGGCGCTCGCCGGATCGGCGGCCGCGCTGGTGGTGGTCGAGGATCCGCGCCAGGCGCTGGCCTGTGCCGCGGCGCTCTGGTTCGGGGCGCAGCCCAGGGTGATGGCGGCGGTCACCGGCACCAACGGCAAGACCTCGGTCGCGACCTTCCTGCGCCAGATCTGGATGGTTCTGGGGCATAAGGCGATCAACCTCGGCACCACCGGGGTCGAAGGCGCCTGGACCGCGCCCTTGCATCACACCACGCCCGAACCCATCACGCTCCACCGTGCCCTGGCCGCCGCCGCCGCCGAGGGGGTGACCCATGCGGCGATGGAGGCCTCTTCCCACGGGCTGGACCAGCGCCGACTCGACGGGGTCGAGCTGACCGCGGCGGGGTTCACCAATTTCACCCAGGATCACCTGGATTATCACGAGAGCTTCGAGGCCTATTTCGCGGCGAAGGCGGGTCTGTTCGGCCGGGTGCTGCCGCCCGAGGGCACGGCGGTGATCAACCTGGATGATCCCAAGGGGGCCGAGATGCGGGCGATCGCCATGGCGCGCGGTCAGGCGGTGCTGACCGTCGGACATGCGGAGGGTGACCTGCGACTTCTGGGTCAACGCTTCGATTCGACCGGGCAGGATCTGCGTTTCGCCTGGGGCGGGCAGACCTATCAAGCGCGGCTCGATCTGATCGGCGGTTTCCAGGCGCAGAATGTGCTGCTGGCGGCCGGGCTTGCCATCGCCTGCGGCGAGGCGCCCGAGGCGGTGTTCCGCTCCCTGCCAGAGCTGACCACGGTGCGCGGCCGCATGCAGCTTGCGGCCACCCGCGACAATGGCGCTGCCGTCTTCGTCGATTTCGCCCATACCCCAGATGCCATTGCCACCGCGCTGAAGGCGCTGCGGCCGCATGTGATGGGGCGGCTGATCGCCATCATCGGCGCCGGCGGCGACCGCGACCGCACCAAGCGGCCGCTGATGGGCGCGGCTGCGGTCGAGAACGCCGATCTGGTCTTTGTCACCGATGACAACCCGCGCAGCGAGGAACCGGCGTCGATCCGTGCCGCCGTGCTGGACGGCGCGCTCAGGGCCGGTGGCGAGGGCCGTGTCGTCGAGGTCGGTGACCGCGCCGAGGCGATCCTTAGGGGCGTTGATGCATTGCAACCCGGCGACGCGCTGCTGATCGCCGGCAAGGGCCATGAAACCGGCCAGATCGTGGGGGATGACGTGCTGCATTTCGATGATGCCGAACAGGCCAGCGTGGCGGTCGCCGCGCTTGACGGGCGGCCGGCATGACCGCGCTCTGGACCGCGGCAGAGGCGGCGGCGGCCACCGGCGGCCGGGCGCAGGGCGACTGGTCGGTCACCGGCGTGTCGATCGACACCCGCACGCTCGAGGCGGGGGATCTCTTCGTGGCGCTCAAGGCCGCGCGCGATGGCCATGATTTCGTCGCGCAGGCGCTCGACGCCGGGGCGGGGGCGGCGCTGGTCAGCCATATCCCCGAAGGGCTGGCGCCGGATGCGCCGCTGCTGATCGTCGAGGATGTGCTGCAGGGGCTCGAGGCGCTGGGGGCGGCGGCCCGCGCCCGCACCGATGCGCGGGTGGTGGCGATCACCGGCTCGGTCGGCAAGACCTCGACCAAGGAGATGCTGCTGCGCGTCCTGTCCGACCAGGGCGCAACCCATGCCAGCGTGGCCAGTTATAACAACCACTGGGGCGTGCCGCTGACCCTGGCGCGGATGCCACGCAACACCGACTTCGCGGTGATCGAGATCGGCATGAACCACCCGGGAGAGATCGCACCATTGACCCGGCAGACCCGGCCGCATGTGGCGCTGGTCACCACCGTGGCAGCGGCGCATCTGGAGGCCTTCGACAGCGTCGAGGATATCGCCCGTGAAAAGGCCGCGATCCTCGACGGTCTGGAGCCGGGCGGGGTGGCGGTGCTGAACGCCGATCTCGACCAGTCGCCGATTCTTTTCGAGCACGCCCGCGCCCTGGGGGTGACGGCCCTGGGCTTTGGCGTTCAGGCCCGTGACTATCGGCTGATCGGTGCCGAGGTCGACGGCGAGCAGACCGAGGTGCGCGCCGAGGCGCCCTTTGGCCCGGTGCTGTTCCGCCTCGCCACGCCGGGGCGTCATTTCGCGATGAACGCGCTTGGCGCGCTGGCCGCGGCCACGGCGCTCGGCGCCGATCCCTACAAGGTCCTCGACAGCCTGCCGCGCTGGTCGCCCTATCGTGGCCGCGGCGCTCGCGAGCTGATCGCGCTGGCGGGGGGAATTCTGACGCTGCTCGACGATTCCTATAATGCCAACCCGGTTTCCATGGCCGCGGCATTGGCGGTCCTGGCGAGCGTCGCCCCGGAAGGCAAGGGCCGCCGCATCGCCTGCCTTGGCGACATGAAGGAACTGGGGCCGCAGGGGCCGGCGCTGCACGCGGGCCTCGCCTCGCTGCCCGCCATGGCCGCGATCGACACCGTCCATTGCATCGGACCGCTGATGGAATCGCTGCATGCCGCGCTGCCGGAGCACAAGCGCGGGCTTCATTGCGCCACCAGCGCCGAATTCGCTGCCCGGCTGCCCGATTTGGTGCGGCCCGGCGATGTCCTGCTCGCCAAGGGGTCGCTCAGCATGGGGCTGGCGAAACTCGTTGACGCCCTGAGGGAAATCGGCCAAGGGGGCGCGGTTTCCGGTGACCGGACGTAAAGATAGGAACGGCTAAAATGCTCTATTGGTTGACCGCGCTGTCGGACGGGGGGGATTTTTTCAACCTCTTTCGCTATATCACCTTCCGCGCGGGCGGGGCGTTCCTGACGGCGCTGGTCTTCGGCTTCATGTTCGGCCGGCCGCTGATCGACGTGCTGCGACGCAAGCAGGGCAAGGGGCAGCCGATCCGCGATGATGGCCCGCAAAGCCATCTGTCCAAGGCCGGCACCCCGACCATGGGGGGCTTGCTGATCGTGGGTTCGCTGGTTACCGCGACGCTGCTCTGGGCCAGGCTCGACAATTCCTTCGTCTGGATGGTGCTCTTCGTGACGCTGGCCTTCGCGCTGATCGGGTTCTCCGACGATTACGCCAAGGTTTCCAAGCAGAACACCAAGGGGGTTTCGGGCAAGGTGCGGCTCGCCCTGGGCATCCTGATCGCGGTGATCGCCGCCTTCTGGGCGGAATGGACCCATCCGGCCGATCTGCAGAACCAGCTTGCCCTGCCGGTGTTCAAGAACCTGCTGATCAACCTGGGCTATTTCTATGTGCCCTTCGTGGTGATCGTCATCGTCGGCGCCGCCAATGCGGTGAACCTGACCGACGGGCTCGACGGGCTGGCGATCATGCCGGTGATGATCGCCGGCGGCACGCTGGGCATCATCGCCTATGCGGTGGGGCGGATCGACTTTTCCGAATATCTCGATGTCCACTATGTCCCGGGCACCGGGGAGCTTCTGGTCTTCACCGCCGCCCTCTTCGGCGCCGGGCTCGGGTTTCTGTGGTACAACGCGCCGCCGGCGGCGGTCTTCATGGGCGACACCGGCAGCCTCGCCCTGGGGGGCGCGCTCGGCGCGATCGCCGTGGCGACCAAACACGAACTGGTCCTCGCCGTAGTCGGTGGCCTCTTCGTGGTCGAGGCGCTGAGCGTGATCATCCAGGTCCTCTATTTCAAGCGCACCGGTCGCCGCGTCTTCCTGATGGCGCCGATCCACCACCATTACGAGAAGAAGGGCTGGTCCGAACCCACCGTGGTGATCCGCTTCTGGATCATCTCGCTGATCCTGGCGATGATCGGGCTGGCCACGCTCAAGGTGCGCTGACCCCGCACCCCTCGGCAAAAAAGAAAAGGCGCGTGGTTTCCCGGCGCGCCTTTTTCGTCTTTTTCTAGCCCCAAATATCCCGGGGGGAGGCCGCAGGCCGTGGGGGGCAGAGCCCCCAGCGTCAGAGGTTCAAAGCAGCTCCAGCAGCTTTTCCGGCGGCCGGCCGATCACCGCGCGGTCGCCCTTGATCGCCAGCGGCCGTTCGATCAGCACCGGGTTCGCGGCCATCGCCGCCAGCAGCGTCTCATCGCTGTCGCTCGTCGACAGACCCAGCTCCTTGAACCGTGGCTCCTTGGGGCGCATCATCTCGATCACCGGCGGATTGCCGAGCGCGGCGCGGGCTGCCTGCAGCTCCTCCAGGTTCGGAGCCTGCTCCAGGTAACGGCGCAGATGCAGGTCGACGCCCCTGTCTTCCAGCAGCGCCAGCCCCTCGCGCGACTTCGAGCAACGCGGGTTATGCCAGTATTCGATCATAGCCAGTCCTCTCTTGCGGTGCCTACGGCTTGGGTGACAGTTTCGAACCCGTCGCGGGCGAGAAGCGCATCGAGCCCCCGGGCGATCTGCGCGACAAGCCCCATGCCCTGATAGATCAGCGCGGTATAGAGCTGCACGGCGCAGGCGCCGGCGCGGATCTTGGCATAGGCGTCCTCGGCCGAGGCGATGCCGCCGACCCCGATCAGCGGGATTTGCCCCCCGGTCATCAGGCTGAGCCGGGCCAGCACCCGGGTCGATTTCTCGAACAGCGGCGCACCGGAGAGGCCACCGGCCTGATCGCGATGCGGGCTTTGCAGCCCCTCGCGCGACAGGGTGGTATTGGTGGCGATGATCGCATCGACGCCTGTGTCGCGGGCGGCCTCGGCGATGTCGGCGATCTCGGCCTCGGTCAGGTCGGGGGCGATCTTCAGGAAGATCGGAATGGGGCGCTCGAGCGCATCGCGGGCCGCCATCACGCCGGACAGCAGCGCGGTCAGCGCCGCCTTGCCCTGCAGATCGCGCAGCTTCTCGGTATTGGGGGAGGAGACGTTGACCGTGGCGAAATCAAGCGCGGCGCCGCAATGGCTCAGTACCCGGGCGAAATCGCCGGCGCGGTCGTCGCTGTCCTTGTTGGCGCCGAGGTTGAGGCCGACGGGCAGGGTCCGCGGCCGGGCCTTCAGCCGGGGCAGCACCGCCTCCATCCCGCCGTTGTTGAAGCCGAAGCGGTTGATCGCGGCGCGGTCCTGATCCAGCCGGAACAGGCGCGGCTTGGGGTTGCCGGGTTGCGGCCGGGGGGTGATGGCGCCGACCTCGAGAAAGCCGAAGCCGCAGCGTGCCAACGGGGCGAGCGCCTCGGCGTTCTTGTCGAGCCCGGCGGCCAGCCCGATGGGATTGGCCAGATCGAGCCCGGCCAGCCGCGTCCTGAGACGGGGCGAGGTGATCGGGCCGGGGCCGGGAACCAGCCCGGCATTCAGCGCCTTGAGCGACAGCCCATGCGCGACCTCGGGGTCGAAACGGTGCAGGATCGCAAGCCCGGCGCGGTCGATCAGCCTCATTGCATCTGCTCCGGGAATTGGTGGTGGCCCTCGACCAGCGGCAGCGGCGCGGACCAGAGCACATCGGCGAGGCGCAGCGGGCGATAGAGATGCGGGAAGAGCGCGCCACCGCGCGAGACCTCCCATGTCAGCGCCTCGCCCATCGCCTCGGCCGCGCAGGCCAGCAGCACCAGCCCTTCGGCCCCGGAGAAATGTTTGGCTGCCGTTTCGGCCGCCTGTTCGGCGGTGGAGAAATGGACGAAACCGTCCGCGACATCCACCGGCGCACCCGTGGTCTCACCCGCGGCTTGCAGGGCGGCCCATTCATCGGCACGGAAAATCTTGTAGATCAGCATGGGGATCATCTGCCGGGGAATGACGCCACGGTCAATCCCCGGCAGGCGCGGGTTACATCCAGCGGGCGCAGCGGCGCTGGATTTGCGGGATGATCACATAGACCATGCAGGCCACGATGATCGGCACCATGACCAGATTGCGCTGCCAGATTTCCCAATCCCGGGTCAGCGGGATCAGCGCATAGAGCAGCACGGTGACCAGCGGGTAGACGCCGCAGAAGACGAAGAGCGCGAAGCGGAACCGCGACGGGCGCCGCGTCAGCTGGGGAGGAGGAGAGGTGGTGGACATCGGGTTTCCCTCTGGATTTCCCTTTAATGAAACGGAACGTTCCGTTAGTATGTGCCCGACCGGAGGAAAGTAAAGGGGCGGGCATGGCAAAAAGTGACGAGGGCGACGCATGTGCCGGAAAACGCGGCTCGATCGGTGCGCGGCGTAATCCGGCGACCGAGGCGGCGATTCTGGACGCAGCGGCAGAGATCGTCGAGGACGGCGGTATCGGCGCGTTGACGATGGAGGCGGTGGCACGCCGGGCACGGGCGGGCAAGGCGACGGTCTATCGCTGGTGGCCGACGCGCGGCGCGCTGCTGCTGGCTGTTTATGAACGGCAGAAGCAGATCGGCGCCTTTCCGGACACCGGCACGCTCGAAGGCGATGTCGCGGCGGTGCTGCGGCTGCTCTTCGCGCATTGGGGCCGGCCGGAGGGTGCGGTCTTTCGCCATATCATCGCCGCAGCCCAGAGCGATCCGGACCTGGCCGAGGCCTTGGAGGCCTATCGGCAAGAGCGGCTGGAGAGCCTGATGCAGGTGATCGGCCGCACCGCCGCCCGCGGCGAACTGGCCGAAGATGTTTCCGCCGCTGACATGGCCAGCGCGGTCATGGCCATGGCCTGGCTGCATCTCTTGACCGGACATCTCGATGCCGACCCCGTTGCCCTGGCGCGGGTGCTGGTGCGAGGCTGGGGTCAATAGCGGAGGTCAGCCGGCCAAGAGTTCCAGCAACCGAGAGGTATCGGCTGAAAGCCGTTGACCTGGGATTCGGCTGCCCCGATCATGATGATCGTTTCAGGCTGAAAAGGGGGGCGAAACATGAAGCCTGGGGTTCTGTGTCACATTGGGGGAACACTTTTCATCCTGCTTGGCGCTTGCGCTGCACCGGGAACGATGTCGCAGAACTACGCGGCGCAAACCAGCTCCACCTTATGGAATATGCACTTCCAGACCAGTGACCCGCTCCAGATCGCCTATATCGAGGCAGAACTCGGGAGTCGGGGGCAAACATCCTTCGGAGTGGATTATCTGGGGCGGACGACTGCCTCGGCTTACGGGAAGCGCCTGTATCGGCGTGAAGCAGCCTCATCGACGGATGTGAACTGTAAGGACTTTCCGTCAGCGGCCGAGGCCCAGAAATACTTCCTTGCCCGCGGCGGGCCGGTGTCTGATCCCGAAGGCTTGGATCGCGACGGCGACGGTCTGGCCTGTGAGTGGGGAAGACAGTTGCGGAAATCCGCGTCGCGCTATTCGGTGCGCATTCAGCCGCGGAGACAGTCCTCCAGCTATTGTCATATCGGACCGAGAGGAGGGCGGTACACGATTACCGCCAGCGGGGCGAAGAACTATGGCGGGTGTTGACGCCTCGGCTGAGGAGGCCGACGTCGCGGGCAATACATAGGAAGTGTGAGAATAGCATTATGTAGCGCGATCGAGTCGCTGATCATGAAAGCTGGCGTCTGGAGCAGCGGGGCTTTTTTGTGTTGTGGGTGAACGCAGCCTCGGCGGCCTAAGGCAGTGCCGCGCCCGCCAGATGCCGCAGCTTGTCGGGGTTGCGGACGATCCAGACCGCAACGATCCGGCCGGCGCGGATATCCAGCGCGGTGGTTTGCAGCACATTGCCCGCCTCGCGCGTCACGAAGCCGGGCACGCCGTTGATCCTGCGGATCGGCGGCAGCGGCGGCGGCGGCAGCGCCCGCTTGCGCCCGAGCCCGGCGAACAGCCCCGCCGCACGCCGGCGCCCGTGCAGCACGTTGATCGCCGCCGGCACCTTGCCGCCGCCATCGGTGCGCACTTCGATCTCCTCGGCGAAGAGGTCAAGCAGCGCCTGCATGTCGCCGGTCCGGCTGGCATGCCAGAAGGCGGCGACGATGGGGGCGGCCTGATCCGTCGATGCGATGCGGGCAGGGGCCTCGGCCCCGGCCAGACGTTTACGCGCGCGCGACACCAGTTGACGGCAGGCCGCGGGCGTCTTGTCGATCACCCGCGCGATCTCCTCGAAGGAATAGTCGAAGGCATCGCGCAGCAGGAAGGCCGCCCGCATCTCGGGCGTCAGGGTGTCGAGCGTCAGGATCAGCGCGATGCTGACATCCTCGGTCACCATCCAGTCCTGTTCGGCGTCCGGCGCGGCGTCGCGGACCAGCGGGTCGGGCAGCCAGGCGCCGACATAGGTTTCGCGCCTTTGACGCGCGGATTTCAGATGGTCGAGGCAAAGCCGGGTGACCACCGCGCCCAGCCAGCGCGGCGGCGTCTCGATCGCCTCAAGCGGCTGCGCAGCTAAGCGCAGCCAGGCCTGTTGCAGGATATCCTCGGTGTCGGCGACCGATCCCGTCATGCGATAGGCGAGCCCCGCCAGACGGCGGCGCTCGCGCAAGAACAGGGGCAGGCGCGGATCAGGCGGCATCTTTGCGCATCGGATGCACCGACCGGAAGCCCACCGCAAAGCGGTTCCAGGCGTTGATCACATTGATCACCAGCGTCAGGTCGACACATTCGCGCGGGCTGAAGGCGGCGGTCAGCGCCGCATAATCCGCCTCCGGCGCGCCGGAGGCCTCGAGCCGGGTCAGCGCATCGGCCCAGCCAAGCGCGGCGCGTTCGCGGGCATCGAAGGCCGGGCTTTCGCGCCAGGCCGCCAGCACGTCGAGCTGTTGTTGCGACACCCCGGCCGCGCGGGCGTCGGGCGCGTGCATGTTCAGGCAATAGGCGCAGCCGTTGATCTGCGACACCCGCATCTTGACCAACTCGCGCAAGCGAAGCGGGATCGACAGCGCATGGGTCGCCTTCTCGAGCGCCAGCATGGCGGCGAGCGCTTCGGGCGAGGCCTGATAATAGCTCAGTCGTTCTGTCATCTTGAGGACTCCATCATCATGTCTAACAGAAATGATGACGATCCGGGCGGGCGATTTGTGACAGGGACAGGCGGGAAACTCTGGCGCAGACACGCTTTGACTTGGGTTCTGCCGCAATGCAACATCTCAGCATAACAACCCGACGGAGAGGAATCCGATGTCGTTTCGCCTTTTGACCTCTGCCGCGCTGCTGGCGCTCAGCGCCGGGGCGGCGTCTGCCGATTACAAGCTGACCATTCTTCATACCAACGATTTCCATTCCCGTTTCGAGCCGATCAGCAAATACGACAGCAGCTGTTCGGCCGAGGATAACGAGGCCGGCAAATGCTTCGGCGGCTCCGCCCGGCTGTCCACCGCGATCTCGGCGGCCAAGGCGGCGGGCAATACCTATGTGCTGCTCGATGCCGGCGACCAGTTTCAGGGCTCGCTGTTCTATACCTACTATCACGGCAAGCTCGCGGCCGAGCTGATGAACCGCTTCGGCTATGACGCCATGGCGGTGGGCAACCACGAATTCGACAATGGCCCCGAGGTGCTGGCCAGCTTTCTTGAGCTGGTGAAGTTTCCGGTGCTGATGGCGAACGCCGATCTCAGCGGGGAACCGGCGCTGAAGGGCGGGCCGGTGCAGAAATCGGTGGTGATCGAACGCGGCGGCGAAAAGCTGGGGATCATCGGGCTGACGCCGCAGGACAATCCGGAACTTTCCAGCCCCGGGCCGAACATCATCTTCACCGATCCGGTCGATGCCGTGCAGGCCGAGGTCGACCGGCTGACCGCCGAGGGGGTGAACAAGATCATCGTGCTGAGCCATTCGGGCTATGACGTCGACAAGCGCATCGCGGCCGAGACCAAGGGCGTCGATGTGATCGTCGGCGGCCATTCGCATACGCTGCTCAGCAATACCTCGGACAAGGCCTCCGGTCCCTATCCCACCATGGTGAACGGCGTGGCGATCGTGCAGGCCTATGCCTATGGCAAGTTCCTGGGTGAATTGAACGTCACCTTCGATGACGCCGGCAATCTGACCGCCGCCGAGGGCGAGCCGCTGGTGATGGACGCCAGCGTCGCCGAGGATCCGGCCATCAGCGCCCGGGTCAAGGAGGCGGCGGCCCCGCTTGAGGAAGTCCGCAACAAGGTGATCGCCAGCGCCGCCGCGCCGATCGACGGGTCGCGCGACAGTTGCCGGATCGGCGAATGCGCCATGGGCAATCTGGTCGCCGACGCCATGCTGGACCGGGTCGCCGATCAGGGCGTGACCATCGCCATCACCAACGGCGGCGGGTTGCGCGCCAGCATCGACGCCGGCGACGTCACCATGGGCGAGGTGCTGACGGTGTTGCCGTTCCAGAACACGCTGTCGACCTTCGAGGTCACCGGCCAGACCATCATCGACGCGCTGGAAAGCGGGGTGTCGCAGGCCGAGGAGGGCGGCGGCCGCTTCCCGCAAGTCTCTGGTCTTGCCTTTACCTGGGATCCGTCGAAACCGCCGATGGGCGGTCGCATCACCGAGGTGCTGGTCGCCAGCGAGGACGGTTATGTGCCGATCGACCCCGAGGCCTCCTATCTGACGGTCACCAACAACTATGTCCGCAACGGCGGTGACGGCTACAAGATGTTCTCGGGAGACGACAAGAAGGCCTATGACTTCGGCCCCGATCTGGCCGATGTGACCGCCGAATACCTGGCGGCGAACTCGCCTTATCAGCCCTATACCGACGAGCGGATCATCAAGAAGTAGAGGCCTCTCGCCCCTCTCCCCTCCTGGGGGGAGGGGTTGGCCCTTCGCCTCAATCGGTCCCCGGCGCTGGGGGGAGTTCGCCTTGCAGATAGGGCAGGGCACCGATGTGACGGGCCATGAAATCGCGCAAGGCGCGTGCCCGGGCGCTCAGCAGCCGGCCCGAGGGCCAGATGGCGAAGATCTCGCGATCCGGCCCGCGCCATTCCGGCAATACCCGACAAAGCTGGCCGTTGCCGATCTCCTCGCTGACTTCCGACACTGGCAACAGCGCAATCCCCAGACCATCGCAGACCCATTCCCTTTGCAGTGCGATATCGTCAACCGCCGCGGCGATGGACAGTTGCACCACCTGGGTCTCGCCCGTCTCGACGTGGCTGAGCCGCCATTCCGGCAAGGGTACAAACCCGACGATCCGATGCGCCTGCAGATCGCGGGGGCTCTCCGGGCTGCCATGCGCGGCGAGATAGCCGGGGGCGCAGACCAGAACGCTGCGCGCCAGGCCCAGGCGTTTCTGGAAAAAGCCGGAATCGGGTTGCGGCCCGATCCTCAGCGCCAGGTCGGCGCCGGTCGCGACCAGATCGGTCATCAGGTTCGACAGCCGCAGATCAAGGGCGATCTCGGGATGAGCCTGTTGAAACTCCCGCCACATCGGGCGCAGCAATCTGACCGACAGATTGGTCGGCGCCGTCACCGTCAGCCGCCCGCTCAGGCTGTGCAGATCATGGCTCAACCCCCGCAAGGAGGCCTCGATCCGCCCCACCTGGTCGGCGAGTTCGCGGTAATAGACCTCGCCCTGCGGCGTCAGGGCAAAGCGGCGTGCCGAGCGATGAATCAGGTGCAGGCCGAGCGTCTCCTCCAGCCGGCGCAACCGGCGGCTGACCGTGGCGGGCGGCAGGTTCAGCCGCTGCGCCGCCGCCGCCAGCCCGTTGGCCTGCACGATATGAACGAAGAGGGAAAGATCATCCAGCATGATTCCAGATATGGAATCTATAACCCCGAACATGTCCATATATTTCCGAATTCGTCAGCATTACCTCCGCGGTCATCATCACGAGCCTCAGACACAACCCTCAGAAAGGATACCCCATGTCGGGATATTACATCAGCGCCGCCGTTGATCTGACCGAAGGCGCCGACCCCGAGGCCGCCCGCGCGATGCTGGCCGATCTGGTCCGCGCCACCCGGGAGGAGCCGGGCTGCATCAGCTTCGACATTCGGCAGAACCTCGAGGATCCGCGCCGCTTCACCTTCTGGGAAGGCTGGACCGGTCCCGAGGCGTTGGAGCAACATTTCAACTATGCCCATACCCAGGCGGTGCTGGCCACGGGCATGATCCGGGTCGTCTATATCGAGCGGTTGGGCGATCTGGTGGTTGCGGCCTGATCACCCGGCCAACGCGGGCCAAAGCCTCGGATCAAGCGCCTCAGTGAAGGGGCGCAGGGCCTCGGCCTGCACCCGCCACTTGCCCACCGATTGGCGATGCACCGGTTGACGAAGCTGCGTCGCGCTCATCGTCAGCACGGCGGCCTGGGTTTCATTCGGCCGCGCCATCGCGGCCACCCAGTCGAGGCCGCAGAATTCGGCCAACCGCCGGCTCGCGGCCTCGACATCGCCGGTCATCTCCTCATAGCTCAGGTCAAGGATGCGACCGGGGAATTCGGCATGCCAGAAGGCCATCAGCCGGGCGTAAAGGTTGAACCGATGCGCCATCGCCTTGAGATCATAGGTATAGCTGAGCGCGCTGCCGGCGAAACGGCCGCGCCACATCGACAGCGCCACATCGCGCGGATCGCGGGTCAGATGGATGATGCGCGCCTCGGGGTGGGCCGCAAGCAGGAAGCCCAGCAGGCGATAGTTCTCCGGCATCTTGTCGACGAAGGCGCGGCAGCCTTCGGGCAGCGGCGGATGCAGCCGCTTTTCGGTCTGGCGCAGCTGCTCCAGGGCCTCTGGCCCGATCGGTTCGCCCGCCTCGATCAGCGGCATCAAGGCGCGGCCGGCGGCGATCTGCTCGCCCAGCCCCATGACGGCGGGATGCGCCGCCAGGATCGCCTCGGCCAGCGTGGTGCCCGACCGCGGCAGGCCCAGCACATAGATCGGTGTGACCGACTCGGCCACCGCCGGGTCCGGCGGCAGGGGGAAATAGCCGATGATCCGGTCCGTCAGCGCGCTGTCGGCGGCGGCGTCATAGGGCAGGGCCCGCGCCATCTCGCGGTTGGCCTCGGCCAGATGCCGGGCCTCGCCGTCGCTGTCGCCGGCCTGCTGGGCGATGCGCGCCAGGGCGAAGTTCAACCCGGCGCGGTCGGGTGAATGTGCCGGTGCGCGCTTCAGCGCCGCCCGCGCGATGGTCAGCAGCGCGCCGTTCTCCTCCCGGTCCTGCAGGGTGGCAAGTTGCTCGATCGCCTCGGCATTCTGCGGCTCCAGCCCGAGCACGGCGTGATATTCCGCCCGCGCCTCGGCGCTCTGCCCGGCTTCGACCCAGGTCTCGGCCAGCCGCAGATGCGCCCCGATGTGATCCGGCGCCAGCATCACCGCCCGTTGGGCCGTGCTCAGCGCCTCGTCATGCCGGGTCAGCCGGGCAAGCGGCAGGCTGATGTTCACCAGGGTTTCGACGTTGTTGGGATCAAGCGTCAGCGCCGCCTCGAAATCGGCCAGCGCCGCATCGGTCAGCCCCAGCCGGTTCCGCAACAGCCCGCGCAGGTTATAGTTGCGCGCCAGCCGCGGTGCCAGGGCGATGGCCCGGCCGACCGCCGCCTCGGCCTCCTCGGTGCGGCCCAGTTGCGACAGCGCCTGGGCACAGAGGTATTGCGCCCCCTCATCCTCCGGCTGCTGCCGGATCAGCCGCTGCAGCAGCACCAGCGCCTTGTCGGCCATGTTCAGCAGAACCAGCGTCTGCGCCAGATTGCGCTGGGCGTCGATAAAACCGGGGTCGATCTGGATCGCCTTCTGGAACAGCGGCACCGCCTCGCGCGGCTTGCCCTGGGCACAGAGCGCCAGCGCCGCCACATTGGGGAGAAGCGCATTCTTCGGATGACGCGCCATCGCGGCCTTGGCGGTTTTGAACGCCTGCCGGGATTGCCCATTCATCAACTGGGTCTGGGCGATGACATGGGGCGGTTGTAGGATCATGAGGACTTTACACGATGATTTGTTGACGTCCGGCAACAGGCGGGATCGGGATCAGCCCCGGTATCGGCCGAACCCTACCGGTCGGGCAAGGCGAATTCAAACGGCGCGGCCGAGAAAGACAGCATATGTGCGGACGCTATGCGCTGACCCTGCCGGTCGAGGCGATGGCAAAGGTGTTTCAGGCACAGCCCGCGAACGATCTGCCAGAGGTGCCGAACTATAACATCTGCCCGACCGACCAGGTTGCGGTGATCGACAGCGCGGCGGGGCTGCGGCGCCTGCGGCCGATGCGCTGGGGCTTTGTCCCGAGCTGGTATCAGACCCTGACCGGCGGTCCGCTGCTGTTCAACGCCAGGGCCGAGACATTGGCCGAAAAGCCCGCCTTTCGCGACGCCTGCCGACAGCGCCGCTGCCTGCTGATCGCCTCGGGCTTTTACGAATGGGAACGCCGCGGCGAAACCCGGCTGCCCTGGTATGTGCTGCGCCGTGACGGGGCACCGATGGTCTTCGCCGGCATCTGGCAGGACTGGGGGCGGGACGCGCCGCTGCCGACCTGCGCCATCGTGACCACCGCCGCCAATGCCACGCTCGCCCCGGTGCATGATCGCATGCCACTGATCTTGGAACCCGAGGATTGGCCGCTCTGGCTGGGGGAAGCGGGCCATGGCGCCGCCCGGTTGATGCACCCGGCGCCCGACGACCTCCTCACCCGCCGCAGGGTCGGCTCCAGGATCAATTCGAGCCGCGCCGAAGGCCCCGATCTGATCGAGGAACTGATCGAACCCTTCGGGGACGACTGAGGCTGCCTCACTCCTCTTCCGTCGGCGCCTTCAGTGGCGCGCGGCTCAGCGCATTGCCCGCCAGCGTCGCCTTGTGCAGCAGCCGCAGCACCTCGGCGCGCTCGGCGGCGTCGAGCCCGGCCAGAATGTCGGGCTGCAAGGCGTCCACATGCGGCCGTGCGGTCTCCAGCAACGCCTCGCCCGCCTCGGTCAGCGTCAGCTCGCGGGCGCGACGGTCCTGGGCCGCGATCCGCCGCAGCACCAGCCCGCGCGCATCCAGCCGGTCGATCACCTTGCCAAGCGTGGCGCGATCATAGGCCACCAGCCCCGCCACCGTCGCCTGATCGATGCCGGGATGATCGCGGATCGCGCTCAAGGCGGCGAATTGCACCGGCGTCAGCTTCAAACCGGCCGCCGCCATCCGATCCATGAACAGCGCCACCGAGATCTGATTGAGCCGCCGGATCAGATGCCCCGGCATGGTATGAATGTCCATTCTCTCTCACTCCGCTGCGCGCCATGGCTATTGGCAAGTACACATATAATAGGGGAAAGGCATCCCCCTTCCATGGCACCCGGCCGGGCCCCCCTTTTTCTAGCTGCAAATATCCTCGGGGGTGAATTTGCGCGGTCCGCGCAAAGAGGGGGCGGAAAGCCCCCTGATCTCCCGGCGCTTGCACCGCGCGCTTCCCCTGCGCTGCGGACCGCGCTAAGCAATCACATGCCCATCGAATTCGCCACGCTCGCCGATCTTTTCGCCCATGGTTTCGACACCGTGATCGACGTCCGCAGCCCCGCCGAATATGCCGAGGATCACCTGCCCGGCGCGATCTCCCTGCCGGTCTTGGACAATGACGAACGCGCCCGTGTCGGCACCATCTACAAGCAGGAAAGCCCGTTTCTGGCCCGCAAGCTGGGCGCGGCGCTGGTGTTCCACAACGCGGCCCGTCACATCGAGACGGTGCTGAAGGATTACGAGGGCGGCTGGCGGCCGCTGGTCTATTGCTGGCGCGGGGGTCAGCGCTCGGGCTCCTTCACCTGGATGCTGGGCCAGATCGGCTGGCGGGCCGACAGCATCAAGGGCGGCTATCAGACCTATCGCCGGCTGGTCTATCGCGCGCTCTACGACGGGCGGCTGCCATTTCGTGCCGTGCTGCTCGATGGCTATACCGGCACCGCCAAGACCGATCTGTTGCATCTGTTGAAACAGCGGGGCGTTCAGGTGCTCGACCTCGAGGGGCTGGCGGCGCATCGCGGCTCGCTTCTGGGCGATATGGCTCAGCCGCAACCGAGCCAGAAGGGGTTCGAATCCGCGCTTGTCGGCGCCTTCCTCGATCTCGATCCCTCCCGTCCCGTGGTGATCGAGGCGGAATCGAGCAAGATCGGTGAGCGGATCATTCCTCCCGCGCTCTGGGAGGTGATGAAGGCCGCGCCCCGGATCGAGATCGCCGCGCCGATCGAGGCGCGCGCGACCTATCTGGCGCGGGCCTATGACGATATCCTGTCTGGCGGCGACCGGCTGCGCGACCGGCTCGATCCGCTGCGGGCGCATCGCGGCCACGCGGTGGTCGATGGCTGGGGTGCGCTGATCGTGGCGGGCGACAAGCTGGCGCTGACCCGGGCGCTGATGGAACAGCATTATGATCCCTCCTATGACAAATCCCGCCGCGCCATCGGGGCGGAGGTTCTGGCCCGGGTCACGACGGATCGGCTGGATACGCCGGGGCTGGATCACGTCGCGGCTGAGATCGAGCGGATCGTCGAAGGTTGGGCCGGCTGATCCTTGCCCCGGCTGTGCAGGTCGGTTAGGTTTCCCGCACGGTCGGCAGTTCACCGAGGCGTCGCTGGCCCCGAGAGGGGCAGCTAAACCTGCTCCAAGTCATCGACAGCATTCGACATCTCCGTCCAGTGCCGCGTCGTAAGTCAGCGACCACGACAGTCTCACGCGGCCCCTTGAGGACATGTCATGTCGAAACAGGTCTTTCCGCTGAATTCCCCCGATATCTCCGCCTTCGCCCGCGCGCTTGGCCGCCAGCTCCAGACGCGCGAGGCGGCGCCGTCGCATCTGGAGGTGATGAACATGCTCGCCCGGGCGGCGGGCTATCGCAACTTCCAGCACCTGCGCGCCGCCCATGCGGCCGAGGCGCGGCTCGATACGCCTGCCTTGGTCGCCGCCGTCGATTTCAGGCTGGTGGAGCGTGCCCTGAACCAATTCGACGCGGCGGGCCGGCTGCTGCGCTGGCCGTCGCGGCGCCAGATCCAATTGCTCTGCCTCTGGGCGCTGTGGTCGCGGTTTCCGGCCGGTATTTCCCTGCACGAGCGCGAGGTGAACGCGCGGCTCAATGCGGCGCATGGGTTCGGCGATGCCGCGCTGTTGCGGCGCGATCTTTGCGGGCTGGGGCTCTTCACCCGGTCGCGCGACGGCAGCGATTACCGCCGGCAGGAATTGCCGCCGCCACCCGAGGCGCGGGAGCTGATCCGCCGGCTGCGGGGCCTGGCGCCAAACTAGATCAGGCTCAGCCCTGGGCCGCCGGCGGTCAGGCTCCCGATCCGTGCCGCCGGATGCCCGGCCGCGCGCAGTGCCGCGACCAGCGCTTCGGCCTGATCGGCGGCGACGGCGGCCAGCAGCCCGCCGGCGGTCTGCGGATCGAACAGCAGGTCGCTGAGCGGATCGCTCGGCAACTCCGGCGCCAGCGCCCGGTTGTCGGCGAAGAGCGTCGACCGATAGCCCCGGTGCGACAGCTCCCGCGCGCCGGCCATCAGCGGTACGGCAGCAAGGTCGAGCCGCGCCGTCAACCCCGAGGCCTCGCAGATGTTCAGCAGATGCCCGGCCAGGCCGAAGCCGGTGACATCGGTCATCGCATGCGCCCCGGCCAGAAGGCGCGCGGCATCGCCCTGCGGTCGGGTCATCTGGGCGAAGGCCGCCGCGATCCAGCCGCCGCGCGCGGCGCCCTGCATCTCGGCCGCCATCAACACGCCGGTGCCGATCGGCTTGGTCAGGATCAGCGCGTCGCCCGGCTGCGCCCCCGCCAGGGTGATCGGATCGCGGTCGAGCAGCCCGGTCAGGGTGAACCCAATGGTCAGCTCGGTGCCCATCGAGCTGTGACCGCCGACGATCTCGGCCCCTTCGGCGCGAAAGATGGCATCGGCGGCGCCCATGATCTCGGTTGCGGTCCGCTGCTGCAGCGTCGCGGTCATCCGCGGCAGGATCAGCGTGACGGTCACCGCCTGCGGCTCTGCCCCCATCGCCCAGATATCGCCAAGCGCATGGATGGCGGCGATCCGGGTCATGGTGACCGGATCTTCGGTGAAGGCGCGCAGATGGTCGGTGGTGATCACCTGCCGCTGGCCGCCCAGCGTCAGCATCGCGGCGTCATCGCCGGGCAGCGCCGTCACGTCGTGGCGATCCCCCGCCGGCAAGCTCGCCAGCGCCGCCCGCAGCGCGCCGCGCCCCAGCTTGGCGCCGCAGCCGCCGCACATCGGCTTGTCGGGCAACTCGTCGGCTCCGGCGGCGCGCAGTTCGGGCGGGGCAGGGGGGCGCATCACCGGCAGATCACCGAACCGGTCCATGAAGCGGCGGTCGATCCGGTCCTTCCAGCGCCAGATCAGCGGGCCCGAGAAGGGGAGGCCCCATTTCTCCCCCAAGGCCGATTGCTCGCCCAGCGAGATCAGCTTGAGGTAATCGCGCTGCGGGTGGTAGCGCCGCCGTCGCGCGGCCCCCATCAGGGCGGACTTCAGGTTCGCCAGCAGGATCGGCGCCTCGCGCACCGCATAGACGCCGGCCTTGGGGCGCGGGCTTTCGATCAGATCGGCGCAATCGCCGGCAGCGAAGACAGAAGGATCGCTGCTTTGCAGGCTGGGATCGACGGCGATGAAGCCGCGGGTCACCGCCAGCCCGGTCTCGGCGATCCATTCATAGGGGCGGGCGCCGGCGGCGCCGGTGATGAGATCGGCGGCGATCCGTTCTTCGCCGGCCAACACCACGGCGCCCTGATCGATATAGGCGATCTCGACCCCTTCACGGATCGTCACCCCATGGGCAGAGAGCGCCGCCCGCAGCCGCCTTTGCGCCGCGGCCCCCAGCGCAGAGAGCGCGCGGGCACGCTCGACAAGCGTCAGCTCGGCCGGCCGGCCCTTGGCACGCAGGGCATGCGCCATCGCCAGGATCAGCTCCGCCCCGGCGACGCCGCCGCCGATCACCGCGACACGGGCCGGGCCATCGCCGGCCAGATAGCTTTCCCAACGGCTGGCAAAGGGGCCGAGCGGCTTGGCCGGCACGGCGAAATCGGCGAACCCCGGCAGGTCGGGCATCGAGGAGGTGATGCCGACATTGACCGAACAGACATCATAGCCGATCGGCGGCCGGCCCGGCACCCGGATCAGCTTAGCCTCGGGGTCGAGGCCCTGGCACTCTCCCAGCACCACCCGGGCGCCGGCGAAGCGGGCCAGCCGGATCAGGTCGATATCCAGATCGTCACGGTGGTAGTGGCCGGCGACGAAGCCCGGCAGCATGCCGGAATAGGGCGCGGTGGGGCCGGGGTTGATCAGCGTCACCCGGGTGCCGGGCAGCGGGGACATCCCCCACATCCGCAGCACCAGGGCATGGGCATGGCCGCCCCCGATCAGGACCAGATCACGGGTCAGCGGCTGCGCGAAGCGGTCCACGACGGCGCCCGCGGCTCAGTGCGGCGAACCGGGCGCCGGGGGGGCGGCGGGCTGATCCTCGGGCCGGGTGTCATGGGTGGCCCAGATGCGGTCCTTGCCGGCGGGCGGCAGGCTCTCGGGCGTCTCGTGGCGGTGGATATGCGCCTTGGCGATGAAATTGGCGGTGATCGGCGCGGTCAGGAACAGGAACAGCGTGATCAGCAGCTCGTGCCAGGAGACATGCCCTTCCGAGACGATGGCATGGATCATCGAGGCGATCAGCACGCCGCCGACCCCGAGCGTGGTGGCCTTGGTCGGCGCATGCAGCCGCGACATCGGATCGTTCAGCTTGATCAGCCCATAGGAGCCGATCAGGCCGAACACGCCGCCCAGGACCAGGGCGGCGGCAATGAGATATTCAAAGATCGGGGACATCGCTGGGCCTCACTCGATGATATTGCCGCGCAGCATGAAGCGCGCATAGGCGACGGTCGAGACGAAGCCAAGCATGGCGACGATCATCGCCGCCTCGAAGAAGATCTCGGTGCCATTCGCCAGCCCATAGAGGATCAGCAGCGCGATGGCATTGATCACCATGGTATCCAGCGCCAGCACCCGGTCGCCGACACCGGCGGCGGTGGCGATCTTCCAGAGGTTCATCAGCAGCGCCAGCGCAAAGCACGCGGTGGCGAAATAGATGGCATAGCTCAGGATCATTCGAAAATCTCCATCAGGCGGCGTTCGTAACGGGTCTTGATGTCGTCCCGGATGGCGTCCGGATCGGGCGCGTCCAGGCAATGGACCAGCAGGTAATGCCCGCCGGCCGACAGATCGGCGCTGACCGTGCCCGGGGTCAGCGTGATGGTGCCGGCCAGGGCGGTGATCGCCTCGGGCGACTTCAGATCCAGCGGCACCGTGACCCAGGCGGGCTTGCGCGCCGCGTTCGGCTTGAACAGCACGATCTTGGCCACGGTGAAATTGGCCAGAATGATATCCCAGATCACGATCCCGATATAGACCACGATCTTGACGGGATGATGCAGCCGCGGGCGGTTCGGCCAGTAGGGGCGGGTGATGAAGGGGATCACCGTGCCCAGAAACAGCCCGAACAGCAGCGAGTTGATCGAATAGCGGTTGACCAGCAGAAGCCAGACCAGCGTCAGGAGGCCGGTCAGGATCGGGTGGGGAAAGATCCGGGCAAGCAGTCTCATGGGTCAGCGCCTTTGCAGAACGGTTTCGATATAGCCGGTCGGGTCGAACAGCTGCCCGGCGGTGGCCTCGGTATATTTCAGCACCGGGCCTGCCAGCACCGTCAAGGCCACCAGCCCGGCAAGCAGCACGAAGACCGAGACGAAGGCAAGCCCGGGCACCGGCGCCGAGGCGAGCTCGGGGCTCATCGGCTTGCCGATATCGTCCTCCTCCTCTTCGGGCGGCTGGACGCTGCGGTCGTGCGATTTCCAGAACAGGATGCTGCCGGCGCGGGTCAGGCCGACGATGGTGATCAGCGAGGTGGTCAGCACCACCGCAAAGATCAGCCAGACCTGTTGGCTGGGCCAGGCCGCCGAGAGCACCAGCAGCTTGCCGATGAAGCCTGACAGCGGCGGCATCCCCGCCATGGCGATGGCGCCAGCGAAATAGAGCGCCGAGATCAGCCCGCTCTGCGGCATGGCGGGGCAGGGGATCAGCTTGCCGCCGCGCCGCTCGATCACCAGATCGGCGACCAGGAACAGCAGCGCCGCGGTGAAGGTGGAATGGATGGCGTAATAGAGCGCCGCCGCCGTCGATTGCGGGGTGAAGAGCGAGATGGCGATCAGCAGGGTGCCCATCGAGGTGATGGCGCCGAAGGCGACCAGCCGGCCAAGCTCCCTGGCGCCGAGGATGCCGATCGAGCCCACCGTCAGTGTCAGCAGCGCCGCCGGCAGCAGCCAGTCGCCGACCAGCCCCTGGGTCGCCGCCACATCGGGGCCGAAGACCAGCGTGTACATCCGCAGGATGGCATAGGCGCCGACCTTGGTCATGATGGCGAAGAGCGCCGCCACCGGCATCGGTGCGTTGGCATAGGAGGCCGGCAGCCAGAAATGCAGCGGCAGCACCGCCGCCTTGATGGCGAAGACCAGGAGCAGCAGCACCGCCGCCACCCGGATCAGTGCGGTATCCTCGGCCGGCAGGGCGGCGACGCGCACCGCCAGATCGGCCATGTTCAGCGTGCCGGTCACCGAATAGATCGTTCCCAGGGCAATCAGGAACAGGCTGGAGCCGAGCAGGTTGTAGACCACATATTGCACCCCGGCCCGCAGCCGCTTGGAGCCGCCGCCGTGGATCATCAGCCCATAGGAGGCGATCAGCAGCACCTCGAAGAAGACGAAGAGGTTGAAGGCGTCGCCGGTCAGGAAGGCGCCGAGGATGCCCATCAACTGGAACTGGAACAGCGCGTGGAAATGCCGCCCCCGGGTATCCCAGCCCGAGCCGATGGCATAGAGCAGCACCGGCAGCGCCAGCAATGTCGTCAGCAGCACCATCATCGCCGACAACCGATCCAGCACCAGCACGATGCCGAAGGGCGCCGGCCAGTCGCCCAGTTCATAGACCTCGATCGAGCCGTCCATGGTATGCCAGAGCAGGGCCAGGGCGATGATGTTCAGCAGCACCACCGAGGCGACCGAGAACACCCGCTGCAGATCGCTGTGAAAGCGGATCGCCATCAGGATGAAGGGGCCAACCACCGCCGGCAGGACGATGGGCGCGATGATCAGGTTGCTCATGCGTCCTCTCCCTTGTCGTCGGACATGTCGATGCGGTCGTCACGGGCGGCCAGATAGGCGCTCAGCGCCATCATCAGCACCACGGCGGTCATCCCGAAGGAGATCACGATGGCGGTCAGCACCAGCGCCTGCGGAATCGGGTCGGTATATCCGGTGGCGTGCTCGCTCAGGATCGGCGGCTGGTTCAGCGCCAGCCGACCGGTGGCGAACAGGAACAGGTTCACCGCATAGGACAGGATCGACAGCCCCAGGATCACCGGAAAGGTGCGCTGCCGCAGGATCAGATAGATGCCGCCGGCGGTCAGGATGCCGACCGCACTGGCCAGAAGGATCTCCATCGCTCAGTGCCCCTCGTTCTCGTTGGTGTCGTCTTCTTCGCGCTCGGGATTGATGTCCATCGGATGCGCGCTGGCGATGCCGGGCTGCCAGGCATAGCGCGACAGGCTCTGCAGCGCCAAAAGCACCGCGCCCCAGACCGCCAGGAACACGCCCAGATCGAAGAGCGCGGCAGTCGCCACCTCGAATTCCTCGAGATAGGGCAGGTGGATATAGCCGTAGTCGCTGGTCAGGAACGGCTTGCCGTTGAACCAGGCGCCCATGCCGGTGGCGGCGGCGACCAGAACGCCGGTGCCGATGATGCCGTGATAGGGCAGCCTTTGCCGCTCCGCCGCCCAGCCGAAGCCCGAGGCCATGTATTGCATGATCACGGCGATGGCGGCGATCAGGCCGGCGACAAAGCCGCCGCCGGGCATGTTGTGGCCGCGGAAGAAGATATAGGCGGCGACCATGAAGGCGATCGGCATCATCACCCGGGTGGCAACCACCATCATCAGCGGGTGGGCATCGCCCGCCAGTTGCTTCCAGGGCTTGCGGTTCAGCAGGCGTGCCCGCACCCGGCTTCCCAGCGTCGCTTCGGTGATCGCGAAGATGATGATCGCGGCGATCCCCAGAACGGTGATCTCGCCGAAGGTATCGAAGCCGCGGAAGTCGACCAGGATGACGTTGACCACATTGTGGCCGCCGCCGCCCTTGTAGGAATTCGCCAGATGGTATTCCGCGATCGAGGGCATGGCGAAATCGCGGGTCATCATCGCATAGATCAGCCCGCCCATGCCAAGCCCGGCAACCACCGAGATCGCGATATCGCGGGTCCGCCGCGCCGGGCTGCTTTCCTTCGGCGTATCCTGCGGCAGGAAGTTCAGCGCCAGCAGCATCAGGATGATCGTCACCACCTCGACCGAAATCTGGGTCAGCGCCAGGTCGGGGGCGGAGAGATAGCTGAAGCTCAGCGACACCATCAGCCCGGAGACCCCGATCAGCACCAGCGACAGCAGCCGGTTGCGGTGGAAGGCCACCACGCAGAGCGAGGAGCCGACCAGGCAGAACCAGCCCAGCAGCGGCATCGCGGTGATCGGCAGGGTGGCGTGGGTCCGCGGGCCGAGACTGCCGCTGCCGAAAGCGTACCAGCCAAGTCCGACGGTGAAGACCAGGAAGATCACCGCATAGCGGGTGAGCGAGCCGTTGTGCAGGCCTTGGGTGATGCCCCGCGCCAGCGCGGTGGCGGCGCCGATGATGGCGTCGAAGATCGCCTTCGCCTCGGGGCGGGGCAGGTTGTTCCAGACCGCGCGGGCACCGCCATAGGCCAGCAGCAGCAGGATGCCGCCCAGAACCGCCGCGATCGACATGTAAAGCGCCGGGGTCAGCCCGTGCCAGAGGGCGGGGTGGAAATGCACCTCGTGCCCGGTGACGGCCGCAGCGGCTGCGGTGACGATCGGCGTGGCGAAGGTATTCGGGAAGAGCCCGATCAGCACCACAAGCGCCACCAGGATCGCCGGCGGCAGCCAGAGGCCCGGGCCCGGATCATGCGGATGGCTGGGATAATCGTGGCGCTTCTTGCCCAGGAAGACATGGGCGATATAGCGCAGCGAATAGGCCACCGAGAAGAGCGCGCCGAAGACCGCCAGCGCCGGCACCAGCCAGGTCACCCCGGCCCAGTCGGCATGGGCGGCGGCCTCGAGCATCATTTCCTTCGACAGGAAGCCGTTGAAGGGCGGGATGCCGGCCATCGACAGCGCCGCGATCCCCGCCAGGGTGAAGGTCAGCGGCATCAGGTGTCGCAGCCCGCCCAAGAGCTTGATGTCGCGGGTATGGGTCTCGTGGTCGATGATGCCCGCATTCATGAACAGCGAGGCTTTGAAGGTCGCGTGGTTGATGATGTGGAAGACGGCGGCGACCGCCGCGGCCTCGGTCCCGAAGCCAAGGAGCATGGTGATCAGCCCGAGGTGGCTGACGGTCGAGTAGGCCAGCAGCGCTTTCAGATCGTCCTTGAACAGCGCGATCACCGCGCCCAGCACCATGGTGATCAGCCCGACCGAGCCGACGATGTAGAACCACAGATCGGTGCCCGACAGCACCGGCCACATCCGCGCCATCAGGAACAGCCCCGCCTTCACCATGGTGGCCGAATGCAGATAGGCCGACACCGGGGTGGGGGCGGCCATGGCGTGCGGCAACCAGAAGTGGAAGGGGAATTGCGCCGATTTGGCGAAACAGCCCAGCAGGATCAGGATCAGCGCCGGCGCATAGAGCGGCGAGGCCTGGATCAGATCCTTGTGCTGGAGAATGACGCTCAGGTCATAGCTGCCCACGATATGGCCCAGGATCAGCATGCCCCCGATCATCGACAGCCCGCCGGCCCCGGTCACCGTCAGCGCCATCCGCGCCCCCTGCCGCCCTTCGGGCAGGTGTTTCCAGAAGCCGATCAGCAGGAAGGACGAGAGCGAGGTCAGTTCCCAGAAAATCAGCAGAAGCAGGATGTTGTCGCACAGCACGATGCCCACCATCGCGCCCTGGAACAGCAGCAGATAGCTGTAGAACTGCCCCATCGGATCCTCGCGGCTGAGATAGAAGCGCGCATAGGAGATGATCAGCAGGCCGATCCCGAGGATCAGCGAGGCGAAGAGGAGCCCGAGGCCGTCAAGCTGGAAATTTGCGTTGAGCCCCAGATCGGGCAGCCAGGCGAGCCTTGCGGTGACGACCTCACCCCGCAGGACGGCGGGGGCGTTGGTCAGCAGCCCGATCAGGGCCAGCAGGGTGACGCCCCCGGTCGAAAGCGAGGCGGCATTGCGCCCGGCGCGGATCAGCAGGGCAGGGAACACGGCGCCGAGAAAGGGCAGGGCCGCGATCAGAAAGAGGGACAAGTCGGTTCTCCAACGTAGCGGGCGACAGCGGGTTTCATCTTGCCTAAGCAATTTTGTGACACTGTCCAGCCCCGGAGGGAGCCGGGCGGATCAGTTTCACAGGGCGATCACGAATTTTTCAGAACATGGTGCCGACTCGGGCAGGAACAAGGACCGAGGGCACGGGGCAGGGCTGAAGATCATGCCGGAACATGGCATCTTTGGCGCGTGGTGCGTCTGAGTGCCGATCTGTCATCCGGCCGTCTCCTCCTGTCGGTTGTCTTGGTCTTGCCGGGGGAGATAGCGCGAAAGCCCCGGATTGTCACCCGAAAGCGGCAGAAAATGGCAGGACAAGCGGCCGCAGCGGGGTGGTTTGTCATCCGGGAGGGGGCGCGCCACCCGGCCGTGGCCGGAAGCGTGACAGCACCTGAAAGACGCGTTTGCCGAGTCACTGACCTTTGCCAAGGGCGGGCTTCGCCCGCGATGCCTGGCGCTGTCGCATATTGCGGGCCAGGGCCGTGCGCATCAGGCGACGGAAGCTCGGGCATTGCAGGTGGCTGGGGGCGCTGCAATTGGCCACATGTCTCAGACCATCGCGCAGCGCCGTCAGTTCCCTGATGCGCACATCCAATGTGTCGGCCTGGCTGAGCAGCCGGTCGCGCTTGATTTCGGGCGGGCCGCTATCGCCCAGCATCTCGGCCATTTCCGCCAGAGAGAAGCCTGCGATCTGGCCCAGAGAGATCAACGACAGGCGGATCAGCACATCGGCATCGAAGGTGCGCCGAAGCCCGTGCCGTCCGACCGAGCGGATCAGCCCCATCGTTTCGTAATGGCGCAGGGCAGAGGCGGGAATACCGCTTTTCCGGGCCACTTCGGAAATGTCCATCATGATGCTTGACCTCAAGTCGACTTCAAGTGGCATCCTGCCCGGCATGACGCAAATCGGCAAGGAAGACCAACAGATGCCTTTCAGTGAAAACAGTGCTTTGCAGACGGTTTTGAATGCCGTTCTTCTAGGCGGCGGCGCGACGCTGTTCATGGACCTCGTCGCGGTGGCGCGCCATCGGCTGTTTGGCGTGAAGGGATTGGAGTACGCGCTGGTCGGGCGCTGGTTGGGGCATCTGCCCCGGGGCGTTCTGCTGCATCGGCCGATCAGCCGGAGTGCGCCGATCTGGGCCGAGCGGGCCATCGGCTGGGGCGCACATTATGCGATCGGGATCATGTTCGCGGGCCTGTTCCTTGCGATCGTCCCGTCAACCTGGCTGGCCGCCCCGGCCTTGTGGCCGTCATTGGCGTTTGGTCTCGGAACCGTGACGGTTCCGTTCTTTCTGCTTCAGCCCTGTCTGGGGGCCGGGGTCGCGGCCAGCAAGACGCCGCATCCATGGCGTGCGCGCTATCAAAGCGCGATTGCGCATCTTACCTTCGGGCTCGGGCTGTGGGGGACTGGGTGGGCAGCGGTGCTGGCCGCCGGGTAACGGGGTCCAGTTCCTCGCCGATGGGGGCAGGGGAGGCTCTGTTGCTTGGGGAGAAAAGGGGGGCAAGCGCCCCCTATCCCCCCTTCAGCCGCGCCATCAGCACAACCTCGCTGTCCTCCCCGACCGGTTCGGTCAGGGAGGAGGAGATCATCTTGCCGTCGACGGCGACCGAGACGCCGGCGTCGAGCGTCGGCCCGAGCGCGGGGTAATCGCGGCGGAGGGCGGTCAGGATCTGGCCCACCGTGCGCCCCTCGACCTCGACGCTGTCGCGTCCGTCGACCAGGGGGCGCAGCCCGGACCAGAGCCGGACCTCAACCATTCTTGCTCTCCAGCGCCTCCAGCACGCGGGCGGGGCGCATCGGCAAGTGCCGCATCCGCACGCCCACGGCATTCGACACCGCATTGGCGATGGCCGCCAGCGGCGGGCAGATCGAGGTTTCGCCGACACCCCTCACGCCGAAGGGGTGGCCGGGGTTCGGCACCTCGACGATCACCGTGTCGATGAAGGGCAGGTCGGAGGCCACCGGAATACGGTAGTCGAGGAAGCCGGCGTTCTGCAGCCGCCCGTCCTCGCCATAGATATATTCCTCGTTCAGCGCCCAGCCGATGCCCTGGGCGGCGCCGCCCTGGAACTGGCCCTCGACATAGGTGGGGTGGATCGCCTTGCCGGCGTCCTGCACCACGGTATAGCGCACCACCTTGGTCGCGCCGGTCTCGGGATCGACCTCGGCATCGACGATATGGGCGGCGAAGCTCACGCCCGCGCCTTCCGGTGTCGCCTCGAAATGGCCGTTGATCGGCCCGCCGGTGGCGCCCATGTCGGCGGTCAGCTCGGTGATGTGCAGGGGCTCGTGATCGCCGGCATTGGGGCCCGAGGGTTTGGCATAGCCATCCTCCCAATAGACCGCCTCTTCCGGGATGTCCCATTTCGCCGCCGCGCGCCGGCACAGCTCTTCCACCGCCGCCTCGGCCGCCTTGATGGTGGCGAGCCCGCTGGCATAGGTCACCCGGCTGCCATGGCTGATCTCGTTATAGCCCAGCGAAGAGGTATCGGCGATGGTGCAGCGGATGTTCTCGTAAGGAATCCCCAGCACCTCGGCCGCCATCAGCGCCATCGACGCACGCGAGCCGCCGATATCGGGGGTGCCGACCATGATCTGGGCCGAGCCGTCCTCGGACATCGCCAGCGAGACCGAGGTTTCGCCGCCGTGGTTGAACCAGAAGCCGCAGGACACCCCGCGCCCCTGGCCCGGTTTCACCGGGGCGGCGTAATGCGGATGCGCCTTGGCGGCTTCCAGCGTTTCCACCAGGCCGATGCGGGGCCATTTCGGGCCGAAGCTCGCCTGCGTGCCCTCGCGCGAGGCGTTCTTGAGCCGCACCTCGATCGGGTCGAGGCCGAGCTGATTGCAAAGCTCGTCTATCACCGATTCCACCGCGAAGGCCGCCATCGGCGAGCCCGGCGCGCGATAGGCGGCCTGTTTCGGGCGGTTGGTCATCACGTCATAGCCGACCTGATGCACGTTCTTCAGGTTATAGGGCGCGAAGGCGCACATCGCCGTCATGTCGCAGGGCGCGCCCGGAAAGGCGCCGCCCTGCAGCCGGAAGATGCCCTGCGCGGCGGTGAGGGTGCCGTCCTTCTTCATCCCGATCTTGACCTCCATTGAGGTGGAGGAGGTCGGGCCTGAGGCGCGGAACACTTCCGAACGGGTCATCACCAGCTTGACCGGTCGGTTGGCCTTGCGGCTGAGCGCCAGCGCGACGGGTTCGATGAAGACGGTGGTCTTGCCGCCGAAGCCGCCGCCGATTTCCGAGGCGGTGACGCGCAGCTGGCTGGTTTCCAGCCCCAGCAGCGCGGCGCAGACCTTTTGCACGTTCCAGTGGCCCTGGGTGCAGCACCAAAGCTCGCCCTTGCCATCGCCGCCCAGCGTGCCGAGGCAGGCGTGCGGCTCGATATAGCCCTGGTGGGTTGCCTCGGTGGTAAAGTGATCCTCCACCACCAGATCGGCCTCGGCGAAACCAGCCTCGATATCGCCGTGACCGCTTTCGTAATAGCGCACGACGTTCGGGTGCAGCCCCGCGGGGACAGAGGTATCGGCGGCGCCGTCGCGGATCTCCGGGGCGCCCGGTTCCATCGCCTTGTCGACATCGGTGACATGCGGCAGCAGCTCATATTCCACCTCGATCGCCTTGATCGCGTCGCGCGCGATCAGCGCCGAGGTGGCAGCGACGGCGGCCACGGCGTGGCCGTCATAGAGCGCCTTTTCGCCCGCCATGACGTTTTCCAGGATATTCCAATCCTCGCCCGTCAGCCCGGTGGCGAAATCGGCGCGGGTGACCACGGCCTTGACGCCCTCCATCGCCAGCGCCTTGCTGGCGTCGATCTTGACGATCTTCGCATGGGCATGCGGGCTGCGCTTGATCGCGGCAAAGAGCATGCCGGGCGCGGTGGCATCGGCGCCGAACTTGGCGCGGCCGGTGACCTTGTCGAGCCCGTCGGGACGATCTGGACGGGTGCCGACATATTTGAACCCGGTGGTTTTCGAGCTGTCCAACGCCATTACGAGGCCTCCCGCATTTCGGCCGCGGTATCCATCACGGCGCGAATGATCTTGTCATAACCGGTACAGCGGCAGAGGTTGCCGGCCAGCCAGTAACGGACTTCCGTTTCGGTCGGGTCGGGGTTCTTCTCCAGCAGCGATTTCGCCGCGATCAGAATGCCCGGGGTGCAGATGCCGCATTGCAGGGCGGCATATTCGATGAACTTCTTCTGCAGGGGATGCAGGGTTTCGCCCTGGGCGATGCCCTCGACGGTGCCGATCTCCTTGCCCTCGGCCTCGACCCCCAGCATCAGGCAGGAACAGACCAGTCGGCCGTCGACGGTGACCGAACAGGCGCCGCAATCGCCGGTGCCGCAGCCTTCCTTGGCGCCGGTCAGCCCCAGCCGGTCGCGCAGCACGTCCAGCAGGGTTTCGCGCGGGTCGCAGAGGAATTCGACCTCATCGCCATTCACTTTCGCGGTTACATGCGTCTTGCTCATGCCTGGGCTCCCTTCGCGCGGTCATAGGCGATCTGTGCCACCCTCCGGGCCAGGACGCCCGCCACATGGGTGCGAAACTTGATCGTGCCGCGCTTGTCGTCGATCGGATTGCAACTGGCCTCGGCCAGTTCGGCCAGCGCCGCGAGCGCCGCCTCGTCCAGCGTCCGGCCGACCAGGGCGTCGGCGGCGGCCGGGACCAGAACGGCGGTGGGGGCCACGGCGCCAAGCGCCATCCGGGCCGCGGTGATCACCTCGCCCTCGACCGTCAGGTTGATGCCGCAGCCGACCACGGCGATATCCATCTCGGTCCGCGGGATGAAGCGCTGATAGGCGTCGCCGCCGTTTTTCCCGCGCGGCGGCAGGATCAGGGCGGTGATGATCTCGCCCTTCTTCAATACCGTCTTGCCGGGGCCGGCGGGGATGTTCTCGACCGCCAGCTCGCGGTCCCCCTCGGGCCCGGTGATGCTGACGCGAGCCCCGGCGGCGATCATCGCCGGCACCGAATCCGCGGCAGGGGAGGCATTGCACAGATTGCCCACCGGCGTCGCCCGGCCCTGCACCTGGGTCGAACCGATCAGGTCCATCGCCTCGACCACGCCGGGCCAGTCCTGGCCCAGGTCGGCGTGTTCGCGCATCTCGGCGCCGGTGACGGCCACGCCCAGCCGCCAGCCGCCGTCCTCGGTCGGTGCGATCTCATGGGTGCCGGGGATCGCCTTGATGTCGATCAGCGTATCCGGGGTGACGATGTCCGATCGCATCTGGACCAGAACATCCGTCCCCCCGGCGAGGATGCGGGTGATCCCCTCGGCCCCGGCGGCAAGCGCCACGGCCTCTTCAAAGGTGGCGGGTTTGAAATACTGCATGGGCATTCCTTGCGATTGGCCGGCTGGCTGGCTGGGTCTGTCCGCCCGGTTCGGCGTCGGGGTGTCGGCAAAACTCTAGCGCCGGAATAGAATCAGGCAAGCGTCTGCTTGAATTTGATCAAACTGTTACACGGGAATTTTATGCGAACGGGTGACTTTTCATCTTTGTCGCGCTAACCGCTGGGGCGTGACATTCACCGACGGGACCGGACGGGGCGACATGCGCGATCTCTTCATCATCGGCGGCGGCATCAACGGCTGCGGCATCGCGCGCGACGCCGCCGGCCGGGGGCTGAGCGTGACTTTGGCCGAACAGGGGGATCTGGCCGGGGCGACCTCCTCGGCCTCGACCAAGCTGTTTCATGGCGGGCTGCGGTATCTGGAGTATTTCGAATTCCGCCTGGTGCGCGAGGCGCTGATCGAACGTGAGGTGTTGCTGAAGGCAATGCCGCATATCAGTTGGCCGATGCGCTTCGTGCTGCCCTATGAGCGCGAGATGCGCTTCGACACCGCGACGCCGGCCTCCCGGATGCTCGGAATGGTGATGCCCTGGATGAAGGGGCGCCGGCCGGCCTGGATGATCCGGCTGGGTCTCTTCCTCTACGATCATCTCGGCGGGCGGCAGATCCTGCCCGCGACCCGGACGCTCGACCTGCGCCAGGAGCCCGCCGGCGCGCCGCTGAAGGAGCGGTTCCGACACGCCTATGAATATTCCGACTGCTGGGTGCAGGATGCCCGGCTGGTGGTGCTGAATGCCCGCGATGCCACCGCCCGGGGGGCGGAGATCCTGACCCGCACCAAGGTCATCGCCGCGCGCCGCGAGGCGGATCACTGGGCGATCACCCTGCGCCGCGTCGATGGAACCGAGACGGTGGTCGAGGCGAAGATGCTGGTCAATGCCGCCGGCCCCTGGGTGGGCGAGGTGCTGCACGGCATGCTCCACAGCTCCGCCCCCGGGGGCGTGCGGCTGGTGCGCGGCAGCCATGTCGTGACGCCGCGGCTATATGATCACGACAAGTGCTATTTCTTCCAGGGGCGCGACGGGCGGATCATCTTTTCAATCCCTTACGAGGATGACTTCACCCTGATCGGCACCACCGACGCCGATCATGCCGGCCCCGATGTGCCGCCGACCTGCACCGAGGGGGAACGCGATTACCTGCTGGCCTTCGCCAACGAGTATTTCAAACGCCAGTTGACCCCGGCCGATGTGGTCTGGACCTATTCTGGCGTCCGCCCGCTTTATGACGACGGTGCCAAATCGGCCACCGCGGCGACGCGGGATTATGTGCTGGTGCTCGACCGCGACGGCGCGCCGCTGCTGAATGTCTTCGGCGGCAAGATCACCACCTATCGCCGGCTGGCGGAATCGGCGCTGGCCAAGATCGGCCAGGCGATCGAGGTGACCAAGGGGGACTGGACCGCCGGCGTGGCGCTGCCCGGTGGCGATTTCCCGGTTGCCGGCGTCGCGGATCAGATCGAACGGCTGCTGGCGGAGTATCCTTTCCTGACGCAAACTTGGGCGCGGCGGCTGATCCGCACCTATGGCACCGAGGCGCGGGTGATCCTTGGCAAGTCAAAGACAGCCGCCGATCTCGGCCGCGATTTCGGCGCCACGCTGACCCAGGCAGAGCTTGATTGGGCGATCGCCAAGGAATGGGTGCGCGGGGCGGAGGATATGGTCTGGCGCCGCACCAAGCTCGGCCTCAGGCTGAGCGCGCCGCAGCTGGCCGAGATCGAGGCCTATATCCGCGCCACTAGCCGCTGATCGCGGCGGCGATCAGCGCCGGCACCCCCGGATGCTGGCCGAGCGGCGGCAACAGGGCGCCGAGGAAGCCGGCGGTCTCCAGCGCATCGGGCACATCCTGGCGATAATGCCCGCCCTCGGCGGCGAAGACCGGCAGGCACAGCGTTTGATTGGGCAGGTCGCGCGCGGCCTCGGCCAGGAACGGCGCCTCCTCGACAAAGCCATAGACTGGTGGGCGCCCGGGCCAGAGCGGGGTGAGCGCGGTGCCGAAGTCGCGCGTCGCCGCCGCCGCGCGGGGACCGTGGGCCGAGCCATGGGCGGCGATCAGCAGCGCAGCTGCCGCCGGCTCCCAGCCGCGCAGGGCGCATTCCTGCGCCAGATAGTCCGCCGCCAGATCCACCAGTGCCGGATCGCGCCCCAAGGGCGGCAAGACCTGCGCCGGGTGCCCATCCAGCCGTTTCGGCAGGGCTTGCCGGACGAACCAGCCGTCGGTCATGAAAAAGGGATAGATCACGCCGTCGGAGCCGAGCCGGTCCAGCGCCGCCTCAAGCGCGCCGGCGGCGGCCAATGTGGCAGAGCCGACACGGTGCGCGGGCAGCAGGTGCCCCACCTTGGCCGCGAGTTCCGCCAGTGCCGCTTCCGCCGGGGCGGGGGCGGAGGGCTGGCCATGAGCCACGATCAGCACGTCAAGACAGCCGGGCATCGGGAACCTCCTGTCCCTTATGTGGCGCGCCCCGGCCGTTTCGCCAAGGGCTGACACGAAAAAAGGCGCCGCCATGGCCGCGCCCTTCTTCTCGGTTCAAATACGGCGGGGGAGTCTCCGCAGGAGACGGGGGCAGAGCCCCCTCTGCCGCGGCCGGTCAGCTCACTCGACGCATTCGAGCAGCATGGTGCCGGCCCCGGTGTTCGAGATCGGGATGTGGTAATTGGCGTGCAGCGGGCGCACCTTGTCGCCCAAGGCGCCGCGCATCATCATCCACATTAGGAACTCGGTGCCCTGGGCACCGGCCTTTTCCACCAGTTCGCGGCGGGAGATTTTCGTCAGCGCCTCGGGGTCGGTGATGATTTTCTCCATGCAATACTGATCGAATTCCTTGTTGATGAAGCCCGCCCGCTCGCCGTCGAGTTGATGGCTGAGCCCGCCGGTGCCCAGCACCACCACCTTGATATCCTCGGGATAGCTGAGGATGGCCCTGCGCAGCGCCTTGCCGAAATCGAGCGCGCGTTTCAGCGTCGGGATCGGGTGCTGCACCGTATTGGCGCTGATCGGGATGGCGCGCGGCATGTCGGGGTTGTTGGGCGCCCCGGGCCAGAACAGCTGCATCGGCACCACGAAGCCGTGATCCACCGCCAGTTCCTGACACGAGGTGATGTCGAATTCCTGCTCCACCATGCTTTCGATGATGTGCCAGCTGAAGGGCGCATCGCCGGGGAAGGGGGGAAGCTGCGGAATGCCCCAGCCCTCGTCCTCGTTGCGGTACTCATGCGCGGCGCCGATCGCGAAGGTCGGCATCTTGTCGAGGAAGAAGCCCAGCCCGTGGTCGTTGTAGATATTGATCGCCACGTCGGGCTTGTTCTTGTCCAGCCAGGCGCGGATCGGCGGGTAGCCGTCGAAGAAGGGTTTCCAATAGGGCTCGTCGAACAGGCCCTTGTGGATCGCGTTGCCCACCGCCGGGATATGCGAGGTGGTCAGGCCGCCCAGAAGTTTCGCCATTGTCTCAATCCCCCGCCCGGCGCAGCTTTTCCTGGAACTCCGCCTTGGACATGCCGGTCTGCTGCGCGCCGATGTCCTGCATGTCGAGCCGGTAGATGCCGGCGAATTTGGCGAGGTAATAGATATTGCCGCCGGCCGCGATCAGCGCCAGCACGTTCTTGTCGCGGCAGGCCTGCTTCTGTTCCTCGTTCAGGCCGTATTTTTCCATATAGGCCTCGGGGTCGGCCAGATAGGCCTCCCGCGCCGCGGCGGCGTTGAAGGAATAGCACATCTTGTTCAGCGCATATCCCTTCATCGCCATCTCGCCGTCGAAGAGCGTGGTACCCTCGATCGGCGTGTGGTGATCGAAATCGGTGATCTCCATGGGGCTCCTCCCTGTTCTGCTGCGGCCTCAGGCCTCGGTCTGCCAGTAAAGGCGCATAGGGTTGTCGATCAGAAGCTTCTGTCGCAGCTCCTCGGTGGGGGCGATCTGCGGGATCACATCCACCAGCTGACCATCGTCGGGCATGTGCGATTTCATGTTCGGATGCGGCCAGTCGGTGCCCCAGAGCACGCGGTCGGGGAAGGTTTCGACCAAATGCCGGGCGAAGGGGACGACATCGGCATAGGGCGGGCCGGCGACGGTCAGACGTTCCGGGCAGCTCACCTTGGTCCAGAAATTCTGGTTGCGCGCCAGCAGGTCGACAAAGCGCTGGAAGTCGGGGTGATCGACGCCCTTGCTCACGTCGGGGCGGCCCATGTGGTCGACCACCACGGTGGTCGGCAGGCTTTCCAGGAAGGGGATCAGATCCTCGAGATCGGGGGCCTCGAAATAGACCACAATGTGCCAGCCAAGCTTGGCGATGCGTTCGGCGATGCCGATGAAGACCTCTTTCGGGGTGGCATCGACCAGCCGCTTGACGAAGTTGAAGCGCACCGCGCGGACGCCGGCGGCATCCATTGCGGCCAGCTCTTCGTCGGTGATGTCGGGCGAGACCACGGCGACGCCGCGGGCCAGGTCGCCGGCAGTCTCAAGCGCGTCGATCAGCGCGGCGTTGTCGGTGCCGTGGCACGAGGCCTGCACGATCACATTGCGCGAGAAGCCCAGATAGTCGCGCAGCGCGAACAGTTTTTCCTTCGGCGCGTCGCAGGGGGTGTATTTGCGCTTGGGCGAATAGGGGAATTTCGCGGCCGGGCCGAAGACATGGCAATGGGCATCGACGCTGCCCGCCGGCACCTTGAAATCGGGCACCTTGGGGTTGGGGTGAAACGGCAGGTAATCGGGGTCCATCGGGCCTCCTCCTCGAACGTTGGGGCGCCGCCTTGCGATGCGGCGCGAATTGGCGTGACCATAGGCCTGTGACGGCGTGCCGCGCCAGTTGGAAGCTTGGCTTTGCGAATTGGCAGATGTTATAGATGTGGCGAAAGGCCCCGGCCGGGGCAGGCCAGAACAGAAGGGCGGGATCGGATGGATTTCGTATTTCCCAATGTGCGGCATCTGCAAGCGGTGCAACAGGTTGCAGCGCTCAATCGGATCAATCTGGCGGCCGATGCGGTGCACCTGTCGCAGCCTGCGGTGACCCAGGCGGTGGCCAAGCTGGAACAGACCTTGTCGGCGCGGCTGTTCGATCGCCGGCCCGAGGGGATGTTTCTGACCGAGATCGGCGAGATCTTCCTGGCCCGGGTGACCCGGGCGCTCGATCTGCTGAAGGATGGCGAGCGGCAGGCGCGCAAACGGGCGCCGCGCCCGGCGCCGGCGGGGCGGCGGGATTTCCATCGTCTGACCACGGCGGTGCAGCTTCGGGCGCTGATCGCGGTGGCGCAGACCGGCAACTTCAGCCATGCGGCGCGCGAACTTGGCGTCTCGCAGCCCGCCGTGCATCGGGCCGCCCGCGATCTTGAGAGGCTCTCTGGGCTCAGCTTCTTCGAACCGGTCCGGCGCGGCGTGATGCTCACGCCTGCGGCCGAGGCCTTTGCCCATCACGTGCGGCTGGCCAATGCGGAAATCCGTCAGGGTCAGTTCGAGGTGAGCGAATTTCTGGGCCGCGATTCCACCCGGATCGCCGTGGGCTCCATGCCGCTGTCGCGCACCACCATCCTGCCGGCGGCGATCGACCAGCTCTTGCGCGAAAGCAACGGGCAGCTGCAACTGCAATGCGTCGACGGCGCCTATAGCACATTGCTGCGCGATCTGCGGTTCGGCGATCTCGACCTGCTGATCGGGGCGCTGCGCGATCCGCTGCCGGCCGAGGATGTGGTGCAGGAGGAACTGTTCTCCGACACCCTGTCGGTGGTCGCCGCGCGGACCCATCCTTTGGCCGGAAAACAGGGGCTGACACTCGAGGATACGCTCGATTACCCCTGGATCGCGCCGCCGCTGCCGACGCCCTCGGGGACCTATCTCTATGAGCGGCTGCAAATCCCGCAGCTTCCCGACACGCCGGTGCGGGTGGTGGCGAATTCGCTGGTGCTGGTGCGCGGGCTGATGATGCGGGGCGATTACGTCACCATCATGTCGCGCAAGCAGATCGAGGTGGAGCAGGAGTATGGCATCCTCGCCCCCTTGCCGATCGAGCTGCCGGAAAGCGCGCGCCCCATCGGCCTGACCTATCGCGCCAATTGGCGTCCGACCCCCACCCAGGCGCGGTTTCTCGATCTGATCCGGGCCCAGGTGAAGGCGGGGGTGGAGTAAAGATGTATTCCATCTATAACAGAAACGAATGCCTCCGCGCGGCATTGAATTTCTGACCCGGCGGCGGGGCTGGTAAGTCGAAGCGGCCCGGGGCGCCATCTGCGGACCCGCGCCCAGAGGATTCACCAAAGGCTTCAGGGGGAGGAGCGGCGATGACCGACCGACAGGACAAACCCTATGACGATATCCCCGGCACCTTCGTTTTCGATGCCGACCGCTCACGCGAGGGATATCATCTCAACCAGTTCTGCATTTCGCTGAGGTTGCAGAAGAACCGGGAGGCGCTGACCGCCGATCCCGAGGAATATATGTCGCGCTTTCCGATGACCGAGGCGCAGAAACAGGCGGTGCGCGATCGCGCCTGGAACCGGCTGCTCGAACTGGGGGGGAACATCTATTACACCTCCAAGCTCGCCGCCTTCGACGGGATCACCTTCCAGGATCTCGCCGCGATGATGACCGGCGTCAGCCGCGAAGAGTATCGCGACATGATGCTGCACGGGGGCCGGTCGATCGAGGGCAACCGCTATAAATCCGAATGGGAGGACAAGTAATGGCCCGGATTACCGCAGGCGTGGGGTGTTCCCACGTGCCCGCCATCGGCGTCGCCATGGATACCGGCATCACCGACCAGCCCTATTGGAAACCGGTGTTCGACGGCTTTGTCAAAAGCCGCGAGTGGATGAAGGAAAACCAGCCCGACGTCATCTTCCTGGTCTATAACGACCATTGCACCGCCTTCGATGCCTCCTGCATCCCGACCTTCGCGCTGGGGTGCGCGGCGGAATTCGCCCCGGCCGACGAAGGCTGGGGGCCGCGTCCGGTGCCGGTGGTCAAGGGACATCAACGGCTCGCCTCCCATATCGCGCAATCGGTCATCCTTGATGAATTCGACCTGACCATCATGAACGAGATGGAGGTCGACCACGGGCTGACCGTGCCGCTGTCGGTGATGTTCGGCGACAAGGGTGTCGATGACGAATGGCCCTGTCCGGTGATCCCGCTGGCGGTCAATGTGGTGCAATACCCGGCCCCCACCGGCAACCGCTGCTATAACCTGGGCAAGGCCATCCGCCGCGCCATCGACAGCTATCCCGAGGATCTGAACGTGATGATCTTCGGCACCGGGGGCATGTCGCACCAGCTTCAGGCCGAACGCGCCGGGCTGATCAATGCCGAATGGGATCAGCGGTTCCTCGACATGATGGCGAATGACCCCGAGGCCGCGCGCAAGATCGAACATGTGGAATATCTGCGCGAGACCGGCTCGGAAGGCATCGAGATGGTCATGTGGCTGGTCATGCGCGGTGCGCTCGACGAACAGGTGACCGAGGTTCACCGCCATTATCACGTTCCCGCCTCGAATACCGCGGTGGGCCATATCATTCTGGAAAACCATAGCTGACGGAGACTCCCGAGATGAGACTTTGCGTGGCGGGCGCCTATGGCGCCTTCGGCATCAAGCACCTTGATGCGCTGGCCAATATCGAAGAGGTCGAGGTGACCTCGGTGATGGGGCCGACCAAGGAAAAGATCGAGGCCTTCGCGGCCCAACGCGGCATTCCCCATGCCGCCACCACGCTGGAGGAATGTCTGGCGCGTGACGATGTCGACGCGGTGATCCTGGCGACGCCGACCCAGATGCATGCCGAACAGGCGATCGCCTGCATGGCGGCCGGCAAGCACGTGCTGGTCGAAATCCCGATGGCGGATTCGCTGGCCGACAGCGAGGCCGTGGTGGCCAAGCAGAAGGAAACCGGGCTGGTGGCGATGGCCGGCCAGGTGCGCCGCTTCAACCCCTCGCACCAGTGGATCCACAACAAGATCCAGGCGGGCGAGCTGAAGATCCAGCAGATGGATGTGCAGACCTATTTCTTCCGGCGAACCAATTCCAACGCCAAGGGCGAACCGCGCAGCTGGACCGATCACCTGCTGTGGCACCACGCCTGCCATACCGTCGATCTGTTCCAGTATCAGACCGGTGAGACCGCCTCGGAGGCCTTCGGCCTGCAGGGGCCGATTCACCCCGATCTGGGCATCGCGATGGATATGTCGATCGGCATGAAGGTGCCTTCGGGCGCGATCTGCACCCTGTCGCTCAGCTTCAACAATGACGGGCCCTTCGGCACCTTCTTCCGTTATATCTGCGACAACGGCACCTATATCGCCCGCTATGACGACCTCTTTGACGGCAACGAGAACCCCATCGATCTGTCCGGTGTGACGGTGTCGAACAACGGGATCGAGCTGATTGATCGTGAATTCGTCGCCGCGATCAAGGAAGGGCGCGAGCCGAATGCCTCGGTCGCCCAGACTTTGTCCGCGATGGTGACGCTGGACCGCATCGAACGTGGTCTGAAGTAAATTCGCTCTGGCCCCGGTCAGCGGGGCGTGAAACGGTGCGGGCGGGGTCGCGGCAGGCGATCCCGCCCTTTTTGTTTTGAGGAGAGAACGACATGAACGGCGCCGAAAGCCTGGTGCGCAGCCTGTTGGCAAGCGATGTGGACGTGTGTTTCACCAACCCCGGAACCTCTGAAATGCACTTTGTCGCGGCGCTGGATCATGTGCCGGGGATGCGCTCGGTGCTGGCGCTGTTCGAAGGCGTGGCGACCGGGGCGGCCGATGGCTATTGGCGGATGGCGCGCAAGCCGGCCTCGACCTTGCTGCACCTCGGGCCCGGGTTGGCCAACGGCTTGGCGAACCTGCACAACGCCAAGAAGGCCGGGTCGGGCATCGTCAATATCGTCGGCGAGCACGCCTCGACCCACGTCGCGCTCGACGCGCCGCTGACGGCGGATATCGAAGGCATCGCGCGGCCGATGTCGGCCTGGGTTCATACCTCGCTCTCGACGGCGGAGGTCGGCGCCGATGCCGCCCGCGCGGTGCAGCAGGCGCGCACCACCCCGGGCCGGGTGGCGACGCTGATCCTGCCGGGCGATACCGCCTGGACCGAGGGCGGCGTGGTGGCCGAGGCGCTGATGCCCGAGGCGCCCGAAGGCCCTGATGCCGCGCTGGTCGAAGAGGCCGCCAAGGCGCTCGCCTTGGAAGGCAGCCTGTTGTTGCTGGGCGCCGGCGCCCTGACCGAAGAGAACCTGGCGCTGGCGGGCAAGATTGCCGCCGCGACCGGCTGCACGCTGATGTCGGAATGGGCCAACCCGCGCACCGAACGCGGCGCCGGCCGGGTGGCGATGCCGCGGGTGCCCTATCCGATCGATCTGGCGCTGAAGGCGCTGGAACCCTATGGCAAGATCGTGCTGCTGGGCGCGCGCGAACCGATCGGCTTTTTCGCCTATCCCGGCAAGCCGGCGCGGCTGACCCGGCCGGGGGCGGAATTCGTGCCGCTCGCCACCGCCGCGATGGATACCGGTGCCGCGCTCGAGGCACTGGTGGCGGCGACCGGGGCAGGGGCGACATCGGCGCTGATCGAGGTGGCGGCACTGCCCGATCTGCCGCCGCTGTCGCCCCTGACGCCCAAGACCCTCGCCCCGGTGATCGCCAATGCGATCCGCGAGGGCATGATCGTGGTCGACGAGACGGTGTCGAGCGGCGGCCATCTGCCCGAGGCGACCAGGGGCGCGCCCCAGCACAGCCTGTTGCAGAATAACGGCGGCTCGATCGGCTATGGGTTGTCGGTCTCGGTCGGCGCCGCGGTCGCCTGTCCGGATCGCAAGGTGCTGGCCCTGATCAGCGATGGCAGCGGCATGTATGTGCCGCAGGGCCTCTGGACCATGGCGCGCGAGGGGCTGGACGTCACCATCGTTATCCTTGCCAACCGTGCCTATAACATCCTGCGCGGCGAGCTGACCAATGTCGGCGTGCAGAACCCCGGTCCGCGCGCCATCGACATGCTGTCACTCGACCGTCCGACGCTGGACTGGGTGTCGCTCGCCCGCGGCATGGGGGTCGAGGCGACCCGGGTCGAGGATACCGCCCAGCTCGCGCTGGCGCTCGCCGCCGGGCTCGACACCCCCGGCCCGGTGCTGATCGAGGCGGTCATGTGATCGGGTGATCCGCTCTGTGGTCCGGTCCCGTGGCTTTGACGCCGCAGGACCGGCTGCCGGGGCAGGGGTCGCTCCAGGTTCCCGCCGGCCGGAGGCCGGCGCCTGACAATTCCGACGAATTTTATCAGGTTCTGAGCGAGCCCCCGTCTGCGCGGGGATGCCCGTGTTTCAGGATCGCGAAAGCGCCAGGATTGCCCACCATGCCCCCGTGGCCGGTGCGGCAGGCTCTTCCGGGATCAATCGCCGACTGAAAGGACTTCGGAATGAAACGTCTCGCCCTGACTGCCGTGCTGTTCGGCTCGGTCGCAGCCGTGCCGGCGCTGGCCGCCGACAAGGCCGCCGTGCTGGATACCTATGTGAACATCGCCGCTGCCGCCTATGGTGACAGCGCCGCGACGGCCAAGCGGCTGCAGGTGGCGGTCGACGCGCTGATCGCCAACCCGTCGCCCGAGGCTCTGGAGGCCGCCAGGGCCGCCTGGAAACAGGCGCGGGTACCCTATCAGCAGACCGAGGTCTTCCGCTTCGGCAACCCGATCGTCGACGAATGGGAAGGCAAGGTGAACGGCTGGCCGCTGGACGAGGGGCTGATCGACTATGTTGATCCCTCCTATGGCGACAGCGATGAGAACCCGCTCGCCAAGCTGAACGTGATCGCCAATCCGAAACCCATGGTTGCCGGCAAAGAGGTGGATGCCACCCATATCACGCCCGAGCTGCTGGAAGGCACCCTGCAGGAGGCCGAGGGGATCGAGACCAATATCGCCACCGGCTATCACGCCATCGAATTCATGCTCTGGGGGCAGGATTTGAATGGCACCGGACCCGGCGCCGGCAACCGGCCCTGGACCGATTACGCCAAGGGCGACGCCTGCACCCATGACAATTGCGACCGTCGCGGCGAATACCTGAAGGCGGCGACCGATCTGTTGGTCAGCGACCTGGACTGGATGGCGGCGCAATGGGTCGAAGGCGGCGAGGCGCGCGCCAATGTGCTGAAGGACGAGAATGCCGGCATCGTCGCCATTCTGACCGGCATGGGCAGCCTGTCCTATGGTGAGCAGGCGGGTGAGCGGATGCGGCTGGGCCTGATGCTGAACGACCCGGAAGAAGAGCATGATTGCTTTTCGGACAATACCTATAACAGCCACTTCTATGACGGTATCGGCATCCGTAACGTCTATCTGGGCCGGTATGTCGGCGCTGACGGCACCGTGGTGTCCGGCCCCTCGCTCGCTGACCTCGTGGCCGAGGCAAACCCGGAGCTTGATGCCGAGATGAAGGGCAAGCTGGCGACCACCGTCAACGCGCTGCTCGATATCAAGATCGCGGCAGAGGCCGGCTTTGCCTATGACCAGATGCTGGCGCGGGGCAATACCGCCGGCGCGGCTCTGATCATGGGCGGGGTCAACGGGCTGATCGACCAGACCAAGACGATCGAACGCATCGTCGCCGCGTTGAATGTCGACAAGCTGGAGTTCGAAGGCTCCGACAGCCTCGACAACCCCTCGGCCGTCTTCCAGTAAGCGCCAGATGACATCCTGAATTTCCAGCGGAGCCCTTCGGGGCTCCGCTGTTGTGCCGAGCCAGTCCGCGCCATTGCCGCGCGACCGCCAGGCGCCCTCTCCTCCAAGAAAGAAGATCATGAAGAAACAACTGACTGTCGCGCTGGTCTCCAGCGCGCCGCTGCTGCTTTTGTCGCCTGTCGCCCAGGCGCAGGAAACCAGTCGCCTGTCCCTGGGTGGCTCGCTCGAGATCGGCAACGACCAGGTGATCCATTCCGACGACTCCAGCCGCGAGATCCGCGACACCTATGCCACCGGCGAGATCAACGCGCGCTTCGCCCTGACCAACCGTGTCGCGCTGTTCGGTGGGCTGACCTGGGAGTCGGTGGTCGATCCGACCGAGAACCGTGCCTTCAAGCAGATGGGGCTCTACGCGCATGAGCTGGGGGTCGAATTCGATCTCGGGCCGGTGGTGGTTCAGGCCGGCAAGGTGCATCCGATCTGGGGGGTGGCCTGGGATGTGGCCGCCGGCTTCTACGGCACGACCATCGCCGAGGACTATGAGCTGTCCGAACAGATCGGTGTCCTGGTCGATGTCGATCTGGGTGGGGCCGGGGCGCTGTCCTATGGGCTGTTCTATGCCGACGACACGGTGCTCAGCAAATCGCTGGGCTACAACCGCGGGCGCAATTCGTCGAATGACGGCGGCGCCGGCAATACCGGCAAGCTGAACAACGTCGCCCTGCAATGGTCGAAGGAATGGGACGACACCTATGTTCACGCCGGCATTCGCTATCTGAGCGCGGGCACTGGCGACGTGAAGGATGAAAAGGGCTATCTGCTCGGGATCGGCCATTCCTTCGCTGGCGGCATCGACGTTCTGGCCGAGGTCGCGGCCTTCGATGGCTACGGCGGCACCGCCGATGACGCCACCTATGCGACGTTGAACGCGGCCTATGCGATCGGCAACTGGACGCTGTCGGGAACCTTCGCCAGCCGCGACATCGACAGCGAGGGGCACACCAATCTGACCTCGGTCGGGGCGGAGTATACCTTTGCCAACGGGTTCGTCCTGGGCGGCGCGCTGGCCTATGTGGATGAGGCCGGCACCAAGGATACCGCGCTGGGGGTCAACCTGGTGATTCCCTTCGGCGCCTGAGCTTGAGCCGCTCGGGTCAGCCGATAGCCGTTCGAGGTCGCGCCATCGGCGCGGCCTCACGCAAATCTGAACGAATATCTGATAGAAAGCATCGGAAAATACTGGCGGGCCCGCTAAAAGCTGACTAATAAGCTAGGAAATATCGCCGCTCCCAGTCAGAAGGTCGCCGCATGATCGTTTGCCACTGCATGAACATCAGTGACTCCGACATTCACGCCGCGGTGGACTGGATGCGGGCGGCCGACCCCGACACGCTGATCACCCCGCGCAAGGTCTATCGCGCCCTGGGCAAGTCGGCGGATTGCGGCGGCTGCATGCCGCTGTTCCTCGAAACCATGCGGAAGAATTCCAATTTGCAAATTCCCATCCTCGCGCGCAGTCTCGACCGCGTGCATCTAACAGAAGTGAATGGACGGGAGTAAGGCGATGAAGGGCGACGTCAAGGTTATCGAATACCTCAACAAATCCCTGCGGCATGAATTGACGGCGGTCAGCCAGTATTGGCTGCATTACCGTCTGCAAGAGGATTGGGGGCTGGGCGCCATGGCCTCCAAGAGCCGCGAGGAAAGCATTGAGGAGATGCAGCATGCCGACAAGCTGATCGCGCGGATCATCTTCCTTGAAGGTCACCCGAACCTGCAAAAACTCGATCCCCTGCGGATCGGCCAGACTCCGAAAGAGACGCTGGAATGCGATCTCGCCGCCGAGGTCGACGCCCGCGCGCTTTATGCCGAGGCGCGCGCCTATTGCGACAAGGTTGGCGATTTCGTGTCGATGAAGCTGTTCGACGAACTGCTGGCCGATGAAGAGGGGCATATCGACTTCCTCGAAACCCAACTGGACCTCTATGACCGCCTTGGCGCCGAAAAATACGCGCAGCTCAACGCCTCGAAGATGGACGCGGGCGAATAAGCCCGCGCTCGCGCTGGCGCTCGCCCTGATCGCGGGCGCCGGTTCCGCTCAAGAGGCGGCCTTGAACGAGCCGCATCTGACCCCCTTGCCACGCAGTGCCGAGGAGACCGCGCGGATCGCGGCGGCCTTGCGCCCGACCACGGATTTCTCCGCGCCGGAGGCTTTCGAGGCGCGCCCGGGCGGCGCCGCGACGGTGTTTCGCGCCGACCGGGACACCTTCCTGCAGCCCTCCGCCAATCTTGACCAGACGCGGGGGCTGGACTTCCGCCTGGGGCACGGGATCTTCGAAAAGCTCTGGGTGTCCTCGCCCTCCTCGACCAAGGCCTCGGACGGGCTGGGCCCCCTCTACAACGCGCGCTCCTGCCTGAGCTGCCATCCCCGCGACGGCCGTGGCCATGCGCCGGCGGCAGGCGAACAGGCGCTGTCGCTGGTCCTGCATGTTGCCCGCCCGACGGGGGCGGAGGCCGGCGCGATGGCCGGGATCGCCGGGTATCACCCCACCGGGCCCGATCCGGTCTATGGCCGGCAGATGCAGAACCGCGCCGTGGTGGGGCTGAAGCCGGAATACCGGCTGACCGTCAGCTATGACGAGATCGAGATCCCCCTTGAAGGTGGCGAGATCGCCCGCCTCAGGGCGCCGCAGTATCACCTGGATGATCTGGCCCATGGTCCGCTGGCCACGGGCAGCGCCGTCAGCCCGAGGGTGGCGCCGGCGATGATCGGTCTGGGGCTGCTCGAGGCGATCCCGGCGGAGGATATCCTGGCCGGCGCCGATCCCGACGACGCCAATGGCGATGGCGTCTCGGGCCGGGCCAATATCGTCTGGTCGACGCTCTATCAGCGCCCGATGCTGGGCCGCTTCGGTCTCAAGGCCGGCCAGCCGACGGTCGAGGATCAGAGCGCCCGGGCCTTCTCCGACGATATCGGCATCTCGACCCCGCTCTATCCGGCGCCCTGGGGGGACTGCACCGAGGCTGAGCCCGCCTGTCGCACCGCGCCACATGGCGATGGCGATGCCCGGGTGTTCGAGGCCGACGCCAAGGCGCTTGATGTGTTGGTCTATTACGCCCGCAACCTCGCCGTGCCGGCGCGGCGCGATGTCGATGATCCGCGGGTGCTGCGCGGCAAACAGGTGTTTTACGACATCGGCTGCCCTGCCTGCCACCGGCCGAAATTCGTCACCCATCGGCTGCAAGACCAGCCGGAACAGAGTTTTCAACTGATCTGGCCCTATTCCGACCTGCTGCTGCACGACATGGGGCCGGGGCTTGCCGACGATCTGGTCGAAGGCCGCGCCTCCGGGGCGGAGTGGCGCACCGCCCCGCTCTGGGCTATAGGTCTGGCACGGGTGGTCGATCCGCGTGCCGGTTACCTGCATGACGGGCGGGCGCGCAGCCTTCTCGAGGCGATCCTCTGGCACGGGGGCGAGGCGCAGCCCCAGCGCGAACGGGTGATCGGCCTGCCGCCCGACGATCGCGCCGCCCTGATCCGGTTTCTGGAGAGCCTTTGAATGCGATATCTCATCCCTGCCGCCGTCACCCTGTTCACTGCGCTCGCCGCTCCGGTGGCGCAGGCCGGGCCGAAGACCGAGGCGATCCTCGATCAACTGGTGCTGCCGGGCATGAGCACCCTGGCCGCGCGCACCGCCGATCTCGACGCCGCCGCCCAGGCCGATTGCGCCGCCGACAGCGCGCCGCTGCGCGCGGCCTATAATCAGGCCTTCGATGCCTGGATCGACGTCAGCCATCTGCGCTTCGGCCCGGCCGAGGCCGAGACGCGCGGTTTCGCGCTGGCCTTCTGGCCCGATAGCCGCGGCATGATCCCGAAGACGCTTGACGGGCTGATCGCCCAGCAGGATCCGGTGGTCGACACGCCCGATGGCTTTGCCACCGTTTCGGTCGCCGGTCGCGGGTTCTATGCGATGGAATACCTGCTCTACGATACCGATCTCGCCACCCCCGAGACCGCCGATTACCGCTGCCGGCTGGTCCGGGCCCAGGCCGCCGACATTGCCCGCACCTCTGCGGCGCTCGAGGCCGACTGGCGCGAACGCTATGCCGATCTGATGCGCAACCCGGGGCCCGACAGCCCGTATAAGACCGACGACGAGGTCTTGCAGGAATTCTTCAAGGCCGTGGTCACCGATCTGGAAGTCGACGCCGATCTGCGGCTGGGCCGGCCGATGGGCAAGATCGACGCGCCGCGCCCGACCCGGGCCGAGGCCTGGCGGTCGGGCCGGTCGCTACGGCATGTGGTGCTGTCGCTGACCGCGCTGCGCCGGCTCTCCGACCTGCTGGACGAGGGCGATGCAGAGGTTGCGGGCCGGATCGACAAGGACTTCGACTATGCCCTCAGCCGGGCCGACAAGCTGACCGACGATCCGGTCTTTGCCGGGGTGGCGACGCCGCAGGGGAGGATCCGGATAGAGACCTTGCAGGACGCGATCCGCACCATCCGGACCGACGTCAACCAATACATGGGCCCGATGCTGGGGGCGGCGGCGGGCTTCAACTCTCTGGATGGGGATTGATCATGACCTCGCGGCGTGGATTTCTGGCGGGCCTGATGGCCAGCGGGCTGGCCCCGGCGGTCACCTGGGCCGAGGTGGGGGCCCCCGATTACCTTTCGGCGGCGCAGGCGCCGGACGGCTCCTATTGCCTGCTGGGGCTGGGCGCCGATGGCACGATCCGCTTCCGTCAGCCGATCCCCGGACGCGGCCATGCCGCCGCCGCCCATCCGCATCGGGCCGAGGCGGTGGGCTTTGCCCGCCGGCCCGGCACCTTCGCCTTCGTCATCGACTGCGCCGCCGGCACCACAAGGGCCGAGCTTGAGGCGCCCGAGGGACGGCATTTCTATGGCCATGGGGTGTTTTCCCGCGAGGGCGATCTGCTGTTCACGGTCGAGAACGATTTTGACGCCGCGCGCGGGGTGATCGGGGTCTGGGACGTGGCGTCGAACTATACCCGGGTGGGCGAGTTCGATTCAAACGGGGTCGGCCCGCATGAGCTGCGGCTGATGCCCGACGGCAAGACGCTGGTGGTGGCCAACGGCGGGATCGAAACCCATCCCGACAGCGGCCGGAGCAAGCTGAACATCCCCTTCATGAAACCGAACCTGAGCTATCTCAGGCTCGACGGCAGCCTGCTGGAGGCGGTGGAACTGGATCCCGAACTACACAAGAACTCGATCCGCCATATCGACGTGCGCGCCGACGGGCTGGTGGGCTTTGCCATGCAGTGGCAAGGCGGGCAGGGCGATCAGCCACCGATTTTGGGCGTGCATCGCCGGGGTGAGGCGCCGCGGCTGCAACTGTTCGGAACCGAGCCCGAGGTCGCGGCGCAGATGAACGGCTATGGCGGCAGCGTCGCCTTTTCCGGCGACGGGCGCTATCTCGCGGTCTCCTCGCCGCTTGGCGCGCGGGTGCAGGTCTTTGATGCCGAAACCGGGGCATTGGCGCAGATTCTGCCGATGGAGGATGTCTGCGGTCTGGGCGCGCGGTCCGACGGCTTTCTGGCCTCCGCCGGCACCGGGCGGATGATCATGTTCGAGGCCGACGGCCCGCATGATCTGGGCCAGTCGGATGTGCGCTGGGACAATCACCTGGTGCCGCTGAGCCGCATCTAAGATATGGCCTGATCGCCGGCGCGATCGGGCGGGGCAGGGGGCAGCCGCAGCTCTGCCCTGAGGCCGGCGCCGGTGTTCTCCAGATGCAGGCCACCGCCAGCGGCCTCGGCGAAATCGCTGGCGATGGCGAGCCCCAGCCCGCTGCCGCCCTGATCGAGCCGCGCGCCCCGCGCGGTGAGGGCGGTGAGCTGCCCCTGGGCGATGCCCGGCCCGTCGTCGGTGAGGCTGAGGTGGATCAGCCCGTCGCCGGCCATCGCGGCGGCGATCGTCACCTGGTCGCGGGCATGGCGCGCCGCGTTCTCGGCCAGCGCACCGAAGGCTTCGGCCAGATCGCCCTCCTCCATCGCCGCGACCAGCCCCGGTGCGATCCGGCTCTGCCAGTCGAGGCCGCTGCCTTCGGGGGTGCGGCGCAGCACGGCGATGACGCCACGCACCACCTGTCCGACATCGGCGCGGGCATCGCGGGCACGGGCGGCGGCGCGGGTGCGGGCGAGTTCACGGTCGACATGGCGTTGCAGCACGCGGGCGATGGTTTCGATCCCCGCCGCGCTTTGTGCCTCACCGGCGCGGCGCAGCCGGCCGGCCTCGCCCATCAGCGCCTGCAGCGGCGTCTTCATCCCATGCGCCAGATCGCCGGCACGGGCGCGGGCGCGGTCGATATCCGCCTCGCGCGCCGTGATCAAAGCGTCGATCTCGGTGGCGAGCGGGCGAACCTCCTTTGGCCAGTCCTCTCCCATCCGCCGCGCGGTTCCCTGCCTCAGCGCGGTGACCCGGACCCCCAGTTCGCGCAGCGGTTTCAGCCCGACCATCACCTGCGCCCCGCCGGCGGCGATCAACACCAGCGCCAGCAGCGCCAGATAGGGCAGCATGTCGGCCAGGAAATCCTGCCGCGCCGCCTCGAGCGAGCCGGCCTCGACCGCGACAGAGGCCTGGATGCGATCGCCACCAAGGCTTTGCGGCAATTGCACCTGCCGTTCGACCACCAGGAGCGGCGCCCCGTCAGGGCCGGGCAGATGATGGCTGTGGGTCAGCCCGTCGCCCAGATCATCCATCTGCGGCAACCGGTAATCCCAGAGCGAGCGAGAGCGCAGCACCCGGTCGCCGTCGACGATCTGCCAATAGAGCCCGCCATAGGGCTGGCCGAACCGCGGATCGGCGGGTTCGCGCGCCAGCGTCAACGCGCCATCCTTGCGCGCCAGCCCCGCCAGCACCTGATCGAGCTGCATGGAGAGTTCCGCCTGCGCCCGGCGCTCCACATGGGTGCCGAAGAGAAGCGACAGGCCGAGCGCGGCCAGCCCCAGTGCCAGGACCACCGCCAGCGCGCCGGCCAGCACCAGCCGCAGACGCAGCGACAGGTGGCGCAGCGGGTGCCTCATGCGTCACCTTCCAGGAAATAGCCAAAGCCGCGCCGGGTGCCGATCACCCCCTTGCCCAGCTTGCGGCGCAACCGCGCCACCACCGCCTCGAGCGCATTGGCCTCGCGCGCGTCATCGTCCCCATAGAGGTGCTCCAGCAGTTCCGAGGGCGATACCACCCGGTCGCGGTTCAGTGCCAGATAGGACAGCAGCCGGTATTCCAGCGCGGTGACCGGCACCGTTTGGCCCGCCAGCGTTACCGTCATCCGGTTGGTGTCGAGGCTGAGCGCCCCGGCCTGCTGCACCGCCGCGGGGTGCCCCACGGCGCGGCGGATCAGGCCGCGGGCCCGGGCCACCAGCTCCTCCATCCGGAACGGTTTCGGCAGGTAATCGTCAGCGCCGGCCTCGATCCCGGCGACCCGCTCCTGCCAGGTGCCGCGCGCGGTCAGGATCAGCACCGGCACCGCCTGGCCGCCGGCGCGCCAGCGTTTCAGCACGCTCAACCCGTCGAGCCCCGGCAGCCCGAGGTCGAGCACGATCAGGTCATAGTCCTCGGTATCGCCGCGAAACCAGGCTTGTTCGCCGTCGCCGCAGATCTCGGTCAGGAACCCGGCGCCGCCAAGCGCCGCGGCCAGATCGGCGGCGATCCTCGGGTCGTCCTCGACCACCAGCGCGCGCATCAGTCGTCCCGGCCCGGATGGGCGCCGATCTCGGCTCCGGTGGCGGCGTCCAGCTCCAGTTCGATCATGCGGCCGTCGGGGGTGATCATCTCAAGCTCATAGATATAGAGACCTTCGTGATATTCGAATTCCACCCCGATCAGCCGCCCGTCACCAACCCGGTCGCGGGCGATGGCCAGAATATCGGTCAGCGGCAGGATTTGCCCCCGCTCCAGCGCGCTGCGGGCGCGGTCATGGTCATCGGCGTCCGCCAGCACGGGCAGGGCGAGCGCGATCAGCAGGGGCAGCGACAGCAGGCGTTTCATCATCCGCATTCTTTAGCCTTCCGGCGCTGACGGCAAGCTGACATCGCGCTGTCAGCGGGATGTCAGGCGCGAGAGCGCAGAAGGGGCTTAGTTCGAAACAGAGAGCCGGAGACCCGAGGAATGAGATCTGTCGCCGATTTGTCCGCCGCGCCCAGTGCCGCAGGCGGATGCCTTATGCCTGACCATGCGGGGCCTTCCCTGCCCGAGCGGAGGGGTTGACGATGACACAGACCGAAAAGCCGCAGATCAAGGTCTGGGATCCGCTGGTCCGGATCGGCCATCTGGTGCTGATCGTCGGATTCGCCGTGGCCTATCTGACCGAAGGCGAGCCAGAGTGGCTGCACACCTTCGCGGGCTATGCCATCGCGGTGACCGTGGCGATCCGCATTCTCTGGGGCGTTGTCGGGCCGCGTCGGGCGCGGTTCACCGATTTCGTCACCGGCCCCTTCCGCGCGTTCGATTACCTGCGGGCGCTGATCGCCGGCCGCTCGCCGCGCTATGTCGGCCACAGCCCGGCCGGCGGGGTCATGGTGGTGGCGCTGCTTGCCTCGCTGGCGGTGACGGCCTTTGCCGGCATGGCCACGCTCGCCTCGGAAGACGGGCGCGGGCCGCTGGCCGGGATCATCCAGCAACTGCCGCAGGAGGAGACCAAGGCCGAGAGCGCCGGGCATGAAGAGGGAGAAGAGGGCGAGGAAAACCCCTGGAAAGAAGTGCATGGGTTCTTCGCCAATCTCACCCTGGTTCTGGTGCTCTTCCACCTCGGCGGGGTGGCGCTGGCGAGCTATCGGCATCGCGAGAATCTGCCGCGGTCGATGGTCACGGGATACAAGCGCGCCGAGTGATCGGCGCTTTGTGCGACAAGGCGGTTCCGTTCCCCCTCTGCCGCGGAACCGCCGCCTGCGGAGCGGGGTGCGGCACGCCGCCCTCGCTCCCTTTTTCTTGATGTTTTGGCTGAGGAATGGGCGGCAAGTCGCTGCAATCGGGCGAAAAGCCTGATGTCAGCGCTGCGCGATCACATCTGAAATGTCGGGGAAAACCAGTGGTAGCCCGTAGGGGAGTCGAACCCCTCTTTTCAGGTTGAAAACCTGACGTCCTAACCGATAGACGAACGGGCCACGCTGTGGTGAGCGCCTCTCTATGCAACTCTGAAACCGGGCGCAAGAGGGGAAGTGAAGAAATTTTACGCCTGCATCCTGACTTGTGTCTGGAGCGGGCGGAACCGGCTGGTCGCGGATCGTGTTAGCGGTGAAGCCGACCAGCTGGAACGCGGCCTTGAAAGGGCTGCGCCCCTCTTTCTACTCGCAAGGCATGGCAGAACAGATCGGAACCCGCGTCGAAATTGACGCCCCGTTCGCAACCGGACCCATCGTCAACGCGATTGAATGACCTTCGAACTCGGGCGGCATGGCCTGTCGGCCTGATGGGCGTTCGTTCTTCGGGATTGTTCCGAACGGCTTTGCCCCGGCGCTTCACTGCGTCGGGGCTTTTTCGTTACAGTCTTAATTATTTCGGCGAGCTACTTCGTGGCCCGCCCCATTCTCCAAATCGCCACTGTCCCTTTAATGCGGCTTACGATGATAGTCATGTCTGTATCCGGGAAGTAATATGCATCGTGAAGATTCAGGTCAGCCGCCGATTTCGTGAATCTACCAAGCTTCGAAACAAAGAGATTTTCGTTCCATGGTGTTCCAATTTCTACATTCAACATGACCCACTTTTGGGAATCATTCTTCCTATCTGTGTCGTCTTTGCTTGCGCCTGAACCTGCAAGCGCGACGCTATCCTGACCCGAGATTTCTTCTTTGATCTTCTTTGCTGCCGCAGGACCAGATTCCGCACCCCATCTTGGATAGAACGTCACTTCGGCGAAGTAGGCGCCACGGGGCAAATTTTCACTTGATCCATCAATCTCTATGATTTGCTCCGGTGTGTTAAGCGTCACTCTTCTCGATGCACCAATATAGGTGTCGGTTGGCTTCTGGTCTTTGATGGACACACTTGCCATAACGTCAACGGGCAAGGGGATGGTCGTTTGGACTTTTAGCAAAACTTTGTAGGCGGATATCGCGGTTGCTTCGACGGAAATTTCGTATGCCTCAACTTGGGGCGTGGGTACCTCTTCAACTGTTTTAGTTCCGGATTCGTCTTTCTTGCTGAATGCGAAAGCCAATGCTGCGATGATCACCACCGCCGCCAGAAGTAAGATGCCCTTTTTCATACCGTCGCCTTTCGCCGATTTTCTTAGAGTCAGGACCCATTGATTTCGGGTTGAGGGCATGATTCACGGCTCGAAAACGAGCGGTGAACATGTCTGATCTTTTCTGGTTGAGCGACGCGCAGATGGCGCGCCTTGAGCCATTCTTCCCCAAGT